>JANPHB010000147.1:0-36774 GCA_031424235.1 Pirellula sp.
CAAATACCGTGCCAATCAAAGTGCTTTGTTGCCGGAAAATATCTAGAATTCAAGAATGAGTGCCATTTGGCTCGCGCCGTTCCGCTAACTCAACCCATTCGGGCGAGCCCCACGGCTACAAAGTGTCGCCGCTATCGCGGCTAAGAAACAAAGCGATAGCCGCTTAACAGAAAATCGAAAGCTCCAAAAGTGAGACGGTCTCCGAGGCCGCCGGGGTCTCAACGGAACAAATGTTGCGCATTCGAAAGTTGCTGCAATACCAGACTTTTAACACCCCGGGCCAAAGCCCCGGACGTTTACATAGCCCAGCCTGACGTTGGGCTATGTAAATTGCTGGGCCGTTGGCCCGGAATCACATAAAACGTGCAACTGCGAAACTCGAAAGCTATGAATTGGATAGTCGGTTCAGTATTTTGCGCGTCGTGTTAAGGTAGGATAGGATTGTCGATACACTAGCTTGCGCGTCGTACTTGGGTTGAATGGAAGGGCGAACACAACGCGAAACTCCTGTTAGACTATTATGCTCCAGTGGAACCCAAGGGAAATTAGCGCAGTGAATCCAAGAACTCCCTTCGTTTTACTGGTCAATTAGCAAATTTCTGAGCCGCGGGCGATAGCCGCGTTACGGTTTCCCTGCTAGACACGGTTATCGCGGCTCAGTTCGACGTGCTAAGCAACAACGCTGGCCCCGAAACCAATTGACACACCTTCAACTTTTGAAGAAAAGATCGTCCGATGATGGTTCAGCTTTTACCCATTCTTCGGTGTCTATGTTTTATCGCTTTGAGTGCACTCGGTTTCACCTCGGCTTGCAGAAACGTGCTTGCCCAATCCGAGGCATTGGTCGCAACCCCTGTGGCTTCGTCAAAGACGGCTCCAGACAATGCCGAGGTCGATCGGCTCATTCACCTTGTCGATCAGGGCAAATCAGCGGAACTTAGCGACGCCGAAGCAACTTCGTTGGTCGCAAAATTGCGTTCTGAGTTCGCTTATGTATCTCTCCGCCCTCGATTGGAGTATGAGTCCAAGCTCCAATTCGAAACGCCACCGATGCCTGCTTTGATTTTTGAGAAACATGCTCGCGAGCAACAAGGAAAATCCAGTCAAGACAAAGTCAAGCACGAAGCCTGGTCGAACATTTATTCTCAACGATCTTTTTCGCTCCAATCGCTTCACGAAACCGAGGTCAGAGCATTTGTAAAACGAGATGGCCTAGGTGTGGGGCGTGGCGTCAAGCCTGGCATGTCACACGTTCGTCTCCTCGAATCAAGTTCGCTTGGATTTGATCCCATCCCATCGACGGTTGATGTGTCTGATATCGGTTACGAGGTTGATTTGCCGCAGGGTTGGCAAGACTCGGAGAATGAGCCAACGATCCAACCAGAGCAGAATCCTGAAAAGCTCTTACCTCGCGAGTACGTTCAAAATCTTCACCGTAAATCAGAATGGAGTTTCCTTGCACCAAATCGCTTCGGTCATGTGAAAAGCATCGAACATGTTAGTGGTTTTCGCGGTCATGTGATTCAGCATCGCCCCAAATCAGACCCATGGGATGTGCGCGAAGAATCCGATGAGTACCAAGCTATCCAAGATAAAAAAAGGGTAGGCTTGAGTGACTTGGAATACTACTTTTTTGCAACCCGGCTTCAGCTGCAAGAACTCCAGGAGTCTTTGGCGGGGATTTTAGACTCTCCGCCTCGGGATGCCGTTTGGCTCATTCGAGGTATGCATTTGGTCAGCATGCTGAAACACGCGTCGCCGCGCGTTTATGTATCCGAACACTACCCAGACATGGAGGAATTGAAGGTCGGAGAAACGCGAGAATTGGATGAGTTCGAATCCAAGGCGATGGCGAGGCTTGCAAAAGGCGAACAAGTCGTGATCGAGTCCCATGCCAATCGAATCCGAATGTTGGGTTCGATTCGAGCGACGGTTGAATGTTCCGCGTGTCACACGGTTCCTGAAAAACAGCTGCTGGGCGCCTTCTCCTACGATTTCGTCCGAAATCGTTGACGATCTCGCAATGAAACGAGGATGCTGTTAGACTTTCCGCGAACTCATATTGAGTTGATACTTCGATGCAATCGATTGATTGCGGCCTTATGGATGATGGTGCGTGGATTCGGATCGCAATCTAACAGTCGTGGAGGAAGTGGAATTGATGGCTCTGCTGTTCCTGCACGGAATGGCATTGGCCTCTTGGTTTGTCCCGCTTGGCAGAGTTCTCGATGCGGCTGGCGTGGCGTCGATTAAGCCGATGGCTTTTGCTGCGTCGGCCATTGCGGCAATCCTGTCCCCTTTGTTCTTTGGTGCGATGGCGGATCGGTCGGTTGCACCAACCAAGGTTCTGCGTTGGATCAGTTTTGCGACCGCAGCGCTCGTGGGATTGATTGCTTGGGCAATTCAAGGCAAAGCCGACAGTTGGACGATTCTTTTGTTGATCCAAGTGCAAGCGTTGTTTTGCAGCCCGACATCGAGCCTTGCGGGTTCGATCGTCTTCTCGCAGCTGATTCGATCCAAGCGTCAATTCGGGTCGATCCGTGCGCTCGGCACGGTTGGGTGGATGGTCGGCTGTTGGTTGATTAGCATTTTGGCGATGGATTCTAGCCCAAGAGCATTTTATGTAAGTAGCATCCTGTGGATGATGCTAGGCGCATTCACATGGCGATTGCCTTCTGAAATGCTGAACAAATTGAGTGCTCAGCCGTTAACGTTGCGAGAACGATTTGGCTGGGACGCATTAAGTTTGCTTAGAAACAACGACCATCGCGTTGTTTTCATCACAGCTGCACTGATCGCGATTCCGTTTGCTGCCTTTTATCCGTTTACGCCAGCACACTTGGCGGAGCTCGGACTTGAACGAACAAGCGCTTGGATGTCGCTGGGGCAAGTAACAGAAGTGATCGCATTGGTAAGTATGGGGGCGATGCTCCGTCGCTGGAGATTCAAATGGGTTGTCGCCACGGGTATTGGGTTCGGTGTCCTCCGATACGCCTTGTACGCAACCAATTCAACCTTTTTCGTCTTGCTCGGCTTGAGTCTGCACGGCATCGCATTCACGTTTACTTTTATAGGCAGTCAAATCTACCTAGCTGAACGCATTGAACCGGGTTGGCGAACTCGCGCGCAGGCACTGCTAAGTTTGATGACGGGTGGACTGGGAAGCCTTACCGGTTATTTATGGTGTGGAGCTTGGTTAGCGATGTGTACATCGCACGGCAATGTACGCTGGAGTCTCTACTGGGGTGGGCTAAGTGCGCTCGTCGTGGTAGTTCTAATTTACTTTACAACGCGATATCATGGCAGGCATTCGGACGTCAGGGGCTAGGCCAAGTAGAGCAGGGATGCTATTACGGTTGCCTTGATTGCGAAAGACGGGGCAATCAATGCCCGTTACAATGGCGAGTCATTCGCGCGAAACCTACAGAATTGAAACGGGAGAAAATTGATGCAAGCAACGAAGTTAATTCCTTTGATAACGGGCGCCAACCGAGGGATCGGAAAAGCGTACATTCAAGCGTATCTCGACGCGGGAGTGACGAAAATCTACGCAGCGGCTCGCAATCGCTCCGACCTCGACGAAGTGGTCGCGTTCGATTCCAAACGTGTCATCCCGATTGTTCTCGATGTAACCAAACCGGAACAAGTGACTGCAGCTGCCAATTTCGCAAGTGATGTGAATGTCTTAGTGAACAATGCCGGAGCCTTAACTTCAGGAAGTCCGCTTGATGTGACTGCCTCAGGACTCCAACTCGACTTGGACGTGAATTACTTTGGCCTCATCCGTACGACCCAAGCGTTCGTTCCCGTATTAGAAAAAAATGGAGGCGGAGTCGTTGTTAACATGCTCAGTGTGGTGTCCTTTGCAAGGATGCCAGGTATCTCAGGCTACAATGCTTCCAAAGCCGCCGCATGGTCAATGACACAGGCATTTCGCGCCCAACTTGCGACACGCAATATTCGCGTCGTTGGGGTATTTCCTGGTCCTATCGATACCGATATGGCAAAAGAAATTCCGATGGCCAAAACGCCGCCCATCGATGTCGCAAATGAAGTTATTCAGGGCATCGCAAACGGTGCCGAAGATATTTTTCCGGACCCTATGTCCAAGCAAGTGTACGCAGCCTGGTCAGCCGATCACAAGTCGGTTGAAAAGCAATTTGGTTCGTCGTAATTACTTGAAGGTGGACAAGAACTTTCGCTTCGCAGGAGTGGCGTTTCCTGCGAGGTAGGATGCAGGCAAAGCCAAGAATGAATTACAACATGATTGCACAATTGACAACGAAGACCACACGTCGCAAATTTCTTGGAGCCTTGGCCGCTGCTTCTATCGGCACGCGTTTGCATGCTCGTGAAAAATCAGCCTTTCCGCCAATTCGGCAAATTACGCGAGGCCCTGGGTTTCATTGGTTTGGTTACTACGACAAACTGCAGTTCTCACCGGACAATCGCTTTGTCCTCAGCAACAAAGTTAGCTTCGAGCATCGCTCGCCTACTGCGGAGGATGTCATCGAGGTGGGGATGGTTGATCTCCATGATAAGGACCGTTGGATTCCACTGGGGACAACTCGAGCGTGGAACTGGCAACAAGGCTGCATGCTGCAATGGCTCCCGGGCACCGAATCGAAAGTCATTTGGAACGACCGCGAGCAGGACCGTTTCGTCAGCCATATTTTGGATGTCAATACCGGCGACAAGCAAACGGTTCCATCGCCCATTTACGCGTTGAGCCCCAACGGAAAAGAAGCCGTCTCATGTGATTTCGCTCGCGTGGCAGACTGCCGCCCCGGTTATGGCTACGCAGGGATTCGCGATCGCTTCTTTGACGACATGGCCCCCGCCGAAAGCGGTATCACACACGTGAACCTCGAAACAGGCCAGGAAAAACTTATTGTGACTCACCAGCGGCTCGCCAGGACCGGAGAAGTCGCTTCAAATCTTCCAGGCTCCAAGCACCATGCGTATCACTTGCTATGCAGTCCTGACGGGAAACGTATGATCCTACTGCATCGCTGGACGCAACCAGGCGGTGGTCATCTGACGCGACTCATCACGACAGCCATGGACGGTAGCGATTTGCGCATAATCATTCCGAACGGCTACGCCTCGCACTTTATTTGGCGGGATTCGTCCCACATACTCTCTCAAGCCAAAGGCTGGTTGGGTAACAGCGAATGGGGCAATTTCCTATTCCAGGATAGGGACGGCGGCATCGTTGAGGAGATCGGCAAGGGTGTGCTTGATAGCGGCGGGCACTTAACCTATCTCCGAAGTCAGGAGTGGATTCTCAACGATACGTATCCCAAAGGTGCCCAGCGATTCCAGACGCCGCATCTCTTTCACATCGGCTCAAATCGCCGTATTGACTTGGGCGAATTTTCATCGCCACCAGCATACAAAGGCGAATGGCGAGTAGACACGCATCCGCGACTGAGTCGAGATGAATGTCTGGTCTGCATAGACTCGCCACACACCGAACAAGGACGCCAGCTTCATCTCATCGACATCCGCGAAATAAGTTAATCTGCATCTGTGGTTATCGACCGCGTATTTCGATGCATAGGTGCAATCGATCGAGGTTCCATACGGTAAATGTTTTCGACTCCAAACTTGTAGTTAAAATCGTCGTCGTAGAATGGCTTCCAGCTTCGTCCGACAAAATGCAGACCAGAGTCCGTGTTGGAAACTGATTCAACGATAAGCCACCGACCAGAAACCAGTCGTTCGGCCTCTCGAATGCCGATCACGATTTTGACTAGTTCGCCAACAAACACCGTTCGTCTCGTTTCCAGCTTTGGAATCGGGTGCGGGAATAACTCAGGACGAGTACTGAAAAGTAGATCTACATTGATTGGCGTATCCATAACCTCAGTATCCATTGATTTCACTCTCCTTAAACGGACATTGTCCATTTGAAAACCGTGCTTTCCGTTTTAGCGTTACATATCGGGAACGTCTCCCCAACCTCGACTGTATCGCAATGCCAGAATTGTGCGTTCGCATGCTAAGTCAACGTCCTTAACGCGGAATGAAATCTCGGAATCAGGTATTGGCAATTCACCTTCGGGCAATCGATATGAGATGCGGAACGAGGATAGGTAGTGAGGGTCCATTGTGACGAACCATGATCCCATATCGTAGGTCGGAACAGCCATTAGGCAGAGCAGATAGTGTGAAGTGAGTCCCCAAACGATTGTCTGCGTAAGTCGCTCATCAAGTTTCATGATGAGTTGACGCATTCGAAATTGCGAGGCAGTGAAAAGTTCGGTGTCCTCAGCGGCCCCTCGGTAATTCTCGCACAGTTTCGATGCATTTCCACCACCTTGTGAGTCTGATCGCAGTAAAGGCATTAAAGCTATCCCTACAAGGTACGCCCGGTATCATCCGGCGAGGAGTAAACGAATGTACCTGTTTGATCGCAGTGTTGAATCCATTTTTGGCTGGCCAAATCGCCATATGTGTAGCCGAAAATCCGCACCTCCCAACGGTCGGGATGATCACTGATTGGCGAGTATGCCTGAGTTGCAGTCACTAGAGTATCTGGTGTGAGTCCCGGATCGGACAGGAGGCGAAGGATCTCTCTGACGTTTTCCCGGTTTTCGTCGTCGGAGATGGAGTATCCGCCAAGAACCTCATCTGGCTCTAAGGCCAATACGCCATTTGGCCAATTGCGAATCACGTCAACAAAGAACGCAATTCGATTTTGTGAGACGCGATGACGAATGATTTCACGAACCAAGTCAAGCCGAGTCAAAAAAGACGAAACAGCGCTGTCGCGATTACGAGCTAGCCGTATGTCCTGCCACGCACCACTATTCTGTTCGACCAGTCGCACGGGCTCAAGGCTAAACCGGCAAATACCGTGTGACTTCACTCTATTCCAGCAGTATTTCCTCTTCGGCAAACTGCCGCGAATGGAAGCTTAGACAGTCATCAACTTTGTGGTGTTTCGGGTAGACTTGGGAAGGATGTTTGATTTAGAATCTAATCCGACTTAGGTCAGGAATATGGAAAACTCACGGGACCAATGATTTCATTAGCCGGATGGGTGGCAGAGCGGTTTATTGCACCGGTCTTGAAAACCGGAGACGTCGTAAGGCGTCCGTGGGTTCGAATCCCTCCCCATCCGCTTGTATAAGCACGATTCTGATAGGAATCGTGCTTTTTTTGTTGATCCCCCTTTTCTTGCGGGTCGCATCTTCTCATCACAAATTTCTGTCGCACCGTCTCCAAATGCTAAATCGCCACTCCTCTGCGATCGTTCAGAGAAATGGTGCCAACAAGAAACGACGGTCGGGGTTTGTCCCGTGTGGCGTTGAGTTAACAAGTAGCGGAATCTCGTGAGAGTTCCTGCCGTGCCTCGAACTCCAGGAAGTTTTACAACTTCCGCTACGAGGACAAGAAACGGCGGTTGGGGTTTGTCCTGAATGGCGTTGAGTTAGGAAGTAGTGGAATCTCGTGAGAGTTCCCGCTGTGCCTCGAACTCCAGGAAGTTTTACAACTTCCGCTACGAGGACAAGAAACGACGGCCCGGGTTTGTCCCGGACCGTCGGAATCGATTTTGCAAAACGTTGAATTCAGACGAGCACTCTGGAAACCTGGGCTAACCTGGGCTAGCCCAATGCCGGCTGAAGCCGGTGCACCAACGGTTAGATCTGCATTAATTTCACTTGCGAAGCTATTTGTTCCGCGGTGATCTTAAAGTGCTTATACAGTTGATCAAATGGTGCTGAAGCCCCAAAAGTACTCATGCCGACAAACTGGCCATCAGCCCCAATGTACTTGTCCCAGCCTTGACGAATTCCTGCTTCGCATGCGACACGTACCGTTACATCCTTGGGCAAAACACTCGCTCGGTAGTCCGGTGTTTGATCGTCGAACAACTCGAAGCATGGCAAGCTGACGACGCGAGTCATGATCCCTTCAGCCGCCAGTAATTCCTGTGCCTTCATGCAGATCGGAATTTCCGTTCCCGTACCCATGATGATCGCTTGCGGCTTGCCTGCACAGTCGCTCAGAACATAGCCTCCTTTTTCGGCGCCAGCTGCATCGCCTAGTTTGGTGCGATCCATCGTTGGAACGTTTTGCCGTGACAGCACCATCGCCGACGGATGGTTGGTAAGATTCATGGCTGCCTTGTAACAATACAACACTTCGTTTGCGTCCCCAGGTCGGAATACATACAAACCTGGAATCGCACGGCAAGCGGCCAAATGCTCAACAGGTTGGTGCGTCGGTCCATCTTCACCCAATCCAATCGAATCGTGAGTCAAGACGTACAGGACAGGTTGATGCATGATGCTGCTCAATCGCATCGACGGTCGCATGTAGTCTGTGAAGACAAAAAATGTAGCACCGTAGGCACGTAGTCCGGACAAGCTCATGCCGTTGAGAGCCGAAGCCATTCCATGCTCGCGGATCCCAAAGTGCATGTTGCGATTCGCGTACTGGCCTGGTTCGAAGTCCCCTTGGCCGTCGAGCAAGGTCATCGTCGACGGTGCCAAGTCCGCGGAGCCACCGATCAAGCTTGGCATGTGCGGAGCGAGCATATTAAGAACTTTGCCGCTGCTGACACGCGTCGCCAAGCCCTTGGCATCGGCCGGAAATGGCTTGAGTCCGCTATCCCAACCCGCAGGAAGTTGGCGATGAATGATGCAAGAAACTTCGTCAGCTTCTTTAGGGAATTTCGCTTGGTAGTCAGCAAACACCTTCGTCCATGCAGCTTGAGCCTTCTTACCCCGTTCGCCCATGGTGTCGGCTAAGTACTTCTTTACCGAGTCTGGGACCAAGAACTTTTCGTTCTCTGGCCAGCCATAGGCCTTCTTCGTCAGTTTGATCTCTTCGTCACCCAGCGGTGCGCCGTGGGCATTGTGCGTATTGGCTTTGTTCGGGGAGCCGAAGCCGATGATGGACCGGACAATGATCAGCGTTGGCTTGTCCGTAGTTGCTTTGAAAGCATCAAAGGCACTTTGAAGAGCAACGAGGTCGTTTGCATCTTCGACAAGGATCGTGTTCCAGCCGAGTCCTTGGAATTTTTGCGACGCATTTTCGGTAAATGCAAGATCGGTATGTCCCTCAATCGTGATCCCGTTGTCGTCGTAGATCCAGCATAGATTCGAAAGCTTCAAATGGCCGGCCATCGAGGCAGCCTCAGAGGAAATCCCCTCCATCAAATCGCCGTCGCTGCACAGAGCGTAAACGTCGTAATCAAAAAGAGTCAAACCAGGCTTGTTGTACTTGGCACCTAAGTGCTTGCTTGCGATCGCCATGCCAACGGAATTGCCGACCCCTTGTCCGAGCGGACCCGTGGTCGTTTCAATTCCAGCTGCATAGCCGAGTTCTGGGTGACCGGCACATGGGCTGTGAAGTTGTCGGAAATTCTTAATGTTTTCGATAGTGATCGATTCATCGGTCGTCACTTTGCCATGAGCATCGACACCCCGAATCCCTGCCAAGTGAATCATCGAGTAAAGCAGCATCGAAGCGTGACCGCAGGACAAAACGAATCGATCGCGGTTGGCCCAATTCGGATTCATTGGATCGTAACGCATGGCCTCGGTCCAAAGCTGAAACGTGACCGGGGCGAGAGCCATTGGGGTCCCTGGGTGGCCGCTATTCGCAGCTTGGACGCCGTCCATGCTGAGTGTTCGAATGGTGTCAACAGCCAGTTGGGGAAGCGAATGTGTTGGTGCGTTCATCGGTTCGGCTTTGAAAAATGTATTGAAATGGGTGAAATTGTTGTCGTACGATAGGATTTTCTCAGCGCAGGAAGATAACGATTTCCTTGGTTTTTCGCAATCCGGGGTACGCTTAGGAACGAGCAGGAAACGTCAAATCGCGCCCACGGACTAGCAGAAACAGTTTATAACTGAGGTCTCCCGCCTCATCGATTTCAAATCCCGCCCAGAAACCGCTTGAATCATGACAAAACCTCTCATTGTGAAGTCCGCTCTGTTTGCCTTTTGTGGTTGTTTCATATTGCCCTTGGCCTCAACCTTGGCACAAACGAACGATCCAAAAGAAGCACCGCTTCTCCAAGTTGGGTTTGCACAAGTGGACATCACACCCGTTCGTCCGACCCCTATGGCTGGCTATTACGGGAAGCGGCTTTCCACGGAGACGCACGATCCGCTCTGGGCCAAGGCAACGGTGATGGACGATGGCAAGAACTCGATTGCAATGATCTCGATCGACTTGATCGCAACCACACATTGGCTGACCGATGAAACACGTCGCATCGTCAAGTCGCAATGCGGACTTGCCCCCGAGCAAGTTCTCATCACGGCGACGCACTCGCACACCGGCCCCGTTTTGTACGACCCAAATTCGTCCCGCTACAACCGGTTCGGGAACGATGCGGACGAAACCAAACAATACATGCTCGAGCTGCCGAGCAAACTTGCAGAAAGCGTTGCCAAAGCGGTGGCAGCCAAACAGCCAGTCGCCGTTCGACATGCAATCGGTCAAGAAACGCAGCTCGCGTTCAACCGACGATTCTTTATGACGGATGGTACGGTCGGTTGGAATCCAGGAAAACTCAATCCTCGCATCGTTCGCGAAGCTGGCCCGACAGACGATCGATTGCCGATGGTAGGTTTTTATAACCAGCAACGTGAACTCACTGGGCTATTGAGCAACTTTTCCATTCACCTCGATACCGTTGGTGGAACGCAATGGAGCGCCGATATGCCGTTTGCCCTCGAGCAGGCCTTAGGTCGCGTGTTTGGCCCAAAATGTCACTTGCAATACTCGACCGGCTGTTGTGGCGATGTCAATCATATCGATGTCCGAAATGGGTTCGATCAAAAAGGGCACGCCGAAGCAGCCCGCATCGGGACCCGATTGGCTGGGGCTGTGCTTCGCAGTTTAAACAATCTCGAGGCGACGACCGGAACTCGGCTGCATGCAACCAAACAAATGGTCAAATTGCCGTTGGCGAATTATTCGTCGGATCGATTAAAGGCCACAAACCAGGAGCGGATCGAGTGGGCCAAGTCCATTTCGGACCGTGCCAACAGCGACAAACCTGCTCCCTTCATGGAAATGGTCGAAGCCTTCCGAATCTTGGACGTCGATGCAAGAAACGGCGAGCCCATCGAAGCCGAAGTGCAAGTGATTTCCCTCGGCAAAGATATCGCTTGGGTTTCATTGCCTGGAGAGATATTCGTTCAGCTGGGGCTAGCGATCAAGGACGGCTCGCCCTTTGTGACAACGACCATCAGCGAACTAGCGAATGGCTCAGTCGGTTACGTTCCGGCTCGACAAGCGTATGCGCAAGGCAACTACGAAGTGGTCTCAGCTCGCTGTGCGGAAGGAAGTGGCGAAATGCTCGTCGACTCAGCTCTTCAGCAATTGCGCAAGCATTATGAGATCCAGAGTGCGAAGTGATTAGTAGAATGAAGGAGGACGGTGTGGCTCGTGCCGAGAAAAGTAGCAGGCACGCTCCGTCGTGCCGTCCGCTGGTGTGAATTGACAATGATTCCTGGTGAACGGCAAATGGAATGTGCCTACTACTTTGACCTTTGTCGGCTGTGTTCAGTAAGGCTCGTGCCGAGAGACCGAAACATGGTTTTTTGGCAGCCCAATCGCTCGAAAAAATGGGAGAGCGAGGCTCCTGCCGAGCTGGTAATCTAACGGCTCGGCAGGAGCCTCGCCCTCCCGAGATATGACCGAAAGTCGTATGAGTCATCGTAAACCCAAGCAGATCCGAACCATGAAATCGAAACTGATTCCCTCGACGATGCGGCTTGATGACATCGACCCTGCTGTCGCCTGGCAAGCCTGGGAGCCGTCGCAGGAAGAGCCTTGGGATCTCCGCCGAGCGGCGTTGCTCCATCGACGCTCGGGTTTTGCTGCGACTACCGAGCAACTGCATGCCACTGTGGCATTGAAACCTGAGGAAGTCGTTGCGAAGATGGTACGGGGCGAATCCCTTCCGTCGTTTGAGGCCGACTCATTCGAAACGGATTCTGCCGAACTTAGAAAATCCGTGCTGGCAACGTCCGATATGAAGCAATTGGCATCCTGGTGGTTGCACCGCATGCTGAACACACCAACGCCGCTCACCGAAAAGATGACCCTGTTTTGGCATGGTCACTTTGCAACCGGGGCGGAGAAGGTCTTAGATGTCGAATTGATGCACACACAGAACCAGCTCCTCCGACAAAACGCGCTGGGCAACTTCCGAAACCTGGCACAGGGAATCGCGAAAGATCCCGCCATGCTGATTTACCTTGATAGCATCGTAAATCGGAAAGCGCATGCCAACGAAAACTTCGCTCGCGAGTTGATGGAGCTTTTCTGCCTTGGAGAAGGCAACTACACCGAGGCGGATGTCCAACAGTTAGCCAAGTGCTTCACAGGCTGGGAGATTCGCAGAAAGCAGTTTCGATTCAATCCGGGCCAGCATGATGATTCGATGAAGACGATTCTCGGACAGCCTGCGATTGAGTCAGGTGAAGCTGCTATCGATTGTGTCCTGGCAAGTCCGCACATGCCGAGGTTTATCGTTCGAAAGCTATTTCGCTTTTTCGTGATCGAAGATGCCGAGCCCACGGATGCGTTTCTTGCGCCACTTACCGAGCGATTGACGACGACCAACAACTCGATTGCAAGTGTTGTGCAGATGATTCTTGGTAGCCGATTGATGCTGAGCGGTTGGAGCATTGGCCGCAAAGTCCGTTCGCCAGTCGAGTTAGCAGTTGGCTTAATGCGAACACTCAAGTGCTCAACGAACATGAGCTTTCTGTCGGACCGATTGAAAACGATCGGTCAATCGGTTCTCTTCCCGCCTAATGTGAAAGGTTGGGAGGGTGGCCGCGCCTGGATCAACTCATCGACTCTTGTCGGCCGCGCGAACTTAATTTACGAACTTATTCAACATGAAACGTCCCGATTTGAACGCGTGAAGCTTCCGGAGTTTGCTAAGAAAAACGGTGCTTCCGATTCAGCACAGTTCTCCAATTGGTTTGCTAGCCAGTTCTTTGCCGAAGACTTAAACGCCGCCGAGAAATCGCACATCGAGCGATCCTTTACGCCTTCAATGGATCGCTGGGCTAGCCAAACCATGATTTACTTAGCAAGCCGTCCAAAAATTCATTTGTCTTAACTTTCAATCGTAACCACCAATCATGAACTATCGCATCAATCGCCGAAACTTTACCTCTACCAGCCTGCAAGGGGCAGCTGCTTTGGCCATCGGTTCGGCTGCGCCACATGGCTGGATGCAAACTCTGGCCGCCAGCTTGAACGCTCAGCCCAATAGCCAAGAGCGCGTGCTAGTCGTCATTCAGCTTTCGGGCGGCAATGACGGTCTCAATACGGTTGTCCCTTATTCCAATGACCTCTATTACAAGGCGAGGCCGAAGCTTGCTATTTCGAAAGACGAGGTTCTTAAGCTCAACGCAGATATCGGATTGCATCCATCAATGAGAGGCGTGGCTGACCTCATCGAAAACAAGCAGTTTTGCGTGCTGCAAGGGATTGGCTATCCGAACCCGAATCGGTCCCATTTTGAGTCGATGGATATCTGGCATTCGTGTCAGCGGAAAGAAGCTCGTGGAACCGAAGGCTGGCTGGGACGCTATTTTTCACAGAGCAGTCAGCTCGAGAATGCCGATGCAACCGATTCGTTGGGGCTCCATTTGGGGAGTGAACAGTTGCCGCTTGCACTGGTGGCTCGCGGTGTCCAAACTCCGTCGTTGTCCTCCATCGATCAGCTTCGATGGAAGGGCAAGCCCGAGGGAAGCGTGGCAAGCAAAGAAGAAATGGAGCCACAACCAAGAGCTGCGGTCACATCGGAGAACAGCTTGCTTGATTTTGTTTCTGCGAGCACTTCGGCTGCCATGCACGCGAGCGAACGATTGGAAAAAGCACTTGCCTCGCCTGACAGCGCAGGTGACTTTCCGAATTCGCATTTGGGAGAGAAGCTCAAGGTGGTATCGCGGTTGTTATTGGCCGGGCTGAAGACTCGAGTTTACTATGTGACGTTGGATGGCTTCGATACGCATGCCAATCAACTCCTGGCTCATGCTGGATTGATGCGACAGTGGTCGGAAGCTTTGAGTGCCTTTCATAAGCGACTGAACAGCGCTGGCTTGCAAGATCGCGTCATGGTTTTGACCTTCAGCGAATTTGGTCGACGTGTTGCAGAAAACGCAAGCCAAGGGACCGACCATGGAGCGGCCGCTCCCGCTTTCTTGTCCGGCCCGAAGCTTGAAAAATCATTGATAGGAGCACAGCCGAGCCTGAGCGATTTGGACGATGGCGACTTGAAGCACCATACCGATTTTCGCCGGCTATATGCAACGTTGATCGAAGATTGGTTGGGGGCGCCGAGCAAACAAGTTCTGGCGTCCGAGTATGCGAAGATTGATGAACTGGGAATCAAGACGTAGCACGACGCGCAAGCTAGTGAATTCACTCAAAACGTAGCACGAAGCGCTAGTTTTGAAACTGCGCGTTTTTTGTGCTTCCGGGCCAACGGCCCAGCAATTTACATAGCCCAGCCCAACGGGCTGGGTATTCGTTCCATATGATCTAAAGGGCCAAAGGTCCGACCGTTGGTTGGCTAACGTCTCTCACTGAAGCAAACTGCCGGGCCGTTGGCCCTATCAATTTCCTGTGCCTGATTTGACCCAGCCCTTCAGGCTGGGCTATGTAAACGACCGGGGCTTTGCCCCTAAATCGAATAGTGCAACTTCAAAACTTGCGCATCGTGCTAGGTATTTCGGAAACGAAATTTGTGAAATACGTGCAAATTGGAGTAAGATTCACGGAGTGGTCACGTCAAGACTGCAGGTAAATTCCGCAAGCTTCCGTTGGACGCCACCCATAAGGCTGCTGTGCCAACGCAATTCAAGGGAGTGGTTCGATGTTAGTCAGCTTCAATTCGTTTCGGAACGCAGCGTTGATTGCCTTCTTTTCCACGGCAACCACCATTTCAAATCTCCACTTGAATGCAGCGGACCCCATTCCTTTGGAGCCAGTTCCGGCCACGTTGACGACGGTTCCGCAGAATCTTCTCAAATTGATTCATGCGCCCGAGGTTCAAAAAGAACTGGATTTGGAAGGGGACTCGCTCGATTCGTTTTTGAGCGAACTGGCGAAGATCGATGGACCTTGGTGGCGTGTCCGCATTCGCCCGCTAGACGAACAGCGAAAAGTCATCGCCAAGCAAGAGCAAGCCTTGATTGATCTACTCAAGGATCACGTTTCGCCCAAAAAAATGGATCGACTGAAGCAGATCGAATTGCAATCACAAGGGACTCGTATTTTTGCTCGCCCTGATGTGATAAAGACATTAAATTTGACGAAGAGCCAATCCGCGAAAGTGGATGAGTTGTATACAGTCACAGACAATGCAGCCAAGAAATTGCAAGCGGCCAAAGCCCAGGATAAGAAGCTGATCTCCGAATTGAAAACAGCTACTGAATCGGAGGCCAAAGGAATCGCTGATTTGTTGACCGGCCCACAAAAGAATGCATTTGGCAAAATGATGGGCGCAACGTTTGACACAATGAAGCTGACTCGCATCTATCCGTTGGCACCGGAATTAGTGGACAGCGGCTATTGGTCTGGATCTGCGACCAAGCTGGCTGACCAACGAGGAAAAGTTGTCTTGCTCCACTTCTATGCTTTCCAATGCCATAACTGTGTGGCCAACTTCAAGCATTACAACCGATGGCACGAACAACTTACCAAACGTGGTGTAAGTGTCATCGGCATCCAAACACCGGAGACCGCAGCCGAACGCGATGTTGATCAGGTATTAAGAGCAGCCAAGGAAAAAGGCTTTGGATTTCCGGTTTTGGTGGACGTTAAAAACAGCAATTGGGATACATGGTCCAACACGATGTGGCCAACGGTCTATGTCATCGACAAGAATGGCTACATTCGCTTCTGGCACCAGGGCGAACTCAACTGGGAGGGGGCCACGGTCGACAAGACAATTGAAAAACTGGTCGGTGAACTGTTGGAGGAGTAGCTTCGATAAGCTGACCGTGAAGCAATTTCGAGTAGCAGGTTTCGAGAGAAACCTGGTCATTCGTCCCCAGGCTCCGCCTGGGGACGCACAGCTTTCGGGGTTCTGCCCGGTGTTTTGCATGGACTTTGTGAACTCAGGAGGCGCAGGAGCCTCCGTCTCAGTGCGTTCCCAGGCGGAGCCAGGGAACGAGATTCGCCTGCGGCTCACTTACTCAGGCAACCGACTTGTCTCTACCGTCGGAAACGGTCCGGTCAATGATTTCATGAACTCGACCAAGTCCTTCTTGTCCTGAGTTGTTAGGTCCAGCTTCTTGATCTTGTCGCTTAGATGGGGATTGGGATGGCCACCTTTTGCGTACCACTCGACGACCTCTTCAAGGGTCTTCTGGCTTCCGTCATGCATGTAAGGACCACTTTGGGAAATATTGCGAAGCGTTGGCGTCTTGAATGCTCCCTTGTCCTTTTCGACTTTGGTTTGAGTAAAGCGCCCCAAGTCAGGTTCCTTGGCCTCCATCCCGACGCCCAAGTTGTGATAGAGTTCGTCAGTGAAGTTCGCGCCGACGTGACAGGCAGAGCAATTTGATTTGACGCTAAAGAACAGATCGCGTCCTCGTTTGGCCTCGTCGCTCATTTTGTGAGCGTCCGCAGCGGACTTGAGGGCCGTGAACTTCGCGAACATCTCTGGATCTTCTTTCTTCAAGGCAGGCAAGTCGGAAAGTTCTTCCGGAAAGGATTCGAGCATTCTGCGGACGGGTTCGTTGTAATCGTACGGGCTTGGTCCTGTCACCAACACTCGTTCGAACGCAGCAATCGCTTTACCGACGTCCGCAATATTGGGTTTGCTGCCGAATACTTTTTCGAACTGAATGCGATAGCCCTCGTTGCTGATCACCAGCTTGATGACAGCATCGTGGGTATTTCCCATTTCGATTGGGTTAGCCATTGGGCCGATCGCTTGATCTTCGAGGCTGCCCGCTCGACCATCCCAGAACTGTGCTTTGCTCAAGATTCGATTGAAAGAAACAGGCGAGTTTCGGTTGCCTGTCTGGCCACGAACACCAACCCCAAACTGGGTGTTTGCGCCGTATCCATTCGTGGGGCTGTGGCAGTCAGCGCAACTGACTGTGCTGTCACTCGACAATCGCTTGTCAAAATAGAGTTGGCGACCCAACTCGATTTTGGCTCTCGTCAGAGGGTTGTCGGCTGGAATGTAAAGAGCATCGACACCCGCAGCGAGTCCTTCTGGCAATTTCACTTGCAGTTCGGTGTGGTTGGCTGGGTTCGCTAAAAATTTCTTGATTTCGGCCACGGACAAGGCGGCGGAGCCCGGAATTCCCTTGGTCAATTCGTCTTTTCCAAGCATCACCGAATCTGCGGCGGAAGAAGCGGCCGGCAAACAAATCAAAGAAACCGTACCGAAAGCCAACTGAGCCAGAAGAGTAAAGTGCTTTTTTGCCATGATTTGCCTATGTTTTTAGGTGGGAAATGTCAATGATGTCGATGAACCGATTTCGTGCGCGGTAGTTAACGGTCCGATACGAAGGACATTGTAACTACTGGGCAATTCTCGAAAACGACCTCCGCCCAAATAGGCAATGTTTGACGCTGTTTTTGGCACGCGTCGTTAGCAGGTTTCGTGAGAAATCTGCGTTCAGGGCCCTTTGTACAAAATCCGGTTTCTCACGAAACCTGCTACGTTGTCAAAAACGCATTACTTTTTCCCGGCAGGCAATTCCCAAAGCCAAAGTGCCCTATTGGATTTCGCGAGGTTGTCTTCGCCCTCTGTCTGCGCCCCGTGCGGTTCAGCTGCGATGGTTAGGGAGTCTCTGAAGCTTCCACCCCAGAGCTTGGCGTTGTCCCCGTCCTTTCGATAGCCGAAGGAAGTAGTGTTCGTCGGCATCAAGCGTTTGATGTCCAACGGGATTTCGGTAAGAGCCTCAAGCGTAGTCGGAAACGATGCAGTGCGATCTTCGTGCAATCGGAGTCCGATGGCAAGAGCGGCGATCCTGTGTTGCAATGCTCTTCGACAGAAAGCTTCTCCGCAGGCGCCCATCGCAGGCAACGTTTGCATGGTCATGATGGAATCAAACCTGGAAAGCAAATTTCCATTCGAAATTCCCCTTACCTTGTCTTCCATATTCTGCAGCTTGGCCTTGAATTCCTTTAGATTCTCAGAGGAAACAGACATGATCTCTTCCGACAAATCCAAATAGAGAAGGGCATCGCGAGACCTGCCCGGTATCGAAGCAATACCTGCCGCCCTCGCCTTCGCTGGGTCCGTGAATACCGGCAATGCCATCGCGCGTTCGCCAGCAATAGTCATCTTCCACTCGTCACCCACGTTGATATCTAACAGCACTTTCGGTAACAAAATTCTCAAGTCCGCTTCGCTCAAAACGTCATACTCAAGCGAGTCTTTCAACAAGCCCATAGCGATGCCGTCCATGGCGATAGCGACCAATTGCGAAACTAGAATCGGGGAGCCCGATGGAACTTTGCTCAGCCCAAGCAGAGCGTCAATATTTTCACGCACGATAGCGGAGTCGCGCGCACGCAACCCAACACGCCCCTCAAGCTCCAAGAACCTCGCAACTTGCCTAAGTTCCTGAACTTCAGAAAGCATTGTATTGAATGAGTCGAAGACTGTCGGGAACTGAACCGGTTTTGCATCTGTGGAGAGCTGAACCGCTTCTGCGTGGAGAGTTTTCCATTTTTCCAAGAAGGCAATCGAATCCACTTCTTCCTTCCATTCATGATCTGGAACAATGGGCTGCTCACTTGTCTCCGACAAAATCGCCACCCCTTTCAAGGACGCTTTGAAGTCCTCACTAGCCATCGTGGTCAAAACACTTTTCCACGCCGCCGCGTTCGTTGGGTCGGTGCGATCTCGATAGTATTGGTCCAGGGACGCGTCGTCGATCGGCAGGCCTTGCTTCACAATGCTTGCCTTGCGTGTGGCTAGACGGCGGTTGCCAGACGACTCGCGACCGAACCACAGCAAAAGCAGCAGCAGGATCAGCGAAAACGGCAACACCACAAAAATCATGATGGACAAAAACAGACAGCTTCGCTTGGAAGCTTTTTCATTTTGAGTGGGCATGTAGGACTCGTTTGATCGGAAAGCAAATGCGGGGAGGAAAGATCCCGTTCTTCAACTCAGGGTAATCGCAAGTATAACGGATGCATGTTTTGCACAACTATCCGGTGGCATTTGGTCACTCCTTGAAATGGTAACCCGACGCGTAAGCGAGGAGTTGCGTTATTTGATTAAGGGGCAAAGCCCCGGTCGTTTACATAGCCCAGCCTGAAGGGCTGGGTCAATTCAAGCACAGGAATTGATAGGGCCAACGGCCCGGCAGTTTACTGCGGTTGGAGACGTTAACCAACAAACGGTCGGGCCTTTAGCCCTTAAGAGCAATTGCAACGAATACCCAGCCCGCTGGGCTGGGCTATTTAAATTTCTGGGCCGTTGGCCCGGAAGCACAGAAAACGCGCTACTTCAAAACGCATAAGCGAGGTTGAACTGTATTTCCTCGCATACGCTTCGGACTATCAAAACGACAATGTTCTAATCGTCCCAACTTTGCAGCTTTGAGACCAAACCCTTCAACTGCTCCCGTCGTTTCTCAAAAAGTGCGAACATCGTAAGAATCATCATCCCCATTACGATCCCGCTTACATACCACACCCATGTCTGCGCCAAATCCACCGCCGCATGCCAAATCACCGTAAACATGGCCACGCACAAAAACATCAGTCCAAGCCAAAGCATCGCCCGAATCCGTAACGCAATCCCAGCAAAAATCCCACCAATCGAAAGACCAGCCAAAACAATCGGAAGCCACGGTGCCGCCGAAATCCCCTGTATGAATACTTCTGCGGTCGATGCAACGTAAATACTCCCCGTCGCAATGTATCTACCAGCCGCTACCTGCTCCCTAGGCAAACGTTCACGGAGCACCTGAAGAATTACGAGAATACTAATCGCTGGCGGAATGACCCACAATTGCGGATGATCCACGAAACGAAAATCCGTACTATGCAAAGCATACCAAAGCGCTCCATTGCCTGTGACGACACTCGCGCCCCAGTAGAGCACCGATTTACGTAGATACCCAAACGAAGCATAAGCGATCGACGCGCACAACAGAGAAACCCCATAATCAACATGTGACGGAACAAGCCAATGGGTCAACAATGGTAATATCGGCAATACCATGCCGGACCTCTCCAATGGTTCAGACAATACACGGAACTTAGTCCGCTTTGACCACTCCGAGACCCCCAACCCGACAAACGCTAACCCAATAATCAATAGTGGCCAAATGGCTTGGACCCATCCCCCAAACAACCACGGCATCGTCAGACGCATGTGCATTACCAACAATACCAAAAGTGCTTCACTCACATAAACATAGGCTGTTCGGCCTCTTTCAGTCAAACCGAACGGATCCCGACCAGGTATTAAGGCCGCAGTCAGGCTCGCCGCAATCGACGCGATCAAAGCCAGGAGAATGCAAACAATTGCAGCAAACGACATCTTGACATGCAGCGCTTCGTATCCCAGCGACCATTCCGAAAGCAACACAACGCAGACACCCACGGCCGCCGTACCAAGCAAGTACGGCATCAACGACAATGCAGCATCACACCAACGCTCCGACAACCCGATCCACTTGATCAATGCATATCCATAGACCATCCCCATCAGCGCTGCGCTAAGGCTCGCATACGACAGCCGATTGAGAAGGCTGATGTTCTCGATGGAGTCAAAATGCCACCCCAAAGCCACCGCCGCGCAAACACCAAATAGCAAAGCAATAAGACGCATGATTCGCGAACTGTCGTCGAAATTGGAGCCAGCCGCAACTACTAAGCGACTGTCTTTATATCTCGCAAGCAACCCGACTGCGAACGCCACCGCCATGATCGCTTGCGAAGAAGCCAGCCGAAGAGGCTGCGATTCACATAAAAACTGGGCCGCAATCGCTAGCCCAACTACTCCAAATGCCAATAGCGTATTCGCGACAATGACGACCATCGATCCGCTACCCGGAGCGAGAGTCGGGAGAAGTTTCGTTCGGTTGACATCGTCCCGGATCCGGTCACTGGCTCGCCACACAAAACTACTTGCAAGGCAAAAGGCAGCAAATCCCAACGTGGAGATCCAATGCAATTCCTTGGGTGCTGCATGCACAAATTGGAAGAACAAGATGACGGAACACAATGCGCTCACGTACACCATAAGATCGGTCATCTTCGTCGGTCGCGTCCAATATCGGGCGATGCTGCCAACCCAAGCCACTAGAATGGCAAACGCGTAGTACCAGGCAGAATAGGGAGCCAGCAATACGTTGAGACTACCCAGATACCACACGACGCTCATTGCGGCTAGCAGGGAAATTGCTGCTCCATGCAAGATCCGCATGGAAGTCGCAAACCCTGCAAGTGAACAGAAGAAACTCATCAGAACCGCAGTACTGATTTGCAACAGCAACGTGTTGGCGATGTGATCAATTGGGGTCGAGCCGCTCCAAGCAGACGACGTATGAACAAGTGCCGCGGTCTGTGCCGCTACAATCGCACCAACTCCAAATCCAAAACGTCCCGTTCTCCATCCGATCATCAGCGATATTGCAGTGACGGCCAAAAGGATACTTGACGCATGCAGTTCGGTATTGCCAAACGGCAACAGACGCAGAGCCAGAAAGAAGCTTTGCACCAATGGCAACGACATGGCCATGCGTTCGCCTGCGGTGCCTGTCAAACTACCTTCAATCGCCTTCGCAGGCCTCGCGACTAACCAGGCCATGATCGCTGCACAACCGAGCAGTACAACGCAAGGTAACTCGATCGCGAGTGTCGCGTTGCTGGCGACTCCTGCTAGAATTCCAGAAGTGAGAAACGACACTGCAACAAACCACCAGTGCCACATCGTTTCTTTGGTCGCGAAAAAATTTGCCGCGCAAGCGACTCCCACCGATACGACGCCGAGCAACGCAAATACTTCGAGTCGACTCAAAATCGACCCGCTGAGAAACATTAAGATTGCAGTCAGGCAAACGCTTGCCCCCAAAAAACCATTCGCGATTTGCAGCAAATTCCCTCGCCATCGGTTTCGCCCCTCATCTAAGTCTGCGCTGGTTGCAAGTCGCGACAACCAGCCCATCGGCTTTCTTTGCGAATACCAATTCCAAACCAAAGCAAATCCTCCACTGACGATGGTCAATGTAGCCAGCAAACCAACCCAAGCAGTCGGCTTGAGCCCCTCGGACTTGAATGTCAACATAAACCCAGCTAGCCCCGACAAAAGCAAAACGAGGCATGAAGCAAACGCGATCACAGGGCTGCGACGTACAACGGAGTTCGCAATAAGTCCGATAGCAAACACTAAAATTGGAATTGTGTAGGACGAAGCCAAGCCGATGCGAATAAAGATGCTGTTCCCGTTTGGGCCTGTAAAAGGATGCGCGACCAACGCCAACACGATTTGCAATACAAACCAAGCTAAAAAGGGCGCAACCAGCATGACCGTGGCTGTTATTCCATATTTCCCCGCTCCCGACGTCACTGATGATCGACTTGCGAACGGAAAAACAGCCGCACCGCAAAGAGCAATGGCCCCAGTGCCGATCCAAACCGCTGCCGATGTAGCATCGAACATAAAGTGTGGCACCGTCCCTGCGACGACAACAACTCCCAGTAGGACTAGTGGGATCAGCAAACTTCCGACAAGAGTTGCGAAGTAGGAATCAAAGCGACCTGTCAGACTCTCCGGTGTCGAGGTCCCCTTGCTTGCTCGAACCACATACCAACCGCAAAGAACAAAACACCCGATCCCAAATGCAATGCTCGTCGTCCACCTTAGGGCCGACGCCACCGCAATATCCGACTCCCAATGAGTCGCCAACGGTATCGCGATGGAAAGAATGCAAACTATCAGCCCACAAGACCTTAGCCGACTGGCCTGGCTCCAATTGCCAACCGCCAAGCTTAAGCACAAGATGCACCAAAGCCAAAACATACGCGGTAAACCAACGAAACCGCTTGCGATGCTCTCCGCATTCCAACCCGCGGCCCAATGCGGGATCGCCGCAAATTCAAGTTCCGCAATATCCGGCACCAGTCGCGTTACTGTTTCTCGTGCAACTTCAAATTGGACCGACTGAGTACTGTTCAACCCATCCCGCGGCATCAACTCCTGTAGGCTACCAGGTGCCGCTCCGTAATACGCCAAAGAAACGAAACCAAGTACCGCAAACACCGAGAGCGAGGGAGCAATCGAATAATCGTTCAACGCGATAAACCGTTGTCGCATTTTCTTTAAGTGCGAAGGGGAATCGTCTACGGTTTGCCATTTGCTTTCCCAGCGTTCAACAATCGCCACAGCAAGCAAGCTCACCGAAGCGAAGATCGCAATCCACGCAATATCCAATTGAATCGAAAACGGATGGACAAAACCGTACGGATTGTGTTCATACCAACTCTGATCCTTGGCATAATGATGAATCCAAACCAGTCCGGCGGTCATCCCGATGATCTGCGCAACGGACCAGTCCACCGCTTTTGATTCCAGGCATGACAACGCACTCCAGATCGCTGCCAATAAAACGATTTCCATCACGCCAATCAATAGTACCTCAGGACGCGCAGTTCCCGACTCACTCATCACAAGCCACAAAAGAGCGATCGCAAGGTCCAAAATCGCGATTCCTCGATACCAAGCGGTCAACGGCTCCTGTGCAGTCTTTTGTTGTTGCCTTGAATTGCCGAGAATCGATTTGCGAGCGGAATGCGCAACAACCAGTATCAATGCTGCGGCCGTTAGCGACCAGTACGCAGACGCCAGTATCCCCGCTTCCTCCAGCCACCCAAACGTGATTCCTTGAAAGCACGCGGCAACAATGAAGGCGCCCGCAATAGCCTCGAGAACCTTTAATCCTCTCAAGGAAGACACGACGATCATTACGATCGCATAGACTAAGTAGATCAGTGAAACGCTTGTTGCATATTCGTGTCGTCCGAATCCAAAAACGGTCAGCAAAATCGTGCCGACGATACCGTTCAGGCCGCCCGATTTGAGTGCGACCAAACCATACTCGGCGCGATCCTGCTTAGATAATATGGCTGAGAGTGCTAAGCAGACTGCACTCCAGGCGACGAGCACGAAGCCGGTGTCCGCTGAAGCAATTCCTCGCAACATTGGCTGCCAATTGTCGTTGAGCAAATCCACATGTCCGCGAGCTACATGCCATCCGATAACCGCAATGCCACCACCAATCATGTACCAAACGAATCCCAGCTTCGGAGAATGAATCTCCTTGCTAATAAAGGCAACGAGCACCCCAATACCAATCAAGCTGGCTACCATCAAAAGCGGCGTCGGCCAAGCAAACACGACACCGAAGCAAGCTATTCCGATCGCGAATGAACCAAGCAGGATCGATGCAAGCAACAGCTGCGATTTTCGTGGTGCTCGAAGTCCGATCGAGATGGAATAAATCAGCGATGGAATCGCAGCAAGCCAAAACAGTGGGCTGAGATAATGTATGGACTGAAGAGGTGTGCGACTGCACCCCAAAAGCAAGCCGAATGCAATGAGAAAACCAAACGAGCCCAAGCCTAGAAGCCGGAACAATGCATTGGTTTCAGAATTGTCCGGATGGAATAAGGATCGCTTGCCTATCAACATGCAGGCAACGTAAAAACCGACCAATACACCACCACTTACCAAGAGTGTTAGCGTTCCAGACTCCGCATCGACTAGTCGTCGGACTAGCAAGTTTGCGATTGCAAAACCGACTACCGTAGCGGTCGTGACTGCTTCGCATTGCGGTGTGACTACCTTGGCCGCAAACCACGCTAGACAACCGAGCAATCCAAGTGAAAGGCATTCGCCAATGACAGTCCACCAATCCCAGGGTGCCCCAAGCGTGAAGATTGCAAATGCTAAGAAGTTCAAAGGCAAAAGGAGCAAACCGATCATCAAGATCCCGCGGCTTGTGGTCGGAAGCTTCCATCTATGGCAGGCATTCAGCCCAAGCCCCAGGATTGCTGCGTTGATGCCAGTGAAGATCGAGAACTTGAGCCATGGCCTCGACGCAATGTGCTCCCAAAAACTGAGAACCAGGGCCGTCGAACAACAGAGAATAAGCAGTCCACCCGCAAGCTCTCCCCATTGAATGTTCTTTTCTTCCATGAAGGCATTGTGCCATTTTCCCCAAGTCTGCTTGATCTGAGCCATTCGCGGCGCAGCAGGTTTCGGCGGCGCGAGGTATTCGCGATCAAGCGCGTGCGGTTGCGATTGTGAAACCGCTGCTGCAAGGACGGGAGGAAGCTCCTGAGCCGCGGAGTTGATTGGGCTGACCATCGACGATTCCGCCGCATCCACCAACGCTGGATCATCAACTTTCGGTGTCGATAGGGCTACTGGATTGAGCGTGCCCCCGGTCGCTGCCACATTCGAGGGCAGACCATTCGTTTTTGGACGTGGAATCGTTGTTGCCAGCGGAACTGTTACCGGTTGAAGCGGCTGTGTCGGGATCGCCGAACTGGTTCTTGTTTCAGCCGATGGGGTCTGGTCAAGTTGCAGAAGAGCTGCAGTACCTCGGTCAAGCGATTCTTTATCGATAATACCCCGTTCGTATGCGGTACTGAGTGCATATTGGCAAACCCGCGTGGCTGCGGCGCGGCTGACCGGCCGGCTAGTCCAGCCACACTTGGGGCAAGCTTTGTCGGAAGCGGATATTTGCTCTTTGCAGTCGGGGCAAGACCGTCTGTTGATGCCACGAAAGAGCGATGCGCACAGAACCCAAATACCATGGCCAGTTGCAGCCCAAACGAGCATGAAGAGCAAAAAGCCAAACAATACGAAAAGTAGTTGACCCATTGTCAACCTCGCGATTTGGACAGAGACAGGTGCGAACGGAAAACGATCAAATTTGCCTTCAAGTTAAGAGAATAGATGAAAAATCCAGAAAGTGGACGTACAAACCTGTCAATTTGGACGTTAGAACTAAATGTAAGGATTGCACCGAGTCTTTCGCTTACGTTGGTGTACCGGCTTCAGCCAGCTTTGCCCTTCAATCCAACCAAAAATGGAGCATCCATTTGAGATCTGTGTTTTCCGCGAGTTGCGTCCTCGCTGCCACATCCTTCATCCTTTTCCTTTCCTTTGTATGGCAGAGATCAGGGAACCTGCCGGCGAGAATCGAACATCAAACAATCACAATCGATGGAATCGAGCGTTCGTATCGGATCGTCATCCCTGACAACAACCCTTCAGGTACGAGTCGTCCGCTGCTCGTCGCCTTGCATGGGGCTCTTGATACAACAGATGAAATGGCTGCTTACACACAGCTAGATCGACTGGCTGTTGAATAGAATTTTCTGTTGGTTTATCCACAGGGCAAAAACTTGAACTGGCATCCAATGATTCCACACGACAACCCAGACGTTGCCGCTGCCTGATCCGCTTGGCAAAGAGCCGTTAAATACGAAAAACAAATGTCCGATCTTGTTCTATACAGGGAGCGAAGATCTGCAGGTCAGCTACCAGCAAGTTCAAGACGCACGCGAGGCCTTTGAAAAGGCGGGGCACCCAACACAATTGAGAATGCTCCAAGGATTCGGGCATGGATGGGCTGTGAAGCACGGAATCAACGAAGAAATATGGTCTTTTCTCTCGCCATGCCATTTGCCTTAAGGCGATCGGCAGCATGAAAACAGCCCTAGCACGACGCGCAAGCTAGTGAATTGGACAGTAAATTCACTAGCTTGCGCGTCGTGCTAGGTATATTGGACCCCGCTCGCCAAAATAACCCGACGCGTGAAGACGTTAACGAGTTACATCGTTGATCGAATGGAAGTCTCCGTGTAAAGTCACCTGACGTTTGTTCCAACCCCATTCTAATTATTTCGAAAGAGTACCGTTTCATGTCACCTCAGGAAAAAGCGCTCGCCTTAAAAATTCCGTTTACCAAACAAGAACCAGGCTATTTGGCCATGGTTGCGAAAACGGGGAATTTGCTATTCACGTCCGGCCATGTTAGCGACATCAAGGGCAAGCTAGGTGCGGGACTCTCCGTCGACCAGGGGCGAGCGGCCGCGAGGGAATGCGCTGTCAAAATCCTGAATTCCGTCTGGAACGCTCACGGTACTCTCGATGGTTTGCGCGTTGTCAAACTTTTGGGTTGCGTCAACTCCACACTTGAATTTGATGAGCAGCATCTTGTCATCAACGGATGCAGCGACCTACTGCACGAAATTTTCGGTAAAACGGGCGATGGCTACCACGCTCGAAGTGCTTTAGGATTTGCGCAAATCCCGACCAACTCGGCCGTCGAGGTAGAAGCCATCTTCGAAATCAAGGCGTAACTCGATCGCGAATCGTCGACCGATTTACTTCAAATGCGTTTTGAACCAATCCCATACGATGGGATATTGATCCATGATACCAGGCCATGAACTATGGCCTCCGCCGGGTTGCACAACCATCTTGATCGGCAACCCCATCGCTTCGTACTTGGCTTTCATAACGTTGGACTGTTGAATCGGTACCGTCTTGTCAGCATCGCCATGGATGAGAAGCAGCGGTGGCGAGTCCTTGCTGACAAGCTCGATAGGAGAAATCGCACGCAACTGCGACTCAAGATCCTTGATCTCGCCGAACATTCGCTCGAACAAATCGGGGCGAACAATCGATAACAACGCGTATCCCTTGGGTCCGTTCCAATTCACCATGTCGGTGGGCGGGAACCAAGCGACAACCGCCTGGATGCGACTGCTCACTCGTTCCAAAGGATCCGCTGCTTCGGGATTTCCGTCTTCGCCTTTCATCGCAGCCATCAACGATAGGTGCCCACCTGACGATCCGCTTGTGATCCCAATATGCAATGGATCGACATGGTATCGCTCTGCATTAGCACGCACGAATCGAATGGATTTCAAAATATCGGCTGGCATTTCTGGAACCATATACTTGGGACTGCTACCGTGCCTGACAACAAACAGAGTGAATCCCCCCTTCAATAGCCCTTGCATCCAGTGGTCGTATTTGCGGCGTTTGTCCTCCTCTCCCGGCACGTCCGATTTCTTGGAGATCCAGCTGCCGCTTGATACGAGGATGAGTCCGATTCCATTTCGATCGGATTTTGGTTCGATGACATCGAGAGTTAATGCGAGACCGTCTTTATGACCATAGACCACATCTTCGATCGCATCATACGGGATGAATGCGTCGTCGGAGCGCCCGACCAATGGCAAGCAGGCAGCCAAAACGAGGACATAAACTCCAATACGCAACACGCGAACCATAATAATTCCTGGGGATGAGGACTGGACTAAGACGGTTAAAAAGTATTGACAACTGCCGAACGTTTATTGGACATGTTGGTTGACAAAGTATAGTGATGATAGTGCATCGCGCACTTGATCACGTAAACAAACAACACAGACGGATCACGATTGACTCGCAACAACCGGAAGATTCGCTTGCGATATTCTTTGCGAAGAGAACGCTGCGGAATCGACCACATCATTCGAGCCAAGAGTCCGAATGCTAAGACTCCAAAACGGGCCTGCTCGAGTTTTCCCACCCAAGGATGTTCCTTCCAGTATTTCGCTCGGGCTTGCCCAAAACGAAACTTGCCGTTGATAAATAGGGACTCAAGTCGGTTGAAGTATCCCACGGGATCATACAGCTTTTGCATGACGTTTAGGTAACCCTCTCTCAAGGCTTCGCGACTCAGTTGGAGCGGGATAACATTCGTCCCAAATTCTGATTTGTCGTTCTCGTCCAGCCGGCCCTCTGCCTTGAGACGGGCGTGGAGCGGCGTCTTGGGGATGGCGTGCAACATTCCGAGCATCGCATGGAGGATTCGAGCATCTTGCAGGAATTCTAACTGGGCGTCAAAAATCGTAACGTCATCGCTATCGAAACCCACGATCATCCCGCACCAAACGTCCATGCCCGCGTCTTGGACGCGATGGATCTTTTCGATCAAGGTGCCTGTGCTGCGAACGTTTTGAATCTTCTTGGTCTCGCGCAACGACGCTTCGTTTGGACTTTCAATTCCGATGAAGACGGTTTGAATGTTGCAGTCGACCATCAACTGCATCAACTCCTCATCGTCCGCAAGATCGAGTGACGCTTCCGTGAAGAACGTCAATGGATACCCCTTTGAAAATTGCCACTCCGCAACATCCTTAAGCACCTTTTTTATTTGAGCCTTGTTGCCAATCAAATTGTCGTCCACGATAAACGCGATCCGCAGATTGCTAGCCAGCAACTGTTCGAGCTCCACCAGAATCTGAGACGAGGACTTGATGCGAGGCCGACGTCCAAACGTGACAATGATGTCGCAAAATTCGCATTGGAATGGACAGCCACGCGAAAACTGGACGCTACCGAATAAGTATCGGTCAGTCTTGATCAAGTCGTATCGAGGCGCGGGCACCTTGAGCATGTCGGTTTTGTTGGCTTGCTCGTAGCGTTTGTTCCAATTTCCTGACTGGAAATCAATTAGAAACTGCGGCCAAGTCTCCTCGGCTTCACCCACGAATATCACTTCGGCTAGGTTTCCAAAGTACTCCTCGCTCACCGTGACCCACGGTCCGCCAACCACTGCGAAGATGCCGCGTTTTCGCAGTTCCTGAAGAATCTCCAGCATCCGTTCCCTCTGGACGCTCATTCCGGTTAAACCAACAATGTCGGCTCGCTCCAAACGAGCGTAATCGATCTCTTCGACGTTTTCGTCGACGAGAGTTACTTGATGTTCCGCGGGAGTCAAAGCTGCTAACAATGGCAAACATGCAACAGGCAAGTTGGCTTTTTTGCCCAACAGCGGCAAAGCATGTTCGAGCCCCCAATAGCTGACTTCGAATTTGGGATTGATGATTACGATGTCGAGCATAAGTCACACATGGATAGGCACGATTTTGTCTGGAACTAGTCGATGGCAATCATTGTATCGCAAAAGAACGGCTACAATTGTGCAGCAAGGCAAGTCGCAGCATGAAAACCTTAGCACGACGCGCAAGCTAGTGAATTGGTACTATTGGCCTTCGTCCCCTGGCTCCGCCTGGGGACGCAATGCATCGGAGGCTCCTGCCTCCTGAGTTGCAAAAGCATGGCTAACGCGAGGCGGAGCCTCGAAAGCAGTGCGTTCCAAGGCAGAGCCCTGGAACGAAGGTAATGGTCAATGGTAACGTGAGGGAAGAACATTTGATGGAAGTCCCATCGGAGAACGACATACCAAACAATTCCAGACTCAAAAGAATACTGATGGTCGGGATCATGTCCTTTTCACTTTTGAGTGTGAATCTCATCGGCCTGTATACGCTTCTAGGAACGGGGCCATCAGATAAATTAGCGCCAATCTACGTTTTGGGAGTCGGTGCGTTTTTTACCCAATTCGTGTTGCTAGGGATGGTCGCAGGGCTTTTGCCCTATTCACTACCCAGGCGACTGGCCTCGCCATCCTTGATGGCTCTGGCGCTATATGTAGAGTGCAAAACGTTTGAACAACAAGTATCTCCACGCACTTTTGAAGTCGGGATAGCATATTTGGTGGTCCTAGGGTTTTTAGTAAGTGTCGTCTTTTTTTCAGGCCTGCGTGCTATATTCGGCTTCCGATTTCAAGACGGCACCGAAGTTGGGAGACAGTCACACGAGTCTTTTCGCCATTTTGGAATTGTCGATATCTTGACCGTTACCGCAGTGGTTGCTGCAGCACTTACCCTCCTGCGTCTAGACGCAGCTGCAATGAAGCTTGCACTCCCAATTCTCGTTACTTCGTTCATCATCTTTCCTGTCCTTGCGATACTGTATGGTCCTCTCCATCTCTTCGCGATCTGCGACAAAACCAAAATTCGACTTTGTGTTTTTGGGCTTATCCTCGTTGTGATTTTACTGCCCGCTGTGCTGATATTTGCAGCGAAATTACTTGGGGGGAGTCGAGAAACAGCTCCTTACCTTTTTTGCCTCACCATTGGTTCCGAAGCAACTTGGCTGATTGGGCTAGGATGCATGCGACTGCTTGGATTCCGTCTCGTAAGGCGAGCGGCAGGCTGAAAACTACCTTAGCGCGACGCACAAGCTAGTGGAATTGCTTAGCACGACTCGCAAGCTAGTGAATCTGCTTTCCAATTCAATAGCTTGCGCGTTTTTAAGTTGCAGACTTGTGTTTTTGTAGCAGAATTCGTGAGAATTCTGGCCGCGTCGTGATTGCAAAGCGTCTGAATTCTCACGAATTCAGCTACATTTCTCGATACAGTGCAACTTTAAAACTTGCGCGTCGTGCTGGTATTGGCTCTAATCCATTCCTATAGTTTCTTGATAAACTCGGCAAGTGCCTGCAAATAACCTACCGTCAGCCAATCGTTGTGGTCTGCACCTGTAACTTCGAAAAAAGTCTTCGGTTCTTTTGCAGCGCAAAAAAGCTTCTTGCCCAGTCGGATTGAAATCGTTCCATCAGCATCGCCGTGGCTTTGGAAGAGTGGGCCTGAGAAATCTGCGATCCGCGTTTTCGAGTCCAGCAAATCGGGGCCAACTAAGAAAGCTACGTTTGGATAAAGTTGATTCGCGGCATCCCTCAAGGAGGAAAAAGTACTCTGCAAAACCAAGGCGCGCGGCGCGGACTCCGCAGCCAATTGGACCGAAAACGCACCTCCTAACGAATCGCCCATGAGTACCATCTCGGAATCTTGGATGGAACTCAGTTCGCAAAGTTTCCCACGTGCGGCACGAGCATCCTGCAACGCTCCCTCAATCGTCGCTACGCCCTGACTCTTTCCGTAACCTCGGTAGTCGAAAATGAAAATCGATACATTCAATTTGGACATCAAGACCCGTACGAAGTCTGCACGTGTGGCAATGTTCCCTTCATTGCCGTGACAGAATAGGACGACAGCCTGTGGTTTCTCTCGTTGACAAAACCATCCGTGAAGTTGAGTCCCGTCCGCAGATTTAAACTCGATATCTTGGTACTTCAGGGTTCTCGGCTGCCAGTCGCCGTGGCGCTCATCGTAAGGCCGAAACAGTAGCCCCTCGACGAGCGTCGGCTTCTTTATTTGCTGAGCACAACATTCCTGTTGGACAAAAAGAGGGAACATCATGACCAAAACGACTGCGGTGATCTGCAAATGGTTTGGGCGCATGTAGGTCTCCTTGGTGCGGACGGCTTGCTGGATCGTAGATTTAGTCGTTTAACAGTCAGCCGTAGTAGGCGTACTGTCAAAGAAGCTAAAGTACGCCTTTGGCTGACTGCTAAACGAATGCCAATTGAGTTCCAGCTTACCAACTTTCGCTGCACAGACGGCAAAAAACAAGAGGACTGTGATTCACAGTCCTCTTGTTTAAGAATTTCGTTGTAACACTGCTTTAACGGAGCTAGTGCAGACTGATTAGCGGCAGCTGCGTCGCATTGCCAACTTGCTTCCCAAGCAGCATCGCTTCGGAGCACAAGAGACAACCGGCGGGCAGCAGCGAACAGGAGCTGGTCGGCAAGTTCGAACTGGAGCACAAGATCGTACTGGAGCGCACACGCGCACCGGTGCACAAGTGCGAACAGGAGCACATACGCGTACTGGTGCGCAAACTCGTACTGGTGCACAAACCGGTGTGCAAACTGGAACAACAGGAGCACAACAGGTGACGGGAGCACATTGGCTGACAACGGGTGCACATCGAACTACTGGGGCACAGTGACGTACGACGGGTGCGCATGTTGCAACAGGTACGCAACTAGCTACTGGAGCACAGCTTGGTACAGCACAAACTGGAGCAGCGTCGCAAGCGGATGCTTTGCAACCCTTCGACGCACATCGGCCCAGCATAAAGCCAGCATCAGCCGACGAAGTGCAAACGAAACAACCAGCCACCAACGTCATCATCATTATAGCGAAACGCATGAAATCTACCTCCTGGAGAGTTAAGACACGGAAACTAGGTAGAATGTAACGCCAAAAGTCGATTCCAAACACACCCCTCCTTTGGCTGGTTAAGGTTACTTCTTTAACCGCCAACAAATCGGTGAAGTCGAGAAGTATCCTTCCACCGCAAATTAGCAAAATTGGCTCTCGTCCCCTGGCTCCGCCTGGGGACGCAATGAACCGGAGGCTCCTGTCTCCCGAGTTGTAAATGCATGGCTAACGCGAGGCGGAGCCTCGAAGGCAGCGCGTTCCAAGGCAGAGCCTTGGAACGAGGGTAAATTAGCAAAATTCGCAATCCGGATACGCGAATAACTCGCAATTTTGATTGTTGGATTAGATAATTCCTAGCCTTCCGTCTAGAATGAAGTTCCCACCTAGTTCAGTCGTGGCGATCCTGATCGCACGAACCCCGCCGACCCAAGAATCCTAATGAGTTCATTTAAGACGCTGAAGCGACTTTTTCTCCTATTTCTCCTGGTTGCTGGTTTCGCAATTGTTGGCTCCCTCGCCCCTCGTTTTCTAAAGACTGCAACGACGACCAAACACCTGACGCACACGGTTGCAGTGGGGGATTTGTCCGTTACTGTCACCGAAAATGGCTCGGTTGAAAGCTCGAACAACAAGGAGATCAAATGTTTGGTGCAGGGGGGAAGTACCGTTCTGTGGGTGATCGAGACAGGAACCATGGTCGAGCCAGGCGACGAATTGGTCCGACTAGACCAATCCAAAATTGAAGACAAAATCCTTCAGCAGCGGATTGTCTACGAGACTGCCCTGGCGAACAAAATCACGGCGGAGAGCGATGTCGCAGTTGCCGAAATCAGCATCACTGAATACCTCGAGGGGTCCTACCGCGAAGAGCGCAGCCTCGTCGAAAAGGAAATTTTCGAAGCTGAACAAGTGCTTCGCAAAACCGAGCTGTCCTACGAGTCGGCGATGCGCCTCACGGCCAAAGGAGTCCTAAAAGGCTTGCAGCTTGAAGGGGAAAAGTTCGCTGTGGACTCGTCCAAAAAAGACCTTGAAATGAAGAAGACGAAACTCGATTCGTTGGAAAAGTACAGCAAGGAAAAGACGCTTCAACAACTGCGTAGCACACTTCGAGCCGCTCAAGCGAAACTCGCCTCGTTCGAAGCGTCACTCGAATTGGAACTGACGAGACTCGATCGCGAAAAGAAGCAGCTAGAGAATTGCGTTATCCATGCAGAGACGAGTGGCATGGTCATTTTCCCCTCCATGGCCGCTTGGAAAGATACCCCGGATATCACCGAAGGGGCAGTCGTTCGCGAACAACAAACGCTTTTGATCATCCCTGACGTTAGTAAGATGCAGGTCAAGGTCGGCATCCACGAGTCCAAAATCGAACGCCTCAAAGTTGGCATGCCGGCAAAAGTACAATTGCAAGATCTGGTCTTGGAAGGGGAAGTGAGCGACATCGCTGAAGTCACTCGGCCAGCCGGTTGGTGGACGGGCAACCTCGTGAAGTACGATACCAAAATCGCTATTAAGCCGCATCCGGGGTTGAAGCCTGGAATGAGCGCTGTTGTCGATGTCGTTCTGGCAAAACATGAAAACGTGTTGACTGTCCCGGTTGCTTCGATCGTCGAAAGCAACGACGGATTTGCTTGCTGGGTGGAAAACGATCACGGCTTTGAGAGGCACATGCTCAGTCTAGGCGATACCAATGACGAGTTCACCGTCGTTCAAGATGGACTGGCGCCGGGGGATCGCATCGTGCTGAACCCATCTGCATTTGTGGAGGAAGCGGAGGGACTCGCAAAGCAACCGACGAAGAAGACCGAACAAGTCAGTAAGGCAGTGGACACTCTCCAAAAAACGGCTCTGAGTCGCAAATGAGTGGATCGCTCGGGCAAACAATAAGGCTTGGACTAAAAAGCCTTTTGCTTCAGAAGATGCGTTCTGCCCTTGCCGCGTTAGGGATCTTCATTGGCACAACCACCGTGATTTGGCTTGTGGCGATGGGCGAAGGGGTCAGCTATCAAGCACAGCAACAGATTCTTGAGCTAGGTGCCACCAACATCATCGTCCGTAGCATCGAACCCATATCGACAAGCGGCGAAAAATCTCGAGTCAAAAGCTACGGGTTGTTGAGAGCCGATTATCAACGCATGCTGTCCAATATTCCAACCATTGTTCGATCTGTTCCAATCCGCGAGCTTAAAAGAGAATGTCGCGTCAACGGCCGTACTGCCAGCATCAACTTAGTCGGCTGCGCAGAAGAGCATTTCGAACTGAATCGTCTTGAGATGGCCCGTGGTCGCTGGATAGCCAAACAAGATGACCTAGAAAATGTAATCGTGCTCGCAGCCGGGACCGCCCAAAAACTCTTCCCAGGCGAAAATCCCATCGGCAAAAATATTAAGGTAGAAAGCGACGTCTACACAGTCATCGGCCAAACCAAAGCCAGAAGCGCATCGGCTGCTATCGGCGGCAGCTTGGATTCAAGAGACTATAGTTTCGATGCCTATATTCCGCTTGAGACGTTTCGCCATCGCGTCGGTGATCAGATCATGACTCGAATGGGCGAGGGGATGAGTTTCAAAGGTGAGATTGTCGAGCTCACGCAAATAACTTTGACCGTCGGCGACGTTCAGCAAATCGACGAAACGGTGGCCATTGTCGAAACGCTTCTCAAGAAGTACCACGAGAAGGAGGATTACGCGGTTGTTGTCCCCAAGGAACTGCTTCGTCAAGCCGAACGGACCAAAGCCATGTTCAATGTGATGCTCGTGGTGATCGCTGGCATATCGCTTTTGGTAGGTGGCATAGGCATCATGAACATCATGTTGGCAACGGTGACGGAACGGACACGCGAGATTGGCATCCGACGCGCGCTGGGTGCCAAGCGCAGTCACATCATCCAACAGTTTTTGGTTGAGACGTTGGTACTGACTGGAAGTGGTGGACTGTTGGGAGTGCTTTGTGGCTTGATGTGCGGACCCTTGTTCCGAACAACGAGAACGATCGTAACCGCGTTCTCCCCAGACTTGCTACCGCCCATTGTTTACACGCTAGAACCGCGAATCGCATTGTGGTCGGTTCTGTTGTCGCTCTTCATTTCGCTCGGAGTAGGCCTCCTCTTCGGACTCTATCCCGCCAGACGAGCCGCCATGATGAACCCCATCGAAGCGCTCCGCCACGAATAAGCCAAAAGGATTCCTGGCTGGTGTACCGGCTTCAGCCGGCTCCACTAAAACGAATTTCGACTTGGCGTCTGAACGAGGGCGTAGTGCCCTACGTTTATCTTGGTGCATAATTCAATAGGTCGCGAAAGAGCCCAATACTCATGATTCGCTAAATTTTCTTCAATTAATGAAACTGATTACGATCGCACGATGCGAAATTTAAACAGTCATTTTCCTGTCTGGATGGTTGTTGTTAAATGGGACTCAAAGGGACACTGCTCTTTTTCGGGGTGTGCGTCCAATTGCCTTGGCCGGGTGCGATGAAAGGCACACCGTTGGCCGTGCGCCTCTAGAATCTTCGCGAAAAGTGTACTCTGAACTCGTCAATTGCGCAGCGGCATATATCCCCCGTGCTGGAGCGAGCGAAAGATGATTCATTTTTTCTGCACCGCAACGATCTAATTGCGGCTAACGTAGAATCTGCGTCGCGACTTGAGACTGCGAGCTTGCTCGATGCTGATTGGCTTTCCAGCCACGTTCTTAAATGTCCGGCCAAAATCCTTGGCCATTCTTGACCACTCTTGAGCGTCTATACCGAGTCGTTCAAAGACCGGAGGGGCTTGTGTTGGAGTTCGTCCTCGTTTGCCAGCAACTGTGTTGCGGGCTAGCCAATCGAGGATCGTTAAGTAATCCGCCTCGGACAACGCGAGAAATC
>JANPHB010000148.1:0-29105 GCA_031424235.1 Pirellula sp.
CGGCGCCACCGCATCGTGGCGCCGTTTCACGGCTCTTGCATTCGATTTCGGAATTTTACTGCGGGGCGAGCCCCGCAGCTACGAACTGTCGCCGTTACACGGCTAGTCCACCGTTTCTATCACTGGGTTGGCGGCACGTTGGGCGCCTTTTCTTCTTTCACTGGAAGCTTAAATTTGCCGTGCTCCGCCGCGTAGTGGGCAGTTACGTAGAACAGTTTGGCCGCCGTTGCGATTTTGTGAAAGTTGATCTTGGTTACTTGGTCCGATGGTTGGTGATAGTCAGGGTGGAATCCACCAAAGAGGAATGCGACCGACGTTCCCTTCTTGAAAAAGTTCGCTTGATCGCTTCGTCCAAAGACTCCTTCTTCGTCATACTCAAAAGTGAAGTTCACGAATTGGTTTGCTTTCATGATGACTTCATGCAAATCGAGGTCTCCTTGCTTGCTACCGACGAGGTGAATCGATGTTTCATTCTCGCTGGCTGCCTCGCCCGGTTTCTCTTCATTGCGGCCAACCATGTCCACGTTGAGCATGCAAACCATCTTTTCCAAGGGCAGTAGGGGATGGTCGACGTAGTACGCAGAGCCAACGAGTCCAATCTCTTCGGCTGCGAACCACATAAACAGGACGCTTCGCTTGGGCTTGATCGGGTTCGCTGAAATGGCGCGAGCGATATTCAGCAAAGCTGTTGAGCCGGAACCGTTGTCATCCGCACCAGGAAACACCGAGCCATTCACCAATCCAAGATGGTCCAAGTGAGCGCCGATGACAATGTATTCGTCCCGAAGGGCTGGGTCAGAACCAGGCTGCCATGCGAGAACATTTGGAACCGCAGTCGGTTCCTCGCGGTAACGAAGCTCCAGTTTGATACTCCCCTCAGGCATATGCGTTTCGACCCCGTCCATCTCCAGTGGCTTGAGCCAACTCGGATCTCCGTTCATCGATTTCACAACCATTGCGGCAGCAGCTGCGGAAATAGTGCCCGACAAACTAGCTGCCCTTTGACGGCCACCTTCTCGTTGAAGTTGCGACCCTGATTTTGGCTCAGACTCGATTACTCGAAAGAAAGCAGTTGGCCTTTGGCGGGCCAAGAGCATTTGGGCGCGCCCCTGAGCCTTTTCGTCAGCAGTATAGAAAACGATTTTGTCCCGAAGCAACTCAGCATTTTCCAATGCCGGGGAGGCACCTGCGAGCTTCACGAACGCGACTGAACCACTAACTTCGGGCACATTGGTAAAGCGATCGAGGCCAATTGCTTTGTCGAAGACGACGGAAAGATCGTTTGGCCCAGTCAATTTGGATTGAGTTGGTTCCACCGAAAGGCGGGACATAGGAAGCATCTGAAAGTAAGTTCCACCATCTCCCATCGGGTCGAGTCCAAACTCGGCTGTCTTGCCCGCTACCCAGTGCGCCGCGCGAGTATAACCAAGCTGTCCCGTTCCGCGTCCTTCGAAAACTGGGCCAGCCAAAATGGAGAGCCACTCTTGCGCTCGCTCGTCAGTAATCACATCGAAGCCCGTTTTGAGCTCGGCTGGTGGTTCAACACTCCCGCTAAACTGTGCTTGAGCGAGCGGTGCGATGGAAGCGACAGACAAAAACAAAACAGCCGCGGAACGCAAAAATCGATAGCGCATAGAATTTCCTTGTTTGGCTTAAGGCTTGGGCCCATTGGTGTAAGGGAGCGGCAGAATGAAGCAGACCCTGGCGCGAAGCGTAAACGAGTGAATTCCACGCCAAAATCACTTGTTTGCACGCCGTGCTTGATTGATTTGAATCCGTCGGTCGCGTTGGCAGGCTACAGTCTATTCCCCTTGATTGATCCTGCAACCCAATGATTCAAAAGTAGCTGGCCTCTTGTGCCGTTACTAAGAAAAACAAAGGATTTTGAAAGCTGGGAAACCAACAGCTATTCAAAAAGTCGCTTCCACCAGGGTTTTTCGACCGGAGCAGCCGGTGACGGTTCAGGTCGAACTGTTTTCATCGGCTGAGTTGCGTTGACGTTCCCTTTCGGTTTGGATGCTGGTTTTGGAACCGGCCCCCCACCTGTCGTGAACTCAACATGGACTCGTAAGGCGCCAATCTGAAGCACCTGACCTGGCATCAACGCTGCTTGCTTCACTCGAGCGTCATCAATGTAGATCCCATTCATGGAGTCCAAGTCCTTAACGATCAAGGTCTCTTCATGATTCAGCGAAAATTGGCAATGTTGCCTACTGATGGAGGGGTGATCGATGCAAACTTGGCAATTTGCATCTCGCCCAACCACGCCAGGTGGTTTAATGACCCAAGTCGTCTGATTCAAATCATCGACATGATTTTGCAGAATGAGCTGGTAGTACATTGGATTTCTGTGTTGCTAGATGAGTTGAAAGAAGAAGAGATGCGAGTAGTAGCTTTCGCTATTTGCCTATTCTAAACAGACGGCCAAGCCTCGACTTCTTATGAACAATGGAATTTTTCAAGAAATGCGATCTTCGCAGGTAGTGGAATCTCGTAAGAGTTCCAGCATCGACTCGAACTCCAGGAAGTTTTACAACTTCCGCTACGAGCACAGTCTTAATTCAACGCCATCTGGATTGGGTTGGCGGTGACTCTCTCAATCTGGTATTTGCATGGAAGTCTAACGAAGAGAGGTGGACAATGACAGCAATTTTGCAGAAACGCGAAACTTGGCGCAGTGCCTTCGAATTGAATTGCCTTCTGGCAATTATGGCAATGGTCTTGCTTCCAGGATGCAAAATCTTGGAGCCAAATCCCATCTCGGTCCAGCGAAACAATATTCCGACAGACTTGATTGCCAATGGCGAGGCACAAATGGAGCGTGGTGCGCCCAGACCCATCATTGATGGCTTTGGCTGGGTTTGGGGAATTCCGTCCAAACTCATTCTCTGGAATCGCAAGGTTGAGAACCATAACATCTCACCCGAGACGGAGGAATTGCTGGCCGAGTACATGGTGACGAATGGGTTGACTGATATCAAGGTTCGACTCAATCAGTATCGGCCGGGGGACGATTGGCGACGCCTTACTCGTAATACCTCTGTCGCGTGGCCGTGGCGATACTCGTTTGGGGCTGTTTCGGTATTGGGCGAAACGATCATTCCAGGTCGATTGTTTGGCGGTGATCATTACAATCCGTATACAGGCACGATCCATCTCTATGGGGATGTTCCGTCGCTTGCATTTCACGAAGCCGCTCACGCAAAGGATTTTTCGAACCGCAAACATCCAGGAAATTATGCTGCGATCTATCTCCTACCGGCGGTTCCACTTTGGCACGAACGCATCGCATCGAACGACGTGCTTTCGTACGTTCAATACAAACACGACCCACGACTAGTACGCGAAGCCTACCACACTCTTTACCCCGCTTATGGAACGTATATGGGAAACGCGGGAGGCTATGCGTTTCCGCGTTTCTCGAACCCAATCTATCTCGGTGGTGTATTGGCAGGCCATGCCATGGGGCGCAGACAAGCTCCCTCTTTTGATGAGAATCCAATCAGCGACTTCAATTCACCCCCTCAGTCTTCGATGGAGACTCGTCACCCAGATACGGCCGTTCTTGACTGAACAGCAACGACCTAGCTGCGCGTTGTAAGCTCTCGTCGCTTTGATCCGGGGCGAACAGCAACCATGCTTGAATGAAAATCCCCCGTTCCATCGGTAACAAGCCTTTGAAGTCCTCTTTGAGGAACTCTGTTTTTGATGGTGCTGACCAATGCGCCGATGTATTTGATATGGATCCCTGACTCCAAATCCCTTTCGAAGCTCTTGGTTCAAGAATCTGACAGTGGCATCCCAGTCCTCGTCGGCCGGTTGCAATCGATACAAAGCGTGAACAATCGCATCGCTACCGGCGACAGCCACCGCGACTCGATCGGCTTGGAATTCCATCTCGCGTATGAGTGCGCGTTGGGCCAATAGAACCCACTTGAAAACCGTCTCCATAACGGAGCGGATCGACCACACAATAGCTTGCATGAGCCAACCAATCCAAGATCGATCGCAGCGATGAAACGCAAAATTGCATCGAGAGCATCTCGTTTCCCGATGATATTACTGGCAATCTGTTCACCGATATGAGCCCAACGGCTGACAGCCATCGTGCTCTGAGCGAAGTGCCCAAATTCGTGAGCTAAAACGGCAGTAAATTCAGACCGGTTGAGCGTATTGACGAGTCCCAAACCGATGGCAAGATTCTTTTTGGTCGGTAACAAAAAATTCAAAATCGAGAGATCATAAAAGACCGAAGCGTTCACATCCGGGGTTGCTGAAGGACAACATGCTTTATTTCGAAATTTTCGACCAAAACGAATGTTGTCGTTTAACAGTCAGCCGAAGGCGTACAGGCGGGCAATTGATGCTGAGCCCGTAGGCCTTCGGCTGACTGTTAAACGAGATGCATTGGAATCGGTATTAACCCCACAAGTCCTTAGGCATCGTTTACCAAATTCGTCAATCTTCGCGGAAGCGGTATCCCACTCCGCGTACCGTCTCAATCGCTTCGGCTTTTTCGCCAATCTTCTTGCGAAGGGCACGGATATGGACGTCGATCGTTCGCTCCAAAACCAAAGTGTCTTCTCCTAGGGCGGAATCGATCAACTCCGAACGATCGAACGCCCGGCCCGGTTGACGAATCAACGTGTCAAGCAACTTGAATTCGCTCTTGGTCAAGTCGACATTATGCTCATCCACGGTAACGCGATATCGACGTCGATCCAACATGATTCCAAAACGAGCCACGGTTTCCGCATCCTCATCCATCGGTTTGGATTTACGACGGGTTAGAGCTTTAATACGCTCCAAAAGAACTCGCACGCTAAATGGCTTGGTCACATAGTCATCCGCTCCGACTGAGAAGCCAATCAGCTGATCGGCTTCCTCAGACTTGGCTGTCAACATGATGATTGTGGCCGAAGCCGTTTCGGGGGTCGCTCGAAGACGACGGCAAACCTCGACTCCATCCAACACCGGCAACATCACGTCGAGCAATACGATGTCTGGCAACCGCAATTGTGCTTGGTTTAATCCATCGCGGCCATCCATGGACTTCAATACGTCGTATCCGGCTTTTTCCAAGTTGTAGACCAAAATCTCGGATAGGGCTCGATCGTCTTCTACGACTAGTATTTTGCTTTTTGACATCGAAGGTTCTGCACGCGAGTAGTGGGCAACGAAACTACGTTACGTTGGATCGTTGTAGGATTTGACGGTGGCGCACGATTACGCCATCGACCATGTAAATAATGTCCTCTGCAATGCTGACCGCGTGATCCGCGATCTGCTCGAGGTGGCGTGAAGCGGAAAAACAGTGCATAGCGGCCGCAATCTGGCTGTTGTCCCGGGACATCAACGAATTGAGCGTCTCAATCACCTCAACGTTTTTTGCGTCAACTCGGTCGTCTTCCTCGATGACTTGGCGAGCTTGTTCGGTACTGCGTTGAACAAACGAGTCGAGGCTTCTGCGGACCATCGATGTGCTCATCGAAGCCATTTCGTTGATCCCGGGCGGAATCGGAAATTCGGGATGTGGGCAGAGACTGTCCGCTCTTTGTGCAATATTGCAGGCCAGGTCGGCGATCCGTTCTAAATCGTTGTTGATTTTCATCATGGTGGTAATCCGTCGCAAATCCGCTGCGACGGGCTGGTGCAAGGCCAGCATCTTGAGACAATCTTCTTCAATTCGAACTTCGCTGCGATCGATTTGACTGTCCCGTTCAATCACTTCTGCCGCCAAAGCACCTCGCCTTTCAACCAACGAACGCACCGCGGACGCAATCATATCCTCAACGCTACCTGAGAGCTTGAGCAATGAATTGTGGGCTTCGGTTAGGTCTTGGCTCAAATGAAGTGACATTGGTTATTCTTTCCTCGCAAAAGGTTATTCGCCGCATATTAAGAACAAATGAATATAACGTTAAGAGAGGATGCAGGTCATGCTAAAATGATGCCAGGATCTGGTCCGAACGTTAAATTCCGGAGAGCTTCAAGGTTGAAACGTGCATCCATCCCCACCAAATTCTCATGATTTGACAAATCAGGCTTCGGACCGCGACCGGGCGGAGCCTGAGTTCGGGCCTGCCGAGTACAAATATGACAACGCGGTCGTTCAAGCAAGCTTAATTGGCCTGCTGATCCAATTCTTCTTGGCCGTGGCTATCGCGGTGCTTTTGGTGTCCATTCGTTTCGCAAGCGGACCCGGGAACTCGCTCGCACAGTGCTTGAGCCTTGGAGGGATTTGGGCTGAATTCGGTTTAGGACTCTTTCTTTGCCATTGTGTCTATCTTTTTCCTCGCGAGTCACCTAGTCGGATTGTGGGGGCAATCGGCAGCGTTGTCATTGCAGGAATACAGCTGGCACCTGTCACCGAGGGGTATGGTCTCGGTCCGCTGTTCGTCTATGTGGTCGGGATATCGATTACGGGTTGGTTAATGCACCGTATCTTTGGCGCCAGTCTTTCCATGCGAGAAGCGGTCGTTTATCAAGATGCGTTAAATACAAAGGTGCTTTTACTGCTCGCGCCGTTGCTGTTAATCCTCGGAATCGTTCCGATTGTAACCTTTGCTGCGATGGCTGGTGGGCAAATGCCACCCGACTTTGCCTCGATGATTGTCTATGCAGCGCTCACAATGCTGGGTGTAAGTATCGTCCCAATTCTTTCTATCTACCTTGGTTTCTTTGTGCTGCGTTTGAGTGGCGGATTATCGTTCGCCGCCGTTGTCCTGCTAGTCTTGCTTACCGCCGCGCCAATGATCTTGGAATGGATTCAGTTTTCTACGTTGAGCAACAGCTTATGGGCCACCGTTTCCGGACTTTCGTACTTTGTCGGACTAGGGCTGGGCTATCTGCCGTTTCACTTACGTGGATTTCGTCCGGTCTGGGCAAAGCGCAAGCACAAGTCGAATGTCGAATCTTCGGTGTCGTTCGATGACATCCATTAAGACAATAAAAAAGCCCTGTCTTGTTGACCAAGGCAGGGCTTTTGTTTTCGTTGGATGGAACCTTTTGGATTAATCCGCCATCGAAACTTTCGAACGAGCTTCACGTAGGCCACGGCTTAAGATGTCTCTCAGCAAGGGCGAGTAGTCTTCATATCTCGCTTCGTCGGCTGGACCATCTGCATACTGGTAAATCGCATCGCGGGGTTTTGCCCCTAAAGCGATTAGCGTGCTAGATACTGTTCCGTAGTCTGCACCACGAAGAACCATATTTGCACGGCCAGTCGGTGAAGGTGATCGAGCAAACACTTTGCTTGCAACTGCTAGGAACTTCACGGGTGAGTCCAGCGTTTGCAGGGTCAGAAGTCGATTTGCTAGTTGAACACGTTCATCTCGGGGATCGTTTAAGTTTCGACCACCGATGATATTCAGCCCAGATTGCATCTCGATGATTTCGTTTTCCGTTTCGTGGTGAATCGCAAAACCAGCATCGCGGTCTACAACAACAAGGTTGCAAGCCTCAAACTGATGTTTGTCAAATTCCTCCAAGATCCGTTCGAGGGCTGTTCGTGAGCAAGTTGCCTTAAGGGCTTCTTTGCACAACAGTCCTCGAGAACGATTGCTCCCAAGAGGCTCCATGGTTCGGCGATTGCAGATGCCCACAAATACACCGTGCTGATTTACTCCAAGCCATGTTCCACCGTTGCGTTGATCGGTGGGACATAGGATGCGCGGCTTGCCCGATTGAATGGCGGGTGCCGTGCTTCTTCTATCAAAAAACTCCTCTCGATTTGCAGCGACTAAGATCGGACTTTCGGAAACCACGCGATATTGAATGGCTAGTAAGCACATCGCAACATCAGCACTTTCTATGGTTGGAGTTTACGAATCGAGCCGTGCGTAAAGGCAAAAAATCGCACATACAAAGTGCAATCCTGCGGCTCGCAAGTTGACTCAATTTAACGTGCCACTATGCCACTAGTCACCCCCCAAAAGGATGTCCGGGCGGAAAATGTTGAATACTTGTCAATAAAATTAGGGAGCCTAATCACCCTGGATCGACCTCGTTTTCTCTGTTTTGCCTAAGCCGGAAAGATTGCCAGGGTTTGCGGCAGACTGCTGCCCCACTAAACATTCCCCCAATCCGCATTATTGGTATACTCGAGCACCGAACAAAACATTGGTATTCCCGCGATAGGTGGCTTTTTCGGACTCATCACTTTTTGGGGCCAACAAGCTTTTGAGTCGCCTTTTTCCTACAGACCCCTGACTTCTCAAAATCTTGGCGACAATCGACACAACTATTTCCGCGGAAAACTCTCTTAGCAACAGCGGGCGTAGTCGCATAGGTACCTGCCCAGATTTCGCGATTGTTGCAACTGGTTCCTACGTTCCCGACCATATTGTTACTAACGAAGACCTTTCAGCCCTTGGCTGTGATAGCGATTGGATCGTTCAGCGAACAGGCATTCTCCAGCGACGCAAAGCGGCTGAACACCAAGCGTCCAGCGACCTAGCGTACGAGGCGGCCATTCGATGCCTCGATAGTGCAGGCGTCAGACCAGAGGACGTGGATCTCGTGATTTGTGCCACGATGACACCCGACCACACGACTCCATCTACAGCTTGCTTATTGCAGAGGAGACTGGGCTGCATCGCTCCAGCATTCGATGTCAGTGCTGCTTGCTCTGGATTTATGTACGCGTTGGTGACGGGAGCGCAGTTTGTTCGGAGCGGTTCGGCTTGCAACGCACTGATTGTGGGTTGCGAAGTCATGAGTCGAACGGTTGATACCAACGACATCAAAACTTATCCGCTCTTTGGCGATGGTGCCGGCGCCGCTTTATTGCAGCCCTGTCACTCTGAACCGAACAAGCCCAATGGACTTATTCGATTCACGTTGGGCTCCGAAGGGGACACGCAAGCATTGTGCGTGCCGGCAGGCGGTTCTAGGGAACCAACGTCGGTCGAATCGCTAGGTCGAGGCCGCCAATACTTGGCCATGGATGGCAGAACTGTTTTTAAGTGGGCAGTCCGAGTTGTTGCCGAAAGCACGTTGGATGTTTTAGACGCAGCAGGCTTAACACCAGCCGACGTGGATCTCGTGATCCTGCATCAAGCCAACATCCGAATCATCGACGCAGCGGTAGCTCACTTCGGGATCCCGAAAGAAAAAGTGTTCGTCAACCTGGACAAATACGGAAACACGTCGGCCGCAAGCATCCCAATGGCGCTCGACGATGCCAACCGCCAGGGGCTACTGAAGCGTGGCGATCTCGTGTTGTTGTGTGGATTCGGAGCAGGACTTTCTTGGGGTACTTCGCTTCTGCGATGGTAAGCACGTTGCCGGTTAGTTAGCCGGTGGGCGCTACTAGCCCCGGTTTCCAAGACCGCTCGACATTCGCCGAGAGGAATCTAATTAGGTGCCTGGCACCTGTCTTGCGAGGTTGCCTGTTTTTGTTATCCTTTTGGGAAAGGAGATTTCGATATGCCTCGTACACCACGCGCCGAACAATTTGACCCGAGCAAGGTTTGCATCGTTCATTTAATTCAACGTTGCGTTCGCAAATCGTATTTGACCGGTTTCGATGAAACCACAGGAAAAGACTACTCTCACCGCCGTGAATGGATCCGCTGCCGTATGGAACGACTGGCTTCGGTCTTCGGGATCGATCTCCTGACCTACGCGATCCTTTCAAATCACCTTCATTTGGTCGCTCGCACCCGACCCGATGTCATCCGGGAATGGTCCGACCAAGAAGTCGCACTTCGCTGGCTACGAATCTTCCCCGGCCAACGAATCGACGAACATCTCGCCGAACCTACCACCAATTCTGTTGACACCCTAGCCAATAATACTGAACGGATTCAGCTGATCCGCTTGCGTTTGTCGGACCCCTCTTGGTTCATGAAAGCCCTGTGCGAACCCATCGCGCGACTTGCCAATTTCCAAGACAAAGTCACTGGCCACTTCTGGGAAGGTCGCTTCAAAGCCCAAGCTATCACCGACGAAGCTGGCTTGCTCGCTTGCAGTATGTACGTCGACTTGAACCCGATCCGCGCCGCCATGGCTTCGTCTCCCGAAGAGTCGATCCACACCTCCGCGTACGATCGCATAAAGGCACTCGAAGGAAAAACAATCCAATCCGCCGCCGTCGACTTGGTCGCTATCGAGACCGAAGAAGCGGGCCGAATCCGCCAAACAACAACGCCAGCCGAGCTGCACAAAAGAAAATCCGAAGCCAAAAAGAAGAGAGGCTCGACAATCCCGAGAGACGCCTGGCTATCGCAGCTCACGCTCAACGAACGCGACAAACTTGGTGCCCAAACAAGCCGCAACGGGGTTCGAGCAAGCGACAAAGGTTTCCTCTGGATGAACCTGTCCGACTACCTGAAACTACTCAACTGGACAAGCCGACAGCGCGCTGGCAGTCTCGAGAAACCAAATGTACCAGATGAACTTGAGCCAATCCTCAAAAAGCTGGGCATCGATGGCAAAATGTGGTGTGACTTGGTCTGGAATTTCAAAAAGTACTTCGGCCGAGGTAGCGCTGCAGGTTCGCCAAAGAGCCTCAAAGAATCCGTTCAAAATCGCAATCGCAAATTTGCTCCCGGCCAGAATTCGGCCTCCGCTTGCTTCACCAGTTTTCTCTCGGCACATTGAAAACACTTGGAATACAACCCGAAAGCGATTGAGGAGCTCGACAATCGAGAAGTGCCGTATCGAGCCAAAATAGGCTTTATCAAAACCCATTTGAATTACGACGCCACGACCGAAAGTTCCGACCCGATAGTCCTTAGAAGGAAGGGAGCATAAGCTCCAATCCTTAACAATCCGAACAGTCTACCGCCAGTCGTCTAAAGAGTCTTGCTCTTTGCCTCTGGCGTTAGATCCGATGCAGGAACCATTTTGGCGACTTTATCGTCGGGCTTCAGAATGGCGGTATCTAGCTCGATCTCGCGCCCCATGCTCTCATGTTGGATCGAATGCTGAAGATACTGAACTGCTTCGTCGATCGTGTCCGCTTGCATGAGCAAAAACTCACCCTTGCGAATCAGTTTCAACGCTCGGTCCACCGCGTTTTGCCAGCCCTGCATTTCGTGAATTTCCTTCACGCGTTTGCCTCCATCCATGCCTTGCTTGAACAACGACATGATCTCGCCAGGTTGCCGTCCTCGCAGATACTGGTCTTCGTACAAGATAATGCGGTCGAAATGGTCGGCCAGGATTTCACCTTGGCGAATCATGTCGACATCCCGTCGATCTCCAGCAGCCGAGTAAACTACCGTTCGGCTTGGGTGCGGGAATTGCTCAAGTGTTTCTGCGATAGCAAGAAGCGAGGACTGGTTGTGGCCGTAATCGACGACAACCGTCGCTCCATGAATTTCCATCAAGTTAAAACGGCCCGGAACCTTGTCCATGTGTGACGAGAAGGACTCCAATCCGAGGCGAATCTGCTCACATGGCATTCCAAGAGCCCAGCATGCGCCAGCGGCAGCCAAAACGTTTTCCACTTGGAATCCGATCCTGCCGTTGTGAGTCAACGGAATGCGATCCAAAGAGAGCAAGACAAAATCCGTGTCCCCTTCCGCGAGTATAACGGCGTTGTCGCGAACAAATGCTCCACGTCCACCCTTGGCGCGGTGAGCCACAAGAACAGGATCACTGCCATCAAGAGCAAAGAAGACGACGCTACCTTTGCATTTTTCGGCCATTTCGGCGGTAAGCGGATCGTTGGCTTTCAGAACCCCGTAACCATTCTTGTGAACGGCTTCGATGATGCAGCGTTTCACCCTTGCAAGTTGCTCAAGTGTTTCTATATCGGCGAGCCCCAGGTGGTCCCCTTCACCAATGTTGGTCACAACACCGACGTCGCACATGTCAAAGCCGAGTCCCTCGCGAAGAATACCACCACGTGCTGTCTCCAAAACGGCGGCCTCTACAGATGGGTTCATCAAAACCGATCGAGCGCTCTGCGGACCGCTACAATCGCCTGAGTCGATGCGTCGACCTGCAATGTAGATTCCATCCGTGCAAGTCATCCCGACCTTTTTGCCTGTACAGGAAACAAGGTGAGCAATCAATCGAGTTGTTGTTGTTTTTCCATTAACGCCGGTTACGCTAACGATAGGCACTCGACCGTTGCTATTCGCAGGATACATCATATCGATGATCGCTTGCCCAACCGGTCTCGGTGTGCCAGAGGATGGTTCAATGTGCATACGCAACCCAGGCCCTGCATTGACTTCCACAATCACTCCGCGTTGCCCTTGGAGCGGTTGCGTAATGTCTTGAGCGACAACATCGACTCCAGCGATATCCAATCCGATGACTCGGGCGGCTTCTACGCATTGTCGAGCAACATCAGGGTGGACGAGATCGGTGACGTCAGCTGCTGTACCGCCTGTACTGAGATTTGCGTTGCGTCGGATGAGGACTTTCTTGTTGAGCGGAGCGATGGTGTCTGGCGTAAGCCCTTGCTCGAGCAAAACTCCTAGCGCAACCGCGTCGATTTTGATTTTGCTTAGCGAAGTGCTATGTCCATCGCTTCGACGAGGGTCTTGGTTCACAATGTCGATCAGATGCTGAACAGTAGATTGGCCATCGCCGATCACGTGTGCCGGCTCGCGACGAGCCGCGGCCACCATCTTGCCACCGATGACAAGTACGCGATAGTCATCCCCAGGTGCATGGCGTTCGCAAATGATCGAGCTACCTTCTTCGCGAGCAGCATGATATGCAGCTTCTACTTGCTGACGATCTTGAAGATTCGTAGCAACTCCTCGTCCATGGTTGCCATACTGTGGCTTCACAACAACAGGCAAGCCGATTTCTTCAGCAGCTTCCCAGGCGTCCTCAGCGCTCTCAACAGGACGGCCTTCCGGCGTGGGAACTCCGATTGTCTTGAGCAACATTCGAGTCAAATCTTTATCCTGTGCGATCGACTCAGCGATAGCGCTAGTGCTGTCCGCTTCGGCTGTGCAAATTCTTCGTTGAAGATGGCCATGTCCGAGTTGAACTAGACTCCCCTCATTCAATCGTCGCCAAGGGATACTGCGAGCTCGGGCCGCCTCTACGATAGCCTTGGTGCTTGGTCCTAAGCAAACTTCGTAACCGTACTCCTTGAGCTTCTCTACTTCTGCGTTCACGTCGAAGGAAGTGTCATGAACGGCAGCGAGGATCAGTTCGAAAGCTTTCTCAATGCAAGCCAGCCCAAGCTTCTCTTCTTTGAAAGCGATGGCGACTTTGTAGATTCCGTCCGTGTTGGTTTCGCGAGCTCGGCCATAGCCGACCGGAGTGCCAGCCAGAGACTGAAGCTCCAACGAAACGTGCTCAAGAATATGAGCCATGTACGTCCCCCGGCGCAGTCGCACAAAGAAACCACCGCGTTCATCAACGCTGCAGCGGTGTTCGACCATTGTTGGCAACCATGCCATGAGTCGCTCGTTAAATCCCGGAATCATTTCCGAAGAAGTATCCTTGAGTTCTTCCAGGTCCACCCAAGCTTCGAGCACTGGGAAATTTGCCCAGATGTTCGGACCTCGGAGTTTGTTTACCTTGAGAATCTGCATGACTTCCTCTGTTTACCTTAGATGTTGTTTGGAGAGAACCTTAGCAAGCACTCTATTGTGTTTGGAACAAGAGCCAGGCGATACTGCCTAAAACCCAGTTTTTCCAGCCCCACGATTAGCTTGCCTGATCCACGATCGAAGCGAGCTCAAGTTTTTGCGGTCTGACCTAGATAACGTTGCAAACCGCGGGCCAAGGGCATTTTGTTTGGTATTGATCTCTAAATCCATTGGAAAAATCGCAATAGGTGGTCTTGGCCGAGTTTTGTTTTGCAAAGGACTGACATCGTTTCGATGGCAAGCCACGGTCACAATGATGTCAATTCGTTTTGCTTCAGGGACAACAAGATCAATCTGTCGGTCGGCAGGACTGATAACATGACAATACAAACGCATTTGTCGCCATAACCCAAAAACTTCGTCCAACGATAATTGGAATGGAAGAAAAAACAGCATTTTTTTCAGACTTCGAGCTAAACGTTATCCCGAATGCTCGTTCTTGAATCCAAGAGCCGCGAAACGGCACCACGGCGTGGTGGCGCCGTTTCACGGCTCCCGTAGTCGATTTCTAAATATGTCTGCGGGGCGAGCCCCGCAGCTACGAACTGTCGCCGTTACACGGCTAAACAAATTTCCTGGACAAAGTGAGACGGCCTCTTCGCGACCTACATTGCCCAAAATGGAACAAAATGTCTGAATTTAATGTTGAGAGTCCGTCGAAACACCTCTTTGTCGTACAGACCTGCTGAAAGTTGCAATTCCCTGAGTTCCCAACTAGAGCAAGGGGCCATTTGTCCCTGCGAAAATCGAGCCGGGAGGAATTTGGAGGAAAAACCGCGGTTGGACTTGTCCGATAGTACTGGTCAACATTAAACTCATCCTCCCAAATTCATCGTCACGCGGTTGATACACTTGCCAAAGTGGCGGAATCGGCAGACGCGCTGGACTCAAAATCCAGTGTCCTTAACAGACGTGTGGGTTCGATTCCCACCTTTGGTACTGCTTAAATGACGATGGTTTTGGAACTTTGTACTTCCTCAATGTAATTCACTCAGTTCGCAAGGCGACTGCCGTCCGTATGCCAACCATCAATCAATTGGTTCGAAAAAACCGCGTTGTTCAACACAAGACAACGAAAAGCCCTGTACTTGAGCAATGTCCGCAAAAACAAGGTGTTTGCTTGTTGGTCCGGACGATGACTCCTAAGAAGCCGAACTCAGCACTTCGCAAGATCACTCGAGTTCGCCTGAGCAATGGCAAGGAAGTCACCGTTTACATTCCAGGTGAAGGCCATAATTTGCAAGAGCACTCGATTGTGCTTGTGCGTGGTGGTCGTGTTCGCGATTTGCCAGGAGTGCGTTACCAAGTCGTCCGCGGAAGCCGAGATACACTCGGAGTTGTCGGCCGCAAGCAATCTCGCAGCCGCTACGGCGCGAAAAAGGCTTAATCCTTACCCAGTATCTCCAGCTTTCCTTGTAGACCAATTTAGAACATACCTATGGGCAAAATTACCGCTTCTCGCACCAGCCTGCGACCTGACCCTCGATTCAATTCCTTGCTCGCATCCAAGTTTATTAACTGCTTGATGTACGACGGAAAGAAAACGACCGCCCAAGGCGTGTTTTACGGCGCTCTCGACGAAATCGCCGAAAAGATCAAGGATCGCCCATCGATCGAAGTTTTCGAACAAGCGATCGAAAACGTGAAGCCATACATCGAAGTTCGCTCGAAGCGAGTTGGTGGTGCTTCCTATCAAGTTCCTATGCAAGTGAACAAGAACCGTCAGCAAAGCTTGGCGTTCCGCTGGGTACTCGGTGCTGTTCGGGACAAAAAGGGCCGAGCGACTCACCAGAAGCTTGCTGACGAATTGATGGCAGCTTACCGCAAAGAAGGTACAGCGATCACCAAACGCGAAAACACTCACCGTATGGCGGACGCGAACAAGGCATTCGCTCACTTCGCCTGGTAGTTTCCTTCGAAACCTCCAATTCATCCAAAGCCCGCTTGTTTGCAAGCGGGCTTTTTTTATGCGCTGACTGTGGTTGACGCGGCTCCGCGGTTTCTGATATCGGTTCCTAAGTACCGAAATTCTCATTCTCGAAGCTCTGGCAGTCCCAACACGATGGTTACCATTTCTCCTCCGGTCTCTGCCAACACTTCTAAATCGGGGCGCAATCAGAGGTTCTTCGAAACCTTCAAAAAGGCTCTCAAACGAACCGTTCCACCACTTCTCGCTCTCTATTTCATCCCATGGATATTCTTGACCTACGTGGTCACGGGATTTGTGGATGTCCTGCGAAATAGCCCAAGAACCATCAGGACAATGAACCGATACTTTGCGGGCAATGGTGTATTCACCTGGTTGCTTTCCCCCTTTAACATCCTCATGGACCTCTTCTGCTTGCCCTACTGGAATCGCGGAATCTATCGCTTGCAAGACTTGCCTGAAGGCTACCAATCGGAGATTCAGACGCTGATTGATGCTGCCGCAGATCGCAACCTTGTCGGTCTCCTCGAATCCAAAATGCAAGAGAAGAAACGGGGCATGATCTTCTTCAAATGGTACGGCACAAACATTCCTGGCTCTGTCGACATGCCAGAATACCATCAGCCATTCAAGTACATACGAACCATTGGCGTGTCGATCTTCAACAAGAAGCAATCCACCGGTGAACACTTCGGGCCGTTGCGTGTGACACTGCGAGTTTTGTACAACATCAACGATATCGACAACAAGAACGTCTATATCAAGGTTGGGGACAAGACACACTACTGGCAAGAAAACAAGCTCTTCATTTTCGATGACACACTGCAACACCAATCGTGCAATGAGTCCGATGCGATGCGATACTGTCTCTTCGTCGACATCCTTCGCCCATCGCCGTTCCCATGGTTGATGAGCGGTGTTTTGACCGGTATTCGATTGATGATGGCCCCGCTGCGAGCGGTTTTCTACAAGCACTGGACCGTGATCAAATAAGGTCGCATTCTAAATCCAAACGCGAAGCGTAAGCGAGGCAACGTACGCCTCCCTTGCGTAACGGCATAGATATTTCGGGCAAAGGCCCACATCTTCAATGGCTGCACATCATCTTCTCTTTACCAATGCAGCGAAACTCTACTTGGACTAGAATGATGCTCAGCTGACCATTTCCGCTATTTGCGCTGCGGTAGACGTGGCGAGCGACCTGTCTTGATGGTTTTTGACAGGCTGGAAGCGCCGGATGCCTATCCGAATGGTTCGAACGTTTACAACATGAAATGACTTGAAAGAGGGTGAACTTGTGACAGCTGAAGTATCTCGGAGATCGTTCTTGTCCACAGCATCGACGGCCGTTGCTGTCGTCGGCGCCACGCAACTATCGGCCAAGAGTTACGGCCGAATCATCGGCGCCAATGATCGAATTGGCGTCTCGGTGATCGGTGGTGGAGTCATTGGTAATGCCCACTTCGACGTGATCAACAATCTAAAAGAAAAGAACAACCTGCTTCCCATCGCGGTTGCAGACTGTTGGAAGACCAGGGCCGACGCAGGAAAAGCCAAGATTGGAGCGATCGAGTCGCATACGGATTATCGTCGAGTGCTCGACAACAAAGACCTCGACTACGTTGTGGTTGCGACCCCAGAACATTGGCACTGGACCATGACCATCGATGCGATGGATGCAGGAAAAGCCGTCTATTGCGAAAAGCCGATGACGCATACGATTCCTGAAGCGCAAGCGGTGATGAAGAAACAGAAGGAGACCAACCGACCATTGCAAATCGGCGTGCAAGCCATGTCGGACGACAGTTACATTTCAGCGCGGGATGCGATTCGAAAAGGAGTCATCGGGAAAGTAATCCATGCTCAAATCGAATACGTGCGCCGCTATGATTCCAAGAAGGGGCCATGGCGTGAGCCAGAGCAAGTGGCCGCACATGCATCCAAGCCAGCCGACCTCGATTGGAATGCTTGGCTCGGATCGGCTAAAAAGATCGATTGGAATCCCAATCACTATTTCGAATGGCGCTGCTATTCAGCGTATTCAGGTGGCATCTGCACCGACTTGTTCATCCACCGAATCACGCGAATCATGAAGGCCTGTGATTTGCTGTATCCTCGTCGTGTTGTCGGTATGGGCGGCATTTGGCAATGGCCAGATGGACGTGATCTGCCAGACAACATCGAGATGATCTGCGAATACCCGCGCGGCATGACCGTGTACGTACTGGGAACGATGAGCAATCGTGTTGGGATCGACCATTTGATTCGTGGCTATCGTGGGACGCTTGAGTTCAACAAGACGGGTTGGATCGCGAAAGACAAAGACGGCAAGACGCTGGCAGAGCACACCAAGACCGGTGGCGAGGACCAAAACCTCCACCATACCAACTTGCATAATCACCTTCGAAACGGAGAGGCCTTGAACTGCCCGATCGAACTTGGGATGGCAGGGGTCGTTGCTGTAAACATGGCCAACGAAAGCTGGCGGTCCAGTCAAATGATGGGTTGGGATGCCGCAAATGAGAAGATGGTGCCAGCCAACACACTGCAACTGAGCCACGAGCCAGAAGAAAAGTCTTAGTGCTGGGATAAGCCTAGGGCTAGCCCGCCGGTCGACGCCCTTGCGAACTTGGCCTCGAGCCGAAGGTTTTCAAAATGCTTGGTGTGCTAGAGCACTTTTATGAATTGCGTAGGCTGTTGTGTTGTTGATGGATAATCGGTCTTGACGCACGCTACCTTCGCGGAGCGAAGGGCGACATTGTCGCTCGTCGCTCTGCGACGATTGCGTACACGTTCCCCGACTCCGCGGCAGAGCCCTGGAACGAGGGTGAACAGCGGATCTGGAAGGCTACCGCTTCATCACTATTTACCAAGCTCGGGCCGCAATAGCCGATTGTAGGGTTCCTTAGATTGGTTCTCGGGAGTCGCTACATACTCGCCTGTCGAGATTACCGGCTCCACCGGTTCTTTCCGCACATGCTTGGCCAACGCCAAGACCGATTGCCGACCCATTTCAAATGGGTCTTGCAAGACGATGCCAGCGACTGTGTTTTCGCTCATGCCGCGAATCATCGTGTCACTCGAGTCGAAGCCGACAAACTTGACTTTGCCGGCCAGTCCCGTTTGGGTGAGGGCCTCAAGCGTACCGTTGCAGTTCGGCTCGCAGACAGCAAAGATCCCCGTCACTTGATCTCGGTATTTGTTTAGTACTTGGGTCGCTTTGGCGAATGCCTCCTCGGTTTTGGTACCTGCATACTGGTCTGACGAGAGCACTTCGATACCCTTTTCCTCGGCCATGGCTTCTAAGAACCCGACCTCGCGCTGCTCAGTGCTTTCGCTACCTGGGTTGTAACGCAGCATAATGACTTTGCCTTGATGTCCGATTGCTTCGGCCAAGCATTTTCCGGCCAAGATGCCACCCCGGTGATTGTCGGTTGCAACGTAGCTAACGATCTTGGGTCCCTTGCCCAGCCCGCTGTCGAAAATGACTACCGGGATATTTTCCGAGTTGGCTTCGGAGACGACATCGACGAGGGATTGCGAGTGGTTGGGGGCCAAGACAATGCCGTCGACTCGGTTGGTAATAAAACTCTTTACGACCGCGATTTGGCCGGATGTGTCTGCCTCAGTTTCCGGTCCTTTCCAAATCACTTCAACATTGCCGGCTTCCTTGGCGCCCGCTTCGGCGCCAGCGTGCACTGAGCGCCAGAATTGGTGGCTAGTTCCCTTTGGAATGACTGCAAACCGAAGCTTGCCAGATTTTGTGCCAGGGCCTGAAACGCTTACACCGGTCGGAGTCGAGTCGCAGCCGATGAATGCGCATAGCGAGAAACAAGCTAGAAATGTGAACACTCGAGCGGCATGGGAGAGATGCAGCATGAATACTACCTTTATATTTTGATTTGAAAAAAGGCGGCGTTGATGACGCCGCCTAGGTGGTAAGGATTAGCCCACGTGGGTCACTCTTGCCGAGAGTGACCCGTCACCGGACAGCTTGTTGATTTAGTCGTTTAACGGTCAGTCGTAGGCGTACCGCGTTCTTTTGGCAGTACGCCTACGGCTGACTGTTAAACGAAGTCCATTCACCGGATGGCTTGCGCCGTTCCTCTAACACAAGGAAAGTAACGGCGAGCAACAATTGGGACAATTGTGCGACACTCAATGCGAAACTACTTGATATCGCCTGCTCGAATGATAACAAGTTTTTTCGGATCGATAAACTTCCGGAAAGCCTCTCGAACATCTTCGGCTTTCAAATTTGCGATTCGGGTTTCCCTTTCTGCGGTAAACGCATAGGTTCGTCCCAAATTCAGATTCGAAGTGAGTTGCCCCGCGATGGCTTGGTCGCCCGATCTAAAGGTCTTAAGCTGTTCCAAGTACGCTTTTTTCGAGTCAGCCATTTCTTGTTCGGTTGGCCCATCTTTGATAAAGCGATTGAGCTCTTCCATCGCTGCAGCCTCGACCTTGTCGATGTTGGCGGGGTTGGTGATCGCATTGATGGTAAACCTAGCGTCTGTGCCACGCGAGGGGATGGTAATGGAGCTCGTAACGCCGTAGGAGAGACCTTCTTTTTGTCGGATTCGATCACCGAGTCGGGACGAGAGGGTGCCACCGCCAAGAATATAATTGCCGATTGTCAGTGGATTACTGTCGGGCGATTCGTCATTCATCTGGAACGAAAGTCCCGCCAAAAAAACTGCATTTGCTTTGTCCGGTGTAACGATGTTGTCCTTGGAGCCAGCCACATCGGTTTTGGCGGTACGTTCAATCGACTGATACTTGGTATCGGACTTCCAATTGTTGAGGATCTTTTCAATGGCGGGGACAACTGCTTGCGGTTCAAAATCGCCCACGATTCCGATCTCGACTGTCGCAGACGAGAGCTGTTTGCTGTAGATGTCGACGACTTGATCCAAGCTCACGTTCTTGACATCTTCGATGCTCTCCTTGGTCGTTGGAACGTATCTCACATCGCCTTTGGAATAGAGGGAGAGAGACCGCGCGAGCTGGTTGCCCGCGAGTGCCACTGGGTCATTGAGCATCTCCTTCATACCATCTGTCGATCGAAGCTTCATCTGCTCGAAGTCATCGCTGCCGAACGCTGGGCTTCGCAAGATTTCGCCAAGCAGTTCAATTCCAGGCACTAGCGATTCGCGTTTCGCGGTCACGGACAAGCTAAGTTGCCCAGCCGATCCGCCGCCACCTCCTCCGCCGCCACGACCGCCTCTTCCGCGACCACCGCCACCACCGGCCGAAATTTGGACTCCCAAGGCATCCATTTTTTCTTGCAAGGCTTGTCGATCCATCTTCTTCGTGCCCGACATCATCAGCATTGGCAGCATACCAGCTGCAGTATTCATTCCTTTAAGGGATTCTTCGTTACCGTAGTGGAGTGTCATGGAGAAAGCGACGGTTTCGCCACGATTCTTCTTTGGAATCATCGCGACCTTAATACCATCAACTTCCATACGTTTGGTTCTGGCATCCAAGTTCTCTGGGCTTGGATCAAAGGTTTCACCAGCAGCACCTGCCGTTCCGCCTTTGTAATCTTTCACCACATCGGCAATCGATGCTACGGCTGGCACGGTGAGACGTTGTGGCGAGTCGGACGGAATAAACATTCCAACGGTCCGATTGTGCTTTTTGAAGTACGTCTTTGCGACTCGACTGACATCCTCGACGGTCACAGCCGCGATTCTGTCTCGCTGCAAAAAGTACAATCGCCAGTCGCCGAGCGAACTGGCGGAGCTGAGCATTTGCGACATCGTTTCGGCGTTCGAAATAATTTGTTCGCTTCTTCGCTTTGAGCGAATTTTTGCTCGTTCGATCTCTTCCGACTTGAACGGTGTATTCTCAATTTCGTCGAGGGTCTTTAGCAACAGATCATGGACCTTGTCGAGTTTGCCTTCGGCGGGTTGGACGGAGAAAGAGAATAGGCCTGGGTCATGCGAGTTGTCTGCAAATGCATTGGCCCGGGTCGCAAGCTTGGTTTCCACGAGTGTTTGCTCAAGGAGTCCGACTTTATCCTCACCAAGAACGCTGGCTAAAATAGAAAGCGGAGCCCAGTCCGTATGTGAAGCTGCAGGGATGTGATACACAACGTTGAGAGAGCCGACGCTGCCAACGCGTCGAAGCACGACTGAACGCTCGCCATCTTGCGGCGGTTCTTCGGTATAGGTTGGGTCAAGTCGACGAGTGGGTTTGGGAATCGAACCGAGGTACTTCGTTATGAACCCCAGCGCTTTGGCTTCCTCAAACTTGCCTGTAACTACGAGCACGACGTTGTCCGGCTGGTAGTATTTGCGATAGAAATCTTGCAAGTTATCGATTGGCACACGCTCAATGTCGGAACGGTTGCCGATCGTGCTCTTGCCATAATTATGCCATTCGTACGCAACGGCCTGGACGCGTTGCGAAAGAACACCTTGAGGGCTGTTTTCGCCTCGCTCGAATTCGTTGCGAACGACGGTGAATTCCGACATCAGGTCTTCGCGTTTGATGTAGCTATTGACCAACCGATCGCATTCCATGTGGATCGCAAATTCTAAGTTCTCGTCGTTAGCAGGTAGTGTTTCGAAGTAGTTGGTTCGATCGACGTTGGTCGTGCCGTTGAAATTCGCTCCGTGATCTCGCAACGCTTTTGGCACCTCTGGAAAAGTCGGCGTTCCTTTGAATACCAAGTGTTCGAGCAAGTGAGCCATCCCTGCTTCGCCATAGCCCTCGTGTCGCGAGCCAACGAGCACGGTCATATTGACGGTGATGGTCGGTCTGGAATTGTCGGGCAGCAAAAGAACTCGAGCACCATTGGGATATCGATACTCCGTGACACCCTCTACGGTGGTGACTTTTTCGAAGGCTTCGTTGGCGACAAGTGTGTTCGCCATGAAAAGCATAATGGCAAGGCCTAAGCGTTTACGCATAAGGGGCTCCGGTAACAAATAGATGAAAAATCGAGAAAATGGATCAGGACAAACGTATTGCGAATCGGATCGAGCGCAGAGAGAGATGCACTGGTTTCGGGCAGCGCCTCCAGTCTAACAATCCCATGGCCGCAATGTAGAGCAAAATGGCAAACAGCCTGAAAATTGGCTACCAATGTTAACCGCCGCGCAAGAGAAGAACGTGATTGCATTTCCTCGCTTACGCGTCGGGTTTCCAGAATCTCAAACCAAACGCAAACCAACTAGCCGAATTGCTTGCCCAAGGCATCCGCGATGACTTTGCATTTTTTCATCATTGCATCAAACTGGGCGAAGTCCAAAGACTGATAGCCGTCGCTCAATGCCTTCTCGGGATTCGGGTGCATTTCGACGATCAAACCGTCCGCACCCGCGGCGACGCTGGCCGCTGCCATGTCGGTAACAAGATATGAGTGACCCGTACCATGGCTTGGGTCGACGATGACTGGCAAGTGCGTTTTTCGATGCAAGTAAGGAACCGTTGCTAGTGGCAACGTGAATCGTGTGTGCGATTCAAAAGTGCGAATACCGCGTTCGCAGAGCATGACGTCCGGATTTCCTTCGTTGAGAATGTACTCGGCCGCAAGCAACCACTCCTCAATCGTCGCGCTCGGTCCTCGCTTGAGCAACACCGCGCGGCCAGATCGTCCGACGGCTTCGAGGAGCCGATAGTTTTGCATGTTGCGGGCTCCGATTTGGAGAATGTCCGCATACTTGGCCACCAACTCGACATCCTCTGGGCTCATGACTTCGGTCACAACCGCCAATCCGGTTTCTTGGCGGGCCAAGGCCAACAGCTTCAAGCCATCTTCCTTCATGCCTTGAAATGCATAGGGGCTCGTTCGAGGCTTGAACGCACCACCGCGAAGTGCGGTACCGCCAGCATCGCGCACGGCACGCGCGGAAGCTATGATTTGCTCCTCGCTTTCCACTGAGCATGGGCCGCCCATTACACCGACCGCTCCGTTTCCAGCTCGGAAATTGAGCACTTTGATTTGCGAAGCGTCCGCGCGAACTTCGCGCGAAGCCATCTTGTACGGAGCCAAGATAGGAAGGACTTCGGAAACGCCCGGATAGCTCTCAAACGATTCGATTTTGATTTTGCGGTCGTCACCCACGGCGGCGATCACGGTCCGTTCGGTACCTCGAATGACGTGTGATTTGAGGCCAAGTTCGCTGATGCGGTTGGCAATGTGTTCGATTTGTTGGTCTGACGACGACTTTTCCATCACGACGATCATTTTCGACTAACTCCAATTGGAAGGAGAACGAGCAAGGTCGTTCAGAGCAAAAAAAAACCTCAAGGGGTTTGGCCTTGAGGTTGGAAATTGTTTTGGTTCGATTCGCTTAGCTACCGCCAAAACTCCACAGGCCCGAATGGGACTCGGTAAAGTAGTAGAACGAAAAGTTTGCGAAGCTGTGAATCATGCCGATAATTATGGTTCACGCAGTCGGGAAACGCAAGAGCCATAGAAAATTAGTAACGGCGGGCTCTCGTTTGCGAATCGCTAGGATATGGAGGCCGTATCGACAGTGTATAGTCACTCTCGGCAAGAGTGACCCACGGTGGGTCGCACCTGCCGGGTGCGACCAGGAAGTGAAAGCAATGCTTCCCCAACCCAAATCCCCCTTCGTCCAAGCAAGCCACGTGCCCACAAATTCCAAAACGACACCCAACTCAGTACGCAAAGTCGCGCATGTCGTTTTTTATGCGGTCATGCTTTGCCTTTTGATTCCCATTGGCACGTTTGCCATCTTCGGAACTCAAAATGAGAGACCGAGGCGATTGTTTTATTGGTGCGCTTTGAAAAGCCAACAACCCTGCTTACTCGCTTTTGAAAACGGACCATCTAGAGCAAAAATTTATTGCATCGACCTGAAAAAGAGATCGATGACAACGTGTCTGACTGGCAGCGTTTCCAACCTCAAATCCGTTAGCCATTTCAACACTCAAGTTTGGACTTAGCCAGTGGAAGAAGGGGAAGCAACTGGCCGAAATGCAAAGCAGTGAGGCACCGCAGACTCGCGAGATTCAATGGACTGAATCTGAAAATTGGGATTCGATATGCGTAGTAGACAATCACATCATTCAGCTGCGATCGGGACACTTGGAATCAACCGATTTCTCGAACGGAACCACTACGGATTCTGTTCCTTCTCCAACTCCCATTTCAATCGGAATAGTGCAAGAGCATATCAGGGATACAAAGAGCTTTTTGGTTTCGGAATCCCGTCAACAGAGGAAAGGAATAGAGAATCAACAATTCTTGTTCGAGGTGAAGGATGGGAAGTTACGCCAAACTACGAACTGGCTTGAACTCGACCACTAGGTGGATGCCCGCAGCGGACTGGAGTCAAGCTCGAGTATGGGAGCAAATCAGTATGTTCGAAATCGCTATTGCGATTCCAAGTTTGTTGGCATTTTGGACGACCATCGGGCGGAGCAGTTGGATTGCAAGATGGGGCATCTGTATGGGCCTATTCATTGGCAGTGAGATTCTGTTCATGACGATGACAATGCACACGGTTCCTTGGTTGACCATGCTTTTTGCGGTGGTTCCAACGCTCTTTTGCTTCTATGCGTACCGGCTACGGGGGTGGCGTCTGGGAAGGGTTTCTGGTTGAGGAAGCGTGGCTTTCACTTCAAGGTCGCACCCGGCAGGTGCGACCCACCGTGGGTCACTCTTGCCGAGGGTGACCTTGCATTGCCTTTCCACCGCTCGCGTTCCTAGTGGAAGGCACATGGAATGTGCCTACTACTTTGGCGCCTGCATACCGTGCAAGTGAGCGTCGACGCACTCGGGCATGTGCTTGAGATGGTAGCCACCTTCTAAGAGGGAAACCAGTTTGCCACCACAGTGTTGACGAGCCAATTGTGCGATCCACTCGCCCGCTTGTCGGTAATGCTCCGCTTCCAGCGTTAGTCCACCGACTGGATCGTTGCGGTGCGCGTCAAAGCCTGCGCTGAGCAAAATCAAATCTGGCTTCATCGCATTAGCAAGCTTCTCCGTTGCATCGTACAGTCGCTTCAGAAACTCGTGTGGCGGAACGTTTGCCGCAACAGGGATATTGACCTTCGTACCGAGAGCTCGGCCACTTCCTGTCTCGTCGGCCTTTCCGGTCCCTGGATAGAACGGAAAGCGATGGATGGATACAAAGCCCACAGTGGGCTCTTCCCAGAATGTCGCTTGTGTTCCATTGCCATGATGGACATCCCAATCCACGATCAACACTTTGTTCAATCCCAAAGCACGCGCTTGCAATGCCCCGATCGCAATGTTGTTGAGCAAACAAAAGCCCATGGCCGAGTTTGGCATGGCATGATGCCCTGGAGGACGAATGGCACAGAAGGCCGTCGTGTCCTCGCCCGCGACCACCCGCTGCACCGCATCGCAAACGGCACCCGCAGCCAGCGTAGCGGCAGTCCAAGATCCCGTGGAAACGACTGTGTCGACCTCTACCCGCCCCGCGTCATGCTTGCACCAATCCTCAAGCTCCTTCAAATAGGCTTGAGGATGATTTCGCTCGCATTGCTCGGCGGTCGCCGGTTTCCAAGCTGGAAGGGCGCATTTACCAACCCACCCAGAGTCCGTTAGCATTTGATTGACACGGGTAATGCGAGCCACCGATTCCGGATGGCTCTTGGTGTCATGCAATGCAAAGTCTGGGTGGTGATAAAGCAGCATCGATTACTTTTTCTCGCTCTTGATTCGCATACCGTAAAAGGATTGCCAAAAGAAGATCGTTGCGACGCTGCAAAAACCGATTGCTAGCCACATACCGAGCTCAGGCCCCTTGACCTCCTCGAGCTTAACCGCCAGTTCGACGGCCAACAAGCCGAAGAGGGTCGTGAACTTGATCACCGGATTCAAAGCCACGCTCGAAGTGTCCTTGAACGGATCGCCGACAGTATCGCCAACCACGCACGCATCGTGCAATGGCGTCCCCTTTTGCTTGAGCTCGACTTCCACAATCTTCTTAGCATTGTCCCAAGCTCCACCCGCGTTGGCCATGAAGATCGCTTGATAGAGCCCGAAGATTGCGATTGAGAATAAGTAGCCAACAAAGAAGAAGGGTTCAATGAAGGCTAAGCCCAGCGTGATGAAGAAGACGGCCATGAAGATGTTGAACATCCCCAGTTGAGCAAACCGAGTGCAGATTGCGACGACCTTCTTGCTGTCTTCTACGGATGCTTTGGTGACGCCATCCAGTTTGATATTAGCCTTGATAAACTCGACGGCACGATAAGCGCCCGAGGTAACCGCTTGAATGGAGGCACCCGTGAACCAATAGATAATGGCGCCACCGGAGATGAGCCCCAACACAAACGGAGCGTAAAGCAAGGACAGCTTCTCTTGATGTTCCGTCAGACCATGGGTTAGCGACATGATGATCGAGAAAATCATCGTGGTCGCGCCGACCACTGCCGTTCCGATCAGCACGGGCTTGGCGGTCGCCTTAAACGTGTTCCCGGCTCCGTCGTTCTCTTCGAGCAAGTACTTGGCTTCTTCGAAGTTTGCGTCGATTTGATACTCCGATTTAAGCTGGGCGTGGATGTTTGGTACTTGTTCGATGAGGGATAGTTCGAAGACGCTTTGCGCGTTGTCGGTGACTGGTCCATACGAATCCACCGCGATGGTCACAGGCCCCATGCCGAGGAATCCGAACGCAACCAAACCGAACGCAAAGACCGCTTCGGCCTCCATGAGCTTACCGAGCCCCTGCGTTGAAATTCCATAGGAAATGGCCATCAAACCGACGATACCGGCACCAAGCCAAAGGCAAGAGAAATTGCCCGCTACCAATCCGGAAAGGATGTTCAGCGAAGCGCCACCCTCGCGGCTCGATGTCACGATTTCTTTGACGTGCTTCGAACTTGTCGAAGTAAACACCTTGACCAGTTCCGGAATCAGCGCGCCAGCAAATGTTCCACATGAAATGATCGTAGATAGTTGCCACCAAAGCTGATTGTTCCCAGACAACGAAGGAATCATTACGTACGACACGGCATACGTAATGGCGATCGAAATGAGGCTGGTGATCCAAACCAAACGCGTCAGAGGCATTTCGAAGTCCATCTTGGCAGCCGTCGCGTACTTGGCCTGTGTCCATTTTTCGTTGATGTAGAAGGAAACAAACGATGCAACGATCATCATGACCCGCATAACGAACAGCCAGACCAACAATTGCACTTGAATAGTTTCGTACTCAGCACCTGCGGACTTAGAATTCACAGCCAGCAGAATGAACGTGATCAAAGCTACGCCGGTAACACCATACGTTTCGAAACCGTCGGCACTTGGCCCGACCGAGTCACCAGCGTTGTCGCCGGTGCAGTCTGCGATTACTCCTGGATTGCGAGCATCGTCTTCTTTGATTTTGAATTCGATCTTCATCAGGTCAGAGCCGATGTCAGCGATCTTCGTGAAGATACCGCCCGCGATTCGCAAGGCAGCAGCCCCGAGGCTTTCACCGATCGCAAAGCCGATGAAGCATGAGCCAGCATACTCTTTGGGAATGAACAACAGAATGCACAACATGATTAACAGCTCGACGCTGATGAGCATCATGCCGATGCTCATCCCGGCTTTGATTGGAATCGCGTAGACCGGGTAAGGTAGTCCCCGGAGACTTGCGAAAGCGGTTCTTGAGTTAGCAAACGTGTTGACGCGTATTCCAAACCACGCCACACCATAGCTGCCCAGGATTCCGACGATACTAAAGAAGACGATGATTCCGACCTTGCCAGGTGTCATTTCCAGCAGCCAACCGAAGTACATCACGATCACAATTGCGATGAAGGCCCAGAGGACCGCCATGAATTTGCCTTGGTTGACCAAATAGGTTTTGCATGTCTCATAGATCAACTCAGAGACCTCGAGCATGGTCGAGTGAACAGCCATGTTTTGGAGCTCGCGATAGATGCGCATGCCAAAGAACAAGCCGGCGACACAGACCAGCAGACCTGCATACAGCAAGTAGGTACCCGGAACTCCGATAAAAGAAACTTTACCGATGTCTGGAAGAACTAAGTTTGCTTCTCCCCCGGGTGCATGAGTTGCCGCCTCTACCGGTGCCGGTGAGGTCACTTCGGCAGCTTGGCCGAAGACGCTTGCCGAGAGCAAAAATCCGCCCATTAAGACAAGAGCGATTGCGCCGATTGCCTTTGCAATCATTCCACGATTGTGCATTGGTCTTTTTCCTAAAAACGAGGGAATCCAAGTTGTGTTAGGCGTAAACCTAACGATTCCTTAATGAACCTTCAACACGGCATACGGGTGTTTTGGGTGTTTTTTTCGCTTTTAGGACGCTTTAAAGAATAAGAAGTCGCCGCTCGCGGGTTTCGGTGTAAAAATACTCAGCGGCAGCTCTTGTTGATACCGGTAGGGTGCGTCAAGTCAAACCTTAGGGAGGGCGAGGCTCCTGCCGAGCCTGTGATGCAACGGTTCGGCAGGAGCCTCACCCTCCCGAGCAATGAAACTGCTGGGATTTGAACTAAAGTGCCTGACAAGCGATTGAGGACAATGAATCCTGTAAAGCCGTCATTACCTTGCATTGAGTAGAGCTTGAGTTGCGACGTGTCTTGAGCCGTTGAACTTGCGTTTTGGCCTGGGTTTTGTTGGCCCACGAACATGCTTTCGATATCGT
>JANPHB010000149.1:0-8178 GCA_031424235.1 Pirellula sp.
AGTGCTCGCGCACTTCCGCTAACACTAATTCAATGCCATTCCGGCTAGTAGCGCCCGCGGCTCAATTTGAACAAAGTGATTGCCATTTGGCTCGCGCCTCAGGCTCACTATCGGTTGTGTCATAACCCACCCTAAGAGCCCTTTGTTGTCTGATTGGAATCAAGCATGGAAACCTCCACGAAATCGCTTCTTTGCTGGGAGCTTCGCCAACCGGTCTCAGCAGACTGCTTTGTCGATGGCGAAGAGAACCGGCAATCTGCAGTCGATATTCCCGAGAAGATAACGGCAGGTACGGGGCGTTTTGAAATTCGCTATCAACAGCTTGAATCAGGGCGTTCCGCGGGCCTTTCTTGTTTGACCATTAACACGGGCAGTGTCACCGCCACCATTTTGCCTGACCGTGGGATGGGGCTATGGAAATGCTGGAGCGATGATTTGGAATTTGGGTGGCAGAGTCCGGTCTCGGGACCTGTCCATCCAAGTTTGGTACCGATTCACGATGCCAGTGGGATCGGTTGGCTAGAAGGGTTTGATGAGTTGCTGGCTCGATGCGGTTTGCAAAGCAATGGCGCTCCTGAGTTTTCCGAGGCAGGAACGCTTCGATATCCATTGCATGGTCGCATCGCCAACTTGCCCGCCTCGCGATTGGACATTCAAGTCGACGTTGAAAATGGAATTTTGGATGTGATCGGGGTGGTGACCGAATCGCGATTCTTGATTTATTCCTTGGAACTACAGACTCGATATCGATTTCGAGTTGGGAGCCCAGTGATCGAGATTATCGACACCGTCACAAACCGATCGAGTCAATCTGGTTCCATGCAATTGCTCTACCATATCAATGTGGGACAACCCGTTTTGCAATCCGGTTCGTCTGTCCATGCAGCTTACCGAAGTCTTGCTCCACGCGACGCGCGGGCGTCGGAATCGGTAGACCAATGGAATCAATGTGACGGCCCAGCCAGTGGGTACCAGGAGCAAGTCTATTTTCTGGATCCGATCGGCGACGAAAGCAGTTGGTCTGAGGCGATGTTGGCATCGGCAGACGGTGCCTTTGGTTTCGCCGTGCATTTTGACACGCGAACGCTGCCCTACATGACTCTTTGGAAGAATACCGCCTCGGTCGAGGATGGATACGTAGTTGGTTTAGAGCCGGGTACGGGCTTCCCCAATCCTAGATCCTTTGAAGAAAAAAACGGTCGGGTTGTTGTGTTGCAAGGAGGAGAATCGAGAACATTTCGGTTGAAACTGCAGCCATTGACCAGTCCAAATGCGGTCACGCAATCTCGCAGCCGGATCGAGGCACTGCAGAGTTTTCCGGGCAGCAAAAAAGCCGCCCCACAACCGGGCCAAAGCTCGGCCGCCCATTAGCACGACGCGCGAGCTAGTGAATTGGACCAATGATTTTTCTAGCGGCGTTAACCCGACCGCTCCAAACATGTTTCTTACGAGATTGCCCAACGAATTCGTTACTAGGGAGGTTGAGGCTCCTGCCGAATCGTAGCGTAGCAAGCTCGGCAGGAGCCTCGCTCTCCCAAATATTCTTAAAGGTTTGGATGGGTGTGCGGGCCCATTGCTTTTGCGGCATTTACTGGGCACTCACCGGACGGCTTGCGCCGTTCCGCTAACAAAGTAAGTATTTGACTAGCGCCCTGCAGCTAACGACTCAGCCCAAGCATTTCCCCAAAGTTTGAGTTATCATGATTATCATGATCGCCTCAAAACAATCCTTGACGTTTTCCACTGAGCCTTGGCTTGTGGTACTTTCCCTCGCCGTATGTGCGCTGACTTTCGCCCTTTCTTACTTTGCATGGCGAAGAAGCGGATTTTTGAAATCCGTTCTTTGGCTAGAGCTCCTTCGATGCGGGATCGTCGTTGTCGGCGCGGTCCTGCTCAATCAACCCGAGTGGGTCCAAGAGTTCCGATCCGATGAAAAGCCCGCTCTACTCGTGCTCTCGGATAGCTCACAGAGCATGCAAACCAAAGACGTGCTTGTCAAAAACGAATCGGGACAATCCGAAGCCCAATCGAGAGCAACCGCCATCGAATCTCTCCGGAGCGAAGACGCTTGGAGCGCGTTCGCATCGCGGATGGATGTACGGGTAAGCTCATTCCCAGCAGATGGCAAAGCGGACGGCACCGACATCAACTCAGCGCTCAACCAAGCCATCGAGTCAACATCGAGAGTACTCGGAGTTGTGCTCATTTCAGACGGCGATTGGAACGCTGGCCAATCCCCCATGAATGCAGCCATGCGTTATCGGGCTCAAGGTGTACCCATTCTCTCGATTCCGGTTGGCTCACCGACTCGGTTGCCCGACATCGAACTGCTCAGTGTCGACACTCCGACATTCGGGATTACGAACAAAGCGGTCCGCATTCCTTTTTCCATTGAGTCTTCGTTGCCTCGAGATCATATGGCCAATGTCGTGATGACAGCTTCCGACGGGGAGAAGGTTACCAAGGAAGTGCGTATCACTGCCATGTCGCGTACCACCGATGCCGTTTTGTGGACTCCGAAAACGGAGGGCGACTATACGTTAACGGTCGAGGTACCTCAGCATCCAGACGAAGTGATCGCGACCAACAATGCGATGTCCACTCCGATCGCAATTCGTCAAGAGAAACTCAAAGTGCTGGTCATCGATAGTTACCCGCGATGGGAGTATCGTTATCTTCGCAATGCGCTCTCGCGTGACCCTGGCGTCGATGTAGCTTGTTTGCTTTTCCATCCAGGACTGGGCAAAGTTGGTGGCGGGAACAAAGACTATATCAAGGAGTTCCCAAATGGCATGGATGAGCTCTCCAAGTTCGATGTGGTTTTCCTTGGCGACATTGGGCTCGAACAAGGTCACTTAAGCGAAGAGCAGTGCAAATTGTTGCGGGGCCTCGTCGAGTTTCAAGCGAGCGGCTTGGTTTTCATGCCTGGCTGGCAAGGTCATGAGCACACATTGGTTGATAGCGCATTGGAACCTTTGATGCCAGTGACCTTGGATACCGCGCAGCCTTATGGTTTCGGTTCTAAGTCACCGATGCGATTTGAGTTGACCGAGGCTGGCCGACGAAGCTTATTGACCAAGTTGGCCGATACACAAGAAGAGAACTTGGACGCGTGGAGCACGCTGCCAGGATTCCAGTGGTATGCACCGGTGATTCGTGCGAAAGCTGGAAGCGAAGTTTTGAGCGTGCACCAGGAGATGAGCAACGAGTTTGGCCGTATTCCACTCTTGGTAACAAAGACATTCGGGGCGGGCAAGGTTTTGTTCATGGGGACCGATGGTGCTTGGCGATGGCGGCGAGGGGTCGAGGACAAATACCACTATCGCTTTTGGGGTCAAGTGGTCCGCTGGATGGCTTATCAACGCAATATGGCTAAGGGGGAATCCATGCGATTTTACTTTTCGCCCGACCAGCCGATGATTGGCCAGACGCTGGCCCTGCGAGCTAACGTCATGGAAACGAACGGGGAGCCGCTCTCCTCGGGCGACGTAACGGTTCGCATCGAAGCCCCATCGGGGAAGTTTCAAGTCATTCGATTGAACAGCGGAGGCGTTGACAGTTGGGGATCGTTTGAAGGACGCTATGAAGTGGCTGAGCCTGGTTCGCATAAAGTGGTTCTGACCTGCAAGCAGACTGGCGCGACGCTCGAAACAACATTCTTTGTCCAGGGGGCGACGCGAGAACGAATTGGTTTGGCTGCCCGCCCCAAGGTGCTGGAGGAATTGTCCAAGGTGACCAATGGCAAGGTGTTTTCTCTGAGCGACCGAGAAAAACTTTTGACTGCGATCGGCAACATCCCCGATCCACCCTCAACATTGCGTCGGTTGCAGCCTTGGGCACACTGGATCACGGTCGCGTCGATGGTCACGGCGCTTGCGGCATTTTGGATTGGCCGCAAATGGGTTGGATTGATTTAGAGTGCGGCGAACCAGAGTATCAAGCCGCTCTTCACTATCTTCGGCTAGTTAGATAAGGCGGAAGAAGATGCCAAAGATGTCGACGTTCCAACTAGTTGTCCTCATGCCATTGTTGGTAGCATTGGGCTTTTTTTCCTGTTCCGTTATTCAAAAAGCAATTTTTAGAGACTCGATTGCACGATTTGGAATTGAGCGACGACAAGAGGGATTCGTTCATCTCGCTAACATAGAAATGCGCAAGGGCACCGCCCATACATTGAGACTGTTGAGGGAAATTGCTCGTCAGAGCGACAACGTTTTTCTGGACAGCAACAGTCGCTGTGTTCAGATAATCAAGGCGGATACAAAACGTCAAAGCGATGACGGGATCGCGATGTACACTCTTGGTTCACACCGCTTGACCAAGTGCATCTATGGACTCTCGGGACTAAAGATTCGAGAGATCCGATTTGAGGGTGACGATTTGATAATCTGTTGCTTTGGAACGTTTTCTGTCGACGGTCGTGTAATCGAAAGTTTCCAGGCAAAACCGGATGAATATGTGATTCATTGGCCGCAAGGGAGTGCACCTCCTTGCGACCAGGAACTCACAGATTTGATCCTGGATCGATACAGACCTAAGTCCAGCCACTGAACAACTGAATCTCGCGTTCTCCTCTTTCCAAGGCGCTGTTCTGCCTGTCACCAATCGAACACTAGTTTTTGAAGAGAGGAGCACTTCCGTTGATTCTAGGAACCGCTCGACTTGCTGCGTTCAATGCTCCGCCTCGACTTCAATTCGCTCAGTCGTCCTCAGGAGGCAGGAGCCTCCGTTGCATCTCGTCCCCAGGCGGAGCCTAGGGACGAGAATGAAAACTGGGGCTAGCCGCGACAACCGTGTTTGCTAGGTTAACCGTAACGCGGCTAGCGCCCGCGGCTCAGTAGTTTGCCGGCACAAATTGCAAAGTGAGTGCCATTGGGCGTGAGCCAGTTCTTTGCGCTGGGAGGTCTACCCGCCAAAAATCCTTTCGACAATTTGCGATTTCAGGAACACCAATCCTGTGAGCTGTCACTGTAGTTTCGCTAGACTATTCCAAATGGTAAATCAATCCGATCCCTTAAATTTCGAAGAGGCCGAATCACTTTGCATGAGAGCGCGAAGCCGCGCGGCTGGTGGCCCGCTTTCGAATGCCGAAGTCGAAAGCTATCTGGCATTGCTCCTAGACGAACGATGGGTGCCAGATCCCGATGATCCGCCGAGCTACGATTGGAGCGGTGGTCCACCTCAAGCGGGCGGTAGTGAAATGCAGGTCCGCGAGCAAGCCGCAAAGACGCTCCGAATTTGCGGTGGCGAGGAACTAGCTCGCGTCCTCGAATTCAGCTTCTTCGGTTCTTCAACGGATTCTGAACGTGAGTATTTTGCATGTTTGGCCGTTGAGCTACTCGGACCAAGCCATTCGTTCGTGCTCGGTTTGCTTCGTCATGAATCACCGATGATTCGAGAGCTTGCGATAGGTGGATTTACTTCCCTCGGATGGAAAAACCATGAGAACACGGTCCTTTTATCGCCGCTTCTCATCGACGAAAGCGATGCCGTCGTCGCTCGTGCTGTTGCCATTTTCAGCAACTTGAAATCATGGTTCAAAGCAGTGCCAGCAGGAGCGTTGCCAGCCGGTATGATTCACGTTGCAATGGAGCGATTGAAGACAACGGCTGGTAGTCGGAAACTGCGATTGGAGAGCTTGGCCTTAGTCGCATTGCTGACGGAAAACTGGACAGAACTCGCAAGCGTCCTCCGAACGATTCCTTCGGATGAACGGCAGATAATGGTCGCTTTGGAATGCTTCGGCGTGTCAGCGATCGAACAGTTACTGCGGTTTGAGCCCTCGCTTCGACCATTGCTGAAGGCTGCTGTTTTCGAGAAATTCAAGTCCGGTGAGTTTGGAAAACGGTACTATGTTGTGAGCGAGATCTGCCTCTTTGCGCCGGATGCCGATGCCTTTGAATTAGGGCTTTCCGAAGTTCGTTTTCGCACCCACTGCGTTAGCGATTTTCGCCGTTTTGTTGAGTATTCGCCATTGTTCATGCCTGCCTTAGTCGACGCCGCGTTTGAACGGCCAAGCGAGACGCAGGGGGACGCAGTCGGTTTTAGGGATTTGATGCAATGCAATCCTGAAGCATTCGCGCAGGCCATCGCTGCCGCTCCGCCCACGAGCGTACTGCGGCTCAACAAGCTGGACAAAATCCTGAGCCGCCTTTCATCGAGCCGGGATGGTGAAAAGCTGATGTGTGCACTTCGAGAAAACTTGACTCGCCTTGCTTCCGAAGTCAAGAAATCAAAGCCGAGGAAAACGAAATCGAAAGCAGCTGCGCCCCCTGAACAGTCACAAACAAAAAAGCCGACGTGTTTCAATCCTTGGACTGGATCTGTGGTGGAGTCGTGGCGATCGCAGTCGGTGCGGGACGCAATCCTCCAATTTTGGAGAGAACCTTCAAAGGGTTTGCATGCAGTTGCAGGAGCTTTGGAGACGAGTGGCTGCGATTGCTCTTACTTGCTCGAGCACTTGCGCAGTGAGCGCCCTCATCGGAAGGGCTGTTGGGTCAATGCCGTGTTGAGGCAACTGGCGATGACTTCACCCGTAGAAAAATCCTGGGCCAAGAAAGACGACTCATGGTGTTGGCACAATGCGCAAGATCAGATTGATTTCTCACTTGCTAATAACGAAAACGGAGAGCTTGGCAATATACCGATCCTCAGTGGCAACTGGAATGCAGCTCGGCTCAAGCTGGCTGCCGACCTAGAAGGGCCTTTTGGTCTTTTCTTGATCAATGCCACAACCGACGCACTGCTGGGCGTGTCTCATTTCGTAAACTTGGTCGCACTAGGCATCGTGTACAGAGGACAGAGGAAACTGAAGGGGTTCGAAACGCTTGCACACCTCCCGAACGTGAGCCGACTCGAGCTGCGAGGTTCAGGTATAACGGATTTGACGGTAGATGAGATATCTGGACTTGCCCAACTGCGTTACCTGGGTTTCCTTAATTCGCGAGTGTGCGACAAAGGGTTGGAGTCGATTCGTCAACTTAAAGGGCTCGAGGCACTTAATCTACCGTCATGTCCGGGGTTGTCCGATCAAGGGCTGCCAACGATAGCTCGAATTGGCAATCTACGTGTTCTGAATCTGCTCAGCACAAAGGTGACGGACGAAGGGCTGCGATCGCTTGAGACACTTGTCAATTTGGAGCACCTCTGCTTAAGCTGGAACCGAGGCACCACAGATGTCGGCGTAGCAATTCTGAGTCGGTTGCCGAGTCTCAAGCATCTACAGTTGTTTCGGGCATCGATGAGCGACGTTGGACTAGCCCATTTGAGTCACAGCTCGACGCTCGAAAAGCTGATGATTCGCGAAACTGAGGTGACCAGCGCTGGAATGCGAAACTTATCAAAAATGTCGCGACTCAAAGTTCTCAATGCATCTGCTACAAAAATCGGCAACGAAGGAATAGATCATCTATCGGAGTGTCACTGCCTTGAGGAGTTGGATGTTTCTAATACCCAAGTAAGCGACCAAGGGCTAAGAGCCATTTGCAATTTAGATCGACTTAGAATTCTCAACCTTGATCAAACAAAAGTCACCGGCGATGGAATGCAGCACCTCGAGAAGCTTGCCAATTTGGAAGTACTTTGTCTGACCGACTTACCAATAACGGACACGGGTTTAAGGCACTTGTGTTCACTCGGAAAATTATCCGAACTGAAAATCGACGGGACGCAAATCACCGATAGAAGCTTGGAGAGCATCGCTTCAATCCCGAGTTTGAACGTTCTTCATCTGGGCGCGAACACAAACCTCAGCGAGTCGGCTGTTGAGAAACTCCGAGAGCAACTGCCATACTGCGATATTCGTTGGTACCCACCGGTACCGCAAAGTCCAATGGACATAACTTGGGATTTATGGCGATAGCCATAAAGTAGTGTCGCACAAGTGTCCCAATTGTCGCAGAAACGAAGAAACAAAGAGGTGTGAGAAAAAAAGGTATCAGAAAAACCCAAAACGGTTCCAGTCTGGCAACGCAATTTCAAACAACGTGACCGTAATTCACTTCCGGCCATTTTTACTAAATCGAATGTAATGTGCCTGCCAAGCGATTGAGGACAATGAATCCTGTAAAGCCGTCATTCCATCGGTGCGTATGATGAAAAGGGTAACCTTTCCATCGCACGAGGAGACTGGCAATGATAGCAAAAATCGTAGGGCAGTTCGCAAAACAAGCGCCCGCA
>JANPHB010000150.1:0-6081 GCA_031424235.1 Pirellula sp.
ACAGTCGTGATATGCGACATTACAACCTCCTTTGCAAAGAAGCAAAAACGGAAGACGGCTGGCATAGTTACAAGAAGCCGTCGAGAAAGCTATTGGCGAGAGTGGCCAACAGCAATGGTTCCCCATCAGGGTATATGACGCATTATTGGGGTGGATTTAGCTTCGAATGCCCTGGAATCGTCGAAAGAGCTAGGCTTGGCGTGCGACGCAGTTGCCCCCAATTGAGCGGTCTTCAAGAATCACCGATGGGCTGTTAAACAGATTGTCGCCAGTTCGAGCCCGTACCGGCGAGACTTTTACATCGAACCGGGTAGTAGTACTTGTAGAGAACGTGTTTCCTCACACAACGAAACTTGAAGGCGGACTGAATGATTCATCATCACTGAAAAAATAATTCTGTTCGGAATCCGTCAACTCAACATCTTTTCGCGTAACCCTATACGTAGCGGACTATCTCATCACTCAATTCACATTAACACCATGGTTGATGGTTTAGAAGACAACATTCGCAACAACGCCAAGGCACCTGCCAAGGCATCTGGTGATGCCGGCAGTGTCGAGCAACATAACCTCAAGGATCAAATCGAAGCCGACAAATACCTCGCTTCGAAACGAGCCTCTCAAACAAAGCATCGCGGACTGCGATTCAACAAGATCGTGCCACCCGGCGCGTACTAATCAACGAATTCCAATTCCGCATTAGGTTGTCGGAACAGCGACATTCAAGGATAGACACCGGATGTTCCAGTGGACAGCAGACCTAGGTCATCATCCAAACGACGCAAAGACAGAGTCTAAACTTTCCAACTCCGATTTGTCTACCTCTTTAGTCTTCTTGCCTGAGTTCGTTGTCGTTTCGTTTGAAACAACAAATGAAATCTTGGCCAATTCACTATCTAAAGGCATAAATGCTTTGTCCGACAAGGCATTGCTTTTGCCGGATGCGAGATTCTGGCTCTGACTGCCATCGCCTCTATCTTTAAGTTTGGGGGGAGCTACTGGCGATGGCGATGGAGTTGCACTGCCAACACTCAAAGCCAAGGAGCCTCGCGGGCTTAGGGCTCGCGATAGTCAAGACATTCACTGAAGCGCACGGTGGGAACGTTTCCGTCGAGAGCTGTTATGGGGCGGGAGCCAAGTTCCGATTCTCACTCCCGGGACCTCCTCAAAGGAAATTGCCCGATGACTAGAAGTAAAAAGCGATTTAGGTCAATGACTATTTGGAACCGCAAAACGATGAGTAACATCGCATGTCAGGTGGCTTTTTACGAACGCAAGCCGATTTTGACAAAAACTGTTTTAACAAGCGTCATGTCGATTTTCAGTTGAAAGTGAAATAGGGTTAAAGTCATGAAATGGATTGGAACCAAAAACTTGGGTTTGCTGTTGCTCTCGATTTGGCTAATCGCAACTGGAGCAACCGCCTTCGTTCACATCAACTTTGCTCAACCCCAGCTCATTTTGGCTGCATTGGCAATCGCCGCCGGTGTTCTACTGTTGTTGGAACGCTAGTCGTCGTCAGGCTAGGCAGTGCTACCTTTTTCGGTAGGTTAAAAGTACCTGTAGAATCAAGGAATGCGGCAAGGGCGCGGCCTTGCATTTCACCCGGATGTACTCGCACAAGGCTAACGCTTCCCTGGGATGGCACAGCACGTTATGGATCGATTGCCCCTTGCACATCGTTTCGAGACATGCTGCAGCAAGCTGGCGGAAGTCCGCGACACCCATAGTGCATCCTCCATCAGCAAGGAGTGTCGAAAGTTTGACTTTGGATGGCAGGCCAATTAGCTTCAGCGGACACTCTTTTCGCCGACGAACATTCATGAGTGTCCCCAAGATAAGGGCGTCATGAAGATTGGCATTTGGGAATTGCTCGCGAATGCACTCACAGAAACGTGTCGCAACTGCTGGCGTGCGGAGTACTGCATCAATTGTGGAAGTCGGGAAATCCGAGCGGAACGTCTCATGTAGCATTGACCGAAATTTCTCTGGTGTACTTTCAAATCCGCAGGCTTTCAAATTGTCGGATAGCTTCACTTCTCAATCCTATTGGTAAAAGTCTCTCCCGTTCCTTCATTGCGAGGTTCGGAATTGTCGGGGTCCGGAAACGATCATCGACTGAACAAGTCTTGCTAACACTTTGCGAATGGTGTTGCGGCTTAAGTTGCTGAAATTTCCGTACACCGCACAACTGCGCTGGCTGTGCGGTGCTTTTACCTTGCGTCGATTAAACGCGGAAGAATTTAACGAACCGCTTCTAGAAATCGATAATCGTAAAGAGCTTCTTCTCCGCGGAGTTCACTAAGGATCGCTACTCGCCCGGTCGTCGTAAACGCGAGCTTGAATATCTCCCATTGATCATCGGTGATATCGCCCTGTTGAGAGGTCGCACCTCCCCCTTCCCAAGCGATGGATACGCTTCGTCCACCGGCAACTGAGTAACTACCTAGACTAGTCACCCGACCGAAATGCCATTCGAAGTTATTCCCCACTTTTTTTGCCTGAGCGGCTTCAAGTGCCTCTCCGCCGGACTCGTGAATTTGGCGTTTTACCGTTCCAGAACTTTTCTTTGCCATCGCTGTCTCCTTCGTAGATGTCTATGGGAATTTACCGGACTCTCGACCACAGCTTCGCACGTTTGACTGCTCGGTCGAAATCATCAAAAACGAACATAGTCGAATGCGAACTGATCGATCGAGAACCAACGGGAGAGATCTTATATGCGTGCAATTCGATTTCAAGGGGGATCGTCCTGAAAAATTGGTGGTGCTTTTTCCATCCCAGCGGATTCGCCCCTTTCACGCAAAATTGTCACTAGTATTCCGCTAGATTCCGACATAGGCTGGCAACAACCAATTCTCAAATTGGTTGGACGGATGCGAGGATGACCAATTCCTTCGAAGGTATCCTGCTTCGTTCGACACATCGATTCCACATCTACACTCAGGAGCTAGACTGCTATCCGTTTCCGTTAGCCATTTGCGACGCAAAATCAGAGTTGGGCGTTAATGCCAGCCGATGGTAAATCGCACTTCAAATCGCCTCAATATTCGACAGAGAGGGAGCGGATCGATAAGTTCTATTTCTTAGCCGGCTTACGAGGTCCCGATGGACGCCGGCCAAGGCTAGCTTGAATTAGCAAAAAGTCTTACTCGGTCCTGTCTGTTCAACAAGAGGATTGTCATAATGGCTTTTTGAGTTCGCATTCCGAAGGTAGAACAGTGGGGTTGCCATGCAACGAGTAGAAGAATCACTTTCACAATCGATTGAATCGGTGCTTGGGCAAGTCTCTAGACGAGAACCTGAGTCGCTTAATTGCTGTATCGAGCGGTATGGCAATCTCGTTTGGTCGCTGGCGAAACGCTATTCTCCAAGTCAAGTAGATGCTGAGGATGCAGTTCAGGAGATTTTTTTAGAGATCTGGCAGAAAGCAGATCGATTCAATCCGATGCTATCGGCGGAGAGCACATTTGTCACAATGATCGCCAGGAGGCGGCTGATTGATCGCTTTCGCAAACAGTCTCGGTTGGTAGAAATGACGAGTTGTGAAAGTGATTTTGATCAACAGTCAGATTTATCGGTTTCTGCGTCTGCGGAGTTGATAGACGAGGCGGCCAAGGCGACGCGTTGCCTCGACTCACTAGTCTCAAACCAACGGGATGTTCTGCGCAAGTCCATTCACGAGGGGAAATCACATTCGCAGATTTCAAACGAATTGCAAATACCCCTCGGGTCCGTCAAGTCATGTGCGAGGCGGGGGCTTATCCAATTGAGACAATGCATGGATAAGTTCTCCTCTGTCGGATTAAAAGATGTTTCAAGCCATGGCCATAGTTGAGCGATTCGAGGAGGCGACTGTAAATGCTTTTACGACATTTCTAGGAACCCTGCCCGCTGCGTGCAGGAATCAAGCAATCGTCATTTCGGCTTTGGAGATCTCGCACGAGAGGTCGAAAGACTAAATACCTTTCTCTTCGAGATTTTGAAGCTGGCCTCTTCTGGCGCCTGGCGCCCTGACCAGGAAGCATCATTAGCAACTGGCGATGATTTTCGCTCACTCCAACTATTTTGTGAGTGTCTGCGAAGATTGTTCAAGCCTACTTGAAAGCGCAAAGAAAGTCGGAGCCCAAAGACCAACAAATATCCCGAACCGTTCAGCATGTGCCTTCGATTCAGCAGCTTCACCTCCAGTCAAAAACCAAATGGCAATCGAGCCAATAATGGATACGAATCCGAGCACGAAACAAAGGGTCGACAGGTTCTTGAAAAGCGAGGAATTCATCTGTTTGACTTGTTGGAATGGGTTATGTACGAGATTAGCAAGTGAAGTGTAACAGAATTCAGCGCGAACTCGCTGGTTCAATGCCGCTTCTTGCTTTTCCAGGTACCGCCATATTGGTATCGAGGATTGTTGGGCTTTACTTCCTCAAAGCAAACCGGGCAGACGAAGATCCATCCCTGAGATACGTCGATACGAACTCGATAGAGAACATCATTAGTCTTCTGACAACGCTCACATAATTTGGTGCGAATGCGTTTGACGGGCATTTCAACTAGACTTTTGACTTGGACAGCGAAAACGCCCGATTTCGAAACCTCGCAGTGCAACGTGTTTCGTCTTCCTGCCACTCGTTCTCGCCCGCCACAATCTGAACGAAGATGGCTTGAGTTCGCGTCGCATGACGGCAATGACCTCGCCAGGGGTTAAGCCAAATTGCGTTCGAATCACTTCAAAGCTCGTTCGATCTTCCCAGGCCATCTGAATGATGCGGTCGATATCCGATACCGACAGACTTTCATTGACACGCGGTTTCATGGCATCACACCCCTAGATTGCATTAGAACTACAATTCTCTAAAACCGCTAATTCCAATCACTGTTAACGCTTGCTTCCTCCAATGGCTCACAAAAAACCCCACCTACCAGAGAAAATATGCGGTCATTGTCAGCGATCGTTTACATGGCGAAAGAAGTGGGAAAAGGTTTGGAACCAAGTTCGATTCTGTAGCGACCGTTGCAGGAACGTAGTCAAAAGTGGACAGACCAAGCCGAAACAGTGAGAGAGGCAACTACGCTGAAACATGATTTCGGGTACCCGAACGATCAACAACTTGTCTGCGAAGTTCAGCAGATGGTCGCAGACTCACGAACCATTCTTTCGACGCAAATGAGCCTTAAGCATACGACCAAAGTGTTCAAGACGTTCAAATTCATCGAGCTCGGCGAGATCCAGAGTCGACAACTCACCATCTCGATTCTTCTGCAATAACTGATCGAGTCGAGACTGCTGGTCGGATGAGAGACGAACGCTCTGTATTCGATCCGCATTTGCGGTTCCGACAAATAGGTCTATCAGTTCGTCGTAAACTGTTGGTTGATCTGAGATTGCTATATGACCTCTTTTCCGTTCCGTCTCTTTTTTCCAAGACTCAATCTTAGTCAAAATCCATCGCCATTAGTCGAACCTAACTCATCCCAACACAAACGACCTTTTCAAACGAAAATGCAAACGATGGAAACCGCAGGTCGTTCCCCAAGACCTTTTGGGGGACTGCTTTACGGAAAAGCCTATTAATGATCGTCGTGTAGCCCTTCTAATGTTTATCACTTGAGCCTTCGGCATTAGCCGATTTCGTCCGATTTTTCGAGGCAAAGATCGGCTAGTAGCGCCTTGGGCACAGTAAGGACTAGCCATCTTGTCGGAGGCCGAAATGAATTTTCACCGATCGTTTTGCGGGAGCGTTTTTGGTGGCGCATCGTCGACTTAGGATTCAAAGCATTAACATTGGCCGTCGTGATTTTCAGTCTGCACCTTTGAATTGCCGCCATAACGCGAGGGTTGAACGCAGTCGCTTCTGTACCACCGGAAAATGTTTCGACGTCACTGTTCCGAAGTATTCGACCGTGAACCTTCGAGAGTCACCCCTGTGGACAACCTCAGCCTAGTCCTCAATCAAGCGAAGCTTGTTTGAGGTTTCTTGACGATTTCATAAAAAAACCTGAAACCTCCTGGTGTTTTTGCGGTTTAACGTAGTAACAACACAAACGTTTTATCGCTAGCACGGAGGATTTCAGGTGAAG
>JANPHB010000151.1:0-48976 GCA_031424235.1 Pirellula sp.
TCATGAACAACCACCGAATCGGACTCATCATTCCCTCCACGGTCAACGTCAATGAAGTTGCTTCGCTGGAGACGGTCGGGAAGTGGATCAAGTCAGCGAAGGTGCAATTCGCCGAAATCTTCGGCGGGTTCACCAGCTACAACGCAGTGGGCGGTTGGATGTCTGCCAAGGGGCTTGTTGAGGAGCCGGTGACTGTCGTGGCGTCATTCACTGATGACCACGGCTTGAACCGGCTCAATGAAGTGAAAGCGTTCGCTGCAAAAATGGGCCGGGCATTGTCTCAGGAAGCCGTGGCGGTGGAAGTTGACCATCGCCTTGAATTCGTAACGCCGTTGGAAATGGCGGCGTGATGCACCGATTTAAAGCTATCGAAGTGCAAGAACAAAAACGCCGGAGGATTACTCCGGCGTTTTTGCGTGAGTCTAGTAGTGTAATTGTACCCTAGTGGTCGGAGGGACAATTATGAAAGAATTCAAGGTTGTTAATGGAACTTACTTCGATGTTCGCACGCCAATCGAAGTCATCAACGTGCTTGAAAAGGCACGACTGAACCGAACAAGGCTGCATATCAGTCTAGGAGACAGTGAAAGCGGGCGTGATTGGTTGGAGGAGTTCGAGTGCTTTGGGTTTATTGGGCGATCAACTGGTTCGATCAAAGTGCCTTTGATCTTGCCGCTGAGTCGAAGCATTGGCGGCGGTGCAATCCTGGACCATTGTGTCGTTCGCATTCGCCACAGTTCTGGCGGTCGGGTCTTGTACCAGCATCCCGAATACCATCACGGCAAGACCGAATTTCGTCAAAAAGAGCAACCAATTGTTCTTGATGATAGACGTTCATTGCTCGTCGATGTGTTGCGGGATGGCCAAGTTCAAGCTGCGTTTGAAACGGTTGCTAAGGCACATCGGTACGTTCAAAAATTGGGCTTGTCTTTACCTTGATGATTGAATGATCGAGTCATGGATGACTCAATTTTTCTTTTTAATCGGCTAGTGTAATTGTACCCTAGTCGGTGTAGGCAATTCGAGTTATCAATCGAGCAAGAGACACTATGGACCTCAACAATCAAATTGTGCCAACGCTCGATCACGTCATTGGGCAAAAGACGGCTGTTGCAGTGTTGCGCACGGCAATCGACTCGTACTTTTACGACCGATCAAAGTCCAGCAAAGAACAAGCGTTCCCCCATGTTCTGGTCACAGGTCCAGCCGGGACTGGTAAGACACTTCTATCCGAAATCGTTGCCAGGGAACTTGCGTGTAATCTCCACGTTGAGTTAGCGCAAAACCTAAAGACGGCAGAACATGCCCAAGGCGCTCTGATGATGTTGGAGCCAGGGGACGTATTCTTTGTTGACGAAATTCATGAACTTCCTCAGACTGTTGCTGTGTCGATCTATCGTGCTTTGGAAGAACGTAAGCTATTCCTTGGCAAGAAGCATGTCGTTGAACTTCCTGCCTTCTGTATGATTGGGGCAACGACTGATGAACATCTGCTCAGTCGAAGTATGCGGGAACGATTTCGTATCCATCTGAGGCTTACGCACTATTCCGATGAGGAAACATTCTTACTCATCCAACAACGTGCTAGGCGGCTAGGTTGGGTCATTGAAGACGAAGCAGTGCGTATGTTAGCAGCGAAGAGTCGAGGCACACCAAGACTTGCAGTCAAGTTGCTTGAGTCTGCCAAGCGTCAAGCCTCATCACAGGCTACAGACAACATTACGGCGGCACACGTTGAAGCCATGAGTCGTATTGAGCAAATCGACAGCCTTGGACTCGATAGTGTTGAGCAACGATACCTACAAATTCTGCGAGAAGGTGAGGGATCGGTACGGCTTAACGTCATCGCAACGCAGATGGGTTTGCCACGCCAAAGCATCGAAATGTTTGAGAGCGATTTCATTAGGCTTGGGCTTATTTCCAAGTCAGAAAAAGGCAGGATGCTCACGTCAAAAGGTCACGAACACTTGGCTGAAACCAGTTAATCTCATTGTACCCACCGTATTGAAGCTGTTCGATTTGTTAAAGGAAATAGAACGATGATTGTTGCAATAAAGTCCGAAAACCCGCTGAAAGCTGCTGTGTCGGTGAGTGCAGTTTGTCGTCAATTAGGCATGTCCCGCAGTCAATTTTATCTTCATGTCGAGCGAGGTACGTTCCATGCTCCCCTTAGACTGCCATCGAATCAACGCCCCTATTTCACAGCTTCAATGGTCGAGGACATTTTGCGTGCGAGGGAAAGCGGTATCGGATGCAATGAGGAATACGTTTTGTTTTACGACCGAAGACCAAAGCAGGAATCCATTGGGACCAAGGATCATTCGTCGTTGATTGACGGACTGAAGAGGTTGGGACTTTCTGATGTCACAAATCAGCAAATCGAAGCAGCCTTGTTAGTCTGCTACCCCAAAGGCACCCAAGGCAACAGCGAATCGGACGTATTGCGGACAGTATTCCGACACTTGAAGCGTTCGGGGTCTGCATGATGTCAGTTTGCATCCCGACTTAATGTTGATGGAAAATCGTCGATTGACGTTGGATGTTCGTAGAGAATATGCCCTGGGTCAGTCAGATGTTTGTCGTAATTGTGAAAGTAATTCGCCCGATAGCCCGCTGAAACCTGTTGGTTCACTGTCCGAAACTAGACACGATAAGGAATGTTATATTGCATTCGATTAAAGATACGCAAAAAGAACTGGTGCCAGTGGCAAAAAACGGCACTGTCATCCCCCAACAAGCCGAATCCGATCAGCATTTGATCGAACTATGGCTTCACGGACGAAGTGAACACACTCAACGTGCCTATGCTTCCGATAGCAAGCGTCTATTGGATGCAGTGGCCAAGCCATTGCGTCAAATCACTCTTGGTGATCTTCAGCGGTTTGCGATTGATCTAAGCAACGAGGGTCTGGAACCATCGTCGGTTTATCGAACTCTTTCAGCAGTGAAATCACTGTTCGCATTTGGGCATCGACTTGGTTATTTGCCCTTTGATGTGGCTGCGCCATTGAGGCTTCCGGCATTGAGGGAGAAGCTGGCCGAACGCATCCTTGAGGAAACCGATGTACTCAAGATGATCGCACTTGAAAACATGCCACGCAACAAAGCGATTTTGTTGACGTTTTACGCCAGTGGATTTCGAGTGGCTGAACTGTGTAGTCTGAAGTGGAATGATCTGCAAAGCCGGGATAAGGCGGGGCAACTCACGGTCTTTGGCAAAGGGGCGAAGACAAGAACTGTTTTGATACCACAAACAGTATGGAACACACTCCAAGCATTACGGGGCGATGCAAGTGATAACGCACCCGTGTTTAAGAGTCGAAAGAAAGGCGGGCATTTGGATGAATCTCAAGTTTGGCGAATCGTTAGCAAGGCAGCAAAACGGGCTGGATTGGAAAAGGCTGTTTCATGCCATTGGTTAAGACACGCCCATGCTAGTCACAGTTTGGATCGAGGAGCGCCAATTCACTTGGTCCAGGCTACTTTAGGTCATAGTTCTATAGCGACCACGGGAAAGTATCTCCATGCAAGACCGACTGATTCAAGTGCTAACTATCTCCCTATTTGATAAATTGATTTTTCATCGTAACCATGAATGAGACAAGAATGCCACAACAACCACGAGTTTTAGCAATAGGCGACCCGCACGGCTGCTCAATTGCACTTTCTGCCTTGATCGACGCCATCGAGCTTCAACCGCAAGATACACTTGTTGTACTTGGCGATTTCGTTGATAGAGGACTCGACAGCAGAGGCGTCCTTGAGCAACTGATTGGCCTACAATCAAGATGCAACCTAGTTCCGATACTAGGCAATCACGATCAAATGATGCTCCACGCTAGGGACGGGAAAACTGATTTTCAATTTTGGTTGAACTGCGGTGGTGATTCGTGCCTTGACAGTTACGGGTCGAGTAGCCAATTGAACTTGATCCCACAAAGCCATTTTCGATTTCTGGAGTCGTGCCTCCCATACTACGAAACAGAAACACACATTTTCGCTCATGCCAATTACAAGCCCGATACTCCGCTGCATCAACAGGACGATCACACTTTACGATGGTTATCTTTGAGGGACTATGTTCCAGCGAAGCCACATTGTTCAGGCAAGACCTTTGTTTGCGGACATACGCCGCAATTTGAAATCTTAGATTTGGGATATCTGATTTGCATCGACACTGGTTGTTGCAGCGGTGGTTGGTTAACAGCAATGGACGTAAACACAAACCAAATTTCGCAATTCAGCGAGAAGGGAGAGCTAAGAAAATCATGATCGTTACATTGATGGGACCAGACAACAGCGGGGCTTGGGTTTTAACCGATGAAGATGGCAATTCGTTTCCATTCGTCACTAGCCACGAAGATCATCTCAATGCAGCTTTGCTCGGCTGGGAACGCCCAATTGGAATCGACGACGAAGAGGCAATCATGAACGCTTTGGACTGGCTGATGGAAAACACGGGAGAAGACTTTGATGCGCCAAAAAGCGTCACCGAGTATTTTGAGGAACTCTACGCCGAAGAGGAGTAGCTTGAAGCAAAAGTTTGTCTTAATTTTTGTTTGTAATCTACTTGATGGCGAGCCGCTCAAGCATACGATTCAATTGGCTGTCGCAACATCGATTGCGCAGTTGCTTCCTTAACCTTCTTGCTGAGGATTCGAGCAAGTCTTCGCATCAAATCTGAGCAAAGAGTTTTTGTTTGGGGTTGCTTGTAGAGGATTGCAAAATTGTTTTTTATCCAACTGCGTTTGTTGTTGGTGTGGAGTAATGAGTTATGGCAACGAGATGTGAAATTGCGATTAGTGATAGAAGCGGACAAGTCAAAGCCAAGCTGTATCGGCACTTTGACAGTTATCCAGATCGAGTTTTTGGCGATTTGACAGGTGACATACCCGCAGCATTTCAAAAATTGAAAAAGGCGGGGCGTCACTTTAACGCTGAAAGTTTGGCTGCGATGTTGGTTGTCGGTTCAGTGGACTCAAACGGAGTTCCGGGAATTGTCCCTTGCCAAAATACGCACGATGACTTGGCATATCGATACTTAGTCCAAGTAGAGGACGAATCGTCTGTTACGGTTGAAATGGACGGAGGCATTAGATCGGAGAGAATTGAGTTTCTATAGGACCAGAATTGCTCGTCATCCCTTGTGACCTCTTGATCGGTCACAGGGGACATGGGCTTTTGCGATAGTGTCATTGTACCCTAGCAGGCATCAGGACCATCCATGTCTCAATGCCTCAAGGATTAAAAACAATGAATGCTTACCTCCGCATAGAAAATATTGGTGTTGCACCTGCTGACGCATTCACAGTTTTGGGCGTGAGCATGGCCGATCAAAGCAGCAACGCCGGGATGATTGGTCAATTTGGAAGTGGCAGTAAGCACAGTATCGCAGTCTTGTTGCGTAACGAACTCCAGCCCATCGTTTTTGCGGGTAATCTCAAGTTGGAATTTTCGACTCGTCCACAGGTCGTATCTGATTCGCAAGCGACCAAGCGTTTTGAGAGAGTTGTCGTAAAGTTCGGAGGCACCGATATCAATGGTGTCAGTCGTTCGGCAACAGAAGACCTCGGCTTCGTCCTTGATTTCGGTCGTCTCGATTGGGATGACGTGTCAATGGGTCTTCGAGAGTTCGTCAGCAACGCAATCGACCGCTCAATTCGGGAAAAAGGCGATTGGAGTGGCGTCACTGTTGATGTTGTCAGCGAATCACAGGTGCGAGCCAAGGCTGGATACACTCGTGTATTCGTTCCATTGACTCCAGAGGTTTTGGAGTTCTATAACAATTTGGGCAAGTGGTTCCTCCACTTCAGCGAGCCAGAAAGTTTGGGCAAGGCAATTTTGCCAAAGGCCAATCGCAACATCAGTGACCGCAAAGCAGCAGTCATTTATCGACGAGGAGTATTAGTCCGAGAGTTTGAATCAAGCGATACCGAAAGTCTTTTTGATTACAACCTCGACAATCTGGCAATCGATGAAAGCAGAAAGGCGAGCGATCACGATGTTCGCCACGGGGCAGGCAAGGCTCTGTCAAATGCGGATTCCAAGACTCTTGCTATCTTGTTTGAGCGTCTAATCTCAAGCGAAAAGAGCTATTGGGAATTCGGATTCGATATCTACAGCCTCCAGCCTGGATACTACGACTCGACCGAAGCGATTGAGAATCGAAAGAAGGCTTGGCAAGAAGCTTTTGAAGCTATCGCAGGTGAAGAATCGGTTCTGGCAACCAAAGCGACAGCCAATCAACTGGAACGTAAAGGCTACAAGCCTGTTATCGCTCCAGAAAATCTAATTTCTGCTGCTGGATTGTATGGCGTTAAAACATCGTCATCTGTTTTGAGTGCCGATGAACTTGTTGGTCGAGAGATCACGAAGCCAACTGTCGATGCTCAAGCAGCAGTGGATTACATCTGGGATTTGATCGACGAGATTGGTTTGACCAACGGGAAAGAAAAACCAGAGGTCCGCAGCTTCTCGTCGATCTTAGATGCTGGAGTCATGTTGAACGGCTACTACCGTGATGGCATCGTTTACATCAATCGTGATCTTGCTGGTGATGCGTTCCTGGTTGCTGGTTCCAAGGCACTTTCAGATCGCTTGCTCAAGGTTGCGTTGGAGGAAGTGGCACATTATGCAACCAACGGCGCTACTGACAATTCGAGGGATTTGCAGGATTATGTTCTCGAAATTGCAGTTCGATTGGCTCGACGTGGAGAATTCCATTCCACCAATCATGGTCAACGAGAGTCAGCGATAATTGTTTAAGTGTCATTGTACCCTAGCCACTATAACGATGTCTCAAACTGAAAGGAAACCAAATGATCTCAGTTAACCAGCCTCGATTTAGTTTAGGTCAAGTGGTCGCCACCCCAGCGGCATTGGAATTGCTGGAGCGCCTTGGCAAAAGCGTCAGGGAGTACCTCGAACGTCATGCCAAATGCGACTTTGGAGATTTATCAGTTGATGATGTTCAAGCCAATGAAGATGCTTTGGTCGATGGAAGCCGCATTCTAAGTTCCTATGTCCTCGACGGTGAAGGTGATGCCGCCAGGATTTGGGTCATCAGTGAGGCGGAAGACGAATCAGGGGATCGATTGGCAACTACGGTACTGTTGCCAGAGGAATATTGATTTTCTCTGGCCCTTTCTCAACCCGGCTCTCGCAATGCAATGATGAAGTTTATTCAGGAAGCATGTAAACCCAAACAGAATAACCATGACTGAAATTCGCAAAGAGCTTGAGCGCCTGATCGCACTGAACTATGCCGAACAATGGGTTCCTAACCACATTGCATTTCAGCAAATCCTTGAACGTCACGGCGACAGGATCATTGCGGGTCTAATCGAATGTCTGCCCGACGAAGATGCCGAGGTCCGGCAGATGGCCGCTGGGTTACTGGAGGAAGCAGGTAAACGAGCGGAACCAGCCGTACATGAACTGACGCTGCGGCTAACCGACGAGGATCGTAGTGTCGTCGTAACGGCGATGTTTGCGTTGAAAAGACTCGCTCAGTTCGCACGATCAGCGCTCCCAACACTCAAAGTATTGATGGCAAATCATGAGCCGCATCTACGAATAGTAGCAGCAGGCACTATCGGCAAGATCGCCCCCGAAGACCCGTCAACGGTTCCGATTCTCGTTGCAGCACTAGACGATCCGAATTCACTCAATCGGGCGGCTGCGTGTGAGTTCCTGGGAGAGCGGCGGCACTCGGCGGTCCTAAACACGATGAAACTGCTCAACGACCCTGATTTCCTTGTCAGATTTGCGGCCTCGAAAGCCTATTCAAAGTTTACTGGCGACTGGATGCACGCCGTCGCTATTTGCGTGGCGGCGCTCAAGGACGACAACGAAACGAACCGGGCGATTGCCGCTGAATGCCTTCTGAGCATTCGACGTTTTGTCGGCGATCACATTGATCTTTTGACGATGGCGTTGGCTGACTGTTCATGGCAATCACGACTCGACATCGAAGAAGTTTTGCATCGACTACGAAGCAATTAGTGTAATTGTACCCTAGTGGATGTCATCCAATCACATGGAGCATCCAATGGATAGATTTACAACTGCCTTCATCGAAGCCGCACTTTGGTCGTCTACGGACAATTCAAACGACAATGGCGGTCGTCCCCTAGATCGCAACTATGGAATTGAAGACATCGCCCCTGAAACGCTGGCAAGCATCCTTGAGGACTGCAAGGCGTTTCAGGAAGCACATGCTGAGGACATTGATGGCAACGTCGAACAAGCTGGCCATGATTTTTGGCTTACACGCAATCGTCATGGTGCTGGGTACTGGGACGGTGATTGGCAGGATGATGTTGGTGCAAGGTTGACTCAAGCAAGCCACGCTTTTGGCAGCGTCGATCTATATGTCGGTGATGATGGACTTATCTACTCTTAGGGCAAAACATGAATGAATTTGAAAACGATCCAGACGAGTTCGACATCGAGGCTTTTCGTGATGCAATTCGTCCACATTGGTTCTATCACAACCTTTGCAATTCGATGAACTGGTCGGTGATACAGAGAAGAGAATCGGTAACGACAATTGAAATCGCTCCCCCATTTCAAATTGTTTATGGCGGCGCTGAAGATGGCAAAATCGTGTGGAGTCCTTTTGAGTTTGATGTTTTGGGATTCCTGGGCGAAGAAGGTATCGACGACCTTGAAAAATGCGGAATAGTTTCATTCAGTGAACAAGACCGCCATTGCCCGTTTATCGGCATCATCGCCAGCTTTCGAGGCAAGCCGTTTTCACTGCGAATTCATCTGGAACCCCAGCCTGAAACCGAGCCACTTGAGATAGTGGATCGAATACGAAACGAAGTCAGGGCCATTGAAGAAGAGGCACTGTGAACCCAATGGCAAGCCAACGCAATGTCGCATACTTTTACTCGTGGCAATTAACATCCAGCGATCTTGCCACCGTGCAACACATAATGGAGTCCATTCGTGAGTTCTGCAACGAGCTTGGCTGTGAAGAGGTATCCGATCTACTTGTGCAGCCCGATTCCGTTGGGTTCTCAGCCGTCGTTCCTGATGCTGGTAGACATGAGTTTAGTCTGACGTTCTCACCAGAAGATTCGTCTTACAAAACAAGTGGTTGGCTTCGTTGTTCCAGTTTCAAAGAAATTAGCCACATCATGTTTCAAGCTGCAAAACAAGGCGTTGATGTTGTGCGCACTTCCTTCGCTGGCGTTGAAATGATCTATCGACGCAATGAATTTGGCGCAGTCGAAACCGAGCAACGATCAGCTTTCGATCCGGACACCTTTTGAGATCGATGCTGCGTGGAGTTGAGAGTTGCTCGAACATTTTTGCAACAATAACAATCAAACAATTCCAAGCAAAAACCTTTGGAATCTTTGGGACTCCACCCCGGCACCACCCGCTATGACGTTCTCTGTTTTTGTTTGGATGGGCCGAAAAAGTTCTGTGGAGGCGATTCTAAAAATATGCCGGGCCGGAAAAAATTGCGGCGGTAGGGTTGATGTGTCGTTGGGGAGGATTTTTGCGAAATGTACCGATAGATAAGGCCGATCATTTCTTGCTGGCACTCAGCGAGGTTGAGCGCAAATTAGCGGATCTCACAGCCCATTTGACCTGCTAGATGGGCTACAATGCAATTTTCGTTTACCGGCGCATGCGCCTGAGAATTACTAGTTACGCCAAATATGCCATGTCACTAGCTCTTCCATGCAACATCGCTGCCCGCACTAATCGGATTGATTTGCTGTGTGCATTGTTGGAGAGGCTACCAGGCCCAGTGACTTACCACGTTTTTGATGGACGATTCACGCCACACTCGATTGTACAATCTGAGTTTGGTGACGCAGCGGCACGAGTGGCAGATTGTTCTATCGCATACGTTCTCGATAGCAGCCGTGGCGGACTGTGCGAACCAATTGCTGGATTTGTCGCAAACGAAACGCTTGGAATTGCCAAGCTTCAATATTTGATCGATGACCGTCCTCCTGCTGTCAGTGCAAACATTCCACGACGCACCATGGAAATGTTAGGTGTATACATTCGATCGCTTTTTGCGGATTTCCAATGGTTGGAAACGGTTTCTGTGCCATCAAACGTTCGATTACTTGATGGACTATTCCAATTGACGGTAGAATCAGGTGACATCTCAAATATCACATTGAAAGACCTAAAGCATCGCCCTCAGTCCGCACGACGATGGGCGTAACAATGGCATGCACACCAAGGGCTCGATCACCCGGGTTTGGTTGGTGCGTTTGTTTACCCCTCGCCCTGGGTGATGCCGGGCGTTCCATTTAGGAGGCATTTGATGACGAATCCGTACCAGACCTCAGGAAAATTGGAAGCTACCGCACTCATAGATTCGAAGAACTTCCGTTCACTTTCTTACGCACTAACGGCATTTGCAATTCCAATTGGCTGCATTCATCTGCCGCCGTTTTTGATTTCGCTACCTACAATCTGGGGTTGGCAGAATTGGTGGTTCGGATTCGCACCAGCGGCATACCTTGTTGTGGTGTCGATAATTGCCGTTTATTGCGAACTCTCGGCTAGTCGCAAGAATCGTATCTTGCTACCTATTTACTTGTCGCCTCTACTCGCTGTCATCGGACTTATCACAGTCTGGATGTACCTAGACGGAAAGAACATAGTCGCTGGCAAATATTCACTGCCACAGAATTTACATACGCTCCTGGTTGTTTCTTTGTGTCCCGTTGCACTCCTCTATCTATTGGTATCATCAATCAGATCAATACGGTTGATATTGCATCATCAGGGATAAGCAGAAAGGAGTACGCCGATGGAACAATGGGATGGACACGAAGGCCTCGATCAACGTTGCTTGGTCGTTAGAGTCTTTTCCCCTCGGCCTCGGTCATCCCTAGCGTTCCGTGGGAGATTAATTGTAACCAACAACATAAAACTCCAACGCAAAATTCTATTGATTGCCTGTGTGGTACTTCTCATAGGTATTTCCTGCTTCTTTGCTTTTCTTTTGTCTCAAGGCTCAAGCCAATCGCTTGCGGTCAATTCGAAAGCACAGATCGTTGGTATTTGGAAGAACAAGAACACAATTTTCGAATACAGACGAGATGGAACAGCAAGAAGTTGGCAAATCGACGGAAAGACCATCCGCTGCACCTACTCACACTTAACGTACCGTCTACATGATGGCGAGTTGTATATTTACTACTCGGCAAAACCAAACGGATACATTCAAAGGCTGAATGAGACTGTGTTTGGAGTGACGACGGATCGCTATCAAGTGGTGAAACTAGGCAGTGACGAACTTCAACTATTGGATTGTGGCTCAGGAGTGACTGTCGTGTTTGAGCGTTCAGACGATACAATCCTAAAAACCTCGCCCTAGAATTCGAAGCCACGGAAATCGGGTTAGGATGCCCGCCCTCCCTACACAGCCCATTTGACCTGCTAAATGAGCTACAATGAAACTGTCGTTTACAGCCGCATGCGCCTGAGAATTACTAGTTCGTCCGAGTGGAAGTTTCAATGGCAACAGATCCTTACTCAACACCATCCAACGGAAATATGACGGTTGGTTCGAGGCGATTTCGTTTCGGATTGATTCCAGCAACGCTATTGTTTTTTGTGGCATTCCTAACCGCAGCGTATGGAGCGATGATCGTGCCGAACATTTTGCGGGACGCATCAAATGGGTATGATCTTCCCTATTTGGTGAACGCATTCACGTTTCCCGCTTCCTTATTTGGAATCGCAGCGTGCTGTATATTTGCTGGGTGGTCCATCGTGATTGGGAAATTGCGAAATGCATTTTTGATCACGGTTCCAGCGTTCATATGCATTTTAGTACTCTGGCGCATTATTTCAATTTTGCTTCGCTGATGATAGTTTCCCGATGCTACAGAAGAGATCGAGCTTTTACTTACTCACAAGAGAAAAAGTATTCCGATGCCATAGCTGATTTGGACAAAGCTCTCGACCTTGATCCCGATAGTAACAATTTCCATCGACACCGTGCTAGTTGCTATTTCAACGCCGGGGACTACAAACGAGCATTACCAGATTTCGATGAGGCGATTCGTCGTGATCCTCAAAACAGCAACTACTACATGACCCGTGGGTATTGCCTTCAAGTGCTAGGAAGAAACGATGAAGCGAACAGAGACTTCAAGAGGGCTGAGGAATTGGGCCGGAAGTAGAAAGTGCCAAGCGATACCAACAGCCCGCTAAAATTGGCTAAAATGAAAGCCTCCTCATTAAAGCAATCCGAGTACCCTTATCGCAACGCCTGGAAGCATGACAACAAAAGCCCGATCAACAAAACGAACGAAGAAGACAGTCTACGAGCCTGTCATCAAACTCCCGGCATTGAGCTACGAACAATTTGTAGCGTTGCGAGACAATATCAGCGTTAACGGTGTTGTTGTTCCGATCTTGGTCGATTCGGATGGGCCAAAACGAAAGATCATTGACGGCAATTATCGAAAGCAGATCGCAGAAGAACTTGGCTACGATTGCCCGGAAATCGTCCATCCTAATCTTCAAGAAGAGGAGATGCGGACGCTTGCCAGGGCATTGAACCTATCTCGTCGCCACTTAACTCAAGAACAAAAACGAGAAATGATCGCCGACCAAATTGAAGAAACGCCAGAACGGTCAAATCGCTGGATCGCCAAACAACTTGGTGTGCATCATGCGACAGTGGGAGCCGTTCGGGGTGAGCTTCAATCGGTCGGACAAGTAGCTCCATTGGATCGCCGAACAGGAAACGATGGAAAATTATATCCAACCACAAAACCGATGGCTGTTGTCACTAGGACTGAAGCGGAACGCCGATCAAGGATTGATGCGACGACGTTGATTCAAGGTGATTCCCCGACTCAACTGAAGAAAATTGCTAGTGCCAGCATAGATGCCATCATTTGCGATCCACCATATCCTGAAGTTAATCGGGCCTATGGCCGTATGACTGAAAAGGACTGGCACGAAATGATGCACAAGATAATCACTGAAAGTCGTCGTGTTCTAAAACCCAAAGGTTCGGCGGTTTTCATTCTCCAGCCTAACTACGAAACAATCGGAAAGATGCGACTTTGGTTGTTTGAGTTCGTAATTTGGGCAGCGAAGGAATGGAATCTTGTTCAAGATGTATGGTGGTGGGCCGTCGATGCATTGCCATTAGCAGGAACGAACAGAAAGTATGGCTTAATGCGACAAAGTGTGAAAATGTGTGTCTGGTTAGGATCACCGGACTGCTACCGCAATCAAGACGCTGTTCTGTGGACGCCATCACAAGCAACATCGGCACGACATCGTGCCGATGTTGCATTGCGAGTAGGGCCAAGCGGACGAACATTTCGCAATTCGACGATGAGTAAGGCTGCTGACGAGCGTGGTGGAACAACTCCATACAATTGTATACCGATTCCTTCAGGCGGTCGGGTTGAGGGCAGCGAGCATCATCCAGCGGCCACGCCATACGATGTGGCATCTTGGTGGTGCAAATATATTTTACCTTCAGGCGGCGTTTTACTTGATTGCTTCGCAGGCTCCGGCACAATGCTTGCCGCTGGACTCGATAATGGTGCTTCAAAGGTGATGGGTATCGAACGAGAAAAGAAGTACCTGGAAATTGCTCGTCGAAGAATTCAGGGGACGTAGCCGACTTCAAAACTTGAACAAGCAACAACTCCAGCAAAAAACTTGAGCAAGACATCGCCGACATTGAACGCAACATCGTATTCCGAGAAAAAGCCTTGAAAAGAAGACGACAAGAACTCAAGGCGGCAAAAGAACAATTGCAATCGTTGACGAAGAAGTAGCGTTGCCCGTGGGTTTTGGAGGCTCCAGTTGGATAATTTATCCAACTGGATTGAACCTTTTTTTGCCCCCGGAATCGGAGTGGGCTTTGACGGTTGGCTTCCTTTCGTTAGGGCAACCAGAAAATTTCGCTTTAGGTACAACAACGGAACGCTTATCATCATGGCTGGGACAAAGCAGCATTGACAACATCGGTTCCCAAAACCAAGCTCCGTGTAGGCGAACGGATTAACTTGACCTACCGGCAGATTGTGGAGCCAGCATGACCCTCAACGTTGACGTGATCTCAGACGTGATTTGCCCGTGGTGCTACATCGGGAAGCGACGACTGGAGAAGGCCATTGCATCCTACGGTAAGCCGGTGACAGTAAATTGGCATCCATTCCAACTAAATCCTGCGATACCGAAAGAAGGCATTAGCCGTCGAGAATACCGAATCGCAAAGTTTGGAAGTTGGGAACGCTCTATGGAGCTTGATGCCAACATTGTTTCCGTTGGAAACCAAGAAGGCATTGCTTTTAACTTTGACAGCATGGAGCGAACGCCGAATACGTCGGATGCACATAGACTCATTTGGCTGGCTAACAAAATGGGCATTCAAGATGCGGTCGTGGAGGCGTTGTTCCAAGCGTATTTCAACGAAGGCCGAGACATAAGCAAACCGAAGACGCTCATCGATGTAGTTGTCGAAGCTGGCATGGATCGGGGAAAAGCCGAGGCCGTAATGACGGGAAAGGAGGGATTGGAGGCGTTGAAGGAAGCAGGCGAACTGTCAATTCGGTATAATGTTGAAGGCGTTCCATTCTTCATCGTCAACAGCAAGATCACATTGTCTGGCGCACAGTCCCCCGATGTGTTTGTGGCTGCGTTCGAGCAAGCCAGTGATCCAAAGCAGATGGGACCGGCCTCATAGCTATGCCTCGTGTAAGTGCCGGACTACTGATGTATCGAATTCAGGATGACAAGTTACAGGTTCTTCTTGCTCATCCAGGTGGTCCACTGTTTAAGAAAAAGGATGACGATACGTGGACGATTCCCAAGGGTGAGCTTGATCCAGGTGAAGACTTGCTTGAAGCAGCAAAAAGGGAATTTGAAGAAGAAACCGGCATCAAGCCAGTTGGCCCATTCATCAAATTGACACCGATCAAGCAAAAGGGAGGGAAGATCGTTCACGCCTGGGCATTTCAAGGCGACTGCGATCCCGCCAAAATTGTGAGCAATACGTTTACGAGGGAGTGGCCTCCAAAGTCAGGACAACAGATGGAATTTTCTGAAATCGACCGAGCAGATTTCTTTGACGTGGCTACCGCTAGTCTGAAAATAAAGGCTGCGCAAATGCCGTTGGTTGAGGAATGCCAGAAGCTCGTAATTGGAAAAGAGTCGTAACCATGAGAACCAATTCCATCGCAGCATCGCTTGTCGTCCTATTTTCAACTTTGACCTGTATCGCCGACGAGCCGTTCAAGATCACCACAAAGCGGTCTGATGATCGTATTGAAGTAAAGTCCAAAGACGAGAAAACATTGTTCGTGATTCGCAGTCCATTTGGTATCAGCAATGCGACCATCGAACGAACCATTGGCCGGAAAAGGTTGTGATCCAACTGCGATTGAAAGGATTGGAGAGCTTTAAGATTTCGACGGACAAGCTCAAAACCGACGCATCGGTGTCCAGTCATGATGGCAGTGTGCGACTTTGGAAAGATGGCAAAGAAGATACACCGCTCGACGCCCAAAATCCGTACCGGATGGAGATTCGGATGGTCGGCAGTGATGGCGAGCCAACTAAAGCCATTCCGCTAAAGGATGGCTCATTCGAGATGAAGCTACCCAAGAAGTTCTTCGAGGACAATCCAAGGTCGTTCAATCCAAGGTCGTTCAAGGTTGAGTGGATCGACTTTTATCGGAATTGATCGTCAGCTACAGACCCAAGATCAACTCTACTGACCGAACTCACTCTAGCAACTCGTGAGATTGGCCATTCATCCCCTTCCAGATCATTGGCCAAACCATTTCGACATAGCTGCGGTGGCCGCTCATTCGTCCTATTCGTCACGGCGTTGACCGACTGCGGCATCGCTCTCCATCCACGTCCAGATGGTCAGCCCTGCGAGGATAATAGCCCCAATCCATTGAAGTGTGCTGATGATGAGATACCACTGGTGGATTCGATTGAACAGGGATCGGTCGTGAATTTGAAAAGCCTGCGGGTCGAGGAGGTTATCGAGGCGAAGATGGAGCCATCCCTGCAAAGCAAGCGCTACCACGAGACTCGACCAAAGAACCCACCGGAGTCGTTGCCATTTCGATCCCGATCCTTGTCCTTGCATGACATCCCAGCACCAAACGACGAGACACAGAACCCCCGCCACATTTAGGTAGTCCGTCACGGAGCGGGTTATGAATCCCTGGTCCCGATGAGAGCCGAGAACTTCGGCCCCAACTGGTACGACGACGACCCCATAGAACATGAACCCACCCTGCCAGAACATAAGCGTCAGCAACAGGAGCATTCGCTTCAGCACGGTGGTCACAGCTAATCAACCTCGACCACATCACCATTCGGCTTCACTTGAATGTCCCGCACTTTGCCGCTCTTTTCCTTACCACGAACTTCGTAGTTGCCGCTGGAGGTAGTCCACGCTTGCTCGAACGTGACATTGGGAAGTTTCTCCTTCGCCACTTTCATAACTGGTTCCGGGACATCCGCCAACGGAACATTTTTCCCCTTCGGTTCGGCCTCTCCGCAGCCAACGATTACGCAAAAGATCAAAGTCAATAGTAGCGAACGCATCAGAATTCTCCTTGGATTGGTTCATTGCCGGAACGTGTGGTGAGTGCTAGATAGGTTTTGTAGTTCATTGACGAAGTTAAGAAGCCTACATGCCCGTCGCAAAAGAGAAAATGAACTCCTCCGTTGTGCTGGCTATAAAACTGATTCACATAACTTGTTGATCCGTTAGGGCCATTGCCGTCGCCGGTATGTCCCAGCGTCATGCCTGATGAATTGTTGAGGACTGGCGGTGAAGGTGAACCTTGAAGGGGAAACAAGTTGGCGCTCGTGACTACGCCGGTCCACGTCGCCGGGCCGAGACGAAAAGATCGTTCGCCAACCATCAGAGTGCTGCTGGTTCCGTCCAAAATATCAGCCATTCTGATTTTGCTATTGCGAAAGAAAACGCCATCCCCATCAACTCCTGGTTCGGTGGTTCCAAAAACGCCGACATAGTTTGCCGAAGAGACTTCGCAAATCGCTGCCAAGGGGCTTCCTGCAAGATCATATTTCTTGGCAGTCCAAGTCTGCGAAGCGCTATCGCTGGGGCAGAGGTAGGAATCGATGCGAAGTACCCGAATCGTGCTGTTGATCGGGTCTTCTATTGATTGGTTGAATTGAATTCGATCTGACGTATTTTGCTGCTCAATTTGCGGCAGGATCGAAGCTGCCCATCCCCACCCAGGTCCGGTGTCATTTCCCAACGAATCAAATCTCGAAATGTAGCCTGAAGGAAATGTTCGATGAGCGTCATGATAAACGTGAAGTGCAAGACCAATCTGTTTCAGATGATTCTGGCACTGCATTCGTCTAGCTGCTTCTCTCGCCTGCTGAACCGCTGGCAAGAGCAATGCAATGAGAAGGCCGATAATGGAAATGACAACTAGGAGTTCAATCAAAGTGAACCCGCTTGGTTGGCGTACAGGCTGGCTGCATCGAAAACCCGTCGATGTAGTCATCGAGCGCCCTCTTCAATGTGTGAATCTCGAAGTTCCATAATTTTTAATCTTAGCGTTCGATCTTTGCGCCAAGATGACGAGCAGATTACGCTTTCGTCATTCGCAAGCGGGTTGCTGTGCCATGACTGGTAGACTAAGTGCGACTGTAGTGCCACTGCCGACGTGACTGGTAATCTGGACTTTTCCTCCGTGCAGTTCGGCTATGCCCTTAACAATGGCGAGGCCGAGGCCGACATTTCCCGCCTTCCTCGACTTTCTGGCTCGATCCGCACGGTAGAAGCGGTTGAAGAGATGGGGAATGTGCTTTGAGTCAATGCCGTGGCCGGTGTCGGCAACCCCGATGATGATGGCATCGTCATGAAGCGAAACAGTCAAGTTCACGCCGCCGCAAGGGGGCGTGTGAGCGAGCGCATTTTCAATCAGGTTACCAATTGCTCGTTGTAGCAGTGCCTTGTCAAGCTGGGCCTTTACATTGGCTGGGCAGGTCACGGTCAACCGAATCTGCTCTTCTGCGGCGGTCGCTTCGTAATACTCCCGCAACCGCTCCAACTCGATACCAACGTCCACGAGTTCACGGTTGATTTGGGTCGCCGGATTTTCGGCACGAGCCAGGAACAGCAAACTGTCGATCATGCGAGACAGCTTGACGAATTCCTCCAACGACGATCCGATCACGTCCCGATATTCATCGAGAGTTCGTGGACGAGTTAAGGCGACCTCGGCCTCTCCTCGCAAGTTGTTAAGCGGCGTTCGCAGTTCATGGGCAATGTCAGCGGAAAACTGAGAGAGCCGGTCGAAAGATGACTCCAGCCGGTCAAGCATCTCATTGAAAGAGTCTGCGAGAATTCGGAGTTCGGCAGGTAGGCCGTCGATGGCGATTCGCTCGTCAAGGGTGGATGACCTAATGCGGCTGACTGTAGAGGCGATGTCCTGAACGGGCCGGACGGCTTTGCGTACAACAAAGTAACCGCCCAGCGAGCAGACGATCAAGGCCACGCCAAGAACGGTCCATAAATTACGGCGGTAGTCTTCGAGCAATTCTTCCTCGTGGCTACGATCCATAGCCGCCTCCACGATCAACGGTGATGCTCCTGCCCGTTCCTCGGACACTCGCACACTCATCACTCGGAACCAACGACCGTGGGCCGAACGATGGTTGTGGCCAGAGAACTCTTCGCCGGTATCCGTCTGAACTTGTGAAAACACGGTCGATGGCAACACTTCACCCATTCCGGGCGTCTCGGCGACCATTTGCCCATTCACCCCGATTACCCGCAGGAAGATTGCCGATTCCGGGTGGTCTGACCCGGACCATGCAACTTGTTTTTGCACAGACTCTTGGCCGGTAGGCTGTTCACGATGGAAGGCCAGCACGCTCCTCACCCTGTCTGCTAGAAAGTGGTCATCTTCTCGGTCGAGGTTGGTCGCTAAGGCGAAGTAAAGATAACCCGTAGCGAGCAATATGAGAGTGAACGAAACAAGGAAAAACCAGAGGGTTAGACGTGCCGCCAATGACCAAGGCAGGTGCATTTGGACGGGGGCCAGGGCTTCCGAGTTAAGTGCGTTCTTCGAGGACATACCCGACTCCTCGAACAGTGTGAATCAACTTTTTGGCGAAGGGGTCGTCTGCTTTGGATCGTAGTCGTCGCACATGCACGTCCACCACGTTGGTATCGCTATCGAAGTTCATGTCCCAAACTTGCTCGGCAATGAGCGTGCGGGTCAGCACTTCTCCTTGTCGTCGGGCCAGAAGCGATAGCAGGGCAAATTCCTTGGGGGTGAGATCAAGTCGCTGACCGGCTCGACTTGCCTTGTGTCGGATGAAGTCGATCTCCAGGTCTGCGACCTGCACAGCATCGGAGTGACGGCTGGGGCTGCGGCGAAGAATGTTGCGGATACGGGCCAGCAACTCTGAGAAAGCGAACGGCTTAATGAGGTAGTCGTCGGCTCCAAGTTCCAAGCCTTTGACCCGATCCTGGACGGAATCACGAGCGGTCAGGAAGAGAACGGGAGTCTTGTTGCCAGTACGCCGCAGTTCGGTGAGGACCGACCAGCCGTCCCGCTCCGGCAGCATTACATCGAGGATGATAAGGTCGAAACCTGTGGTGCTGGCCGTAAACAGACCTTCCTCACCCTGTTCCGAAACGTCCACGACGAAGCCCTGTTCCGTCAACCCTTTGCGAAGGTAGGTGGCCGTCTTGAGTTCGTCTTCAACTATCAGCAATTTCATCGAGATGCAAACCTCATCCAAAATGGCAACAAACAGGAGTGACTGACAAAGACTTCTCGGCCAATACCATTATCTCTGGCTCTTGATCTCGGCCACCTTCGCCACCAGGAAGCCCACTTCTTCGCCGTCGAGTTCCGCTCCTAGTGCTAGGCCGAGGATATTTCTGATGAGATCATCTATTTACCCATCTTCCATTCTGCATCACCTTCGCATCGACGGAGCAAATGCCTCTCCGCCCATTGTGACCAAACAAGTAGTCTATCGGGCTGTGGGATTAGGGAATAGCAAAAGTGGGAACAGGTTGCGTTTTTTACGTTCGCCGCACAATTACCCACTGGAACTGACTCTAACTTTAGGTAATTACGTTCTTGTACATTTAAAAAATAGCGGTTGCATTCGAGTAGTTACTAGGAGTCGGATCGATTCTACCGGAATTGAGCAATAACCGGGTTATGGTCGCTTAAACGATTCCAATCATCGCCGGATAGCACCACGCAGGACTCAAGCCGATCTTGCCACGACTTCGGAACAAACAATCCATCGCAGTGATACGGAACGGTACGATCCCTGGTCCATCGAAGAGTCTGCGGCAATGGCTGATTTGGATTCGCAGACTGCCAACAGTTGATTAGTCCAAACTCATCGGTCAATCTAGTTTGAATCGCTAGGTCTTGCTTGCTCACGGAACGCTCGGTTTCCACCGAATGGCTAACCGTCAAATTGAAGTCACCGCCGACGATGATTTCACTTCCAATAGCGATCCGGCCAATTTCATCCAGCAACTTGTTTACTTGATTCGAGTAACTCTCGCCTCTTGATGGAGCGTGAATGCTAAAGACAAGCGTTGATTCGGATTGAGACGATTGCCAAATGGCACCACAAATCTCAGCGCCAACTACCCAACCAGCGAATCCAGGAACAGAAATCTGTCTAAGGGTGCCGCTACTTGAGTAGATGGCACTTCCCCACTTGTTTTTCTCGACCATTTCCCAAACTGACTGCTGGCGCAAGTTGGGATAAAGCAACGGCGGAAGATGCTCGTCATGCGGATAGGACTCTTGAACCAACAATAGATCAACATTTTGTTCTTCGATCATCTTGGTCCAATGAACTCGATGTGATCCGCCTTTAAGTATGTTGTAAGTAGCGATTTTCATTGGTGGTTACTTCCGGTTGAATTGGAGTTCGTTGTCATCGTAGAATTATTTCACGACCTTCCATCCATCAATCGGCTTTACAGTAGCGCAACTTGGGCCACCATCTTTTCCAGTACCAGGAATTGATGCCGACAGGAAGCGTTTCGGAGCATCGACCGTTTTATCGATCATCTCCCAGGTGACACCCGCCAAGGGAATTTTGATGCGTCGTTGCCATTCGCTGTTGATTTGACCTGCGGATTTGCCAATGTCAATGTAGATGAACCTGCCCGTTGGTGGACCTTGAACGATGTTGCCGACAAAATTGGGTGGCCCATCATCTCTATTCCCCTTAACACTTACGTTGCACGCAAATTGGAGGTCGGAGTCTTTGGACCTTTGCACCTGAATCGTTTTGTAGTTGCTACCTTTGCCCTCTTGAATGCCGAAATCGACACCTGATGGTGGTGCCACCAAAATGATTCGTAGGGAGATCGATTTTTCGGTGTTTGATTGCTTCTTCAATTCTGGGTAATCCTCGGAATGAACCGTCCGGTGCGAGCCATGTAGTCAAGGTACGGTTGTCCAAAACGTTCGATGAGTGCTTGTTCTTCCTTTGGCGTTCGAATGGCAAGCATCGAAAGTACAAAGACCGACAGAATTCCGATTAGCCAGTTCGCTGTAAGGATCGTAACTGAAGCCATCACTACGGCGGTCGTGAAATAAAAAGGATGTCGAACCCAGCGATAGGGACCATCGGTAACAAGTGTCGCATTGCTACGAATTGCAACGGTATCCGTTAAATTCTTTCCGAGGCTGCTCAGCGTCCAATACATCAATAGAGAACTCAGAAGCCCCGTAATTACTCCAATCCATCTAAACCATGTTGGAACAGGAAGCATGGACCATTGAACCGATGCAGGAGCAATCAGATAGACGATGGTAACGATGAACAGGACAAGACCAGACAATCGAAGGACTAAGGCGAACAAGAATCCCTCGTCCTTTCGAGAAATCTTTTCGCCTGACTGGGCGGCTTTGAAACGATGGAACCCAGTAACAAGGGTTGTCAACAAAATGATTACTCCCAAAGCTATTCGAAAGTATGTTTCTGATGCCATTGAACGATCCTAAAATCCATCCCGAATTGATATGGCTGCGATTCTACTCGATCTCTCAAGTATTAGGAGAAACGTCATGCCGAAGGTGCAAGGGCAAACCTGTGTGATTTCAGTGACGTTTCGGTGCGAAACCCGTGTGATCGCAGGGGCGTTTCAAGGGAGAAACTGTGGCGTTGCAGGGGCAAACAGCAATGTCTCAAAATCTCAGACTTAGCAGAACATGTGCATTGCGATGGGCTAAAAATCGCCTGAACCAGCGCCAATCAATGGCATCGCAATGGATTTGGAAGCGACGAACAAGAAGTCAAAGTACCTTCATTCCCTTTTTTGCGGAAAGTAGCCTGGGGTTAGTTTGTCCACAATAGATTCGCCAACCTCAAGGCGATACGGTGGAACATACTGCTCACCTGTATCCTCGGAGTCAATTGGAGATTGCCCAGACATCAACTCGTCAAACTGCCGAAGTGTGTAGTTCAATTGGTCGATTCCGATTTGCGACGGAATATGCCTTTGGAGGTTTTGTATTGCCTGACGCACAACCGCTTGTTTGGTGGCCATTTTTGTTTCTTTTTTTGAATCGAATTGTAGTAGCTCCCCCACGGGGACAGTCATGTAATCCAATTGTTGGGATTTTCGATTTCTTGTCAAATTTTCGATTCTAGCTTTGCACCTACTCCGACTCAGCCAGCCCTCTCTGCGACAAACGTCGATTCGTCTCGCAAGCAGTTGATGATTTTCTCCATCACTCCATCTCTATTGTAAAATCAGGGGGAAGCGGTGCGACATGATACCCGGAATCTTCCTCCATTTTGAATTTGTGAAAATCTGCCTCGACCGCTGCGACCATCGATGGTGGCAACAAGGCAAGGAAGTCTTCGTAGGTAATGACATAGCCTCGCTTGGGTGACTTGTAGACAACCATGACGACTTACGATATCGAAGTACGCCCAGCAAAAAAATGGTTCGTAGCAAGACAAAATGACAAACTGATGGCCGAGATTGGACAAAAGCCGAAGTGGGAACGAAAGAGAGTGAGACGGCGAGTTACTGGCCGGATACTGAAACTACCTTCTTGCACGGCCCGCAGAGCGGGGAGGTTTTTTCTCCCGTGGAATCCATCGCTTTCTCCTTTGTTTTCCTACTCCAAAAATCTTTTTATAAGCATTTAGCATGGTGCCAATCGCAGCAAGGAACAGTATCGCAGTGACTACTTCGCACATGGTTCATTTTTGGTTGTATGCGGGACAAATAGGATGACAAGCACGCAAAGGAAAATTGAGCATCAAGGGCAATTCTTCAAGTAGTTCGTTCATGACTGCGAACAATTCGATTGACTATTCTGGACTGCCCAACAGCAATCGAATTGCCCTACCTACTTTCCGATCTCGATTTAGATGAATCGTCCAGTTGGCGGACCCTGTGAGATTGAGCCAGCAAAATTCGGCGGACCATCAGCACGCTTGCCTTTGACGTTGATAGTGCATTCGAGAATAAGGTTACCAGTTTTTGATCGTTGGACTGAAATGGTTTTGTAGTCGTTGCCTTTGCCTTCTTGAATGCCGAAGTCAACTCCAGGCGGTGGTTCGACAAGAACGATCCTTAGAGGCACAACGATTTCTGATTTGGGTTCTTTTGGCATTTTTAGTGACCCTATATCGACTTTCCAGGTCGCCAATCTCCATCGGCTGTTCCATCTGGACTAGATAGTACAACTTTATAACCATCTAGGTCACGTAGCCAGATTTCCCAATGATTGGGTCCACCATCTCCGTCATGTGGATTCCGATGACGTGGCAATATGACTTCAACACCCATCAACTCGGCCCGTGCGATTGCAGCGTCAATGTCGTCGATTTCAAACCAAAGGAGAAGGCCGTTGCCGGGTGGTACATCCTTCGGATCGCCGATTCGTCCGTGGTGATGTTCCACTTCCCAGCTATGAAGTTGAAGGACCAGATGACCTGCAAAAACGAGTCGCTCGTAATTGGGTCCACCGTGGTCACTTTGGCAGTTAAGTAGCTTTTGATACCAAGCACTGCTTGCCTCAACGTCTCGCACACAGATCAGCGGTCGAGGTCGCATTATCTATCGCCTCCATAAAACACAGCCAGCCAAACTGTTGGCTCGTCAGGTGTGGTCCATTCAACACGATGCTTCTGATGCGGTAGGATGTTGGTGTAATCTCCAGGCTTCAATTCTTTGACCACGCCATCAATTGACAATCGAGCGGAACCTTGTAGCACGAAAACCCATTCATGTTGATCTTGGTCGTACCAAAATCCTTCGGGCGATGAATGACCATGCGAAACGATGCGCTCGATGCGCAAGTTGTTTGCTTCGAGCAATGTAGTGAATAGCTCGTCAGGAAGGTTTGATGGGAGATTGGTGAAGAGGTTTGAGGTCATGGTCCAATCCTCTGCGTTAGAAATGCGGCAATATTCTCTGCATCGTCCGTACCGATCCTCAAGGTGCCTTCCCATCGTTGTCGTTTCATATGAGTTCGTTCTTTCGCAGACTGAGTATTGCGTGAGTCATCATTGCTGTCGTTATACCGACCAATCCCGATGATTTTAGCCCCCATGCACCTTGGCAACGATCTTATCCATCTCGGCAGCGGTGAAGGCCCGGCAGGTTGTCGTGTGAACATTACCCATCGCTCCCAGATGCAGAATGGCAGCGGTCGCTGTTTCGTCATCCGGGGCTTCCAGGATCAGCAGGCCATCGTGGTCGCCCAGCGTCCAATAGATGTCCTTCACCTTCACACCGAGCTTCTTCGCCTCGGCCTTGAAGATCGCTGCCCGCTTGGTCGTGTGGTCGATGTCCTTGATGCCCTGCTGCGAGAACTTGATGTTGGTGATGAAAGTTGCCATTCGTCAGTTTCTCCTGTTGATGTTTGATCTACATTCGTCATCATTCTACCGGGTTCAACATCAGCGAGATAGAATTGGGGTATAACAGATCATCACGCTTGGAGCCTCTTGTCGTCGTTGGAAGCCTTATCGTTGGCGTTGGACTGGAATGGGTGGTTGCGCCGTTAATCCCTTGGTTGGGGAAACTGCCGAGAATTGCATGATTACAATCAAAACGATTTTCAAATGGCTTTTGGCACTTCTGATGCTTTTTGCAGGGGTGATGCACTTTGTTAGTCCAGGCGTCTTCCTCAAAATCATGCCGTCTTATTTGCCGCTTCACCTGGAGTTGGTCTATCTGAGCGGTGTCTTTGAAATTGGGCTGGGGATTTGTCTACTCATCCCTAGATTCTCACGGTTTGCGGCTTGGGGCATCATTGTTTTGTTGATCGCTGTCTTTCCTGCAAACATTTATCTTTATCAGCATCAGGAGATTGTCCCCGCATCACGAACAGTCCACTTTATTCGTCTGTTATTCCAAGGCGTGCTGATCTTGATTGCGTATTGGCAAACTCGAAACACCGGCAAACGAATGAAAACGACATTGATCGGTGAACAGGTTGGAGGTCATGATTGACTTCGAGCCTTTCTGAATAGCTCTACGCACTTTTCATAAGGTGCTTTGGCTAGTTTGCCGTCCCTTATGCCACAGTAGCCAACGTGTTCGGGCCAATCAAGTCTGTTGAGTTCTTGCGATTGAATCTCCCACCAAGACCACCGATCAACTCCAGATTTGCGAATTAGGTTGATGGCTTTCTTCAGGCTGTCGCAGGTGTAGAAAACCATCTCGTCAGCACTGCAATCTTCCGGCGTTCCCATGATTTCGTGATGAAAGACGATGAAGATTTTCATGAGGTAGTTCCCAGGTGCCTTAAATTCAATTTGATCAGAAAGGTAATGAGTATTCCCAGTTTTCCCTCACTGGTCCTGAGAACTCACCCACCATCACTCCATCTCGATTGCTAAATCGGGTGGAAGCGGTACGACATGATACCCGGAATCACCTTTCTCTTCGTCGATGAACTCCTGATCCCAGGCGCTCATCGAAACAATGCGCCAGCGGCCAGTGAAGCGGTTGGGTTGTTTGGGTTTCTTCGCCATCCTCCAACTCCTTCGTCATTCAAGCCGCTCAACGGCCCAATGCTTCTGATAATCTGGCCCTCTTGATTCTGGTTCTGCATTCGGACGATCAATTTGGACGGTCAATGGCACCGGAATGTCTACACCGATAATCACAGCCTCGCCAGGACCGAGTGTTGGAAGAAAAGCAGCAGCAGATCGGTCGATGTCTCCAGATGCTCGTTCGACAACTTCCCGATCTCTGTCATTTATCATGCGATGGACAACCAGAGTCCCCATTTGGCTCAGAACGTCTTCTGGAATATCCCTGGGCCGCTGAGTAGAAAGGCAGATTGTTAATCCGTATTTGCGGCCTTCTTTAGCAATAAGGCCGAAAGCATCAAGACTAAAACGTGATGCCTCATCGCCGAGTTTCTTGTCAAGAAACTGATGTGCTTCGTCAAGAAATATCAGAAGTGGGCGACTGCGAAACGCTCCTGACCGTGCGAGTCCGAGTAGGTTTCGTCCGATGGCGTTGGCAACAATCTCCCTAGAGTTCCCTGTGAACGGGATGTTTTGAAGAGATATGCGTAGTAATCGTTTGTCATTGCTGCCGAAGAACTCGTTGACGACCTGTTTTAGAGGCTTTGTAGTCCCCGGCTTAAAGATACATGCCATTTCTGGCGATTGTACGATGTCCTCGATTCGGTAGATAAGCGATACGCACCAGGATACGTCGTTGCCGTTTGACTGCCCCCAGCAATTAGCAAACTTTCCCGTCGGCCAAACACACTCTTCCTCGATCTGGCGGGTCAAAAGCGAAATGTCAAACGCAGCATCTAGTGACTCTACAGTTGATACATGTTTTCGATAGGATTCCTCAAATGGCTGCTTAGACTTCTCGGCCTTGATGACAATTCCACTCGTTGCAATGTTGGGGTCCGCAATTGCGAGTTTCAGGCTCTTCATCGCTGCTCTGAGCTTCGGCCCTTGCGATTGTCCGCTCGGTCGAAAAATGGCGAATAGGTCGTTCTCGGTTAAATCGTGATACGGAAACACAACTTCAACGCCTTTCGACTCCGTTTCACTATCACATCCAAAGTAGACGTGTTGCACCCGTTCGTCAGCCAACGTGTGGAATTCGCCAGTTGCGTCGAGGAGGACTGCTTTGGAATTGTGGCAAAGGCACTCTTCGATCAGCCGTGCTACACTCCAACTTTTCCCTCCACCCGTTGCCCCCAAGATCGCACAATGCCGACCAAAAAGCTGTTCAGGTGATAGGCCGACGACTGCCCCATCAGCGTCCGGCAGGCTTGCAAATCGGAAAGATATGCCGTCTGAACTCGCCTTCCGGCCTTTGGAATCCTGCACAAGCCAATGCACGAGCGTTGGGTGTGCGGAGTACACTCTGCTTCCGAGGCGTGGATACCGAGCTACACCTGACTGCACTGTGCCATCCGATAGATTGAATGACGCAAGAAGTTGAATGCTACCTATAGGGTGAACATCATCCTCATCGCCAAAACCAGGTTCAACACTAAGTCGCTCTCGATCAGGCAATCGCACATCGAGGATTCGGCCAAAAATGGCAATTTCGTCACATTCGATGACAATGAATTCGCCTACCTCGCCGCAGGCAACACGATTCCCATGATGTACTCGCCCGCCGCTGTGATTGGCATAGGGCAGATTAACCCTCGACGAAAGTGGACCTACCTGACAAAGCGTACCCATATACCTGTGCGGGTCATACGGATGGAGTGGCTCAGAGTTGTTCGTCGGCACGTTGCGTCCTCCTTGCGAAACGAGCTTCGTGTTGTTCCTCTTCACTCACAGCGACGAGATCAGGAAGCAGCGGAACAAACTCCTCGAATTTCGCAGCGACCAGAGAAATTCGTGCATCGCCGTGGCTCACCAATTCCATGAAGCGAGTGACCGCATCATTTGTCGATGTCGCAAGTGCGGGATCGACAACAGTTACACGAAGGCCGACATTCGACCGGATGGCTGATAAAATCGGCTGAGTCAAGTGTTTATCGTTAAATCCGAAACCAATCACCAAGAGTGCTGTCTTTGGTTGTCGCAGTGAGCTTAGAAATCGACCCATCATTTCCAAATACGGTGGTTCATAAGACAACTCGAACTTTGAGTCTCTGGGATAGATGAGAACCGGAGTTGTTGGTTGAGTCATGCGGAACACTTCGTCTCCACGTCGATCCCAATCTACGGAACCGTGCAACTTGTATAGCTGAAAGACATTTGGCAAAAAGTCAGGCGTACTGAGCGTGTCGTCTCTGCGAACGAAATCGAAGGCAAAATACGTGCTATTGAAACGCTGTGGGAGCGTATGTGAGAAGCCATCCAAAACGATAAATCCAGCGCCACTGGCGGCTTGCTCAAAACACAAATCGTAGTTCGTTGTGAAAAGGCGAGTGCGTGGCGAACGGGTTGAGCGTCGAGCAACACGACGAAGGAAGGTTTCGTGGGTTCCAAGCGTAAAGCCGTCTTTTACGAAAGCACATTTGCGAACGATCAACTGCTCAGTGTCGTGAATGAATGTTGCAATGTTCACGGCGGGGGAGAAGGCTTGTGCCAATTGGCAATGCGACAGAAGTAGTTCGATGTCCTTTCTGACTCGTGTATTCCCTGGAGATGCTGGACCAGGTTCGGTTGCCGCATATCGGACGGTGCCAAGTAGAGCGTCGAATTCGGACGTGCCTGTAGCCGTTCGAGCAGCGTCCCAAAGGTCTGCCATTGTCGGTGCAAGCCGAGTTAAACCTTCCATTACGCAAAGCGAAGTGCCGAGTCCCGTCAAGACGACCAAGTTCTCGGCACGAAGCGTCTCAAGTAACGACTTTTTGAGGGTGTCTCGATTTCGCTCGGCCTGCTTTGCTTCTTCCGACGTATCTTCCACCAACGGAACCCATTCGCCGCCTGTCGATGTTGAAAACAGTTGCATTTGACACTTAGCCATGAATGTTCTTTAAGCTCTCAGTTCATTGCAAGATGAGAGTCACGTTGCGCTCTCAATGTCTTGGAAATCGCATACAATGTTCTTGTATCGCAGTGTTTTGTCATTCTAACGCAAACGGTCGATGTACAGTTCGATGTTGTGATCGTCGATGTATCGAGAACTTCCTTGCATAAGTGGTTGGCCGTCAGGCGAATACTGTACTTTGGGCTGTTGGTTCAGTTCACGCTTGGCCTTCTCGAATTCCTGTTGGCTCATCGCTGGCAATACGACAAAATCATCGGTGAACTTCGAGTCTTCACCGTTGGACATCATCAGGTTCGGTGGTCGTGATCTTCGTATGACGCCGCCTGTGTACCATACCAACGATCCAAAATGCTCAAAGCTGGGTGGAACTCTTGGCACAAGGTCATTCTCGTTAACGAAATGAACCATACGCCCTCTGAGTTCCGAATCCATGTGCTTGCAGAATTCGGACGATCCAACTCTTGGTTGCCCAAAGGTCATGACTCCAGCGATCTCTCTCTTCTCATCAGTCATTAGCCTGTAGCTGCAAACAACTGCCAATGCGCCACCGAGACTGTGGCCCGTAACCCAAATGCGTTTGGGGTTCTTTTGCCGTAGAACTTCAATCAGTTGGTCGTGCAATGTCTCGTAGGATGCCCCGAAGCCTGTATGGACGCTACCATATTTCGCTCTGAACGAATTGTTGTTCAGGTTTACGAACCAATCTTGAATCTCTGAAGGATTCGTTCCCCGAAACATGATTACCGCTGTGTCGTCAATCATCGCAACATATCCAAGCGACGAACCAAAATTGAGCGTGCTTATATCGGTGAAGCCACGCTTCTTCAGTTCCAGTTCTGCGAACACCGGGGCAAGGTACGCATTACTCGAACAAGTCGCCAATTCAATCGCTACTGGCCAGCTTGGTTGATCGTAAGCATCAAAGTCCATCGCAAAAGTTTGTTGCAGCGTAGCAATGATCGGAGCAGGCTTTGCACGATCATCGATATCGGTTGGACCGGGCGTTGGTGGAGCATTTGCAACCTGCAAACCAAAAGCGGCCACCAACAGGATCAGTATTATTCCAACTGCAAGCCGCCCTCTGTGTAGGCTATGCAACTCAACCTCTGCGAAGCTCCAAATGACCAGGATCACGCCAACAATGGTCACACAACCAGCGATTAGTTCTTCCATTTTATGATTATCGTTCCTTTCGCACTTGGATTAGTTTATCGCCAAAGCGTTTTCTTCGCTCTCGCTGTTGATGGCGATGAGATTTTTCTCCAAAACACTCAAATTCTTATCGACCTTACGACGTAATATCGAGGCTTTTTTGCCGATCTTGTCACCGTTTCGCTTAACGGTAGTCGCCCATTTGGTGATTTCGTCGAGCGCTACAACATCGCTGGTGATTGCAACCAATGCAGACCTCAATGCGATAATGCTTGACTTACTCCTGGAGTCAGAAAGCTGTTCACGGATTACAAGTGCTTTGGCAACGGACAGGGCGACCCGCAGAAAGATGTCGGAGGATGTATCATCCCGATCCCAGACAACAACAATATGCTTGCCGTGACGAGAGAACGGTTCAAGGCCCGCTGGAGCAGCATTTTTCGAGAAGACGAATATGCCAACCTGGGCCTGTCGATTTTGTCGGGCCTGCTCGATTTCCTTCAGAGCCATCGAAAGATCGTAGCTCTTGTCCTCTTTGGCTTCTACGACAATCTTCGCACCGGGGAAAGCACTTTCAGCCCCAAGCGTGATAACATGATCGCCCATTTTGCAATAGGCAATCAGGCCAGTCTTATTTCCGGTTTCCTCGAAGACTTCACCAGATCGTTGCGATTCACCTTGAAGAACACCACCAACAGCTTCCTCAAATTCGCCGCCATGACGTGTCGAACGTGCGGATTCCTCACGACGGGCCTTAAACGATTCAAGCGTCACTTTTACTTGCTCATGAAATGTCGTGCTTGACTCTTGCATCTTTTGAATAACTTGGGTGAGTTCCCGCCGAAGTCGATATAAAGGCGAGTTTTCGTTGTCGAGCGTAAGGTTATCGTTGATGGTGGTATTGGCAGTTTCCATCAGCCCAACCAAACGGCAAAGTGCAGACTCCTTGTTGTTTAATGAAAACTGATCGGAGATCGTGCGTTGTGCCTTTTCGACCCTTCCGACTAAACGGGATAGCGCCCCATTTTCGTTATCGAGAGAGAACTCCTGATGCAGTTTCTCAACATCCTTGCCAAAGTCTTCTCGCAGCTTTCCGTTTGTTCCCGTCAATTCGGATACGAGACGAGAGAGGGCAGACTCCTTGTCATCCAAACTAAATTGTCGAAGTATGTGCGACCTTTGCAAATCCAAAGTCTCTGCTATGGACTTGCTTAGTGAAGAAACAACACCAGTGCTTTCTTCTGGAGAAAGCAGACGAATTAACGGGCTGTCGCCGCCAATATGCTTCGACAAGGTTCTGGATACCACTGATTCGTCTCCCTCAAGATGAGTCGAAAGGAGCGAATGCAGTTCCCCATCTTTCTTCATCAGTCGGTCGAGCCTTTGTGGGAAATGCCCTTCGTTGGGATCAAAGTAAGACTTCAACGTGGATGAAACACCCATCAAAAAATTCGTGGTATTGGACGACAATAGTTCACGAACCGAACCAACCAATCGCTCTCCTTCGGCTCGAACTGCATTTGTGTCTACGACGCCGTTTGCCTGGCGCAGTGCCAACACACCAATTCTTAGTGCGGAGAGGGCGAATTGTTCCCGCTCAGTGTCATCCTCGAACTTGTGTAGTTCGAGGACGACCTCTGGATCACGGATCGACAAATCAAGGCGAATCGACTTCGCTATCGTGGGGATTTGGTTGGTTAGATGCATGGATGTTCCAAAAAATTCTAATGAAATCGATAAACGTAAAATAGTCCGCCGTACATCACCGGCATTCAGCAAGGCTTAAAAGGTTGTCCGGCTGCTCACCGTCGTTTTCAGTCTTCAGGTACTTGTGTCCATATTTGCTTGTAGACACGATCACATTCACGGTGCGTCCATTTCGACTGACATAGAACATCCATTTCCCCGATTCGATTCCAACAATTGCGTCTTGTTGGGTAAGTTTCCAAGCTGTCCCATCACCATTCCTACCTCCAATGTGCTGGATTCGTTCATGCGGGTTCGTTCGGTCGCTTTTGTTGATACAGGAAACTTCGTGTCGGCTGGCCATTTTCGATAATCCTTGCTGAGTAAGTTAGAGAACAAATGCCGTTGCAACTACAAAAGCACTTTTGCAACCACTGTGCCAAAACAATTTCTGCCGTGCAGAAAATGAGCGAGTACAATTGAAAACACTTGCGTTTTCAAGTGTTTTTGCGTTTTTTCTTTTTTGGGACCGTTGGGCAATGCCTTGCAGCTCCGCCATCGATCAATACAATGCTTTTTGTGAAACAACAACCACGGTGGTATCAATATGCCTACACGACGCATTCTGTTCTCATGGATTGGCCACGCTGATTTGCGTGCGATGGCGGCTTCGTTGCCTGAGAGCGATCAAGACGATGTTCTGAAAGGGTTAAAATCACCGGCTCCACAAAATGGTGAAGTTGGTCCATTGAAGTGTTTGTTGGATCAAGAGAAATTCGATGAAGTCCATCTACTGAGCGACTACAGTGCCGCAAAAAACAAGCAATATTTGAAGTGGCTTGGCGGCAACCCTGAACTTCATTCCATCAAACTCACAAATCCAACCGACTACCCCGATGTGTTTCGAGTGGTCGATGCTGAACTTGCATCTGTTGTTAGTGTTCCTCGGCCACACGCCATAGACTTGTGCATCCATCTAAGCCCAGGCACTCCAACAATGACGGCGATTTGGTTGCTTCTTGGCAAAAGCAAATACAACCCAGCGACCTTTTACCAAACCCATGAGGGTAAAGCCTGGGTAACGAGTATTCCATTTGACCTCGTAGTTGATTTTGTTCCCCAAGTTCTACGAGATGCAGATGCTCGGCTTCAACTACTTGCTAGTCAAAGCCCACAGGACATCGAGGGTTTTGAAGGAATCGTTGGCGACAGTCGAAATCTTCGTGTTGCGGTTGGACTAGCCCGACGAGCAGCGCAAAGGGATGTGTCGGTACTTCTACTTGGTGAAAGCGGAACAGGCAAAGAGAAGTTTGCAAGAGCGATACATGACGCCAGCCCTCGTAAGTCCAATAAATTTGTCTCAATCAACTGTGCGGCCATATCCAGGGAGTTGCTGGAATCCGAATTATTTGGCCATAAGAGAGGTTCGTTTACCGGAGCCATATCGGAGCGAGACGGAGCGTTCAAAGAAGCAGACGGTGGAACGCTTTTTTTGGATGAGATTGGTGAGTGCGATCCGTCGATGCAAGCCAAGTTGCTTCGAGTGCTACAGCCACCAGACAACGATCCGTGCCACCGAGTTTTCTTCCGAGTCGGAGAATCGAAACCCGTAACCAGTGATGTCCGCATCATCGCTGCAACGAACCGGGATTTGAACGCCGCAATTGCCAAGAACGAATTCAGGGACGATCTGTATTACCGAGTTGCAGCGATCACCATTAAGCTACCGCCGTTGCGGGATCGCCGGGAAGATATCCCACTTCTTGTGCAAAGACTCTTGGGGCAGATCAATGAAAATTTCGGCAAGAAGGAGCCGGGATACCGGCACAAATCCTTTTCTACGTCTGCAATGACATTTGTACGAAAGCATCACTGGCCGGGCAATGTCCGCCAGTTGTTCAATACTTTACTACAGGCAGCAGTAATGACGGATGGCGATGTGATCGACCGGCAGGATGTAGCAGATGCCATCGCCGAAGTTCCTGGAAAACCCAACCTTGATCTCATGGAGCAACCGCTGGGTGAAGGCTTCGATTTGACAGATTTCCTTGAAGAAATCCAGCGACACTACTTAATCCGTGGGATGAAGGAAGCCGGTAATGTAAAGACAAAAGCAGCCGAGTTGCTTGGATACAAAAATTACCAAACACTTGCTGCTCAACTGGATCGATTGAAGGTCGAGATACCAGGAACATGATGGGAAAGCGGAATTGGCACAGTGGTTGCGTTAGTGTTCGTCAGCTTATGTCCGCTGGCGAGTGATCGTTTGATTTTGACTAGAGGCTCGCAGCGACGAGACGATTATGCAATCGAAAAACTTTGAATACCTACGACCCACTTGGGAAGACTTAGCAGACCTGGGCGCATTCGCCGAACAGTATGCGATCCCAGACCCGCAAAGTTCCGTTGCGAAGCTCCGTACTTTTGCTGAACAGATCGTCCTTTTTGTCTATCACAAGCACGGGCTACCGAAACCATACCAGCCCAATCTCAATGATCTTTTGACTGCGGCTACGTTTATTCAGGCCATCCCAAGAGTCATTGTCTCGAAGCTCCATACGCTTCGTATTCAAGGCAATAAGGGGGCGCATGGCGAATCCGTTCTCGCACAATCGGCAGTCATGTTGGTCCAAGAAGCCTACGAGTTGGGGCGATGGATGCACATGAATTACGCTAATGGCAAAATGGAAGATTGTCCGGCGTTCACTCCACCGAGCGCAACGAGCGAAGCTGAAAAGCAACTGAAGCGGGAGAAAGTATCTATCCTGCAACGGCTTGCCGCACAAGAAGCGGAAATGAAAAAGGTTCTCGCTGATTTGGAGGCAACTCGCTCAAAGGCGAAAGTCGCCGAAGAGACGGCAGCACAATTGCAAGCGGCGCAGGTACACGGTCAACAGGTCGCTGATGTTCTCTCCTTTGATGAGGCCACTACACGCCGCCGACTGATCGACACATTGCTTGTGTCATCCGGCTGGGATATTGGTGTCAATGGAGCTAGCACTGAACAGGTTGGACAAGAAATTGAAGTGCAGCATCAGCCGACTACGAGCAAGAAAGGTAGGGCGGATTATGTCCTATGGGGCAACAATGGAAAACCGATTGGTATGATCGAAGCCAAGAAAACCGCTGTCGATCCTGAAGCTGGTCGCACTCAAGCCAAGTGCTACGCCGATGGATTGGAAAAAATGCACGGGCATCGCCCTGTCATCTTTTACACGAATGGCTACGACATTTGGATTTGGAATGATGCTTCTGGCGAGCCGCCTCGAAAGATATACGGCTACTATTCCCTCGACAGTCTCGAATACCTTTTGTATCAGAGAACCAACAAAGAACTACTTGGAAAGACTCCTGCCGATCCCCAGATTGCAGGACGCATGTATCAAATTGAAGCTATCAAGCGAGTAGTTGAGCGATTCGCAGCAAAACATCGGCAAGCGCTGATTGTACAGGCAACTGGTACGGGCAAAACTCGTGTTGCGATTTCATTGTGCGATATTCTGCTCCGTGCGAAGTGGGCCAAACGAATACTTTTTCTCTGCGATAGAAAGGAACTTCGGAAACAGGCAAACAAAACATTCAAGGATCACTTGCCCGGCGAACCTCGTACTTACGTCACGTCATCTACTTCAAAGGATCGTGACAAGCGTATCTATCTTGCTACTTACCCGGCGATGATGGAGTGCTACGAGTCATTTGATGTGGGGTTTTTTGACCTCATCATCGCCGATGAATCACATCGCAGCATCTACAACCGCTACCGAGAACTTTTCGGTCACTTCGATTGCCTCCAGGTTGGTTTGACAGCAACACCAGTCGAATTCATCGCTCGAAATACCTACAAGATTTTTGGTTGTGAAGACCGTGACCCTACGGCTTACTATAGTTTTGAGGACGCAATCAACAATGTCCCTCAGTACCTCGTACCCTTCGAGGTCATTACGCACACGACGCCATTCTTGCGTAAGGGAATTAAGTATTCCGAGATGTCCGCAATTCAAAAGCAGCAGCTTGAAGAAGATGAATCCGTACCGGCTGCTGTTGAGTTTGAGCAAAGCGATGTGGATAAGGCCGTTTTCAACAAAGACACTAACCGAGTAATCCTTCGCAACTTGATGGAGACAGGAATTCGAGACGCCACAGGCACAAGGGTTGGCAAGTCGATCATCTTCGCCCGCAACCATAACCATGCCATTTTGCTGCAAAACCTTTTCGATGAGATGTATCCGCAGTACGGCGGGCAATTCTGCCGAGTCATCGACAACTATGACCCTCGTGCAGAAGAACTGATTGATGATTTTAAGGGTGCGGGGCATAACCCCGATCTGACCATCGCCATTTCCGTTGACATGCTTGATACTGGCATTGACGTTCCAGAGATTCTAAACCTTGTTTTCGCCAAACCAGTTTATTCATACGTCAAGTTTTGGCAAATGATCGGCAGAGGAACCCGACTATGCAAAAATTTATTCGGTCAAAACAAAGACAAGACGCACTTCTTGATATTCGACCATTGGAAGAACTTCGAGTATTTCGATCATAAATATCAACCCGTCGAGCCAAAGCAAGTAAAGTCACTGACGCAGTTGGTATTCGAGAATCGTATCAAACTCGCCGAAACTGCTTTGCATCATGCGAACCCCGACGCCTTTGAATTGGCGATTGACTTGATTGCGAAGGATATTGCCGATCTGCCAAACAACACCATTGCCATCAAGGAAAAGTGGAAACAGATTAAAGCAGTTGGCAACCCTGATAGGCTCCATCAGTTTGAGGCAGCGACCAAGGATATGCTTTTGCACGAGATCGCACCGCTCATGCAATGGCGAAACATTAGTGGCAACGAAGCAGCCCACAAGTTCGATCTTCTCTTTTGTCGCCTGCAAATCGAACACTTAAAGGAATCGAGTAGTTTTGCAGACCTGAAGGCTGAAGCTCAGGGGCAACTTAACGACTTACGAATGAATCTCTCACAAGTGAAAGCCGTGGCCTCGCTTGTCGTGGAGACTCGTACTGAAGCCTTTTGGAAAGGGGTGACTGTCGAAAAGCTCGAAGGCGTTCGGGAGAAGTTACGGGGCATAATGCAGTACCAACAAAGTGGAAGTGGCGGCGGTGGCTCGCTTCCACCCAAAGTAATCGATATACCGGAAGACCCGGCGCTCATCGAACGAAAAAAACACGCCGTCAAACTTGAAGGCTTGCAACTTGCCGCTTATCGGAATCGTGTCGAAAAGATTCTGCGTGAATTATTTGAGACAAACGAAACACTAAAGCGAATCAGTTTTGGTCAAGCCGTCACCGAGGCCGACCTAGAAGCGCTAACTTCTCTGGTGCTTACGCAAGACCCCATGCTCAACCTCCATGATCTGGTTGACTACTATCCAGATTGTGCAGGGCATCTTGATCTTGCTATTCGGAGCATCATTGGATTGGATGCAGAAGCGGTTAGCAAACACTTCACTAGCTTCGTTCAAAAACATTCATCGCTCAACTCAGTGCAAATTCGATTCCTCGATATGCTCCAGAACCACATTGCAAAGTATGGTTCCATCGAACTTGGGCGACTCTACGAAGCCCCATTCACAACGATTCACACTGACAGCATTGATGGCTTGTTTACGGACGAAGAACAGGTCAACGCTCTGATCGACATCATTCGACAATTTCAGCCGACAAAAGAAGGAACTTCGCAGTCATGATTACAGGCACTCTTCGCAATCAAATCGATAGACTATGGACTGAATTTTGGACCGGGGGCATCACCAACCCGCTCACCGTCATCGAACAGATTTCATTTTTGATGTTTGCACGCCTACTCGACATAAACGAAACACGGGCGGAAAAACGTGCGTCGAGAGTGGGGAAGCCGTTTAAGGGACAATTCAGCCCCAAGGAGCAAAAGCTCCGCTGGTCGCAATTTAAGAACTTGCCTGCGGAGCAAATGCTCAAAGTAATTAGAGATCAAGTGTTCCCACACTTTCGCAACTTAGGCGATAGTAAATCGACTTTCGCTGAGTACATGACCGATGCCCAACTGATGATCCAAAAACCTAGCTTGCTAGTATCTGCGGTCAATATGATTGATGCGCTACCATTAACTGAGGGTGACACGAAGGGCGACCTATATGAGTACCTGTTAGGTAAACTCACGACAGCGGGCATCAATGGACAGTTCAGAACGCCACGGCACATCATTCGACTCATGGTTGATTTGATCGAACCAAAACCAACTGAAGTAATCGGTGATCCTGCGTGCGGCACAGCAGGATTTTTAGTGGCGACTATGCAACACTTGCTCGAAAAATACACGTCGCCTCAAGGTGTTATCACCCACGAGGATGGTCAAAAGACCTACACAGGCGATCTTTTAGAGCCGTATCGCAAGCACATCCAAACGCAGTTGTTCCACGGTTATGACTTCGATACGACGATGCTCCGTATCGCTGCGATGAATCTAATGCTGCACGGGGTCGAATCACCGGACATTCATTACCAAGACACTCTCAGCAACTCGTTCCCGGAAAAGTATCCAAAGCAGGCTACGGATAGTTTTGATGTGATCTTAGCAAATCCTCCGTTCAAGGGAAGTCTCGATGAGTCCGACGTGCATTCGTCCATAACGGGGAAGATAAAGACAAAGAAGACAGAGCTTCTCTTCGTGGCACTAATCCTTCGGATGTTGAAACTTGGTGGTCGTGCGGCGTGCATTGTCCCGGAGGGCGTAGTGTTCGGCAACTCGAATGCTCATCGTAATCTGCGGAAAATACTTGTAGAAGAAAACCAACTGGAAGCAGTTATCGCTATGCCCGGTGGAGTCTTCAAACCATACGCTAACGTCTCCACGGCCCTTCTTATCTTCACTAAGGGTGGCAAGACTGACAGAGTATGGTTCTACAAGATGGGTTCGGACGGTTACAGCCTTGACGACAAGCGAGAGATAATTGGTGACGGCAATGGCGACTTGCCGGATATTCGGGAGAAGTGGTTCGCAAGGGAGAAGGCAAAGAAAAACGTCCGCAAGTCCAAGCACTTCTTCGTGCCAGTTAAGGAGATTCGTGATGGGAAATACGATCTAACCGTGGGGCGATATCACGAATCGAACTACCAAGAGACGGCAGTAGCCAATCCAGAGGATATATTGTCTCGCCTAGTAGCCGTACAGTCCAATATATCCGTGGATATGAAATCTCTTCAGAAGATGATGAAATGAAAATGACGACTATTCCAATTTCAGAAGTGGCTTGGGTAAACCCCAGATATTCCAATAGCTCCAGCATTGTGGGGGCTGTCGTGTCCTTTCTACCGATGGCTGGCCTTTCCGAGCATGGATTCATCGTATCGGCAGAAGAGCGGAACATTGTTGAAGTCAATCAAGGGTATACATACTTCGAGGAAGGCGACGTGCTGGTAGCAAAGATCACGCCTTGCCTCGAAAACGGCAAGGCTGCTGTTGTCGAGAACCTTCCCCATAAGATCGGCTTCGGTTCAACCGAGTTTCACGTTCTTAGGCCAAAGGAGTCGGTAACAGCAAGATACTTATTTTATATGATTTGGAACCCATTTTTTCGGCACGAAGCAAGTCGAAACATGACTGGCTCGGCAGGACAGAAACGGGTTCCAGCAGACTTTTTTAGTCGGTTTACAATTCCATTACCGTCGCTATCTGAGCAAAAGCGAATTACTTCAATTCTGGACAAAGCTGACGCAGTTCGGCAGCAACACATGACTGCGACTGAATTGGCGAGCGACCTACTCGCATCACTAACTCGGCGTGCGATTCGGGGAGAACTATGAGCTAGCTCACGCCAAATGCAGAATGGGAGATGACCGAACAAGACGCACTGGACATCCTAACCATGATTTCGCTAGTCCATCGAAAATTGGATCAGGCTTATCGACTGCGGAACTAAAATATCAAGGAACCAGATTATGATCGACATTCCACTAGAGAAAATAACCTTTGACGACCTTGACCAATTCGTTCAGCAGAAATGGCCAGAGGGAAAGAGCATCGATTACAAACGTGATGCTTACGGCAATCGAGATGAGGACAAAAAGGAACTGCTCAAAGACGTTTCTTCATTCGCCAATACGATTGGTGGCGACATCCTAATTGGCGTCGATGAGGACAAGGGGGTTCCGGTTGGGATTCCAGGAGTAGTCCTCGCTGATGCAGACAAAGAGAAACTTCGCTTGGAAGGAATCATTCGCCAGGGATTAGAACCGAGGATCGATTTCGGCATTCATCATGTCACAACGCCCTCTGGCTCGCTCGTCGTCATCATTCGAGTCAAAGAGAGTCTATTGTTTCCGCATCGAGTTGTTTATCAGGGAAAATTTGGAGAGTTCTGGAGTCGAAGTTCTGCGGGGAAGTTTTCAATGGATACAAACGAGCTTCGGCGGGCATTCACTTTGTCGGATTCGATTTACGAACAGATAAGAGCGTTTCGCCAAAATCGAGTTGCACTAATCGAAAGCAATGAAACACCTGTACCCGTGTGTAAAGGCGCAAAGCTCATCATCCATCTTATTCCTGTTGCATCTTTCAGGTCACGTCAGGCGTTCGATGTCACCACGATTCAAAACTCGGCTACCAAATTTCCGCCATTGACCGCATCTGGATGGGATCACAGATTGAACCTCGATGGGCATCTGACTTATGCAAAACGCCAACAGGAAACTGAATGCTGGGCTTACACTCAGTTTTTCCGCAACGGGATTGTCGAATGCGTTCTTTCCGAAATTGAATCAAATGATGCACAGCAGGAGAGGTTATTACTTGCAACACGCTATGAATACAGAATTACGAATCATTATCGACCCTTTAGTACACTACTAACGAGTATGCGTGAAATCGGAATTGAACCACCAGTATGGTGCCTCATGTCATTAACAAGCGTCAAGGGTGCAAGAATTCCGGTCGAAGGCTATTTTCGAGATGAGTACCGTTCTATCGACCGGGACGTTTTGATGCTGCCGGAGTGTGTAATTGATGACCTCCAGGCCGAAGCAGGGAAAATCCTCAAACCGATGTTTGATCTTGTCTGGAACGCTTCTGGCTATGCTCAGTCTTCCAATTTCGACGCAAACTGCGAATGGGTTGGACGATTATCGTAGGAACCGAACCATCTTTCCTCCAATTGCGTCCTAACCTTGGCCACATACCAAGGAGCCAACATGACCAATCGCCGAGAATTCCTTCAAGCCAGCGCAGCCGTCGCCGGAGCATTATTCGTCCCGCACAACATTTTCGCCTGCCCCACCCACCACTTCATCCAAACAACCACACTGAACTCCTGGCCCATCGCCAATCCCGCTCAATGGTGTCTGAATCACAAGCATGAGCCAATCCTTAAACGAGCCTTTGATGGCCTTTGCAAACTAACCAAAGAAGAATTTGATCGCATCATAAGGCTCGTGGTAAGGCGTTGCGGATTGAACTTAATCCAAGTCAAACCCAACCAAGTCTTGGTCCATTACTGGTCACAGCAGCTTGCTGACCTTCGACCATTCTTCAAAGATCATCAGTTAACATTTCCAAATGTCCAGGTCACTCTCCTTGATCGCAAGAAGGAGGCAACCACGAACAAAACCGGCGATGAGTTCCTGTACGGCCAGCCAATAGCTAAGGACTTCCCACTTGAGCTATTCGTGACAAAGTGGGCCAACCGATTCCAAAAAGAATCCGATGACCATCAGGCAGCACCAAAGACCAACTCTGGCTTTGCATGGGATGGACTTGCGGATGGCCAAATCCCCTGGGCGGCATTAAAGAGTGCATGGCAGCGGTCGAAACCAACGTCGTGTTTGAATTGCTCTGGAGAAACCATCTTGGTCAACTTCGGTTTTCGTCAGGTAGGTGTTTTTAATCGCTTACCAAACTTTGTGAGCGTTTGTCCTAATTGCCGTCGCTCATTCGTTGACGAATCGATTAAGGATGTTGCTGGTTGGATGGCTGAGAATTTGAAAACAGATTTCTGTTCGGTGAGGGAAGTGGTTTGGGGAAAGAGGGTCAGGGCGTCGTTGTAGATTGCAAAATTCTTAGTCAACTAAGTTAGCAAAATCGATTCAAAAGGCGTTTCATTCTCGAACGGTCACTCAGTACGCTTGACGTTCTTCGTTACACTTTGTAGTGTAATAGTGAAATGCAAGGAGTCGCCGTGAAGAAAAAACCGAAAAAAACCGCTGATACGGTTTGCTGTGCCAAACCCGATTTGAAGAATCGACCACTACTTTCGCCAATCCAGGCGGGCGGATTGGCTGCTGTCTTTAAAGTGCTGGCAAACGATACACGGCTTCGTCTGCTTCACGCCCTTGTTCGGTCCGACGAACTTTGTGTGACCGACCTTGGCGCAACACTTGGGATGAAACCTCAAGCAGTATCCAACCAACTTCAGCGCCTCTCTGACTTAGGCATTCTGACTTCTCGCCGTGAGGGTATCAGCATCCACTATCGGCTCGTAGATATTTGTGTGCGCTCGTTACTGGACCAGGGGTTGTGCCTAATGGAAGAAGTCGGTGATCGCAACCAAGAGCAACAAGGACAAGCTGCTGATGGTTAGCCAAGGAATGAGGAAGTTTGCAGCAGAGTTATTCGGTACGTTCGCACTCGTCTTCGCTGGTACTGGTGCCATCGTTACCAACGATATCAGCGGCGGTACGGTTTCGCATGTCGGAATCGCTTTCACCTTTGGGCTAATCGTATTAGCAATGATCTATTCATTGGGCGACGTGTCAGGGTGTCACCTGAATCCTGCTGTTACCTTGGGCTTCTTCTTCGCTCGACGTTTCGAGGGTCGTTTGGTTGTTCCCTACATAGTAAGCCAATTTATCGGTGCAATTCTTGCTAGCTTTACACTTCGATTGATGTTCCCAACAAGCAGCACCCTCGGTGCAACAACACCATCCGGTAATACAATTCAATCATTCGTGATGGAAGCGGTACTAACGCTGATCCTCATGTTTGTAATTTTGAGCGTTTCAACTGGCTCGAAGGAAAAGGGTATTTTGGCTGGTGTTGCTGTCGGAGCAGTGATTGCCCTCGAAGCGTTATTTGCAGGTCCAATAAGCGGGGCATCAATGAATCCGGCCCGATCTTTTGCTCCCGCTCTAGTATCGTTGAGATTTGATTTTTTGTGGATTTACCTGATCGCCCCGATTCTTGGAGCGATTGCCAGTGTTTTTGCTTGTCGCTTTATTCACGAACCAAGCTGTTGTGGCTTCAAGCAAGATTAAGGGATCAAAATGATCCAAAGGAAAGCACGATGACCGTTGATGATTTCGTTACTGTTCTATCTGTGAACCCTAACACGGGCATTCGGGTGAACTTGCCCGATGGCTCTTTTGTTCCCGCTCACTTTCACGTTACCGAAGTAGGGCGAGTTCAAAAGGACTTCATAGATTGCGGAGGCACCGTCCGCAATTCGATAACCTGTGTTTTGCAAGTTTGGATTGCGAATGATGTGGACCACCGTTTAGACACAACAAAGCTATCGAAAATCATCGAAAAAGGTACTGACTTGTTTGGATCAATGAATGTTCCAATTGAAATCGAGTACGACAACGGTTTGGTTTCCCAGTATCCATTGCTGGAAACTAAGGTGACACCAGAATGCGTGTTTTTGATTCTTGGGAAAAAACATACAGACTGCCTCGCTCAAGACCGTTGCGGCGTCTCATTGAATGTATTGGCGGATTGCTCCGGTTCAGATTGTTGTTAATGACAAGTTGGCTTTTGGGACAAAAAATGATTAAGAAGAAAACAGTTTTGTTCGTTTGTGTAGAAAACTCTAATAGAAGCCAAATGGCAGAGGCTTTCGCCCGAATTCACGGCGAAGGGATAGTAGACGCACAAAGCGCCGGTTCACGCCCATCAGGTAGAGTGAATCCGAAGGCAATCGAAGCAATGAAAGAAGTCGGTTACGACTTAACCAAACATAATTCAAAAGGACTAAGCGAGTTCAACGGAATGAAGGTTGAAGCAGCAGTAACGATGGGGTGTGGTGACGAATGCCCTTTGGTTGTCGCCCAGCATCGAGTTGATTGGCAAATACCAGACCCAAGGGACATGACGCCAGAAGAATTTCGTGGAGTGCGAGATTTGATCGAGCAGAAGGTCAAAGACTTGATCGCTACTTTTGAGCGTCAATAGCAAACAATGATTCTTCAAGCTGCTTCTTTTAACTCGTGCATCCGCCTTAAATCGGCAGCGTAGCGCCCCTTTCCTCATTCACGCTATTCTGAGACAAAAGGAGCAAAGCCAGTGACCCAACTCAATTATCTCATTAAGCAACTTTCCGACGAACTCGCAACTCCAGAATTGGGGAAGCAGAGCGTCATCCTAATCGATAACTCTAAGACCAAAGTGATTCTATTTTCGTTTGCTGCTGGCGCTGGACTTGCCGAGCATGTGGCACCATTCGACGCCACGATACAAATTATCTCAGGAATGGCGGCGATGACCGTTGGTGATAAATCGGTCGAGGGTAAACCGGGAACTTGGATTCAGATGAAAGCGAAAACACCACACAGCATCAAAGCAGAATCGAATGTGGTGATGCTGCTGACGTTGGTGAAGTAGGGGGAGTTGGTCATAATGCGAAGGTCTGTCAAGTAAGCACCTTCGCCCCAACCAACAAATCCTTTTGTTTCCTTGGGAGAGCTTTGATTGCCAACTCTCGTTTTAGAGCATCGCTTTTGCTGGCCCGCATCTCCTGATAAACCAATTCGACAGGCAAACGACTTCGTGTGTATCTTGAGGCTGTTCCAGCATTGTGCTGATTCAATCTTCGGGAAACGTAATTGCTGATTCCGGTGTACAACGATCCATCTGCACAAAGCATCATGTAGACGAACCAAGTTAAATTTGGCTCCGAACTATCCAAGTCGTTCCGAAGTTTCGTTATCGCCACTTCCTTAGCCTTAGCTTCGACTTCAATAGTGATCTTCTTTCTTCGCCAACATTCGGGGAAGTCGTTTACGTCGATGAAGTCGTGATGACGTTCGGGCTTTGGTCCATCCCAGTCCTCAAGAGGACTCGAAAGATGGAACATCGGCTCTCGATCCCAAGTAGCTAACGCCTTCTTTGTGGCTTGCTCAACAGTCAATCCATCTGGATTGCAACGGTGGTGGTGAACGTCATACACGAGCGGGATGCCTGTTGTCTTGCAAATAGGAAACAAATCCAACGGTGTGAATATCTTGTCGTCGTTTTCAACCGTCAGTCTGGTTCGGACCCTCGGCGATAGTCGGTTAAGACAGCGAGCGAAATCAGAAAGTGCTTGCACTTTATCACCAAATGCACCCCCTCCATGAATGTTTATGACATCAGCACCAATCCATTCCGCCACTTCTGCTTGGTACTCAAGTTCAAGCAAGGACTTCTCCACAACATCTTTTCGCTTCGAGTTCAGCACAACAAATTGATCGGGGTGAAAGCATGTACGGAGCTTATTTGTTTTGGCAAAAGCACCACACTCCTTGAATCGCCCTATGATCTCGTCGCAAGCAGGAAGGTCGCCAACATCATACCCATTCAATGGATGTGTCTTGATTGGCAAAATCTGACTGTTTACTCGAAAGCAACCAATGCCGTTCTTTGCACAAAACTCAAGGGCAACGAAAAGAGCGTTGGCATTGTCCAAACACAACCGACTCAGTTTTTCCAATGCAGCGGGTCGATTCACCTTGGCAATGGCCGTGGCTGTCGTAGTGACGAATTTGATTGGCTCGTCTCGAAACATGCAGCAAAGGCCAAGTCTTGTCATTACCTATCCCATCTTCAAGGAATCATTGGCACGAAGGATGCGGGTTCCATTTTTACGGATTCAAGCAGTTCATTGCAATGTGCGATTGCTTATGACCGAATCGCCAGCATTGTACCTCATAGGCTCGCACCGATTTGAACGAGCCTCAGTTCTTTGTTCATAGTAATGCGATACTTTCGAAGTATGCTAGGAACAAGCGCCAATGTTGCGAGCAAACCTTGCCGTGAATTAACCAATACAGCCAAAGTACGGAAGGGTATTTCGGCAGAAAATCGAAACGAAATCGACCCATGAACGAACCCGAATACATTGATCCAAAACAACTTCGTCCAGGCCCAATTCGCCACGAGTCGCTTTCGCCGGAACTGCTCGAACGAATCCGTGCTGTCTACGATGTGATCGGTCCTTACCTCGATACGAATCTTGAGAAGTTTGAACTCAATTTCATGCGGGACTCGCATCCTGAAAGCGAGGTCGCAATTTGGATGAGCATCACAGCAGCTTGGATTTCGTACCATGAAAAGTATCTCAACGACGAATTGTTACCAGACGAAGAGGAGCGGAAAATATTGGGGGCTTTGCTCGCCATTTCAATGGACGTCACTGATGTCACTAAAATGAAGGTGTCAGACGATGTTGGACGCAAGTTGCTTGAATGTTACGACAGCCTTGGACAAGAGGACGAAGAGTAAATGACTAATCCAAAATGCAACGACTGTGGTTCCGAGATGGAAACGGGTTTCCTTTTTGACCAGGAAGGACTCGGAGCCGATTGGCATCGTGGCGTTCCGATTCCTGCAACAGTCTTTGGATTTGAAACATCGGCATACAAAATCGACCGAACACAAATACTGGAAACCAGAACCTTTCGATGCATCAAATGTGGATTGCTTAAATCGTATGCTCTTGAGAAGAATACGTGGTAGTAGCTGAATCGCTCTCCCAAATCTCCCGTGGTTTGTTTTTGAAGCCTAGAAGTTTATGACACTTGGCAATTACAATAACGGTTGTCCCTGAGCCACATCCCTTAGAGCAGAGAAAAAATGAAGAAGAAAGTCAACAAATCCGAACTCGTCCGAAGCACGATTGCCAAGAACCCAACCGCAAAGGCTCCAGAAGTCCGAGCGATCTTGAAAAATGATGGCGTTGCTGTATCCCTGCCGCTCATCTACCAAGCGATGAGAAAGAACGGGACGCCTAAAACGAGATCGGCGGTTAAGCGAGGTCGTAAGCCTGGAACATCCACAGCCAAAGCCGCTGCAAGTTCCTCCTCTACCAATGATCTATTTTCTTCGATGCAAGCCTTCGTGAATGCTGCGGGTAGCTTAGACAAGGCTATTGAAATCTTGAGCGTGTTCAAGAAGTAGTTGGCATAGGAAGCGAAGATGGTGGCGTTCAATGCGTCACCATCTTGGATGTTCAAGGTAGAATTGATTCGCCATTTCCCATTTCTTTCTGGAGGCGAGTCGATGAACGATCAAGCGCAATTCTTTGTTGGCTGGGGTACTTTGTCCCTGATTAACGCCGGACTCGCTCAGAGCAAAAACCGAAGTGGTTTACTTTGGTGGATTGCATCTCTGTTCTTTGGGCCTTTAGCGACTTTTTTGATTGTGATTTTGGATCGGGTTGGACCGCCAACGGTATGAGATTGGGCGAGCCATTGAGTGCTGCAACAGCTATTTTGCGTTGGGATTCTTTATGCGACTCCACGTTTCGTTGAAGACGCCATTAGGGTCAATTTGACGAAGCGTATCGCCGTCAATTTCGAATTTGACAGTTCCCTTTGTCCCGATGAATGACTCAGTAAGTTCTCCCGCAAAGTCGGTCTTCGTTTTGAGATCAGTTCCGTCAAACTCGTAGGTGCCGCCATGAAGAAAGACAATTTTCCCAGCCGCATCTGGCTGGATCACGCACCAATGGGTTCCGCTAAACATCTTCAATCGAGTACCAATACCTGACGGCGATCCTGGATTCTCAGCTTTCTCCAATTTCCAAGTACCAATCAGATTGATGCGGGCTTGTTCCGCAACATTCGATTTCTCGTCGGCAGAAGTCCGAACCTCGAAGATGTTAGACAATGTGACGAATCCGAGAACCAATGCAATTCCGATCAAGCCTTGAGAGATGATGCGAGTCATTTTGAAAGCCCTTTGTGTAGTTTAAGCGAAGAAGATTTGGGTAGGACCAGAATACGAGTCCTCGTGAATTGTACTGGGCTTGTTTTCACGCTGGAACGGGAAAGCGACTAGCCAGGGAAGAATTGGCAAGTACGCCATGTGGGAGGCCCGCCGTGCTTCCATATGCCGGTCCGCCCCCTGCAAGTACACAGTCGGGAAAGAGAAGACTTTTACTTCATGGAAGGCAAGGTCACGTTTCAGAACGTGTTGTGTCGAAGGCTGGAAAGTTCGCTAACACGGACTTCAGTTTGTCGCTTGTTTACCAGCGTCCCCCAATCCCAAATTCATTCCAATTCACTCAATCGCAGCTTGTAAGCGATCTCAGCCCAATCGCTGAATTGTTCCGGGATCGTATCGTCAGAGGTAATGGTGACGTACTTCGTAAGCCACTTGTAGGACATCCCTTTTAGTGCGTCAGTAAACATGGGATGTATGCAATCATCGGGCAACGCAAAACCAACAGTGAAGGACTTGGAGTTTTTGACCCAAATGGCAGCATAAACTCGACTGAGGTGTGTGTTGCCAAGCGTGAACTTGACGTAGGTTGTTGTTAACTCTCCAAAAGCATCAGGAGACACGTCCAGCAGCATCCCGCATACAACCAGGAAGTTCAACCTGAGTTCATCCCAAGCCTTTCCGCTAATCCTTGCGATTGCTTTTGGTCCTAGTTGGTCGATTCCATATTTGTTCGTAGCAAACTCCAAAAGCTCAACTCCATTGAATGCGGTCATTCCAAAACTGTTTCGGGCGGTCGGCAAGTATGGCAAATTGGCAATTCCATCGAAAGTCCAGGATGGAACATCAGGACTTTGTAATGGAACAGAATTCCAAAAGGCATCGCATAAACCAACAGCCAAAGTGTTTTGTAGATCAGCGGGACAGCCGATCCAGCTTCCACAAAATGACGCACTTGACCTTGCTATTAAAGATGTCCATTTGCAGGCGGTCGGCGTATGTCAAATAGGAGATATCCCAAGTGTCAGCTTTTCAACCCAAAAAATCACCGGGAAAACCGGGGGCTGCAAAGTCGAGAACGACGCCAATCCTATCTGGCAGTCATGAATCTCGATAGAATGGGCGGACACGCTGGCGAGGCCGGTGCAACTGGCTGGGCGAAAGAAGCAACTCATTGTGAACGACAAATCAGAACAAGGTGAGGCCGATCCTCGCCTGGAGAACGTGGAATCATTGCACGAGCAGCGGGACTGGCTGCTGGA
>JANPHB010000152.1:0-28167 GCA_031424235.1 Pirellula sp.
GCTCCTGGTAAAGCAAATTGAAGTTCACGTGGATGAAATCCGAATTGTATATAAGGTACCCCCAAACCCTTTTCTCCTTCCCCCCGCTAACCGGGGGGGCTGCGCCATTGTTCGTCGCGTCAAGCCCGAACCGGACAAAACGACGAATATCAAAAGTCACTGTCGGCAAAACTGACGTGCCAAAAGTCGCACATGCCGGATGCGACTTATGTGGCGCAAGCTTTTGTTTTCGTTGTCAGAAATGCTTCACAGTTTTACCCGAAGGGGCGACACATGAACGAGTGTATCGGCCCTTCAGGCCTTGAAATCCTTGGGAATAGTAACTCCGGTGCCTCTCGGTACCGGCAGAGGGTGTGTCGAGCCTTCGGCCCTTAAATCAAATAGAGCAGATTCACTAGCTTGCGCGTCGTGCTAAGGATTCACTAGCTTGCGCGTCGTGCTAAAAATTTACCAGCTTGATCCGAGGCGATGATTCCTATTGAATCGCAACTTGCAAATCTTCACTCAACAACAGCAACGTGAGCTGAATATCATTTGGATGCAGTCCGAATTGGTCGGACAACACACGTCGATAGTATTGCAACTGCGTGCCATGGAACTCTGCACGCTCTTTGGACCACTCCTCAATCGACATCGAATCAGGCTTGCGATCGGTCTTGAAATCCAAGATCTCGGCCCGCACCACTCGGTCGCCATCGAAGCCCAAGACGCAGCGGTCAATGACCCCACGCAACATCTGGCCATCCACAATCTGCAACAATCGTCGCTCATTAGTAACCTCCAAATGAAGCATCCGCGGTTGATGCCATGGCCGATAGCGATCCGCACTTAGCGCCAACAAGACCGAAGGCATCTCGCAATACTTGACAAAGCGATCGACCCAGTCGTTCAGCTTGACCTGCCCCATTTCTTCTTGAGTCAGCGTCGACGAAGCGATCTCCTTGAGTCGCTTTTTGCTCGGCTTGTAGTCCTCGATCCAACCGCGAATCTCTTCGAACCAACGATGCACCAATTTGCCGATGACCGCGCCCGATGAATTGTCATCCGACCACTGCGTCGCTAAATCGACCACGGTTAACATTACGCTCTGGCTTGGACGCAGCCAAGGCAGTCGTCGCATCGACGTCGCGTCGCGTTTCAGAAGGATGGAACGACCACGCACTCTATGCTCAATTGCTTCTGGTTCATCCCGCTCAACTTCGATGTCCGCTGGTTTGATGGACTCATACCAATTCTCGTTGCCGAAACTGCGAATGACAACTCCGGGTTGCTCGCTCTGGCCAGGAGTCGCAAAAATCGAATGCAGAACCGATCCCCAACGTTTCTTCGGGCTCGATGACGGAGAAGTGTAAAGGTACAAAGCATGTCGCGCTCGAGTGAGTGCAACATAAAACACACACAACGCTTCCGACAACTGCTGGTTCGCAAACTCTCGAAACGCGATCCGCCAAGAGTCTTCCAAATATTTCTGAATGTCCCGATTCATGTAACGCAATACGCCAATCGGAGGCTTCGTTCGATCCTCGTACATCGCCACAAAAGTGGGCGGTCGCGAAATAATGGTCTGATCGAGCGTTGGCAAAAAGACGGCGTCAAACTCCAGGCCCTTGGACTGGTGAATCGTCATGACTCGAACCGTGCTCATTCCCGGAACCGAAACCTTCTGACGCTCGACATACTCCACGAAGTCATTGATGTGATGGTTTCGCATCGCATCGAATCGATATCCCAATTGCACAAATTGCTTGAGTCGATCCTGATCACGCTCCGTGCATTCGTTGGCGATCAAATTCGAAAACAGTCCTAGCGTTCGCCCGAATCCAAAGTCCGTCAATTGCTTGCGGAAAAAAGCCGACAATCCAATCGGATCACAGGTCACATCGCTCGGAAACCGCTCGCTCAACGGAGAATGGGCGACATGAAAAAACGCCAACGAATCGGAAGGGTGATTGGCAAGCTTCATCGCACTCAGCAAAAGCAACACCGGAGCCGAATCCACCAATGGATTTCCACCTTCCTGGCTGGCCTCGACCTCGCGTTCTCGCAACAAGCCGATCATTCGACCGACGTCGCGGTTGGTTCGAGTTAAGACGCCGATCTCCGCGTGCGGCGAGTTCCTGTGCAACTCTGCGATGCGATCTGCAACTTCGTCGAACAACCCATAGCTGCTCTCTTCCCCTTCTTGGTCTTTGTTCTTTTCGCAGTCCGCGTTCCGGAACTCGACATAGCCCGGAAGTCCCTCTCGAGACGTTTCGTGATTGGAGAAATAACGCCCCATCCATTCCGTTACCGCTTGCGTATCACTTGCGATAATCTCAGACTCATCATCGTTGTAATAGCGATCATGCTTCGCAAGCTGCGTAAAGACCGAGTTCACGAAATCGATTACAACAGGAGAACTTCGATAGCTCTTGACTAGCTTCTCTTGTCGAACATGCTCGATCTGCTTACCAACCGATTCGAAGATCTCGGAAACACCGCCTCGCCAACCGTAAATCGCTTGCTTGCTGTCCCCCACGCAGAAGAACGATTTATCCTTCATCGATCCTTCGACGATCGCCTCAGCAAACGGCTTGATGATGTTCCACTGCATAGGTGACGTGTCTTGAAACTCGTCCAACAACAAGTGATCGATCGGGCAGTCCAGGCGATATGCGATTCCTTTCATCGCTTCGTCGTCTTTCTTGCTCGTCGTCAGCGCCTTCGATGACAGGGCCTTCGAAGACGGACCGCTATGGTCTTGGTCTTTGTGCTTGGCGATGGTCTCTTGCATCCACTTGGAAAGCCGCTCCGAAATGTCATCAAACGAAACGATACGGCGTTTGGTTTTGACAAACTGGAGCTGTTCATGATAGTTGGCAAGCATCCGATAAGCGGCTTCGTTCTGCGCTCTACGGCTAGCCAACTCTTCGACTGCCGACTTCTTGGCCAGAACCAGCAACGCCTTGACCGTCTCGTCAGGCAACTCCTTGGACGAGTACTTGGCGATCTTTTCGTCTGCATTTTGAATCAACGTCAGACCTAGGAATTCGGCCCACTCACCCGACTCGAATTTCCCGACCGCTTTGTCGCGTGCACCAGCGTAACCCTTGTGCTCCAGTTGCGAAGCTCGGAAAACCTTAAGTGCCGATTCAGCCTCTTCCGCCGATGGCCCCTTAGGAACCGTCAATTGATTCCAGGCTTCTTCGTTTGTCTTTCGGAACAAGTCGTAGCCGGTCGATACCACGTTTTCAATTTCACGACGAATGCCGCGCGTGGCTTCACCCTTGGACAATTGCGACACCAGCGACTTAAGTGCTGATCTATCCATCGTGTCGAACATTCGACTGATGGCTTCTTGTTGCAATTGATCCGTTTGAAATGGATCGGACAGCGTCCAGCCTGGCGGCAGCTTGAGCTCTAACGCAAACGAACGAGCGAGTTGCGAATAAAAACTATCCAGCGTGCTAACCCGGAAGCGATGCAAATGTGAACAAAGTCGACCCAATTGGTATCGAACGGTATCGCGAGTGATTTCAAGCGGCTTCAAGACGCCGACCAAACGCGTGAACCCCTCTTCGTTTTCAACCGCATCTGCAAGCCACGAAAGAATACGGTGAAGGATTTCGCCCGCCGCTTTTCTCGTGAACGTCGTCGCTAAAATCGAGTCGAGCTCTTGGTCGGTGAACAGCAATCGGAGGGCTCTTGAAGCCAGATTATATGTCTTGCCGGTGCCTGCCGAAGCGAGAATCATCTGCGGCGTAAACCAATCCTTGTCCGCTTGCCCTTTCGCCAAATGCTTTTCCAATTGCAGCTTGTTCGGCGGGCGTTCCGCGTTCACATGGCGTTTTTCGTAGATTGCGACATGTGAACGGTCCAAGCGAAGTTTGTTTTCCGTTTCGCTTTGGGCTAAGCTGTTGGCCGCGTCGCTATCGAGTTGGAGCTCGGGAACAGGATGAATCGCAGCCGCCAATTCTCGTTGCCGAGCTGACTCGATTTCTTGCTTCGCGACTGCCTCGTCCCAACGTCGCACGACCGGCAGTTGCGTGATCGCGTTGCATTCGTCGAAGTTCGAAATGCCTTTGTACTTCGGCGGCCAAAACACTCCTGTCATCACCTTGCGTGCAATCCCTTTGGCCGACTCGATCGCTTGCGCATGTTGTTCCAATTTGAAATCGGCGATGACGAACTGGGTGTCGGCTGGGTTCTTTGGCAATAGGATGTAGCCAAAACTAACCTTCGACAAGTCCTCGATCTTTAGGGTCTTGATCAAAAGACCATATAGCGGCAACTGCCAATCGGTCCAAGTACCATTCGGCTTCAAGTGGGCTTCTTTCGGTTTGCCCGCAAGGTCACCTGTTTTATAGTCCCATACCGCAAACCGGCCATCGCGAGGATGATAATCGATCCGGTCGATGCGTCCGTGAACGATCATCGATTGGCCATCGACATCGAGCGTGATGCCGTGTGATTTTTCGACTTTGTGTTCGATGTACTTGATCTTCCAACCGGCAGCGATGTGAGCCGCTTGATGTTCTGCAAACGCTTCGAGTCGACGAACAGCTTGCTCAATTTGGATCTGCAATGCCGGCGTTGGCTTGACTCCAAATCGTTTCCTGGCGATCGCTTTCAGGTTTTCGGTCAACCAATCGGCCGTCGCATGCGCATCGGTGGATGTTGCAACCGGCGAGTCAATCAAACCCTCTAGGCACAAGTGCAATAGATCGCCAAATCCACCGCCATCGAGCTCAAGCCGATCGTGCTCAAACGCTCGAACTTTTTCGACTCGGTTTAGGTAAAAACGATATGGGCACTGATCGTACTTTTTGAAGTCGGTTACCGCCATGTCCCGAACGGTTTTGTTCGTGTCTGGAATCGGGATCGGGATATTGGTTTGCGTTTCGCGAGGCACCCAAGCATCGGCAATCAATTCATCGTCGGCTGTTTCTTTTGGCGACAAGAGCAGCTTGACTCGGCGAGCCAACAAATCGGAGGGGACAGCCAGTAGCAAACGGCTTGGCGTCTGCGGGTCGCCATCGAGGCTCAAGTGGTTCAGAACGAAGTCGATTCGCTCGCGGGTGTTGAGCATCGCCAAGATCGCATAACAATCACGAGCGTAACGCCGTGCATTGTCCATCAATCCCAGGTCGGATCGCAATTGGTTCGGAAGAAACGCATCGCCATTGACACTCTCAGGAACAATCCCATCATGCATCCCAGTCAGCATCAAGACCGGAGTGTCATCCAGGGTCAATTCCAACCAGCCCAACATTTCAACGGACGAGTCATCTTGTGGAGGCGGAACGTTGACCGTTTCGAGTTGGCTTTGCAACCAAGCCATCGCCTCTTGAAACGTCACTTGAGCGTCGAGGTTGGTCGGTAGTTCCGCTAGTTTCGACAATGCCAAGTTGATTTCACTACAAGCGCGAAGCGATAGATTGCCAGCAACGTCGTTCCGATCGACTTGGACCCCTTCGTAGATTGTTTTGATCACTTGTCGAAGCGGGTTGGCCCATTGCGTCAGTTTGGCATTAAGCATCCGAAGCGGCTTCAACCATTCGTCCAGCTTGGTCAATACGGCCAAGAAGATCTCTTTCCCTTTGCCTTCCGGCCATTCCGGTACGTTGACACTGCGAAGAAGAGTGGACTGCTGATACTCGTCCAAGCGAGCCAGGAAGTCACCGGGTAGCGAAATGGCTTCTGGCGAATCTTTGGCAGAGCGAATCAGCCAATCATGAATGGCTGGCGAGCGAACCAAGCTGCTGAAGACATCGATTGAGCCATCGATGAGATAGTCACCGATCAGTTCGATCACTTGCAATGGTGGTGTTTGCGTGACCGAGCCGCCGGGGCCATAGCGCAGAGTAATGCCGCCGCGAGCGAGTGTCTCTTGAAGCGCCGGAACAATTTGCGGATCGGGGATTCCGACGGTGATATCTTGGACAGAGTAGTCGTTGCTGAGGTTGGCTAGTTGGGAGGCGAGTTCATTGGCTGCGTCGTTGGCACTGGACCGAACATGCAGTTGCTCCTCATCGATCGGTACTTCGATATCTTGCCAGTATTCCGAAGCGAGCGTGCCGTCTTGATTGAACCCAGCGGCGTACGACTCCGGAGCTCCGATAAGAACACGCACGCTATCGGCAACGGCGGAAAGAAATCGTCGCTGGGCGCGATTCAAGTCGACGGCACCGACCAAGATGATTTCGTGATCCGTGCGAACTTCGTCGTTGTCGATCGCGAACCGCCGCGCGGACTGCACATCCCAAAGGCCGGCGGTATGCAATTCGTCCAAGTAAGCACGCTGGAGTTTGGAGAGAACTTGCCAGCGAACTTCTTCGGGCGAGCCAGTGAGTTCTTGCACGACGTCATCGAAATCGACCAAGTCGGAGGAGAGCTCGCGGTGGAGTGTACTCAGGATCCGAGCCAGGTCCATCCAAGGTCGCAACTCTGCCGAATCGGGAACTTCGAAGAGCAGCGGCTTGAGCAGATCATGATCGGCGGCCCGCAGAACTTTGGTCCACGCTAGCACTTGTTCCAAGTCGCTCGCGAATGGGAGTTTGGCGGAATAAAGTTTTTCTGGCAGGGTACCGATGGTCAGCAGTTCGGGCGGACGCAGCACCAGCGATTGTTGGCTGGCGCGGGTGGCCATGAGCTGAGTCAGTCGTCGGCCAGCGAAACCTCCAGGGAGAACGAGGAGGCATTGGTCCATATCCCATTTGTTGCCGCGAGTGTATTGCTTTTGCAAATAATCGCAGGCGGCATGGAGAATTGGGCCATTCCAGCCAAGGTAATGGACTTGGATGGATTGGGATTGTTCGAGGAGCGGTCGACGCTGACGAAATGGAATTTTGGTGGTAGCCATAATAGAATCACTTCCTTGCACAGTTCCCAACCTGAAAAAAGAATGCTAGCGGAACCCGCGTTCTTTATTAGGCCATCAGCGATTGACACGTTAGGTCAACGGTTCGTTCCAGTTCGAATATTTTCTCGGATTTTGGCTTTGGCACAACCACCAATGGGCGTACACCGGAAAAAGGTGTCGGTTTAAGCGATTCCCAACCATTTTCTTCTCGGGAGGGTGAGGCTCCTGCCGAACCGTTGCCTCAAAAGCTCGGCAGGAGCCTCGCTCTCCCATTTGTTTTGGTTTTGACTGAAAGATCTGGGACTGCTAGTTGTGTCTACTACTGTTGTGAGTAGTTTTCGGCTAAGGAAATGTAGCTTTCACTTCATAGGCACACCCGGCAGGTGTGCCCCACCGTGGGTCACTTTTGCCGAAAGTGACCTTGCACTGGTACGAACGACACAAAGCCAAACGAACTAACTTTTTAAAACGGAGAATTGCTATGAAATGGACGCTACTCGGATTTCTCGGACTCGGATGCGTTCTATCGATTGTGTCATTAAGCGGCGTACGGCTATTGGGCCAATCACCCATCGGAAATAGCCCCAATCGTCCTAGTCCACCAAATGGGCCAACTTTTAATCAGCAAGCTAAAGTTTTTCCTGTTCTCCCCGGGGTTTCCTATAACTACTTGCCAGTCACAACGACTGGTCAGGATGGAAGGCCATGGACAAGAATGGAATACGTCCCCGTTCACGGTGCCCCACCTAACGAAGAAGGCAGACAAGCTCTTCGCGAAGCCCAAGCGAAACTTCGAGCTCCAGACGCATCGGAAACCGATAAGAAGGAAGCGCGTACTTCCATCGAAAAGTTTTTAGAGGACGAGTTCGAGCGAGATCAGAAGATGCGCCGCGAACAGGTCACAAGACTTGAGGAGCAAGTCTCAAAGTTGAGAAAGCAGCTGGACAAGCGCGAGCAGTCCAAAAGCAAGATCATCGAATTGCGAATGCAATTGATGGAGAACGACGCCGAAGGCCTTTCGTTTCCCGAGTCGTTTAGTGAGCTGCAGAGATTTGCTGCGATGAATATTCCTGGGGGGCCTATGCCAGGACCAGTGTACGCAAACTTCCAGGGCAACCAGCCGATGAACAGTTCTGCTCCTACGTTGACAACAAGAGAACTAATCGATCTTCGCAATCGGGCACCCGGCCTGTCAATTCCGCCAAACATGAATCGACCGCCCGAGACACCGTCGGCTCCCTTGCTTGGCCGATGAAACGTTAATTTACTTCCAAGGCACACCGTGGGTCACTTTTGCCGAAAGTGACCTTGCACTGGTACAAATCGGCATAACCCCCAAACCAACTAACTTTTTGAATACGGAGACATTGTTATGAAATGGACGCTACTCGGATTTCTCGGACTTGGATGCATTCTGACGATTGCATCTGCGAGCGGGTTGAGGCTATTGGGCCAACAGCCAAATCAACAGCAATATGGAAGTGGCCCCTACCTTCAATTTGGATATCAACCAAACTACGGAGGTCCGGGGTTTGGCGGTCCGCCTGGTGGGCCATACCAGGTTCCAAAGGTTACAACCAAGCCAGGGCCAGATGGCAAGCCAATCACGACAACCGAGATGGTTACCGTCAACGGAAATCCACGTTACGAAGAAGATCGGCAAGCCCTTCGCGAAGCCCAAGCGAAACTCCGCGCACCAGACGCATCGGAATCCGATAAGAAGGAAGCGCGTACTTCCATCGAAAAGTTTTTAGAGGACGAGTTCGAGCGAGACCAGAAAATGCGTCGCGAACAGGTCACAAGACTTGAGGAGCAAGTCTCAAAATTGAGAAAGCAACTAGATAAACGTGAGCAGTCCAAAAGTAAAATCATCGAATTGCGAATGCAATTGATGGAGAACGACGCCGAAGGTCTTTCGTTTCCCGAGTCGTTCAATGAGCTGCAGCGATTTGATGGACCTTATGCCGTGGGTTTACCATTCGGCACACCGCCAAACTACAGCAGCGCATACATTCCAAACGGACCATTCGGACAATATCCACAGAATCCCGTTAATAGCCCGCGTCCCTACAACATCCCCACGATTCCGCCAAACGTAAACCGAGGGACGGAATCAAATCGGGCCAATTAGGTCGGCCTACCCGACGATTCTCAACTTCCGCGGCACAATTTGGACTTCAACCGGCAAGTCGCTGACCCAATCTCCGTCCGCTTGACAGGAAGCGACCAATCCGTCTCGGGGCAACTGGCTATCGAATTCGATCTTGATCGAGTTGCTTCGAAAGCGGCGCCATTGCTTTAGCCGATGATGATTGCCGCGGATGACGTTCCAGTAGTACCACATGTTGCGTATCAAGCCGCCACGATCGAACACCCCGACGTCGAGCAAACCGTCATGCTCGACGGCATCGTTCATGATGGCGAGACCCGCCGCGTAACGCGGAACGTTGAACACAAAGACCCACCCGCCACGGACCTCGTCAAGTAGCTTGGCATTCTCATCGTAAATTGAAATCTTCAGGCTCGGCCAGCGATAGCGAAAGAGTGTCCCCACGATGGCCGCCCAATAATTGAATTTCGTCACGTGCGATCTGCGAGTTTGATGCACCCTTCGAACAACTTCCGCGTCAAAACCAATGCTCGCCATCAGCAATGATAGTTGGCCATTGACCGTCATGACATCGATCGGGTTCGTTCGCAATTTTTGAATCGAGCGAGCGCAAGCCGCTGGATCCGCCGTAATAGCAAAGTACCTAGCCAGCAAGTTTTCGGAGCCCGTTGGGAATAACGTCAACGGCACTTCGTGCGGTATGAGGCTTGCTACCTTGGACGCGGTCCCATCGCCACCTGCCGCAACCACGGTTCGAAGCTCCCCAACCTGAGCGAGGTCCATGCATCGTTTGGCCATCTCGTCCAAGTTCGTATGCAACTCACACTGGAAGCCGAGGGCCTCAATTTGAGTTTTCAGTTCAACGATCAGGCCGTGGCGACTAAACGAGCCTGATTTCGGATTCGCAGAGATGATCACTGTCCGATTCATAGACGTGCGGCTCTCGAGGACGTTGTGGAGAACTAAGTGATAGCGCGTTTTGATTCGATGTTAAACGACTTGAGCATACTCACCAGCATCGCTTTAAAGACCATTTCGAGCCCTTCGAAATCGCGGTCTTCCGATTGGATTTGAACCAAAAATGTCTTCCGGTCGACCGTGAATGCCACGAAGCGCGACACAATGAGCAGGTCCAAATAATAGAAGTGGGCATCGCCGGCTCGGCTATCGGCCAGCGGCTTGCCATCAAGCTCTAATTGTGGATCGATCTCGTCGTACTCGACGTTGTCGTATTCTGCCTTCATGACCTCTTCGGCTTGCTCCAAGGCTTCGCGCGGCGCGACGGTCCATGGATACTCCGTGACGGTCATAAACGCGGCGGTCGGACTCTCCAGTGTGAAGCCGACCACTCGACCCTCGTCCGTGTCTTCGGTGAGACTCCAGTTTTCGGGGTACATGCAAGATAGGCCAAGGCCTTGGTAAATTTTTGTCATAGCTATGCGGCGCGGCTGGAGCGTCGTTGCGGCGGCGGCTCTCTCCAGCGGCGGTGAACCCACCAATACTGTTCGGGAAACAATCGAATAAGTCCTTCAAGGCACTCATTGTACCATCGGGTTAGCGACGGCACGCTGTTGAGATGCTCTCCTCCCTCGAGGGGATCCGCAATACCTAACACCGAAAGATCGAATTGCAACGGGCCTCCGGTCCGCACATTGCAACAGACAATCATAGGGGCACCGCTAGATAACGTAAACAACGCCAAGCCTTTGTGGCAAGAGGCAGGTTTTCCAAGAAAATCAACCCAACACCCCTTTGCTCCCGCGTGCTGGTCCGCCAGGAGCGTGAGGTTTCCATTTTGATTCAACAGGTCCTGAATCTGCTGCGAACTACCCTCTTTCGGCAAATAATATTGGCCTCCCATCGATCGAAACTTGGTGACGTAATCGTGCACAAATCCGTTATCAAGCGGCCGAGCCACCGTGGTGGTCGCAATTCCAAAAAGCCCGGTCAGGAAGCCAGCCAGCTCAAAATTCCCAAAGTGGGCGGAAACCAAAACCGTTGGGCGATCATCCATCACGATCTTCATCAAAGAGCGGCGATCGGGAATATAAAAATGATCGTGCCAGTTTTCACGATGCACTTTTCGCGGCGCTTGGGCGACTTCGCAGGCCATCAACAACATGTGATGCCACATTTGTTCGGTAACTCGTTCGGACCGCTCTGGCGTCCAATTCGGAAAAATCATCGCAAGATTTTCTCGAATGAGCGACTGGCGAACAGGAATCCAATTGCAGAAAACTTTGGCAATCAGCCAACAAAAGCGATCACATCGCTCCAGCGAAACCATCTGCATGACACAAATGAACATTCTGAACACCGAATAAGCGAAGCGATCTTTCAGACTGTACGTTTGATTCTCTTGTACTTGTGGGGTGATAGCGATTGGCATTGCGACCCATCCTTTGGTCGTAGTTTGGACAATTAGCGTTGGCCGAGCTATTCGCCCCCAAGCATGGGTTGCATTGTCTCGAAGTTGCTCTCGCTGGCAAAGACCAATTTTTTGAGATTCCAAGCATTGAAAAACGCCGGTGTATCGCCTAGCACGACGCGCAAGTTTTGAAGTTGCACTGTATTGAGAAATGTAGCTGAATTCGTGAGAATTCAGACGCTTTGCAATCACGACGCGGCCAGAATTCTCACGAATTCTGCTACAAAAACACAAGTGTGCAACTTCAAAACGCGCAAGCTAGTTTTCATGCTGCCGCTCGCCTTAGGCGATTTCCCCACCTTTTGCTAGCGAACGGGCGCCAAACCATGCATGCGTCTTAGTACGCCGATTTGCCCTGCGTGAATGGATTCGTGCAAGGGGCAAAACAGCAACGCACCAAGCTTAATCGGGTGAACCGCATAGGGCATTTCCGTTGGTTCCATCAACTGCTCCGCCGTAAAGTTTGGAAGAGCGGCCATCGAAGCGGTATGGATTTTGTCCAGGCACTCCAGCAACGCAGCTTTGGACGGAATGTCGCTCGGATCCGTTGGAGGCACGCTTCCTCGTCCAAACCGCTTACGAAGCCAGCCCGGCATCAACTCCAGATCCCCCTCAGCGCGTCCCCGTTGCCGAAAGAGCATCAGACCATATTGTGAAACCGCCAAATGCCCAACTTGCCAAGCGATATGGGAACTGCCACCGTTCGGCACCACCGGCCAAAGCTCTTCCGGCACGTTTTCCAGCAGTCCCAGCGTGTACCTGCGCGCAAAATCGACTTGCCCTAACACGGCATCTCGCATGGCAAGAACACTCTCCGGAGACAAGATCGAGGCGGCTGTCGTGTTTGGGTCCATGGATTTTTAATCTCGCCATACGCGGTTGGGACTTGAATAGGCAACAAGCGTTTGCCAATTTCCCAAGCAATAGATCGAACCTTTCGAATTTGGTCAATTGCAGCCGCGCAGTCGGAAATCGCGGAATTATGAGGCTACTTGCTTGGTTTGCCTTGGAGCATGACAATAAGGCGAGCGGCAAGAAAAAACACACCACGATTCGTAGCTGAGTTCGTACGAATTCAGAACTAACTGAATTCTTACGAATTCAACTACGGTGGTTTTCATTCCGCCGCTCGCCTAAGTGCCGATCGAGCGTTATCTTCGCTCGCTCGAATCCGACCTCGTACCAAAAGCAATTCAATAACGTGTCAAACGCGCCTCCAGGAAAACCTGCCAAGAGTATCGGGGATTTGTTGCGAGAGTTCCGCGAACACCGGGATCAAATGCGGAGCGAACTCGGGAAAATGATCGTCGGCCAAGACGAAGTTATCGAACAACTCTTCGCAGCCATCTTCACCAAAGGCCATTGCTTACTCGAGGGGGTGCCTGGCCTCGCTAAGACTTTAATGGTGGCCTCGCTGGCCAAGATCCTCGACGTCAATTTCAAACGCATTCAATTCACCCCCGACTTGATGCCATCCGATATCACCGGTACGAATGTCCTCGAGGAAGACTCACAAGGCAAACGCGAGTTCCGATTTGTCGAAGGCCCGATCTTCACCAACATTTTGCTGGCCGACGAAATCAACCGAACTCCTCCCAAGACTCAGGCCGCACTTTTGCAAGCCATGCAAGAACGCGAAATCACAGTCGGACGCAACACGTACCAACTGCCCGAACCATTCTTCGCCATCGCAACCCAAAACCCAATCGAGCAAGAAGGAACGTACCCGCTCCCGGAAGCACAACTAGACCGGTTCATGTTCAATATCAAAGTCGGCTACCCTAGCGCTGAAGAAGAAGAAAAGATCTTAACCTCAACGACGCGTAGCGAACGGCCAGAAGTATCGAAGGTCCTTTCGGCCAGAGCCATCATGAATATCCAAAAGCTCGTCATGAGCGTGGCGGTTAGCCCATTCATCGTGAAGTATGTAGTTTCACTCGTTCGAGCAACCCGTCCAGGCGAACCAGACGCACCCGAGGTGGTGAAAGAACTGCTCGATTTCGGTGCGGGCCCTCGAGCCGGACAATTCTTGATCCACGCTGGCAAAGCCATCGCAGCCATGGACGGACGATTCAGCGTGGGCATCGAAGATATCAAAAAAATTGCAGTGCCGGTCTTGCGACACCGCTTGAGCACCAATTTCCAAGCTCAAGCCGAAGGCATGACCACCGATAAAATCATCGTTCGTTTGCTCAAGGACATCAAAGAACCCAATGTTCCAAAGTACGCTGGCATCGACACGAAATAAGACACGTTTCTAAACAAATTCTCTCTCTAGCAAACATTCCAATGTCGAACGAGCCAACCAATCCCTACGCATCGACTTCGATGCCAACCGAAGCCAATAATATCCCAGCGGGTGTGGACCCTGTACTGCTTGCCAAGATCAATGCGATCGTCAAGGATGCCGGACAGTTCTGGCTGGCCATGATTATGTGTCTTTGCTGCTCTGCGCTCGGTAGCATTATCATCGGTATCTGGTATGCAGTGCGACTCATGCAATGGAATGCCATTGCAAACAGTCAAACTTGGCTGATGGTTCCAAATGCACCAGCGGGTAGTCTACCTGCGAAATTTCAAGGCGCAAGGACCAAGCTCATCATCGGAATGGTCTTTGGGTTTGTAGTTCTATTCTTGCTGTTTGCTTACTTCGGCCTTGTCGTGTTTCTCGGGGCTTCGGCGCAAATTCAAGGTAACCCCTAGCGGCGTCGAGGCACCGCCTCACCACTTTCCTCCAGCGTTGTGAAGCATTCTTCGCTGATAAAAACAGGCTTTTGCGTAGCGAAAGTCGTCAAGACTTTCGGCTGCATTGCCTAAACGACCGAAACTCTTGACGAGTTCCGCTACAAAATGCTTCACATCGCTACCCTTACTCGGAGAACGGATGAACGTTCGGCGTCTTGCAGTTATCGTAAATCCTCGCGGTGGCAAACGGAACGGGCTCCGTGTGCTTGAGCGCGTTCGTCCCATCTTCCATGCCGCGGAGATCGAGCTTGAAGTTCATGTTACAGAACATGCAGGCCATGCCAGCGAAATTGCCAAAACGCTCGAACTGCAACCGTTTGCGGGGATCTGTGCGGTCGGCGGTGATGGCACCTTTCACGAAGTAGCAAACGGCTTAATGCAGCGAGACGAAGCCGTATCGGTCCCCATCGGAATCATCCCAGCCGGGACCGGGAACTCGGTTGCTCAGCATTTGATGTTTGACGATCCGATGGAAGCTGCCAAACGGATCGTTGCCGGCCGCTTTCAGCCGCTGGATGTGGTCCGAGTAACATTGCAAGATCGCGTCATTCATTGCGTCAACATCGTGGGTTGGGGAGCCGTTTCCGACATCAATGTCACGGCCGAAAAAATGCGTTTCATGGGACCGACTCGCTACACGCTTGCCGCCATTCGGCACATCTTGACTCCAAAGATGCGGCGAGCCACCCTGATGCTCGACGACAAAACGATGACGGACGATTTTCTGTTCGTCATGGCTTGCAATACAAAATACACGGGGGCAGGAATGAAGCTTGCACCGGAAGCCGAAATAGGAGATGGCAAGATAGACGTCGTCGTGATTCGCCGCGTTTCTCGTTGGCAAATGTTGCGGCTGTTCATGAAAGTCTTCGATGGCTCACACGTTGGATTGAATTGCATCGAGTTTCATCAAGTCCGTTCGTTTTCGATCCAATCGGACGTAGGAGATCAAATGAACTGCGACGGTGAGATGAAAGGAAATAGCCCAATGACGGCAACGCTACTGCCGTCGGCCCTGTCGGTCTTTGTTCGTTAAACGCGAACTCAGCTTTAACCACGAAATACTCGAATCACACGAAAGACAAATGATGTTTGAGTATCCATTTCACTCCGCAATTCTTCCGTTTCTATCCCGATAGGGATTGCAGAAAATAGCCGGGGGTCGTCGCGAAGCGGCGCACCCCCGAGAACGAATGGACACTCGATTGACCCTGGAGGGGTCACAGATTCTTCGATCCCTTCAGGATCGGAACGCACTTTACAGATCTTTTTCCGGTGGTGTCGCTCCGCTCGACCACCGGCTATTTTCTAACATCCTTTCAGGATGAAAAGCTGCGCAAGCAGTGAATTGCAACATCAACGAGCTGTTCGTACCTCGATGCCAGGTTTGATTTGAAGCTTGGACGGTTTTGTATTTCGGACTTCGACGAGTTCCGCTTTCGAAGTCTTTTCGAAAACCTCCTTAATCTTCAATTGTACATTACGGTCCCTCACACAATCGAATTTCATTCCAACAAATACATGATGGTTCGTGCCAACATCCAACGTCACCGTTTGTTTGACGATTCGAAGCTTTCGATCGTCAGGCAGAACGATGGGTTCTTCGATTGCTTTTTCAACTTCGGTTACTTTGCCCTTGATTTCGGGGAGGTCGAGGAACACTTTTAAGTCGCCCGGCAACACGGGCTCACCTTGGAGTTCCGATTTTGAGGGATCTCCTCGCACCAAGGCCATGAAGAAGGGAAGGATTTTTGACTTCTCTTTTGCATCCAAACAAAATCGATGAATCAAACTGCGTGGAACGACAAACACCAGATCATCCCATGGAACAATGACAAGATCCTTTTCCACACTTGGGTATAAAGCGCGCATTGCAGACTTGGGCTCGAGAGCCCAAGTGCCATGAACGATCGCTCCGTTCACGGAGACACTGCCATGATTGGTATCGGAGATGCCTGCATTGCCGTATTCTTGATAGGCAATGCCAGATTTTGGCGCGAGCCAGAGTGTTAGCCCCGAATCCTCTCCACTGTAGCTATGATACATGCCCGCCCAAGGATGCTCACCAAGACTCTCCACTTCGCTTTGAATCTTCGCGATCGCATCTTGCGTCTCCTGCAGCCGATCTAGTTTGGGCTCTTGCCCGCATACGATCGCCTGAAATAAAGCCAGCACGAAGAGTGTGCGAAATTGCATTTGATTTCTCCCGACTTACACATGAAGACCGGCAGCATGACCGGTGCTCCAAGCGGCTTGAAAATTGTAGCCTCCAATTGGTCCGTCTAGATCGAGGATCTCCCCCGCGAAATAGAGGCCCGGCGTTTTGCGGCTCTGCATGTCCTGAAAGTTGACTTCATTGAGCGCAACGCCGCCAGCAGTTACTTCCGCTTTTGGATAGCCCCGAGTGCCATGAATCGGTACCGATAACGCCTTGAGTCGCTCGACCAATCCGTTACGAACCTTTTTCGACATCTCGGCTGTGTGCACTTCGTTGGTCGAACCGACGATTGCGACCAAGGACGTGGCAAGCCGTTTGGGTATTCGCTGACTGAGTACATTGGTAATCGTTTTGTTCGACTCTTTGGCAGCATCGATCAGCCACTGCTCGCACGCTTCACGCGAAACATCCGGCAGCAGATCGACCAGCATCGACGCCGGCACTTCATTGGCCAAATCCGAAAAACAACGAGACACATTCATGGCCGTTGGACCACTACAACCCATATGCGTCCAAAGCAGACCACCTCGCGAGCTGGCTCGCTCCAGTTTTGCAACTTTGGAATCGGATCCGATGACGCGGGCGGTTACCTCGACATCATCAAGCGTGATGCCGCTCAGTTCATGAACCCACGCTTCCTTGGAGAGCAACGGTGTGAGCGCTGGCCGCAACGGAGTAATCGTATGGCCCATCGCTTGCGCCCAAGGATATCCGTCGCCAGTCGTTCCGCAGCCGCTATAGCTGAGGCCGCCACAGGTCAGGAGAAGCGAATCGCACACAAACTGAGCGGTCGATTGTCCACCTATCATCGCTGTTACTTCGAAGCCTCCGCTTTCCAATGGCATTGGCCGAATCGATTGGACCGCAGCTCCAGTGACCAGACTTGCCCCTTCTCTGGCCAGTCGCCGAACGACAGCATCACGAACATCGATGGCTCGATCGCTGGCTGGGAAGATCTTTCCGGTCTCCTCGACTTTGGTTGGAACCCCTTCTTGGTCCATTTGCCGAACGACGTCTTGAGGTGACAATCGGCTCAAAACGGAGAGCAAAACGCGGCCATTTTTGCCGAAGGCCTCTGCGATTTTTCGACTGTCGCAATTGTGGGTAATATTGCAACGGGTACCACCGGACATGAGAATCTTAACGCCGGCTTTGTTGTTCTTCTCCAAAATCAATACTTTTCGGCCCCGCGCAGCCGCAGTCCCAGCCGCCCAAAGCCCCGCTGCACCACCACCTACAATAATAACGTCCCAACGCGTTTGCATGAATGATTCGCTATTCGTTCTGCACGATTTTGGATTCGAGGTTACACTATGTGCGAAGGTTTTGGCGACTTTCGCCACCTATCGCCGATCCAAGGCTACCACCCAATCGCAACTATGTCGACAGAAGTAAAAAAAACAGAAGTCGGAAGTTACTTCATTTCCAACTACCCACCCTTTTCGCAGTGGACTGGCGATGCATTGCCTGCCATTACGTCCGCGATGGCGAGCCCGCCTCGCAAGCAACGCTCTTCTACCGGCGAGGAAGTCGAAACGCCGTTGGGGTTGTATCTGCATATTCCCTTCTGTCGCAAGCGATGCAAGTTCTGCTACTTCAAGGTTTTCACCGACGTCAATGCGGGCGAAATCGAACGGTATGTTTCGGCGTTGACCCGTGAAATCGAACTCGTTTCGCAGCAACCCGTTATGGGCGGCCGCCCCTTCCGTTTTGTGTATTTTGGCGGCGGGACACCGAGCTTTCTGTCGGTGAAGCAATTGCAATCGCTGTTCGATCGATTGCATAAAAGTATTTCATGGGAGCAGGCCGAAGAAGTAACCTTTGAATGCGAACCGGGTACGCTCAGCGAATCCAAGGTTCACGCGCTCCGCGAGCTCGGCGTGACGCGATTGAGTCTCGGCGTTGAGAGTTTCTCCGACGCGATCTTGGAGGAGAACGGTCGAGCCCACTTGTCGAAGGAGATTCATCGGGCTTGGGAGTGGATTGTGGCCGCTGGTTTCCCAAATGTGAATATCGATTTGATTTCGGGCATGGTCGGCGAGACCTGGGACAATTGGCGTGAAAATGTCCGAAAGACTTTGGAGCTTTCGCCGGAAAGCGTCACGATCTATCAAATGGAGTTGCCGTTCAACACCGTCTACTCCAAAGGTCTGCTGCAGACGCACGAGGCGGCACCGGTCGCCGATTGGCAAACCAAACGCGATTGGGTTCAATACGCGTTCGAAGAGTTTCAGAAATCTGGTTACAAAGTGAGCAGCGCTTACACCGTCGTGAAAGACCCGACGAAAGTAAGTTTCTCTTACCGCGATAACTTGTGGCGAGGTTCTGACTTGATCGCGACCGGCATCGCTAGTTTTGGGCATGTGTCTGGCGTGCACTATCAAAACGTACCGGAATGGCCGCAGTATCTCGGCGCGTTGCTCGATGAAAATCGCCTACCCATTGGACGTGCCTTTGTGCCAACCGAAGAACAATCGCTCATTCGCGAAATGATTTTGCAGTTGAAGCGTGGTTATCTCGACGTTGGATACTTCCAGGCGAAGTTTGACACCAACATTGTCGAGCGCTGGGAAAAAGAATGGAACGAATACGTCGACGATGGTTACGTCGTATTGAAATCCGACGACGCGGGCAAATGCAATCGAGTCGAATTGACGATCGACGGATTGCTGCGGGTCGATGGCCTGTTGACGGCGTTTTTTGAGCCGCAGTTTCGTGGAGTCAGGTACACATGAGCGAGTCGCTCACGTTCATGATGGGGGATTTTGCAGCCGAGTTCCCCACGGATCGACTTTACGCAAAAAATCACATGTGGGCCATCCGAATGTCGGACGACGTCGTTCGGTTTGGCTTTTCGGCTTACGCCGTTCGGTTGTTGCAAGACATTTATTTCTTGGAGTTCGAGATCGAAACGAATTCCGAGTTGACGAACCGGCAAGAGTTCGGCAACATCGAAAGCAAGAAAGCCGAAAGCGGTTTGTACTCACCGATGGCTGGCAAAGTTGTCCGCATCAATGATCAGTTGCTTAACGACCCATCCGGCATTAACGTGGACAAGTACGGCGATGGCTGGTTGATGGAGATGCGGGGCGATTCCAGCGAGTTACTGACGCCAACGCAGTATTTAGAACACTTGGCCAAAGCCTGGGAGATTGCCCAACGTACAATCAAGGGGCAAGCCAACACGATGGAAACCAACGAGGAATAGACATGGTCGATTCAAGCAACGATAGTTCAGCGTCCAATGGAGTTCTGGCCAATGGAGTTCTGGCCAATGGACTTCTGGTTGTTGTATCGCAGGGGCAGAGTCGCAACCCTGAAAGGCGTGTGCTCGAGGATTCGATCGCGACGGTTGCTGCTAGCTTGCCCAACACGACCAGTCTTGTTGTGCCACACTTGTACGATTTAGCTTCGGACAGCCAAAGCGTTCTCAAGATGCGAGAGTGGACTGGCCCGATCGTGATTTTGAGCTGGCTCTTTGACCGAGCCGGTTTCTGGGTCCTCGATCGTCACGAGATACGAGGCCAGCACGGCGAGGTCGAATTGCAAAATCTAGAACTTGCAAATGACGACGAGGAAGAGGACGAGGACAAGGAAGACGAAAAGGCGGCGGATCGAGTCGCCAACATTGCGGTCCGTCCAGCCCGCAGGATTTATTCGATCGATATGCGTTCCGGAAATTCCGCCGAAGTGTATGCGAAGGAGTTTCTACGCATTTTGGTTGCGGAACAACTAGATGCACCGAAGAAAGACCTGCTGTCGCTCGACCGGTTTTTGAATCCCACCAATTCGACCGCCTTATCGATGGATGGTTCAGGCCGATTGGATGGTGTTGACAAACCGGTGTCGCATGAATCTCCGTTGGGGATTGTCCCGCTTCGAATGGACGAGCATCCGCAGCGACGTTGGTATCCGGTGATCGACTACAGCCGATGCACCAATTGCATGGAGTGTATTGATTTTTGTTTGTTCGGTGTCTACGGAGTGGATCGAGGCGAGACCATTTTGGTTGAGCAGCCAGACAACTGCCGTAAGGGATGTCCCGCATGTTCGAGAGTGTGCCCAGAAAATGCAATTATGTTTCCGCAGCACAAAACGCCGGCCATTGCTGGAGCACCGGTCGATGCAGGTGGATTTAAGATCGACTTGTCGAAGCTGTTTGGTGCTCCGGAACGAGACGAAGACCCGGTGGCGGCAGCCGCAAGAGAAAGAAACGAACAGCTCATCCTGGCGGGCCGGGCAGCAGTCGACTTCAATCCGGCGAATACAGAATCAGCTGCTGGCGAATCTCCATCGTTAGTCGAGTCGGTCGCGTCCAAGCCAGACCGTAAACCCGACGCGATCGATTCGCTTTTAGACCAACTCGACGCATTGGATTTGTAACTTCGACCTTCTGACCTCTCTAAAACGGTGCCTAATGTCGCGATTGTTCATTCGAATACTACCTTTCTTTGCCATTTCGTTGCTCGGATGTCGCGATGGAGCGACGCCGCCACAGCCTGCCCATTCTTCCGACACAGGGACCGGTCCGGTCGCAGTTGCCGAATCAGCCAAACCGAAGCACTCATTTGGTGACTTTTCTTTCACGATTCCAAACGGTTGGAAGGTGGTGACACCCGATCGCGACAAGACCAAGGCGATGCTCCTTTTGGATGGTACGACATTGCAAGATGCGAAGGCGATGATAAAAGTAGATGTAGGGGCTCCCACCGCTCCGACGGCAGAAGCACTAGCACAACTGTTTGCAAAGAGTACGGGCGGGACCGTCTCACCAGAGCCGCTTGATTTCGACGGCACGCCTGGAATCATTGCATCAACGACCAGCACAGCCATGTCGACACCGCGAAACTTGACGGTCGTTTTTCGGGCGAATCAAGTGTACCTATTGATGGTTGCCGCGAATGAGGGTGTCGACGTATCTGCACCCATTGCGGAAATTCGACAATCTTGGACATGGAGCAAGTAAGCTGAGGCGAGTTCGAGTGCAGATTCACTAGTGCGTCTTCTAGCCTGTATGTGAGCGTTTTCACAGGCTGGAAGCCTATGCCACTTAAATCATGGGTAGCGAAACTCGACGAGAGTTTCGGTGGAACAAGGAATTCGCCGAAAGTCTTGACGACTTTCGCTACAAGTTTGCATCACGCCGCTGGACTTTGGCATCGAACCGGAATTTAACGAGCGGGCAGCCACATTTGTAAACTTAGTTGAAAACGTGTAGATTCAGAGCGCCAGAATTTCCCCCTCACTTCGGCTAGAGCTGGTCGCCCAGTGTCCCCCGTGGCCGCATGAAACTTGGAAGCGGATCCCTCACTCGAAATGGTCGAATCACAAGCGAGAAAACATTCCTGTCAAACCGAGCTTGCATAATCCGCTTTACGCGCAGGGAAGAAGAATCGAAGAAGACCTGGATACGATTTGCAACAAAGCCTTGGCAGTCGATCGCGATCAACGATACGAGTCGGTATCGCAGCTCGCCACGGCACCTGCAGCAGCATGGACTTCAGCCGCGACGGCCGTTGGCTAGTCAACACCGACTACGGCCCTTGTCTGACGATACGATAGAAGCAAAACCGTTCAGCGAAGCGAGTTGGGCAGTTCAGAGGCCGGCAAAAGCCCCGACTCCAAGGAAACATCGGAGGCCAGCGCGCTCCGGTTTGGGTGACGTTTGGGTGACCGGAGCGAGTTCGAACGAACTGCCAAATACAAATGTCACGCCCTCCTGTGCGCGCTAACGAAAAATAGTTGTTGTCGAATTGACTGCGCTGTCGCATTTATCCCCTGGTTACTCGTGACACCAAGCCATGCTCGTGTCGGTGGTTCAAATCTCAGCAATCCCGTGATTAGATCTGCACCGAATCGGGATGCCTGGTGCCTGCTACAGCCGACAAATTCCGACTGCTTGCTCTAAAGAATCCAATACAATTGCCAGCACCGTCACTGTCTGCACAATAGAGTTCGGCTTAAAAGAACTCACCCCTTGTTTTCGAATGTCTTCCTATGTCCCTAACAGTCATCACCAATGAACGATACTTCTATCCTGACACTCTTGCACCCGATGAACGCCACCTCGGAACACGAGACAGGTTTGACGTTACTAAACAATATGACTATCCAGGAAAGGCAGTTGGTTGCTTGAAGGCGGCGAGGCTGCTTCAGCACCGAACTATCCCTGAAGCGCACTCGACGATTTTGGGACCGCTGGTAGATGGCCAGGGAAACGCGGTTGCTCCGATATGCTGGGTTAGTTCGAACCGCATGCCGGACTTGAAGGAACTTGAGCGAGGGCACGATGCGCAACATCTAAGAAACCTTGCTGAGTGCGTCGTTCGAGCCAAGGCCCGTGCCAAGGCCGGCGAGGATCCATTCATATCTGATTTTGGTAAAGAAGCTGATGTAACTCCGGGCACACTGGATGCAGCCCGGCTCGCAGTTGGAGCAGCCTACGATTCTATTGATACCCTTCTCAACTCGCCCAGCGGTGACACTGCTTTTGCGCTGGTGTGGCCACCCGGCCACCACGCTGAGCGCGATCTGGCGATGGGCTTTTGCTACCTCTCTAATGCCGCTCTAGCAGCGCTGTACGCAAGGGATCACCACGTCCAGCTCCGTCCAGGTCATACAAATAGGGTTGTAGTTATCGATATCGATCATCATCGTGGCAATGGAACCGCAGATGTTTTGGCCCACCAGCCGGACACACTTCTGATCGATGTTTCATATCGTTCCCCTTACGATGAGAGTCGACAACGCTTTACTGATGGTCAGTATGATGCCCGTCAAGACCGATATCGTAACTCTGGTAATGAATACCCATACTCGCGCCCAGACAAAGACTGGGGATTTGAGGCCCATCCAATGAAAATGGGACCCAATATCGTGTCCATCGAATTTGAAGGAGAGCAGACACCTCATGCGATTATGGAGCGATTTCTTGGGGAAGCACTTCCCAAAGTGTTGGAATTCAGCCCGGATTTGATTTTGTGGTCGGTCGGACTCGACTCAGCGATGGGTGACCCACTCGGCGGACTTGGCAATCTACCTAGCTCTTTCTACACGATGATACGCGGCCTGAGGCTTGCGATTCCTGATGCCCGACATGGTGGCCTTCTGGAAGGAGGCTATGATGAGCTTCGGTGGTTTACCTGCCTCCCCCCGGCTCTGATGGCTTTGCATGAACAACCTCAAGATACCATAGACCGCTGTAAGGCATTTCGCTTGTATCGGCGGACTTGGCCTGGGTGAAGTCCTGAGTCTTCGACACACTGAGGATTGCTATCTTCCAAAAAGTCTTCATCTTATTGTGACTATCTAGCCGCTAGTGAGCATCTTCTGGAAATAGCTGCCATGTAGCCCTTCGGTAGGTGCCACGCACGTGCAGGTGCCACGCACCTACCGAAGGGCTAATGAAGCGAGTCTCCCCAACTCGCTCCGGTTTGACACGCCGGGGCGTCGAAACTCTTAAACTGCGTCACTCTTGATTGCTCTGCGGCTAGGCAGTCAGACCCTCCCTGACATCCATAAACTCAGATCCAAGTAAACTCCGTCCAGATCACGTCACAGCATCACTGCCGTTGCATTTAGGGGAGTGTGAAACGGCTCAGTCGAACCACTCATCCGCCTCGTCGAATTTCGGATAGACGACGATCAATACTTTCATCCGGCCGATGGCTCGGTGCCGCGTTCCTGGACGTATCATGACGCAATCGCCAGGCTGAACGCAGATGACTTCCTCATTAAGCTGCATCTTCGCCTCTGGCTGGCACTCTAGGAAATAGTATGTTTCCGTCAACCGCTTATGGTAATGGAGCTGCGAGTCAGCGGATATGTCGGTGACATGAATGGTTCCTGGGAAATCCTCTGTGTCGGCGAAAGCCCGGCGCGCGGTTCCACATGGGCATGGGACGCCCGGAAGGTCTTCAAAGCGGACGAGCTCATAGGTTTTAATGTTCATGCCTATCTCTATTTCTTGGCTCATCCGGTATTCCTAAACCTCTCTTAATTCTCCACACAATCTCTTGAGCTTCCTTTCCACTCGCAGCCAAACTGTGAGTCGACTGACCCGCAGAACCATTCTCGCTATGTCGTGAATAGCAGGCCACTATCGAGGAATTTATACGCCGCTTGTCGCATCTCTGGCGGGAAATCATGCGTGCAATCCGGATGCTCGACACGCAGTCGCTCAGGATGACCAAACAGCTTGAAAACTTCCACAGCAGCATTGGCGATTCGATCTACGCTCGCGTAGCGAAAATTATGATCTCCAAGAGGAGCGATGATCAACACATGGCGCGGTGCTATTGCTCCCACCATTTCATGAAAATCAAATGGGATGTCCGGCAAACGGCCCCGATATTCGGCAAGTCTCAGCATGTAACGAGTCTGACACCAACCTTTTTCTGGAAACCAGTTCTTCTCGTCTCCATCGTAGTAGTCTAGATACGAGTCGAGACCACAACTGGATACTACCGCTGCAATACGATCGTCGAAGACGCTTGTATAGACGGCATTGTGGCCTCCAAGTGAATGGCCAATCGCACCGAAGGATTCTTTCTTGACGTACGGAAGTGTTTCCAAGAGATCCAACGAACGCATGTTGTCCCAAACAGCCTTGAGCGTCCCGCTCTCCCAACCCAAGACTTCGAGGTCGGGCTGGTATTTTGCCATCGACGGATAGTTGGGGGCGATAGTGACATAGCCGCGCTCGGCAAGTTCACTCGCGTATTGTCGATTCTCGCGACCCAATCCAACGACAACCCCATGACCAATGACGTTATCTGTCCCATGTAAACAGAGAACCGCCGGCGCCTTTCTTCCCTCCTGCAATACGGCCTTGGGTAAACAGAGATACGCAGGTACACGGCAGTTGGGTTCCGACGCAAACGAAATCAGCCGACGAATGTAGTTGCCGCAGTCGACTTCCTCGTCGATGTTCATTTCAAAAGGGATGCGTTTTTCATTTCCAGGCAATCGCCCCATTACGGTTTCCATTCCTCGCACGATTTCGGCTCGACGGTGCTGCCAATCCGCGGGGCTTTTCACCGCAACGATTTCATCGTTTGCCGCACGATAAACAAGCAAATTGTCCCGCGGCAATCGGGGTGTACGAAGATCTACCGATGCGAGTGGTTTCTCATTGGCCTTCAAAGCGTTTGCACAAAGCAAGAGAGAACTCGAGAACGAACAACTCGCCACGGCAACCGTGCTGACGAAGCCATTTCGCAACCAATCACGACGGAAGGTCTTTGGCTCGAGTTTGTTTTGCGATTCGCATTGGAATGACAAAACATGAGGACTAAATTTATGGCTAGAGGTCATTGATGCTCCCAAAAAAGAATTCTTTCGTCGGCTCGTCGCGGCCAGTCCGTTATTGTTGATTCTGGACATGGTAGACTATTCGTTGTCGAGGGGTGCTCAGGACTTAGCACGCGGCGTTCAATCTCTAAGACCTCGATGGATACTGCGTGGGGCATTGTCGCGAAAAATTCAGGGCGATAAACAATTGATTCCTTGATCGACGCAAGATCAGCCGTTTCCGACGGTGACCACCAGATGGGCCAACGAGGGATAACCGCTATTCGTTCGCTCGACCCTTACGATATAAACACCGGGTTTCGCGAAAACGTGCGTTGTCACAGCGTATCCGTTCGGGTCATGGATTTTCGCATTGCCATCCGAGCGAACCACCACCGTTCGCGTTCCATCCCCAAAATCCCAAGTCTCCTCGGGGTCACTGACACCAAAGGAACGCACCTTGAAAGTAACTTCATCGCCAGGCTTGATTCCCAAGGTAGGGTGGTAGGCTGCGTGAGTGGTTGGCGGTGTGACCGAGGGGTTGTCAGGATCGTGGACTTGAACGGCAGCGAAGTCGTACGAAATGTTGCCGGTGCCATCGCGAACTTCCAGGATCTCACTGTAGCTGCCCGGTCGATGGTAACGATGCAGATAACGAGCCCCGTCCACGCTTTGCCCATCGCTCAATTTCCAACGGTAGCGGAGTTGGGAGCCATCCTTGCTCCAAGATCGACTGCCATCGAGTTCGAAGCTTTCGCCGACTTTGACCAGATAGTGAGGTCGAGCGACCGCGATTATCGATGGTTGATATTGACGCTGATAGGCTTCCCAAAGAAAAGCGTATCCTTCTTGCGTGCCCCAGCTACCAGACGGCTGCCTGGCCTTGATTTCAAAGTGCAAATGGGACCAACCGCCACTCCCTCCTTCCTTCCCGAGAAAGCCAATTCGATCGCCTTGGGAAACAAGTCGACCAGGCAAGATAGATACATCGAAAGACTTGAGGTGGCTATAGCGATAGAACCAACCCCGAGCGTCGCGGAGGTAGACAACATCATAACGAGGCTCAACGGGTGAGTCCTTTTTGAACTCATCGAGCACAACCGTGCCGACTGAAACAATCAAACCCTCGGTGGCCGCAATCACCTCTGCCTGTCCTTCACTCCCACCGATATCCAGTCCGCAATGATAGTAGATCTTCTTGCGGCTGGCGGGTTCACCGCCATCGACGTAGGACGGCTCATTAGCCATCTGCGTCATGGTGGCAAACCAGCGTTGTCGGATCGGATACGAAAACGATCCTGGTGCCATCCAAGACGAGTCGCCGGGCCAAATGCGAATGCGAGCTCGCTTGAGCAGACCCCAAGATTCCGGAGTCCCGTTCGAGTTGTATCCGCTGGAAATCGGGCAATCGATCTGGACTTGGTTTGATGGATTTCCCACTCGCTTTGGTAGCTCGTAATTTCCTGACATGAGAGTCGCTACCTCGCCGTTGATTTCAACGACCACTTTGGCGGAACGCACCGCATCGCGGATCGAATCGCGACGCTCATTCACGCTGACCAGTTTCAGTTTGGCCGTGGCAGCTTCGGACAATCGGACAAGCGTTTCTTCGCCCAGGTCCAAGTCGACCACCTGAAAAAAGGGAGCTTCAATTGGCGAGTTCTGAACGAGACTTGTCAGTTGAATGCAAAATGCAAGCATCCAAAAAAGCATGGTGGAATCTTTAGGTGTGAGAAATGGTATTGGTAAGATTAAAGATACGAGTAGCTGAATTGTCACGTCGTCGGGGGGCGAGCACGCCGAGGGTCCTGCCATCTGCTTAGAGACATGGTAAGCATCCCCCGAGTTAAGAAGGCATCGAGTGACTCGTACCGAAGGTATCGGCGCCCCATAACCATCGATGTCTTCACGACCATAACAGCCCTTTGCTATTAGCCTACGCGGCGGAACTTGTTCTTATCCCAGTTTGGGAATGTTATTCCTAAAATTCGGGGAGTTACACTTTCCCCGCCGCTTCCCCGCATCAGTCTATCCGACGCATCAGTCCGACAGCAAGCAGCTAGCGCCGACGTCCACAGTTGTCATGGGCTAACTTGTGGAAGAGGCTGGCTCCAGGCTACGGCTACTTCCACAAGTGGATGGGAGGCTGGCGGATCCGATAGACGCTACATTGCTGCTAGGCCGATCCTGCAAGAGTACAAGGCGTCCACAGAGCATGAGCTAAGCCAGTCCACGGTTCCGTCGGAACTGGTGATGTAACCGTCGAGGCTCGTGGCAATGAACAAGACAACCTTTGAAATGGTTCACTTCCGTCATTTTGCATTCTTCAGAGCCGCAACATCGGCCCCGACGACGGCGGGCAGGTTCCGAGTAATCGTTTCCACCGGCCAGTCCCACCATTTGATCGCCAGCAGTTCGTTGACGACCTCATCGGGGAACCGCTGCTTGATGACTTTGGCCGGATTCCCGCCAACGACCGAATAGGCCGGTACATCGCTCACCACCACCGACCGAGCGGCAGCGATAGCCCCGTC
>JANPHB010000153.1:0-9459 GCA_031424235.1 Pirellula sp.
TAAGGACCGTTACGAGCTTGGATGCGGGTGACAGCTCGCTCTCTATGTTTGCGGTTCTCTCCGAAGCATTGGGTCAGGGCAAAAAACCGTGGTATGTTTGCCTAATTCCCAACTCGCTCCGGTTTGACACGCCGGAGCGTCGGTGTTTACTCGGCTCCTAGCCAAACATTCACCTCCAAGCGATTCGTCTCCCATTCAACCAGCAAATTGGGGTAAATTACGAATGTGTTTACGGATCCAGCGCCGGTGAATTGCAAGCTAGACCTCAAACCCAATTCCGAAACTCACACCCCGATTAACGAACGATGACGAAGTACCTTATCTCCTTCCCCGGATCGGCGATGGACATTTCCGACATTGACATTGCTACCGTCGGCGAAGCGGCACGCGCGGTGATACGCGAGGCAAAGGATGCCGAAGTCTATGTGTTCGGTGGTGGTATCAAGGAGGACGTTGCTCCGCTGATGGTCGCCGCCGACGGCACTGTAACGATCGAGACCTACCCCCAGACCAAGGAGTTCGATGGCGGCTTTTGTGTTCTGGAACTCCCGTCGCGCGAAGCAGCCATCCAATGGGCCGCAAAGATTGCCAAAGCCTGCAGATGCTCGCAGGAACTTCGTGAGTTTGGGTACGACCCCGAGAGCTGACGGGCAAGGTCGCAGCTCGCTCCGGTTTGACACGCCGGTGCGTCCGAGCGTTCGAGACCCCCTAGCTCCGTTTTGGGTGACCGGAGCGTCCCGGGCACGCACGAATGTTGACTTACATGTTCTTATAGAAAACGTTTTGTACAGCATGTAAGTCGCAGCCAAAAACGGTAAACAAACAAGGTCAGACCGTGTCTGAGCCCATAGACAGGCATGAACTTCCAAAGCTTTCATCTTCCCGATCATCATCGGCGTCATTGCCTGGCTCGCCTTCGGCCTCCGCGATCTAAGAGTCTTCCAACTCGATTTTCAATCATCCAGTGCGAATAAAGACGAGGATGCGACATTAGAGTCGTGATGATTAGACGAGATAGAGCAAGCTAGGCGGATCACTTCGTGGGAACGCGAACATACACGACGTCAAACATCGCTTGCCCCTTCTCGGTCGCAAAACTTGCCGGATACGGGCAGTCTTGCGCATCCACTCCGCACTTGCGGTAACAGTGGCGCAACCGATCTCCATTTAGTTCGAAAATGCCCTTGAACAGCTGGGGCTCGGGCTTGAGAGTGTCCCAGATCATCAATATTTGAGTCGGATTCGTATTAGATTCGATGCGATTAATTGGTCCCTCTTCGATTCCGCGTTTGGACTTATCGACCGGTAGGTTGTACGTCATCTGAAACCGGTCTCCCGAGATAACAAGTTTCTTGTCGTGCTCTTTCGTTTGTTGATCGCTCCATTGCCTACCGCCAGCCGCAAAGGTAACACATTGCCATTGCCCCTGTAAGCTTTCAATATCTTTCTCAAATTGCCTAAGCTGCGTAATTGTTGTTTGAATTTCTTTGCGGCGACAAACCGAATAGACGGTACCAGCACCGGGACCTTTCGAAGCAAACACAGATGGTCGCGACACGGTTTCATTTCCAGATCGAAAACTATAGACAATCTTCAGCATGTCGCCGCGCAACTCGTATTGACCCAGTATTTCACCTTCGATGTCTCCTGGCATCGTTCCCTTCCAATCAAATTGCCCACCTGTTGAGTTTGGGTTCAGGGCGATCGAACCCTTAAACATTCGACGCATCTTGTCTGGGAAGGTTCGTGCAATATCGAATTGATTCCCATCGACCAGGATCGTTTTCGCCTGACGCGTGATATCCTCGGACTTGATTTCGACTCCGTAGTACTCTTCTTCGACCACATCCCAGGCTCCTTGCAAAGCTGTTAAGTCATCCCGTTGCGGTGGAGTTCCTGAAGATGACAACTTAGGAGTGGATTTCAGGTCATCCGCCTTTTGCGCGGCAACTGGTGGGTTTATGGGGTTCGCGCCCGGGGCGGTTGCTCCAGCCAGTGCATCATTGTTCTTCTCTGCTTGCGATGAGGTTAATCCTCGGAACAAAAACGCTGCCAGCGCTATCAAGACAATCACGCCCACGCCGCTGCCAATGGCGATCAACGGCAGTTTGCTCATCAACATGGATGGCTTCTTGATGGCCGCTGCTGGAAAGCTCGCCATCGGAACCTGTATGTCGGCCAGCGACGGTAAGCTGTCCAAGGCGTTGGACTGCCGCTGCGTTTGACCGGTCAAGTAATCATTCAACGCTTTCGCAAAATCCTCCGCCGTGCGGTATCGTTGATTCTGATCCGACGAAGTGGCTCGTTGACAGATTGCATCCAAATCCGGATCAACGTTCGCTTTCAACGAACGAGGCGAAACAGAATCGGCACTCAGGACTTGCGCGTAAATCTGCGGAAGCGTCCCTTGGAATGGCCGTTGGCCTGTGAGCAGTTCGTAAAGAATGATCCCTAAACTGTAGACATCGGATTGAGGGCCTACTGCATTGTTCTCGCCGCGCAATTGTTCCGGGGCCATGTAAGCTGGAGTACCAAGCACCGCACCGGTGGCAGTCAATTGAACTTCTTCCTGCTCTACTCGGCGAGCTAATCCAAAGTCCATGATCACGAAGTCGCGATCTTTCTTGATCATGATATTGGCTGGCTTCAAGTCGCGGTGGATGATACCCTGGGCGTGTGCAACTTGAACGGCACTTGCGATCCGCTTGACTAGATTCACTGCAGTTCGCGGTTCGATGGCTCCTTTGGCTTTGATGACGTCGTTGAGTGTTTTTCCTTCGATGTATTCCATCGTCAGGAACAACCGTCCGTCCTGTTCGCCGATGTCGAAGATGCGACAAATATTGGGATGACTCAACGTTGCCGCCAATCGGGCTTCGCGCCGAAACCGTTCGCCATGATCTTTGGACTTGCCGCCGACGAAGTGAGGTAGCTTCAATGCTACCTTGCGATCTAGGTCAGTATCGTGAGCGAGATAAACGGCCCCCATGCCACCTTCACCGAGCACCTTGAGCAATCGATAGCGCCCGAACTCGATTGGTAGTTCGGTATTCGTTCGTTTGTTTGGGGCGTTTGGATGAGTCGACAAGCCATCGATCCCGAGGGTGTTGTTGGCTTGTTCCTTCGCAGTTGGCTTTGGATCTTTTTTAATGTTCATGGGCGGATAATTTGATTTTCGTTTGTAGTAACAGCAAGATATCAATATATCTTCTCCCGCTCTCCACGCTTCGGGAGCATGATTGTGATCGAGATCGAATCCTGAGGCAACCTTGCTCTCGAGTTTTGAGGAGTACTATGCCACGACGGTCTTTGCCTCGCTTTCGATTGGATTTTGCAGGGAAGCGGCATGTTTTGGTGCCTCGTACGTATTATGAGATTGTCCACTAACTTGCCGCTTGGGAAGTGGCGACACTGATCCGAAGAGCACTCGCCGCCTGCTCGCTCCGGTTTGACACGCCGGAGCGTCGGTGTTTACACGGCTCCCAGCAAAACATGCACTTCCAAGCAGCTCGCCTGCCCATTCAACCAACCAGATGGGGTACATTGAGAACTTGTTTGCCGGCCCCGCGTCGGAGAATTACGAGTTATTTGCGTAGGAAATGATGTCATACACCGAAGATATCGTCGCGCTAATTGAGAAGCAACTCTTGAGCTTCGAATCGCTGCCAACGTTTCAGCTTGTGACGCATATTCCGAACTTGGAATTTTGGATGCTCGAGGTTTCCCACGCATTTTCCGTCCTGAATGGCTATCAGGAACGATTCGATAATATGGTTCACCGCGCGAGCCAGGAGGCAAATCGGTATCCGCATGAAACTATTGCGAGGGAGTCGCACGAGCACAAGTACAACTCCTTAAAGCCTGCAATAACAACAGAACGTGCGAATGGCATGAGGAAGCGGCTAGCCGCCAAAACGAAAACGCTGTTAAATAGGCTTTTGCGTGAATCGCTGATTTCAATCGAAATGTCTGATGAACTACTGCGAATTGCTACAGAGGTGCCACGGCCCAATCCAGTGGATCGACCGTAATGCGAATCCCAAATATAACAATGGGTTGCTGACGAAGCCCTCGATCGGCTGTTTTGACTTGCGTTGAGTCAACTGCTCCGGCTCACTGAACCCAAGTATTATGTGGCTTTGAGAACCGCGTATGAAAGAGACTGCCTATCTATTTCAAGCCGCATTGATCAGCGTTTGGTGGGTTGGTCTTGCGTCCAACCAATTCTTCTTTGCCGCGTTTCAGTTCGACGAGATCCCACCGACGGCGTTCTGGGCGTTCTTCGCCCCCGATGTAATCTTGATTGCAGCGTTATCGACGGTTCGTGCCTACAAACAGAATGCCGCTATCGAATACGTGATCTTGGGAGCGTTTGGATACGCAACACCATACTGCGCAAACGCCACCGTGTTGACCGCCAGTGGCTACTTGCCGTCCGTAATGATGCTCATCGGACTTTCCTACAATGCGTTTCTCTGCTTCAACGATTCGCTTTTTCGTTCATCTTCAACCAGCACGGCGTGGAATATCGTCAAAACGCTCATCCAGGTCGTTTGCATTTGGATTCTGGCATTGGTTATCATTCCCTATGTGATTCTGGATGCATTCGACGCTTTGATACTTCCAAGCCTTGGGATATGGCTATTCGTCGGTACGTTTCTATTTGGCTGCTTCAGCCTACTCGGACTAACCAGCGCCTATTTCATGGTTCGAGATGGTGCTGGCACTCCACTTCCACTTGATCAAACCAACAACTTGGTCGTCTCTGGCCCCTACAACTATGTCCGCAATCCAATGGCCATCGCGGGAATTGGACAAGGGTTAGCAATCGCCATTGTTTTTCAATCGGTTCCGATATTGATATACTCTGTTTTAGGTGCGCTTGTTTGGCATCTGGTAGTGCGACCATCGGAGGAACGCGATATGTCCCAGCGGTTCGGTGAACCTTACGAGGTCTATCGTCGGCAAGTTTCTTGCTGGATACCGACGCTTCGCTAACATGCCACGTAACTTATACAGTATTCTGCGTCGACGTTTTAGGGGCGCAGGCGGGCTGTACGGCATTCGCTTGCCCGTTCTTTGTTTGCGGCTTTAGAAGTTAATCAGAACTTAATCCTGCCTTCGAGAAGCCCAAGCGCCAGTTCTTGATTCGCTAGGGATTCCCCTCACCGCGGCTTGGCAGTTGCCCCCCCAACTCGCACCGGTTTGACACGCCGGTGCGTCGGTACTTCCTCCAAGAAGCTCGCCGCCCATTCTACCAGCCAGATGGGGTACACTTAGAACGTGTTTACCGGCACCGCGCCGGAGAATTACTAGTGCATCTAAAGACTGTCGATTGCTGTGAATCCTTACGAACCGGATGCCCAGGCTAAAGAGCCTTCTGAGCCAGAACCACAGGTTGTCAATCATGATCCAAATCCCTATACCGTTGCTGGCAAGCTTGTGCTTGTCGCTGCGATCCTGGCGCCGATTGTTGGTGTTTTGGGAACCTTAACCTATTTGCCGCCGAACCGGTACAACTTGGTTATGCTTTGCATGCCCTTTGTCTTGCCTGCCATCGTTGTATTTTTGGGTGGATGTGCAATCTGTCGAGCGTTTGGTATTCGGATTCGCAAAGACGACGTTGTAAATGAAGATGGTCGAATTGAACTTGCAAAACCCGAATACGTATCTGTCGCGAAGCCTCCAAAAACTGGGTATTGTCGCGATTGTGCGTCAGAAGTAGAAATCGAGGATGACTATCGCTGTCCAAAATGCGGCTGGCCATTGTAAGCTGGAATCGATCACGATGAACAAAATCGTGTACATGAGGCGCCGGTAGGGTGCTTCTACTTTCGATATGTAACTTGCCGCGATTTGGGCGATGGTCTCTTATAGAGTACAAAGAAGACTGGCTTCACCACTTGCCGCGTCCACGAAGACTACTGTGAAACCAGGCTCTTCAGTTAGGTCGCGAAATTGCAGGTGTACTTTCCATCGATGTCTAGCCTGAGGATCGTCATCAACCTTTGCGAAAAGTGGCTCGAATGGCGGCAGTCTATTTGCAATCCCGAACGCTGAGGCAATTCGAATCGCTTCCGCTTTGTCGATCATTGCTATTGGCTCCCCTTCTTAAGGAAATCGTGATTTCGTGTGTTTCACGAATATACCGCTTATTTGATGAACTCGCCCCCGAGGTGTTTCCGATCTTGGTATCAAGCTTGGGGCCGGGACGCATCAACCTAAGCTGAGGTTGTGTAAACTCACTCGCTCCGGTTTGACACGCCGGAGCGTCGGTGTTTACTTGGCTCCCAGCCAAACTTCACCTCCAAACGGCTCGGCTGCTCATTCAACTAGCCAAATGAGGTACATTTGGATTGTGTTTGCCGTCGCCGTTCCGACGAATTACTAGTTACGCCTTCTCCACTTCAAGGTCTACTTTTGGCTAATCCATACGAATCGTCTAAACCCACCGGCCCAGATGGCGACGCTGTAAGACACAATCGCATCGCGAATGCGAGACGGCGCGTTAAACTTGCGATTCTTTTATACTTATGCATCCTGCCATTGAATATCTTGTTCACGAACTATGGGGAACTCGTCCCGTTCGATGGCCTGCCGGTAGTGATTATTGTCCTTTTGATTTTTGGATTTGCCGCGATCTCAGTCTATGCACTTTCCAGTCGATTACGAACAAAGCCTACTGCGATACTCATGACCGTAGCGGCACTCATTCCGTTGCTTGGTTTTGCCGTACTCTTGTACGCAACTACTCTGCAGCCTGACGAAAGAAAACACGCTTGACGCAATCCGTAACGGCCACCATATTGGCCGAACAATTCACTGGACACGAAGCACTCGATCGGCAGTGTTTGACTTGCGTCGAGTCAACTACTCACACTGGCTGAAATTTTAGGCGTTACATGGCTGAACTATGCCGTCATCGCAAAATGCCCTGTTCGTCGGGGAATCGCCAGCAGACCCTGAATACGATCATCCGCCAGGAGCGGCTATCGCTCGAATGATTGAATGCTCATTTCGGGATCGAGGGTATAGCACGAACGCTGTCGACAACTGGCGAGATTGCGGTTGGTCCTTTGATTGTGCGATCAACAATTGCCAATTTGAAATCTGCCTGGCCCAAACCAGCGAACCAAAACTCTGGATGCTTCAAAACGCATCAACTAACGAACCTGGATGCATTGCATGGCTTTTCGGGAAACGCTCCGCCGATTTTTCGGATGCAATTCACAAAATTGCATGTGAGGTTCATGAAACGCTCCAGATAAACGGCCATACGAGTCTGCGTTGGTGTATTGATGGCTATCCAGACTACATAAAGTCGACGCCGGTTCCGACGCTAGCCCCCAGGAAAGCCACGTAACAATGATCGACATCGGGGCCGGATTTCGAAGGACCCCTGCCACACCACCAAGTTAGCATGCGGGTCCGCCTAGAAAGTTACGCTCTTAGAATCAGGGGTCTGGGACGCAGTTAACTTAAGAGTGTTTGCCTAATCGAAACTCGCACCGGTTTGACACGCGTTTGACACGCGTTTGACACGCCGGTGCGTCGGTGTTTACTCAGCTCCAAGCCAAACATTCACCCCCAAGTAGCTCGGTCAAGAACGCAGGGGCGGTGAAGCCCGGAGAAATCAATACTATGGGCTTCATGCTGGGCGACAAGAAAGCCGGGCCGTTCAAGCTGGAGATCGAATGGATCAAGGTGGAAAGGGCGGGGAATGATTGACCGACATCGATAAATCATGGCGATGAATTGGTCGGTGGTTTTATTCTTTGGAACCTCGTCGCCAGGAGCGGCGATACTGCCATGAACAGCAGTCCGAATCCCAGGAAGCCGCCACGGGTGATGTCATAGTCCTCTGTGATTCGCTCCCACGAAAGATTGAGGACCAAACGCCCCAAAGCGATCTCAAAAAGGATAGTTAGCAGTACCCAGATAGTTCCGACAATGAGAAGTTGAAGTCTCGACCTTGCTTCAATCCAATTGATGAAGAAAAGCGTTACCCCGAAGATCAGAAGCGAGCCAGTTAAGACTGAAATTTGTCTAGCGGGAAAATCGCCCATCATCGGCACGAGCAGCAAGGTCCGCAAAATGCCGTGAAAGGTTTCGACCGCAATGATGACCAACCAAACAAGTAAGGCTCGAAGAAGGAACATGATTGGCCTTGATTCAGCATTAGCGGTGTTCGTTAATCATGATGTGGCACTCTGATTTCGATTCCATATCTGGGTGCAACGACGAGTAATTTTTCGATCTCTTCTTTCGTGGGCGGTAATGCGGTTGTCGCACCCTGGGCCAACGGCACACCGACTTCCATAAACATCTTCTCAAGACCAGCGGGAGCAACTGAGATCAGCATCTTGGCGGGCCGATCCGATTCGTTCTTGAACGAGTGCGGTGTACCGACCGGCATATTGGCGAACATACCCGCCAGCGCCACGACCTTCTCGCCGTTAACCGTGAACGTGATCTCGCCTTCGAGAACGTAGAATCCTTCTTCCTCTCGGCTATGGACATGCGGAGGAGGTCCACCACCAGGAGGAACAATTGCCTCCCACATGCAATACTTGCCATTGGTTTCATCGCCGGTCGCCAAAAATCGGTACACATCACCGACGACAGCGATGGTGCGGCCCTCGGCTGGAGTTCTCAGAGTCGGCTGGTGCGTCATGATTGAAATTCCTTGTCTTGAGTGTTTGCATTTGAGTGATGATGATGTCGATACCTGAGTTCTATCAGTCCACTCGGAAACGACTGGCTCCCCTCGAAAGTGAGATTTGTTCGTTCCGAGTGATGCAGAAAGAGAGGGATGCCCGCTCCCAATAAGATCGGATGCACGAACAGGCGGAACTCATCAATCAAGCGATAGGAGATGAACTGCCGAATCAGTTCGCCTCCACCGATCAGCCACAAGTCTCGTTGGAGGTTCTGCCGTATGGCAGCGACGACGGTTCCAACCTCCCCTTGAACATGGTGAATGCGTTCGTCGCTCGAAGACGGAAGCGTGCTGGAAAAGACAAACACCTGCTTTGCAGCGAAGGGAACTTCCTCGAATGTCTTGGCCTGTTCCCAAGTCTTCCTGCCGACCACCACGGCATCCAACGACACCATGAACTCGGTGTAGCCGTAATCGGCGTCGTGAAAAAGCCAGTCCACGGTTCCATCGGAACTGGCGATGTAACCGTCGAGGCTCGTGGCGATGAATAAGACAACCTTTGACATGTTTTGCTTCCTTCATCTTGCATTCTTCAGAGCCGCAACATCCGCCCCGACGATGGCGGGCAGGTTCCGAGTGATCGTTTCCACCGGCCAGTTCCACCATTTGATCGCCAGCAGTTCGTTGACGACCTCATCGGGGAACCGCTGCTTGATGACTTTGGCCGGATTCCCGCCAACGACCGAATAGGCCGGTACATCGCTCACCACCACCGACCGAGCGGCAGCGATAGCCCCGTC
>JANPHB010000154.1:0-29234 GCA_031424235.1 Pirellula sp.
GAAACGGCGCCACCGTGGCGCCGTTTCACGGCTCTTGCATTCGATTTCTGAACGTGCCTGCGGGGCGAGCCCCGCAGCTACGAACTGTCGCCGTTACACGGCTAAAAATACTTCCTCAACAAGTGAGACGGCCTCCACGGCCGCTGGGGTATCTACTGAACGAAAGATGCGTATTCGCAAGTTGCTGCTTAGCGTTTTTTTACAGCCTAGACAGCGCCCCTCTTGCCCGACGGCTAAGCTGCGCGTCGGAGCGAGGCTGATGCGTAGAAACGCTCGATGCCTTGGACTACCGAGGCTTGTTCGCGTTCGGTGAGATCTGGGTAGATCGGGAGATGGAGGATTTCTTTGGCTGCCTTTTCGGTTTGTGGCAAGCAACCGTCGGTGTATCCCAAGTCGCGGAAGCATTCTTGTTGATGAAGCGGGACGGGATAGTAAACTTCATTTCCGATCCCCATGTCCGAGAGGTGTTTACGGAGCGAGTCTCGCAGGCCGCCAGGGACTCGGATGCCGTATTGATTCCAGACGTGCAACGCTTCCGGTGCATGATAGGGCAGCTCGATGCATTGCGCGAGCCCTGAGGCCTCGAACATATCGCCGTATCGATCCGCATTCTTTTGACGAGCATCCGTATAGGACTGCAAGTGTGCGATTTTGACGTTAAGGATGGCCGCTTGAATGGTATCGAGTCGGCTGTTGATGCCAACAAGTTTGTGATAGTAACGCGGTTGCATGCCGTGCGACGCAAGCAATCTAAGTTTGGCCGACATTTCTTTGTCATGGCAAACCATCATGCCGCCGTCTCCCATGCCACCAAGATTCTTGGTTGGATAAAAACTAAGGCAACCTATGTCGCCCCAAGCGCCGGCGGGGCGGCCCAAGTACTCAGCGCCGATAGCTTGTGCTGCGTCCTCGATGACCGGCAAGTCATGTTTCTTTGCGATGGTAGTGATCTTGTCCATCGCTGCGCATTGACCGAAGAGGTGCACCGGTATGATGGCTCTGGTGCGAGATGTGACACTCGCCGCAACCGCATCTGGGCAGACGTTGTATGTTTTTGGATCGATGTCCACAAAGACTGGGTTCGCACCCAGGCGGGCGACGGCGGAGGCGGTAGCAAAGAAGGTAAAGCTTGGAAGGATGACTTCATCGCCGGCTTGAATGTCGAGAGCCATCAAGGCCAGCAAAAGGGCATCGCTTCCCGAGGCACAGGCGATGGCTTGCGAAGTTTGGCAAAGGCCAGCGATGGTGCATTCGAGTTCGCCGACTTGAGGACCATGGAGAAAGCGGCCGCTATCCACGACTTCCGCGATCGACGCGAGAATTTCGTCTCGAAGGAGAGAATTACCTCGATTGACATCGAGGAGTGGTACGGAGGATTTGGTTCCGTTTTCTTTCGACATGACTGTTCAGCCCCTATTTCGCGTGTCAAAGCAGTCCACTTGGACTTTCCTGGCGAAGACTAACTCTTTTGGCGAGGGCGGGTCAAGCGAGATTGGCGGTTGCAAGGATGCGCATCGTCGTTTCGCTTGTTCTTTAGGTTTTCAGTTAGCGGAACGGCGCAAGCCGCTTGTTGATTTACGTGCCCAAATGTATTTCGTTTAACAGTCAGCCGTAGGCGTACTGTCAAAGAAGCGAAGTACGCCTTCGGCTGACTATTAAACGATTAAACACTCGTGGGATGGGTTTTTTCGAGAAAAAAGGACTTCCTGGGAACTTCCTGGCCCTAAAACTTGTGAATCCCCATTTTGCAAATTACCCTATGGGAGTTGGGTGAATCCGCTTCTTAATCAGAACCAAAGTCTTGTCAGGCCCTCATGTACTTGTTGCTTCCCTACTTTTGGATCGTCTTTATGCTCGGCTTGGTCGTTGTGACGATTGCTGCTGCCATGATGGGGCGTCCCAAGAAAGCACCCAAAAAGGCTCAGGCAGCCAGCGCCGAACCGGTCGCGGATCCTATGGCCGAGTCCGAACCGGTGCTTGATTTTGGTGATGAGCTTGCGCAAATGGACAACAAATAGGTATCCTTTAGCGGTCGCCGTTTTGTAGTTCGCTTCATCTAGAGTTCTTTAGCCCATGAAATTGGATTGGCAGACCGATGGCTGGATCATCGTCGCGGGTGCTTTGTGCGCTATCGCAGCCTCGTTGTTGGGCAATTTCTTGGTTCTTCGCAGACTGAGCATGATGGGGGACGCGATCAGCCATGCCGTGTTGCCTGGTATTGCGGCCGCGTTTCTCTTCAGTGGTACGCGAGGCTCGTTCGCCGTCCTTCTCGGTGCTGCTAGCATGGGATTGGTTACGGTATGGTTGACCGAATTGATTCGGAAGTATGGCAAGGTCGAGGAGAGCGCGGCCATCGGTGTGGTTTTCACGTCTCTGTTTGCCATCGGGCTGATCATGATGGAACGCGCGTCAAGCAAGATCGATCTGGATCCGTCATGCGTTTTGTATGGAGGGCTAGAGACGATTACGTTGCGAATGGTGGAAACTCCATTTGGATCTGTGCCGTCCGTTGTTATCACGCTGAGTGTGGTGTGTCTCCTCAATGCCGTTTGCATTGCCGTGTTTTTCAAGCAGTGGCAGGTTTCGACGTTCGATCCACTGTTATCGCAAGCGCAAGGGATTTCGCCGACGTTCTTCCATTATCTGCTCGCTTCGTTGGTCGCGATTACGAGTATTGCTAGCTTTGAAGCGGTCGGGAATATTTTGGTCGTAGCGATGTTGATTGTCCCGGCAGCGACGGCGTTTTTGTTGTGCAAGAGGTTGCATCGGATGGTGTTGTTGAGTGTGGTGATTGGGGCGGCAGCTGCGATTTCGGGGCATTTGTTGGCGCGATTTGTGCCGGCAACATTGGGCTACAAATCGGTCAATTCGGCAGCCATGATGGCGGTTGCAAGCGGTTTGTTCTTGGTTCTCGCAGTAGTCGTTAGCCCCAAGGCGGGAGTGTTGGTTCGGTGGCTCGAGCAGCGATCGGTAGCGAGAAAAATCATTGGTGAGGATGTGTTGGCACTGCTCTACCGACATTCCGAGCGAACGCTGACAGAAGGGGAAAACGCTGGAAATCGAGCTGTTTTGGAGTGCAAGGAGATCGCGTCGAAGCTCGAGATATCGTTGAAAAAACTCGCTTCGGTCGGTTCGGATCTTGTTCGATCGGGCTGCATTTCCATGAATCAGACAACGGTCTCGCTGACAGATCAAGGATATCGTGTGGCTCAAAATTTGATTCGATCACACCGATTGTGGGAGCAGTATTTGTCGGTCGAAGTAAGCGCGAGCGACGCGAGGTTGCATGCTCAGGCTGAGTCATTGGAGCACTTTACAAGTTCCTCGATGCGCGACAAGCTAGATGCGGAGACAGGACAATCTACCATGGATCCACATGGTCGCAGTATTCCACCGGAAGGATAGTTCGCATGCGTTGTTTGATTGTGCCAGCAAGAATGCTATCGATTGTGTCAACACGGATGATTGGCATCATGTTGTTTGTTGCGTGGCTTACCAGTTTGGCATTGGTCGCTCCAGCCGTTGCGATGCAGAGCGATTCCGAAAACGCGTTAACCAAAACGGATGAAGAGGCGACTGAATTGAAAGACGATGCGAAGCTTTGGAATCTATCGTTGCCAACTTTGGGCGGCAAGCAGTTTTGGACCGACTATCGATGGTGGCAAGGTTGGCGGGTTCAGTATAACAGCACGCTCGATCATTGGCGGTTGTTGGATCCGAACTCAGTCCGTCGGGCTTGGGGAGGACGGCAAGCGATGATCGATGAGTTGGCGAAAGTTGCATCGGCCAATCCGACCGTACCGCCTCCAGAAGAAGTCGTCTTGTTGATGCATGGATTGATGCGATCGGCTGGAAGCATGGAGCCAATTCAACGCGAGTTGGCGCGAGTTGACACAGAATCGAAAAAACAACATCCAGATACCGCTCGTGTCCGCACAGCAATCGGATTCTCCTATGCCAGTACGCGCGAGCCCATTTCCAAACATTCGGCTGCGTTGCGGGAACTCGTTGAAAATCTGCCTGGCCAGCCTCGGATCAGCATGGTTGGTCACAGTATGGGGAATATTGTTTTCCGGCATGCGATCGGAGAGTGGCAGCGGAATGGCGATCCGAAGCAAGTCTTGCCGAGGCTAAACCGGGTTGTGATGCTCGGACCACCGAACCAGGGATCGACATTTGCTGCGAAATTGTCGCGATTAGGCATATTTGAAACGATCACTGGGAATTCAGGGATGCAATTGGGGCCATCGTGGGATACATTTCGTGACGGATTAGGGACTCCCCCATGTCCGTTTGCCATCGTCGCCGGTGACATTTCCAAAATCCCCGTTCAAAATCCTTTGCTTAGCGGCCCCAGCGATGGAGTGGTTACACTAGAGGAAGCGGCTTTGGAAGGGATGACCGAGCTAGTAGCCGTTCCTGTCATTCACTCGTTTTTGATGAGTGATTCGTCCGTTGTCAAAGGGACTGTTTCCTTTCTTTCCGGAAATGGGCTCAGGGATGGAATGGACGCCAAAAAGTAAAACGAAAGTTGATTGAGAGGTACTAGATGAAGACCAGATGGAACGAGCATGAGGAGCCCAGCAGCAAGGATATTCGCGATGAAATCCTTCGTTTCTTGCTGATGATGAAGCCGGGCGAGAGCATTTGTCCATCGGATATTGGACGAACATTCGGTTCCAAGTGGCGGGAACTCATGACCACCGTCCGCGAGGTTGCATCGGACATGGTTCGCGATGGGGCAATCGAGATTACGCAAAACGGTGAAGTGGTCGATATCGACGAGCGAAAAGTCGAAACGCTCAAGGGACCAATCCGGCTACGACTGGCGAAACGACGTACAATCGACACGAGCGACTTGGATGATGCTGACTGAGTTGGTTTGTGGACGATCATAACCCGACGCGTGAGGGCTTGTTGATTTAATCCTAACCCGAAGCGTGAGCGAGGGATTCCTTGTCCAAATGCACTTCGTTTAACAGTCAGCCGTAGGCGTACTGTCAAAGAAGCGAAGTACGCCTTCGGCTGACTGTTAAACGACAATCCTCGCTCACGCTTCGGGTTATCCATTCAACTCCTCGCTCACCCTTCGGGTTACCAAGAAACGAAATGTTTTTGGTTTGTAGCATCTTGGGACTCAACAAGGCATAATACGTCGATTCTAGATTCGAAGGCGAGAGTCGGATCGTCCGTTTTATTGACGTTATTTGTATGTACTTACCAAGTTGAGTCGACGATGCACAAGAAGTCCCGCGTTTGCCGAGCCGCAGCCCTGTTTGGTCTTGCTCTCAGTCCCTTTGTTTCCGCCCAGTCGCCGGTCGAAAAAGTCGATACGGCGATGATCGACAAGATCAAGGAGGAGGGGCTTGAACGATCTCAGGTAATGGATTCGATTAGTTTCTTGACCGATGTTCACGGTCCCCGTTTGACCGGATCGCCGCTAACCAAAATCGCAGGCGAGTGGACCAAAGAAAAGCTCGCTGAGTGGGGCTTGGAGAATTCGCATTTAGAAAGCTGGGGGCCTTTTGGTCGTGGCTGGACATTGGAATCCTGTTCGGTCAATTTGGTTGAGCCGCATTACACGGCTTTGATTGCGCATCCAAAAGCTTGGACGCCGAGCACGAGCAAAACGATTAAGAGCGAACCGATTTATCTCGATGCATCGACGCCTGAAGAGCTCGAAAAGTATCGAGGCAAGTTAGGGCGAGCGATTGTCTTTATCAGTCCACCTCGTGAAGTTAAGGCCTTGTTTGAAGCGCCAGCAACGCGTCAGACCGACGCCGAACTTTTGACGCTTGCAAATGCGGATCCATCGACACCACGTCGTCGCGGTGGTCCTCCGGGTGCCCCAGGTGCAGGTGGACCAGGCGCGGGTGGAGCACAAGGTGCTCCCGGTGCGGGCGGTCCTGGTCCTGGAGGTCGCGGCGGTCGAGGACGAAATTCACCTGACGCTCCAGCGGGCGGGGCAGCGCCAGGTGCACCTGCAGATGCCGCTCCAGCACAGCCGCCGCGAGAAGGGCGAGGTACAATGCAAATCCAAGCAGACAAATGGCAGATGGCTTATGAGGAAGGTGCTGCCGTCGTGATCGAGCCAGGACGTGGAGACGGTGGAACGGTCTTTGTTCAATCGGCAACGATGCCTAGACGAGCCGATCCAGCGGGCAGAGAAGGTGGTAATCCATTCAGCATGGGCCCTCGACCATGGGCAGTCGATCCTCCTGAAGTTCTACCGCAACTCGTTATGGCGGCCGAACACTACAATCGCATCGTTCGAATGATTCAAAAGGGATCGCATCCAAAACTTGCGATCGATGTCGAATCGCGCTATCACGATACCGATTTGAATAGCTTCAATATCGTGGCTGAAATTCCAGGCACGGACCTCAAGGACGAGATTGTCATGCTTGGTGGTCACTTTGACTCATGGCACGCTGGAACGGGCGCGACCGACAATGCCATCGGCTGTGGCGTTGCGTTGGAAGCAGTGCGGATTCTGAAGGCCGTTGGTGCCAAGCCAAGGCGAACCATTCGCATTGCCTTGTGGACCGGAGAAGAGCAAGGACTATTGGGGTCACAAGCCTACGTCGCCGATCACTTCGGTAGTCGCAAAGGTGGCCCAGGCCGAGGTGGTTTTGGGGGTGGAGGTTTTGGCGGTGGTGGAGATGCTCCACGTCCCAAGCCCACCTACGAACTCAAAGCGGAACATGAAAAATTCTCGACTTACTTCAACTTGGATAACGGCACAGGAAAAATCCGAGGGATTTATCTACAAGGAAACGAAGCTGTTCGGCCGATTTTCCGAGCTTGGCTAGCCCCGTTTGCAGATATGGGAGCAACAACCATCACGTCGTCCAATACCGGCGGAACGGACCACCAATCGTTCGACGGAATCGGTTTGCCCGGCTTCCAATTTATTCAGGATCCGGTTGAGTACGATACGCGAACACACCATTCCAGCATGGACGTTTACGAGCGAATTCAAGCAGACGATGCGAAACAAGCGTCGATCATCATGGCCGCGTTTGTGTACCAAGCTTCCATTCGCGATGAAAAATTGCCTCGCAAGCCACTGGACGGGGAAATCGTAAATGCGACCGCGAGCCCAGCGCCGTCGGTGGATGCGCCGAAGGTTCCTGCTGTTCAAGTACAAGCATCGGGCACTTAGGCAAGACCGCATCGTAGCACGACGCGCAAGCTAGTGAACAGAACGCGTCCACTGGCTCCGCCGAGAAGCGGTGCACGAGCGGCTCGTGCCAAATGGTAATCAAATTGTTAGCGGAACGGCGCAAGCCGTCCGGTGCGAAGCAGTCGTAAGCCCGAAGGGCTGACACATCCTTTGCCGGTGGTGATAACCACCGGACGTAGAACCCTAAAAGAACTCAAAAGCCCAAAGGGCTGACACATTAATTGAACACATCCCATTTCTCCAGCTCGCGTTGCTGAGACCCAACCATGCTGGTTGTTGGTGTGTCGGCCTTTCAGGCCTTTGCGTTTCAATCGCAATCTGTTACCGGGGCCTTCGACCCCGGCAGAGGTTGTACCAGCCTTTCAGGCTTCGAGCTATGATGCGAGATTTGTTCCCGATGAAAGCTGTCCTGCAAAACTGCCGAACAGTTATTTGTCGCACAGTCCAGGCAGAGCCGCAGAGCCTGGGAACGAGGAGCCCACTGGGAATGAGGAACCTTCTATAAGCTGAATCGATCCAAGGGGCGGCAGGCGGCAGCGCCAAGTCCCTTTCTTTCGTGTCGGGCTACAAAAAAACGGGAAATCGTTTCTCGAGTGTAATTCCCGAAATCCTTCGAAGACTATGGCTTGGTTTGAATGCTGCCCTTGTTGGTTTTGAATGAGTTTGGTTACACTGTATGAGTGGGATGTGCGAACGACGCACAGGCGGTCCCGCAATTCGCTTGTCACCCAAACAGTTTGGTTTGGGATTTGAATCCCTGGAGTCCGGAATGAAAAAGATAGAAGCCATTGTTCGTCACTTTAAGTTGGAAGACGTTAAGAACGCACTTACCGAACAAGGCATCCATGGAATGACCGTTAGTGAAGTGCGTGGTTACGGCCGCCAAAAAGGACACACCGAAATCTATCGAGGTACAGAGTACGCAGTGGATTTCGTTCCTAAAGTCAAAATCGAAGTGGTTTGCGCTGATGGCGAACTGCAAACCGTGATCGACACGATCGTCAAGACGGCTCAAACAGGTCAGATCGGCGACGGCAAGATTTTTGTATCAGAACTCCAAACGGCAGTGCGTATTCGAACCGGTGAAACTGGCCAAGACGCTCTGTAAGACGTCCATACAAATTGTCATCTCTCCATCCGCAAGTCGTAAAGGCGCGTTCGCAATTAGCGGACGCGCGTCTTAAGGCGGCTAATCTACACCATTCCGGAGCAACTGGTCCCCAGGTTTGTTTCGCGTGGGCAGATCAAGTGGATCAAGTCGTCAACGGCTTAATTCAAGTTGCGTTGGAGGGAATGCCAAAACCACTGGACCCAGCCTGCTTTGCTTTCTTGGGGCTGGGCGGTTATGGACGACGAGATTTAGCACCCTTTTCCGATATCGATTTGATGCTGCTTTATCGTGGCGTAAGCGAGTCGGAAATCGCGCCATTGGCCCGTGCCGTTGCGCAGATGATCGTTGATGCGGGGCTACAGTTGGGGTTCTCGACTCGAACTCCCTTTCAAGCGCGCCAGATTGCTTGGACCGATGCGACGATTTTGACTTCCTTGGTTGAGATGCGTTTGATCGAAGGCAGTCAAACGTTGTTTGAGGGCTTTTTGAATTCCTTTCGAATTGGCTGCAAGCGTCGATCGAGACGACTGGCTGCTCTCATTGAAAAGGAGCGTTTCGTTGAACGGCAGAAGTTCGGTGAGTTAGTCTATTTGCTACATCCGAACGTCAAACGCTCGCGTGGCTGCTTACGCGACGTTCAGATTGTGCGTTGGATTGGCTTCGTGTGTTTTGGAGAAAAAGACCCGGAGCAATTGGTTGAGATGGGATTGTTGGCTCAAGAGGACTTCCGAGCCATTCGCGATGGATACCAATACTTGTTGCGACTGAGAAATCAATTGCACTTCTTAGCCGGTAGAGCCCAAGATTCATTAGATCGGCCCAAGCAAATTGAGCTTGCAGCTTGGTCGAAATTCAAAGGGACCGATGGGGTATTGCCGGTCGAAGAGTTCATGCAACAGTACTTCGAGTTTACCAGCGAAGTGCGATATAGTTCAGCGAATTTCGTTGGGATGGCTCGGTCGCGTTCCAGCTTTGTTGGTTATCTCTCACGGTTTATTGCTTGGCCGATTCGCCCTGGAATCCGATTGGGGCTCAATGAGATTTGGGCGACTCGAGCAGGGCTTGAAAAGTTGCAATCGGATCCAGCCAAAGTGCTGGAGCTCATGCAGGTAGCCAATCGCTACGTGCGACGCATTGAGCACAAGACGTGGCGAACGATTCGCCAAGCTATGTTGAGACGACGTTCCGACCAAGTTGGTAGCGAAGCCATCGAGCGCTTTTTGCAATTGATCGCAGAACCTGGCAGACTCGGTGAGATACTCCGGAGATTGCATGAGCTCCGTGTACTAGAACAAATCATTCCGGCCATGCGACATGCTAGGTGTTTGTTGCAGTTTAACGAATACCACAAGTACACGGTCGACGCGCACTGCATTCGGGCTGTTGAATGCGCGGGTGAGTTCGCGAAGTCAGACGATGTTCTTGGCCGAGTTTATCGCGGTTTACAGAACAAGATGATATTGCATTTGGCTCTCTTACTACACGATCTAGGAAAGGGATTTCCGGAAGATCATAGCGAGGTAGGACGTGTCATTGCGGAGGAAACCGCGGTTCTATTCAAGCTATCGGACGCCGATCGCGAACTGTTGGTCTTTCTGGTGCATCAGCATTTGTTGATGGCACATACTGCATTTCGGTTTGATCTTTCTCAGAAGGATCCCATTGTCAACTTTGCAAAGCAAGTTGGTTCGATTGAGCGGCTGCAGATGCTGATGGTTTTGAGTTGTGCCGATTTGGATGCGGTCGGACCAGGCGCGTTGAATGATTGGAAGCTTAGGCTCATACTGCAATTGTACGATGCCACCGAGTCGCAATTTCGAAGTGACAGTCCCGATCAGCGCTTTCTTGACATCGTGGCCACTCAACGGACCGCCGTCATGGCGCACCGAACGGCCGAAGAGCGAGAAAACGAATGGTGCACAGAACAGATCGAAGCCATTCCTGCAGGCTACTTGCTGTCGATCAAACCCAAAGAGCTGATGGAAGAGTTGCGTCGGATTCGACAATTGACCCCTGAAAAACCAGTTCAAGCGTGGGGGAATTTTCTGCCGAATCAAGACGCGACTGAATATGTGACAGCCGTCCGCCAAGAGCAGTCGATCGGCCTGTTCCACTTGATTGCAGGCGCTCTATCCAGCCAAGGGCTGAGTATCCTATCAGCAGAAATTCATACCCAACCCGGACGCATTGCGTGGGATCGGTTTGTGGTCCAGGATGCAGACTACGAGGGCACGCCGCCCCCGTATCGGATCGAGCAAGTCTGCAAACAATTGGTGCAGTCGATTAATTCGAAGGATGCAAAGCCACCTGTTTTCCGACGCATCTGGAAATCCCAATCCGCATCCGACGCCGCTAACGCTCGGATTCAGCCAACTCAAATCCGATTCGACAACAGCACATCCGAGACCGACACGATTATCTCCGTGTTTGCTTATGACCGAATTGGATTGCTTTACGACATCTCTAAAATCCTTTTCGATCTCAAGTTGGATTTGCAGGTTGCGAAGGTCAGCACGCATCTAGACCAAGTAGTCGACGTCTTTTACGTTACCGATCTGGAAGGGCAGAAAGTAACCGAGCCAACCCGGCTTTATACTTTACGGCATAGCTTGTTGAGGGCGATTGAAACGGTCGAACCGAGGGCTTGAGAAGACTTCTTCTGATACGATCCACGGAACGGGAAGGTAATGCTCCTGCCGAACCTTTGTGGCGCTGGCTCGGCAGGAGCCTCGCCCTCCCGTTGAAATTGCAACAAATTACTCGACGACGGGATTCGCCGATGATTGCATTGTTAACTTCATTAGAGCTTGGCGAAGCTCTCGGACTTTGAGTGGCATGGCGATCAGCACATGGATGGGACTGGTTTTCGCGCCTCGAATAATGTGCTGTTGTTTGGGGTCCACCAACATGACAACCGGGATGTTTTTCGTATGTTCTTGTTGGGAAAATTGATTGAATGCTTCGAGTGCAAGATTGCCGAGATCTGGAGCGCATAGTACCACACAGTCGGCCGGCGGCGTTTCGTCCGGAGCAAATTTGTCGAGAGCTCGTTCGGGGTCGCCAAATATCAAAACACGATAGCCTCGCTTCTTGAGCTTCTCTCGCAGAATGTTTTGCAATTCTTGTTTGCTTTCAACAACGATTAGCGTTTTGCCCTGTCCCTCTTTTGCGTCTTCTTCATTGACGGTTTGAATCGAGTGCAGGGCCGTTTTCTTCGTTGCAGTCTGGCCATCTGGGTTTTCTAATTTCTTGATCGCTGCCTGCACGTCGCTCAGGATCGCACTTGGCGTCTGGTAACGCTTCTCTGGATCGAACTCCAGAGCCTTGTTGCAAATCGCGTAGATTTGCTCTGGCAGTCCTTGGATGCGTTCGCCTAACGGAGGAAACTCGGTGAAGCGGGAAACGCTGAGACGCTGCATTCGATCGCGTGTTTCTATCAGAGCTGGCTTGCCACACACGACGTTATAAAAAATGACACCGACGAAAAACAAGTCGCTTCGTGGGTCCCCTTTGCGAACTCCAGTGCCCCGTTCAAGAGCAGCATAGTCGATCGCTCTAGCGCTGGGGCAATCCGCAATCGCTTCAGGCGAGGAAACATCCGCCATCGCGGCCAAACCAAAGTCCACCAACTTGCAGCGTCCGCTGGCATGGACCAATACGTTTGTCAGCTTTAAGTCGCGGTGAGTAATCCCCTTGGAAGCTGCAAAGTCCAGCCCTGCGCAAATATCCTGCATCATTTTCAAGGAATCGATAGGCCCGAAGTTTCCTCGAATCTTCAAGATTTCACGCAGCGTTTCTCCCTCGACGAATTCCATAACGAGATAAGGCGATCTCGCGTCGTTTTCGATTTCATGAATCGTTACGATGTTGGGATGCCGCAACTGGAGCCCCATTCGACCTTCGCGAAGAAACTGTTCGACCGATGCAACTTGATCGCGGTGTCGTCGGCGCAGAACTTTAATTGCAACGACACGACCGGTATCGCGGTGAACGCAGCGAAACACGCGAGCAAACGTACCGGCACCGATCATATACAGCACACGGTACGGTCCGTAAAAAAACCCAAGCCGTTCGCCCGTGCACATGCGATCCAACTGGAAGTTTGTCAGGATCCCTTTGCGTAGCAAAAGGTTCTTGACGTCGTCTAAACTCACGTCGTTGGTGCGCAATTCCCCCCAAATTCGATCGATCTGCTCTGGAGTTGCTAGCTCCAGATCGATTGCGCGTTGGGTTAATGAGCGAGGGGTAAATTCCATCGAAGCGTCAGACCGACGAAGAGGAAGAGGAGGAGGAAAATCAAGCCGACTCAATACTAGCGTAAGCCAAATCAAGTTGGCAAGCAAACCATTAAGCAAAACAGGCGAGTCGATTCCGGCTATTTTGCCCAAATCGACTCGCCTGCTCAATGGTTCGAATGCGACTAGCTCTGTTCTGTCGGAGGTTTTTTTGAGGGCGGAAGTGGCGACTTTCGACACTCAATAACACAAGCTAATGCACTCATCCAATTCAACTAATCTTGATTTTCTTCTGACGAGCTTTCGTCAGCATCACCTTGTTCACCCATTAGTTCTTGAATTTGTCTTTGGTATGCATCGCGTTCGCGTCGAGTTGCTTCCAAATCAAAAACCAAGTACTTCATGTCCAATCGGAGTTGACCGATGGAATCCTGAACCAATTGCAAAATCTTGCGTCGACGGTTGGTGCTCTCAACAACGCGTTGAAACGCTGGCTGAATTGTCAACCGTTGTGCTGGGGGCAGCATTTCGATGACTTTTTGGAGATCGACGAGTTCGCTTGGTGTATCGTTTACGAGATTTTCGGTCGATTGGGCTGCGTGACTCATGTTGAGGCTCCTCAAAGTAGCGATTGGAAGTAGGTTGCCGGTAAGTTTGTGGGCGATTATGAAATTAAAGAAATGCAGCTATCGTGCCGACACTCTTCGCATGGACTGCTAACATGGATGGTAAACCCATGCTAGTCAAGGACTTAGGAAAGTCGAGTTATTCGATTCGAATTTCCTAACCCAAAAAGTCGGTGGGGTTTTTGCAACATCAATCGATCTGGAATCGTGCTGTAAGTCATGCTACAAGCGAGACTTACGGTTTTGCACGTCAGGTTGCCCCCCATGTTTCCTTTTCTCCACTATTCATTCGGACTTTGTTGCAAAAAGTCAACCCGGTGGCCGGTTATCGGTTTTGGGGTATTTCTGCGCTGGCACCCGATCACTTTTCTGATTTTCGCTCTCTTCGCGACTTTGCCCAGGGGAAACGCACAGGAATTCGATACCTTCGACGAACCGTTTCAAAAATTTGTACTTTGGGAGAGCGATGCAAAAGCCCAACTTTCAAAATTCCGACGAACGGAACCTGGTGTTGAAATCATCGACACCTCGTTTGAGCAAGGTACGAAAGTCTACTTGACCCGCGCCATTGATCCATGCGTCATTATCGATGATTTGAAAGCCTCGTTGAAGATCCTTTCTGCGGAAAGCGGAATGCGAATCGGCTTCCGAGTTGTGTTTCCTCGGAGCGCTCATCCAGCGACGCACGATCCGATAACGGTAGTTCTTCTAGGCACTCCAAACGAAGGGAAGGGGCGATGGTCAACCTCGACCATCGCGGCGGTCCCGACGCAGTTCGAGGAACGCGTACGATACCTGAAGACAAAATTCGGGGCAGGAATCGATCTTCAAGATGCATACATCGACGCGGTGGTACTTAGCGTATACACCAATCCGGGTACGATCAGAATGAAGGTAGACGACTTGAGAATAGATGGCATGGTTTCGCCCACGTCTCCAAGGCGTCAAGAAAGAACGATGATTGGGGGGCATCAAAACCCAGCAACCCTTCCGGTCCAAGAACAGCTTCGTACGTTGCAAGCGACGGTGCCGCGTTGGATTTTGCACCAAGGTGAGAGTTTGCATCATCTAAAGTCACTTGGGTTCACAGCAATCATCACGAACAATCCGAATGACCCTCTGATTGCTGAACAATCATTGGGGTCTCAAATGGGAGTCATTGCCCGACCGCCTGACTTGGTGCCCACTGAGGAGCTCGCCAATAACTATCGCCATATCCAAGGCTGGCTCTTAGGGACGACTTTGGATCGATCCAATTTGGACTCGTCGAGAATCGTTGCGTCCCGACTCACTCGCTTTCCGCAATGGCTGGCCCGCCCCATCGTCGGCGAGGCGATGGAGATGTTTGGACAATACAGCCGCATGAGCGATAGTTTGGCCATTCCGGTACCGCTGCCAACTCGGATTCGTTCGGCCAGCGAGGCCGCCCAAATCATGCAAACCGATTTGCGTCCCTTGGCAGGCCGCTCTAGTCCTCTGGTCTCGATTGTGACCCAAATGCCAGATGAGTGGTTCGTTCAAAAGACCATTGCCAACCGGACCTTGCGAGTCAATGCCTCGAGTACCTTCGATTACGATCTACTGCAAGTTCGCTTGCAGTTTTATCGCAGCATGATGCAAGGGGCACGAGGCTTTATCTTTCGTTCGGCGTCGCCGCTCGATGCAGGGGACCTAACCTCTCAAAAGCGAGGCGAGGGCTATGCGAGTATCAACATGGAAATCGATCTCCTCATGCCCTGGATTCAAGCTGGCCAGTCGAGCTGGCGAACGATTCCAACCGATTCTCCAAACCACACAGCGACGGTTTTAGAAACCCCCAAAAGTCAGCTTGTGATCATCATTGCATCAGGACCGATGGATCAAATCTGTTCTGTGGCTCCAGCAACGGAAAGACTCAGGGTTACGCTTCCCGTTTCTGGGCAAATGCGAAGCGTCTACCGTATCACCCATGGCGAGTTAGAGCTTATGCGACCTGAGCAGACCCCCGGCGGTTGGCAAGTCGTTATCGAGAATCCGGCAATGGTTGAGCAGATTGTTTCCGCTGCCGATGCGATGCCATTAACCTATCTCCGCGACAAGCTTTCCCAGCCCGAAGTAACAACGGGTCTTGTCAGTTCACGAATTGATATGTCAGCACAAGCGATCGAGCTTGCACAGCTTTCAATGAACTCGCAACGCGTACCAGCCAACGACCCGCGATGGGAGGAAATCAAGCGAGCAGAATCGCTTCAACGAAGTTCGATGATTCTCCTAAGGCGTTCCAACATTCCACAGGCGATGAAGTCTGCAGATCAAGCGTTGCTGATTGCACAGCGAGTTGTACGTAGTTCCTGGGATGAAGCGACCTCTCAATTCGGCGCTTTTCAAAACACACCTCTTTTGGCCTCGCCACTTTCCTTGCCCATACACTGGGAGTTCATTCGATTGCTGGCTGGACGAAATGCACAAAACATTCCCGTACCCGGTATTCCTTTTCGAGACACCGCTCAACTTTACGAATCGCAATGGCAAGTGGATCGGCGATTGATCGAAAATGTACAAAGTGACTGCTTTGTTGGCGCAATCGGTCCTGATGGCCTGCCTACATTGGTCATAACTGCTCGATCCATGCAAGGTCAGCCTATTTCATCTGGTTACGGCGGAGCCGTGATGCGAGTTTCATCACCGCCGATTTCTGCACCCGCCGGAGCCATGATTCACGTCGAGGGCTTGGTTCGCATTCAGTCACCTGCCGGAGAAACTCAGAGTGGCCTCCTCGTCAGCGACAGTCTAGGTGGCGAATCTCTCGGCCAGTTGATCTCGTCGGCCGATACGTCACAGTACGAATGGCGTCGGTTCGATCTCATTCGCTTTGTGACCGAGGATCGCGCTATGCGAGTTCACTTCGAAACCCGAGGTGAAATGAAGGCAGAAGTGGCTAACATTACCGCCAAAATGATCATGCCCTCTCAGCCGTCCGATATTCTAACTCGCCCCTATTTCCCAGGCGAAACCGTGACGGACGGCCAAGAAGCTATCCCAATTTCGACGTCAAGTACCCGATGAGCAAGTCGGCAAAGTCTTTGGGGGAAATGAACAAACTAGCCGAAAGGCGTTAGCCGCGTTCTCGACGAATGTCGAGCCCTCTAGAAAACCGGGGCTAACGCCCTCATCTTTACCCACATCTTTAAACATCAAACTCCAATTCCCTGGGTTTTTCGTACTCGTACTCCGCCCGCGGGGCAGAACTCGTACTCGATCGGATGGACAATCGAGTACCATTTCATTGAGTACGAGTACGAAATCTGTCCGGAAATATGGGTAAATGAAAAGGCTAACGCGCGACGGCTAATTGACCATTAAAGCACATGACGATGTGCTTAGTTTTTTGGGTTACAATGATCCGATACTAATGTCGAACCCCGCGAACCGAGCATTAGTAGGGCTCGCCAGCCTCTCGATCACGCTTCGGGCTGTGAAAAGTCAACTAATATCACACCTCATTGGTTTCCCTACCCATTTGCGTTAACCCACCAACCAACATCATGCAACGATATCTACTGTTAACGATTTTTTTTTCAGGCATGGCGCTCTCATTCTCCAATTCCCTGTTCGCAGACTCGCCTAGGTCTTTTGAGCTCCCGCTTTGGGAAAAAGGAGCTCCGGGCGCTAACGGCAACGAGGCCAAAGACATACCATTGGCAAAGGTTCGTTTGCCATCAAGCGATAAACCGACCGGTGCTTTGATCATTTGCCCAGGTGGCGGATACGGCAACTTGGCGATGGGACACGAGGGCCAGGAAATTGCCGAGTGGGCCAACGAAATGGGTTTGGCCGCAATCATCTGCGACTACCGCCATCGAGGCAAAGGGTACGGGCATCCTGCACCGTTGCAAGATGCTCAACGGGCGATCCGTTTGGTCCGCACCAATGCCAAAGAATGGAACATCGATCCTGCTCGAGTCGGCATCATGGGCTTTTCCGCAGGTGGACATTTGGTGTCCACGGTTTTGACCCGATTTGACTCCGGTGATCCCAAAAACGCGGACCCTATCGAACATGCATCGTCGCGACCAGACTTTGGGATCCTGGCCTATCCAGTGATCTTGTTTGGGCAACCAGGAACACACAAAGGCAGCGAAAAGAACTTACTTGGCGAATCACCAGATCCTAAATTGGTCGAATCCTTTCAGAGTGATCTCAATGTAACCAAAGATACACCTCCAACGTTTCTGTTTCACACGGTCGAAGACAAAGGGGTAGTGCCTCAAAACTCAGTCGCATTCTTCGCTGCCATGTTGCGAAACGGAGTGTCAGGTGAGCTTCATGTTTTTGAAAAAGGTTCGCATGGCAAAGGACTTGCTAAAGCAATCCAAGGTACTTCGGAATGGCCGAACGTTTGTCGACGCTGGCTCGAGGGCAAGCAGTTTGTGACTCCGAACGCACAGAGATAGCGAGTGTTCCAATCAACAATGACAATGACATCGGGCGACGGAATAACTTTCGTTGCTCAATTGACGAGTCGGTCCCCCGCCGCAATAGCAGTCCTAACGCTCGAGGGGCCTCGGGCGTTGGAGTTCACGAGCCGATGCTGGCGTCCAAACGCTGGCAACAGCAGTTTAGCGATCAACGCGATTCGGTACGGCTTTACACAGAACGAAGACGTCGGCCGCGGCGAGTCCATCGTGGTCTGCCGAACCGGTGAGCAACGCGTGGAACTCCATTGCCACGGCGGGCGACTAGCTGCCGAAACGATCGTCAATCTTTTGGTGTCGTTTGGTGCCGTAAAGCGAACCTCTTTCCTGCAAGAATCCTGCGTGGGTGAGGACCCAACGATAGCAGAAGCTCGGGAAGATCTAACTCTGGCCACCACGCAACGCACGACGGCCATCCTTCTCGACCAGTATCGCGGTGCACTCAAAAGAGAGTTCGGCGCGATCCAAGCAATGATGAACGAGCGAAACATGGCCGAAGCCAAAGAGCGACTAAGACAGCTCAATGATCGTTCTCATGTGGGCAGTCACTTGATAGAACCATGGCGTGTTGTATTGGCGGGCCCACCCAACGTCGGAAAGAGTAGCTTGCTTAATTTATTGCTAGGCTACACGCGTGCCATTGTTCACGAACAAGCTGGTACGACCCGCGATTTGCTGACCGAACGCACCAGCTTCGACGGTTGGCCGATCGAACTCGTCGACAGCGCCGGCATTAGAGCCGCTGAGGACTCGATCGAAGCGGTTGGAGTTCAGCAATCGCTGGGCCGGATCGCAACGGCCGATTGCACATTGCTGTTGGTCGATGATGTTTCGGGTTGGACCGAAACGCACGATGAAATTTTGTCTAGGTGCTCCGAGCGAGTAATACTGGTCAAGACAAAGTCCGATCTGTTGCCTCAAAACAAATCGAACGTCGGCCTTGTCGATGCAAAGACATCGGTACGACTGAGCCATTGCGTAAAGACCAGCAGTATCACGGGAGATGGTTTGGAGGAGTTAATGCGTGTGGTTGTGTCGGTGTTGGTCCCGCTGTGTCTAAGCCCCGGCGATCCAGTTCCATTTCGAAAAAGCCATCGCGAAAAAATCGCTACGTGGATGTGCGATTTGGGAATGAGCTAGCCTACGGCGAACGGCAGGCTGAAAGATGCCGGTTAGATCAATTTAAGCTTGAGGTTGGTCATGGGTAGCGAAACTCGTCAAGAGTTTCGGTGCGACAAGGGAATTCGCCGAAAGTCTTGACGACTTTCGCTACACCCCGAACGAGAACAACGCGAGTGTTCGATGCGCTCGCGTTATGCGGCGCGGCTCTTGATGGATTGCTGAGCGCTGACACAGTGGGAAATCAGAACCCGGCTGCATTCTTCCCAAGTTGTTGGCTTTCGAATTGGCAGCATGCCATTGGATGCATCCGCGATCTGTTCCCATTTTTTGATTTCGTCTACGAGTGAGTTGGGGTCTTCCAAATCAAAGTACACACAATCAGTCTTGCCGACTTCCCGATGGATCGGAGTATCGCTGGCGAAGGTTTTCTTGCCAAACCACAGTGATTCTACAATCGGCAAGCCGAAGCCTTCGACGATCGAAGGAAAAATCACCCCACGGCATGATTTGTAACAATGCTGTAGGTCCGAGTCCTTGATGTCGTGAAAAGCGAAAAGCTGCTTGCCGTATCGCGGATGGTTTCGGATTCGTTGAACGACATCTTCACAGAGTGACCCCACTCGGCCGATAAGGCATAATCGAAGGTCTTCTCGTGTTTGCCAAAGCAAATCAAAGGCATCTAGAAGATAATGATGGTTCTTCCGAGGATCAAACGTCGCAACCATTAAGTAGGGGTTCCGGTGAACGTCCTTGGTGAAAAGCTGGCGGACATCCGGACGAATGTCCCCCTCGACCAGCTTAAGTTCTGCCCCGAGCGTCAAATGCCGAATAGCCGACGGGACACTCGCTAAAGAGGAACGATTCTTTTGAATGTAGTCCTTGATTTCGATTTCGACGGTTTGAGAAATCGTGACAAGCAGGTCCGAGTTTTCAATTGCCTGATGAAGGTACTTGCGGAAGCCCTCAGTACGCTTTGCACCGACGTATTGAGGATGGGTTAACGGAATGAGGTCATAGATGACGGTGGCAATCGTGGCGCCATTCATTCTCGCCGATGCGGCTGCTTGCCAAACGCCACGCTTAGTCCAATACGCATCAGGGAGAACAAAGAGGTCGTTTTCGTTGGGCTCAATAGCAGCTGCTTGACGCGACAACGATCGTTGAATGGATTTGGACCAAGCGGAATGCGGCAGTTTGAATATTCCCAAATGCCCAGCTTGAGGCATTAGCCATTTCTTGATCCGATTCGAACCGGACCATTTGCAAATCCAATTCGCAATGGGACTATACCAAGTCGGGAGGAATCGATGTATGTTGGATTCGGCCGCAGCTAGCTTCTCAAACCTACTAGCCTGTTTTTCGTCGACGGCGACAAATCGATCGGAACAATGCGTTACCAACTGAGGTTTCGGCAATCCTTCGACCTCGCACCAGCGACCACACTCGGAAAGTATGTTCCTGACGACTCGTTCAATTCCAGAGTTCTTACCTGACGCAATCGTATGCGAAGCGTCCAAAAACAACCGACTCGGCTGATTTGGGTTTGCTTGCATTTTGCGAAAGGTCGAAGTCATTGTTTCATCGCTTTGGTTCGATTGGGAACTCACCTCAGATCAAAGCAACCTGATCTAGTTTGAATGGAATGAAATCCCATCAAACCCTTTGGTATCAAATTGAGAGGTTGTAGGTCAAGTGAACATTTTCTCAACTTCAAAAAGTAGCAGGCACGCTCCGTCGTGCCGTCCGCTGGAGCATTGATAATGATTCCTGGTGAACGGCACATGGAATGTGCCTACTACTTTTGACATTTGTTGGCTGTGTCATTATGCAGCACGCTTTTTTTGTGGCAAGGATTGGATTCGATAGGCATCGAGGCAGCAATCGATCAACTGTTTGTAGCTTTCTGCCCATGCGATCGGCTGGCGAACTGGTAAGTGGGAGATGCCCGATTTCAATTGCTTTTCCCATTCCAAAATCTCCTCGACTAGCGATAAGGGATTCCCTAGGTCGAAGTAAGTACAATCTCCTTTTCCAACCTCGCGATGAATCAAGGTATCGCTAGCAAACGTCTTTTTTCCATGCCATAGGGATTCTACGATAGGAAGGCCAAACCCCTCAACGATGGACGGGAAAATGACTCCTCGGCTCGATTGATAGCAATACTGAAGCTCAGCGTCGGTTATGCCGTGAAAAACGAAAAGCTGGCGGTCTCTGGCGGCATGGTTTTCCAGCCTCGCCAAAAGATCATCGCATAGCCACCCAACTCGTCCTACCAAACATAGCTTCAAATTGGGGTTCGTTTCCCAGAGCAATTCAAAGGCATCAACAAGGTATTTGTGATTCTTGCGGGGCTCGAAAGTGGCCACCATCAGGTAGGGGCTATTTCCTGCGTCACCAAACAACTCACTCAATTCCTGACTTGGATTGCCTTCCGCATTTGCGAATTCCGCTCCCAAAGTGAACGAACGGATGTCGCTGCAGTAAGTACCTGGCTCGCAGATCTGTGGAAGGTAGTTTCGGAGTTGTTCTCGAACAGTATCCGAGATTGCGATGATTAGGTCAGAATGGGTCGCTAGACATCGAAGATATTCGATGAACTTGGCTTTCATCCCGTCCCCAACGAACTCCTCGTGAGTTATTGGAATCAAGTCGTAGACAACCGAAGCCACCATGGCTCCACTTTGTCGCGCTCGTTCGACGACAGGCCAAATTCGCATTTTTGCCCAGTAAGCGTCTGGAAGCAAAAGGATATCGCCGGGGGAAAAGTGCACTTCCGAAGCGTCTTTTGCACAAGACTTCCGCGTTCGCTTCTCAAAAAAAGTGTGAGCAACCTTAAAGAGTCCGAGATGGCCAGCGCCCGGCAGCAGGCACTTTCGAACCGAAGCAATCGGAAATAGCCAGCAAACCAGTTTCGCAAACCACAGGTAGATAAGCGGCAGACGAGCAACGACGTCTCTTTGAAAATCAGCGCATCGACTAAGCTGCTCGATTTGCTTTTTGTCCAACGCAAAAAAACGGTTCTCATGACAGAACACCGTTGCGACGGATGGATTTGTTCCCGCCCTTTGGGACTCACGAACAATGCTTTTTACAACCCGTTCAACTCCAGAATTCTTCCCAGAAGCTAACGAAAATGTGCCGTCAATGAAAATTGCTTTTGGAACCGCGGCGACTGTCTTTCTGTGACCAATGCGAGTTGTATTCATAGGTGAATACTGACGTAAATCGCATTGCTAAGTCAATAGAATTTCGTTTGGCAGCTCACTGACTTATTAGTTGTCCAAATGCACTTCGTTTAACAGTCACAGCCGACAAAAGTGAGCCTGAGGCGCTAGCCGAGTTCTTTCGACCTGCAAAAATCGGCTAGCGCCTCAGGCTCATGAAAACGAAATCTGACTTTTGTCGGCTGGCTGTTAAACGACTAAACCGACAAGCCGTTAGGCGAGAGGCAATTCGGTAACGACCGCGTCAATAATGGAATTGACCTGGGAATGGAGTATTTTCTACTCTGACGCCGTAGGAAAGGGAAAGAACTTTAGCGGCCTCTTTGGAATGATTCCATATGATCGAAATTGTCGTACCACTCTTCAATGAAGAGGAAAATGTTCCAGAGCTTCGCCGACGCTTAAGGGAAGCTTGCAACGCCTCCGGGGAGCAATGGAAAGTTACGTTCGTTGATGACGGAAGCTCCGATTCGACCCCGAAGTTGCTGCGCGCACTATCGATCGAAGACCCTCGATTTCAGGTCGTTGAATTGTCCCGCAACTTCGGACAGCAAGCAGCAATTTCTGCTGGGCTAAGTCAAGTTGATGCGGATGCAGTCATTCTCCTCGATGGGGATTTGCAGGATCCACCGGAATTGATTCCGGAAATGGTTGAGGCTTGGCGAAATGGTGGCCAAGTCGTCCTTGCTCGTCGCCGAAGCAGACAAGAAACTGGCCTTCGAAGACTTGGTTTCGAAGCCTTTCATCGCGTATTCAAGCATCTAATTGATGTTCATGTACCACCGAACACGGGAACGTACAGCCTGCTTGATAAAGAGGCCTTAGATGCCCTAAGAGAACTGCCAGAGGCGCATCGGTTTTTTCCCGGCCTCCGAGCTTGGATTGGTTTCGACCAAGTTTTCGTTGAGTACGATCGACAGGATCGCTATATGGGCACTCCCAAGCAGACGATCAAGCGACTATTCCGATATGCAAGTGACGGCATTCTCAGTTTTTCCTTTAAGCCATTGAGGCTCATGACGGCCAGTGGGTTTGCCATTTGTGCGATTTCTATGTTGGTCGCAATGGCATTTGTATTCAAGCGAATAGTTGGATCCGAAACAGCTCCTGTAGGATTTACCACACTCTGCTGCGCTGTTTTCACGCTCGGCGGACTGCAACTTATCGGGATGGGGATCCTCGGAGAATACATTGGCAGAATCTATGAGGAGTCCAAGCAACGACCACTCTACATTGCCAGAAAACAAAGTACTCCTGTTATCGCCACTCAAAAGATTGCGGCATAAGAAAATGGATAACTCTATGTCATCAAAGTCATTGATGTCGGAACCATCGAAGTTCGGCTTAACTAGCCGCTGGATTGCCGTAAATCGGGAATCGATCGTGTGCTTAGGAATGATCCTAATGGGGTGCCTTCTTCTGGGCTGGTTGGCAACGCGTCTGAACAATCATTTTTACGATGCGAACCAACCGTTCTACGACTCCATTTCCTACAACTCTCGTACCCACCAAGTGATGACACTTTGTAGGGAACAAGGCTTGTTGGCGGCCTTGAATGCCGCATGCGTCGGCGACACGGTATGCCTTCCATTTTTGATTGCGGCAGTCGCTGGGGTGTTCTTTGAGCCGAGTCGGCACGTTGGGATCTGGATTCAAGCCGTCGAACTTACAGCTTTCTGTATGACCGCATGGTTCTATTTTTCGAAAGTGCAGAAGCTCTCAGCAAGAGCCAGTTTGGCCGTAACCGCGCCATTCCTGCTCCTTCGCTGCTTGTACATGAATAATGGCGGGCTGTCAGACTACCGAATGGACCTGAGTCTTGCGATCCTCTTTGGAACCACTTGTTTATGGTATCTGATCGCCTCCAGAGGAAATGAGCAATGGCCCTACTGGCTTTTGGGAATCAGTTGCGCCGCTACCTGTCTATTTCGCGGAACAGCGCCTGTTTACTTTGTCTTCGCAATGGGGCCTGTTGTGTTTTGGGATCTCGCCTTCCTGCGTCGAGATCGATTTTATCTTCGCGGACTTTCGGCGGCTTTTGGGCTGACGGTGCTGCTCAGCGCTTGGTTCTTCATCGTCAACTTTAACACTCTTTACTATTATTATTTTGTTTGGAACACAGACGCGAATGCGCATCTTCCGTTTTCAGAATCTGTGCGGCATTTTCGTTTCGTCTACGAACATATCGGTGGAGCCGCGATCCTGTATTTGATCGCCTTTCAAGTCATGGTTGTTATCAGCCGCTGTCCGAATGCGAACCTCACAACCAGTAAAGCTTGGGCCAACTTTTGCGATGACCTACGTGGCATCGACCTGCGGCCGCTTTGGATCGGAATTGCCCCAGCACTTTTCTTGACGCTTCGAGGCGCGGGACTTAATCCCTTTGTTTGTATGCCTTCTGTGCTCGGCCTGTACCTTTTTGCATTAATTCCGATTCCGTACAAGCGTGGACTTACACTCAACGTCGGGTCTTCGTGCCTATTGTTTTGTGTCTTCTCGTTATGCATTGTCAATATCGTTCAGCTAGGGTGGAGGAACCACGATGGTGACAGTCCAAATTCGATGGCCGCCCATCAACAAACATTGGACATCATTGTGAACGACATGAAGTTGAATAAATTGTCTCAGGCTCGATTTGCCACAACGCATAGTTATTTCTTGAATACGCAGAGCCTCGAGAGTGTGGCGATTTTTGATCGCGAGGGCACCCGTCGTTCCTCGGACGCAATCCAACTTGAGAATACTCTGCTGCGTCCTGATTTCATGATGAGCCTCTCCGCGGAAGCCGATTGGGCACGGACGCCAGGAGACACGGATGACGACAAAGTTGCACAACTAGCAGCGAAAGCCAGCGAAGTAGTAGACTATCTTGTTTTGCCCACACAGGAATGCTCTATCCTTTTGCGAGATCGTGTTGCTCATAACGTAATCAACCGATTTGCTGTTCAACTTCGAGAGCAGTTATTGTCGAAGGGGAATTGGGAGCTGATTTCGCCGGAGATATGCAATCGAGCAGATGAAACAGTGCAGATTTTTCGAAATCGAGGTAATTATCTAGCCAGGCACTCAACAACCACTGTTCGATAGTGTTCCAAACTGACAGGCGAAAACGAACGAACGGCCTGTGAACAAGTTCGATTCGGCAATGATAGTTTGTCTCAATCCTTCCCCGGATGTCGACAAATAAGGGAGCGAAGTCAGCGCACTGATAACGCTCTTTCAGCTCGTCTCGTTGTTAGGACATGACAAACTGCCGTCTTGTCGCACGCTACCTTTGCGGAGCGAAGGGCGACATTGTCGCTCGTCGCTCCGCGACGATTGCGTACACGCTACCGGGATTCTAGATGCACTAGTTGACTCATTAAGCGCATTGTGGTAGTGATACACTAATGCGCGAGCTCACTGTATTGTTTCAGATATCACCATCTTCTGGTGTGCCTATTTATCGGCAGATCATGGATCAAGTCCGGTCTTTGATCCAAAGTGGCCGCTGGCAGGTCGGCACGATGGTCCCGTCTGTGCGTCAAATGGCTACGGATCTGGATATCAATGCCATGACGGTATCTAAAGCGTATGCCCGTCTCGAAATCGATGGCGTGCTCGAGCGTGTTCGAGGAACCGGAATGCGTGTCCGGGAACCTGCTCCTACTTCACCCTCCTCACCGATTGCAAATCTCGCAGCACGGAAGGAACAACTTCGGCCAGCGGCCATCGAGTTCCTGGCTCAGGGCAAACAACTGGGGCTCTCCGTGGAACAATCGCTCGCTGTCGCTGCCAAAGTCGCTCAGGAAATTTCAGATGCCTCAAGCAAAGCGAAAGTTCACAAATGAACGTTATCGAAACTAGGCAACTTGCAAAGAGCTTTACGTTCCAGGATGTGTTGACCTCCGTCGACTTGACAATCGAACGCGGTTCGGTGGTTGGGCTTTTAGGAACCAACGGCTCGGGCAAGTCAACGCTGATCAAATGCCTACTCGGGCTGCTTAAGGCCAGCAAAGGTACTGCTAAGCTTTTCGGAGAGGATTCTTGGGATCTCTCTTCGCAAGCCAAAGCCCGAATTGGCTACGTTCCGCAGACTCCTATTTTCTATCCTTGGATGTCGGCTCTGGATGTAGTCGACTACATAGGAGCGTTTTATGACTCTTGGGATCGCCCTTGGACGCGCGAACTGATGAAGCGTTGGGAGCTTCCGTCTCATGATCGAGCCAGTTTCCTATCGCCTGGCCAGAAACAACGGCTTTCCATGGTGGTGGCACTAGGGCATCGCCCTGAATTGCTCATCTTGGACGAACCTGTCGCTAGTTTGGACCCAGTTGGCCGCCGAGAGTCGCTGCGGCAATTGATCGAAGTGGCGCAAGATGGCGATCACACCATGCTCTACTCGACACATATCTTGAGCGATCTCGAACGAGTCGCGTCGCACGTCGCAATTTTAGCTGGCGGGAAAATCAATTGCTATGACGAGTTGGATCAGCTCAAGGAGCGATTCAAGCGAATTCGCATCTCCGCGGCCGAAGATCTACCCGAATCCTTTTCCATTCCCCAATCCCTCCGTACGACAAAGGCAGGCAAGGAAGCTATCGCTACGTTGCCCAATGTATCGGAAGACCTAGTGCAACGCCTAAAGCAGAAATGGCATTGTGAAATCAGCGTCGAAGACTTGAATCTGGAAGAGATCTTTCTCGAGCTTAGCGATGGCGAGGCCAAGCGATGAAACGAAAACTGGCTGCTGTTCTTAGGTCCTACATCGTCAATCCCTGGCTCGTCTTTGGGGCACTTCTTTACTGCGTCGTTGCAGTCTTCGCTGTGGTTGTAGCTTTGAACTCAGCTGAACCAGCCAAGACCGAGTCCATTTTTGACAGCCGAGAGGACTTTACGCAAACACTGCATCATTCCAAAGAATTGATTGCCTGGGAGGCGAATCCAGCCCGCTTCAAATACACAAAAGGCATCTCGATTGTGCCAACAGCAAATCGAGTACGCACCGTGGAAAACGGAACGCCTTCGAACTCGAATTCCATCGAGCCAACGGATGTGGAGCTGATGGAAATGGACACGCAGAGTCTTGAAAGCCTAACCCGATTGACGTTCCTGCGGACATTAGAATTGAATGGAGTCAAGCCAACGCCAGAGCTTTGGCAAGCGATCGGGGAGCTCAAAGAACTTCGACGCTTGACGGTCCGCGTTCCATTCAAGATAAGACTATCGGATTTGCCGCTTTTGCCAAACTTGGAATTGCTGAGCGTGAGTTCAATCGAGCCAAGCGAACTGGCACTTCTGAAAAAACAACCTCGCCTCCGCTCCATTGAAGTTGCCGATGCCGACTTCCTCGTGCCGACTGAAAAAACCGATTCGCCCTCAAAGTTGGCCACTCTCCATGATCTTGTCGAGTTGCGCGAGATCATTATCAATCCCCGCATGAGCCTCCCAGACAAGATACCCGAGGTCATTCCAACGACCAGAACTCCGTTGAAGCTCGTCCCCTTGCCCATCTCTCCAGAACTGGGCAGTCAGCTACAGTCGTTGCCAAATCTGCGTCGGATTGCCATCGGTAAACGAGGCGCTAATAGTGTTCCGCGAATAAACGATGAGGAACTTGAGCGTGTTGTCGCGAGGCACGCGAAGTCAATCCAAGTTAATGGTAGAGTTTTAAGTGGCAGTTGGATCGTGTTCGTCGATGTATTGCTTTCCGTGTTGTTAACTACCATCCTCAATAGCCAGCTCTTAATTCAGTTTTCCAGTCCGGTGTCGTTGCTTGTCCCAGACTACAAGCGTCCGCATTTGCTGATACCGATTCTATTTCTGTTCGTGCACATCGCACTATTTAGCTTGTTGCGCGTTCAAGTTGATGGGGCGCGCTTGATTCCTTCGGTCGCCGAATCGTCTTGCATTTTGTTGCTGTTTTGTTTCCTAACATTGATGCCCAAGGGGCGGCTTGCAACGCCTGTTTTGATAATCGGAATGAACCTAATGCCCATCTTGATGCCAAGGACCATAGCACTATACGAACACCCTATTCATCGGCTCTTTCTGTTGGGAGACTATCCCTTATTGGCCATTGCGATTCTGATTGCAGAGTTAGGTTTGCTCTGGTTCATCGTGAGGCAAATATCCAATTGGCCGAAGGCACTAGCGTTTTCAAACCGGATCGATGATCCATTCGGAAATTACTTTGCGATCGGAAAAAACCAGTCTCCGAACAGAGCCACGCTCCCGTCGCAAAGTAAACGTTTGCACATGACGATCACCAATAGCCAAAATGGTCTCAAGAACTCGATCACGCGAATTTGGAACGCCGGTTTCGAGCGAACGTCATTTAGGAAATTGGATTGGCTTACGGGAATTCCTGTGATTATCTACTTGTTTCTCATTTGGCGCATTGCAAGATTTCGAAATACAATTGACATTCACGGGATGGCTGCCTCGGTTTTGGCAGCGCTCATGTTTATTGGCATTTACTCGCTACTTCTAAAGTCTTGGTGGTTCGCCAGCAACGTGCTTGCTCGGCAGCCGATGTTTGAGAGCGAATCTGTTCTGCCGCTTTCGAAATGGATGTTGCGCACGATTCGAATGAAAGGGCTTTGGGTTGAGATTTGGCCGTGGCTAATTGTCTGCCTGAATGTTGCCTGCGCTGGCACGGCCGTCAGAGTCCTTTGGCCTTCCTGGATGAAGGTTCCTATCGACTCGATTTGGCTGAGTTGTTTTCACTGCTTGTCTTCTGTGGTCGCAATATGGGGCCTTGGGTTGTATCTTTTGACGGTCCGAGGTTCGGCGGATCGACGGATAGTTGCATACCCGTTAGTGCTTTCGTGGGCTGCCGGCTCTTTTTGCCTGGCGTACTATCGAGTTCAAGGCATTTCTTCTGGGGTGTTTGGGCTTGAGTGGATCGCCGTTTTTTGTCCAAGTGTCATAGGCGCATTTTTAGCTTATCGCGCATGGGTTGGTTTGCCGCAGATGGAAACAGGGAGAATCAACTGAGGGGGCTTGGCTGAAGGCTTCTAAACCAGCAAGCGCGCTCTCATTCTGCAACCCACATCGTTTTGAAATAGCTCCCCTCGCCGCTTTTAGGCAACGCTGTGAAGCATTTCAGGACGGCCGGGGCATGCCCCACCGTCCGCAGCTTTGGAGTTCTAGAATCACGTCGCCCGATCGCATGTCTCCGGATTCGTGGGGGGGGGCGAGTGCCGGGGAGAGCCGGCGGGGTGGGGATGGTAGATAGGGGGGGAGACGACCACCCGCGGGGGGGTTGTGGGGGTGTTGGATTAAGGTAGGGGTT
>JANPHB010000155.1:0-15939 GCA_031424235.1 Pirellula sp.
TTCGGAAGTGCAGACCAAAATCGCATTCCGAAACGATTGAGGACAATCGTTTTACACTCGCCCTTGGCGGTGCGACGAATCCGGAGGTGTCATTTCCATCACGCGGCCAATTAGAACACCAAAGCGGTGTCCAGTCGCGTCAAGCCCGAGCCGGACAAAATCGTAAGCGGAACAGGCGTCACGAACGCGTCAGCGAAACGCTGTGGCGTCCATTCGGGTTGTTTGACTGTTGCGAGCCTCGGATACCTTCGGAATCCGATCAGCAGAGGTTTCAGCATGCAGTTCATTATCCAGTATTAATACTTAGCTCAGCTCTATTGCAAACTTCTCGAGCAATGGGCGACCTGTTGCCAGCGCCAGGTCTAACACCAACCAAGACTTCTTGAACTTGGGCGGCGCAATCACATTCATGGTTTCGCCGGTCCGAAGCAGTCCATGAATAAGCGGTGGCCGAAGTACTGGATGGTCTTTAACTAAGGGGATAGATTTATTCGTACGTCCTCTTGCCAAGGCGAGTCGTGGGCTGCATTACCCAACCCGACGCGCAATGCGAGCGGCGGACTGAAATATACGTAGCTTGATTCATAAGAATTCAGAACGAACTGAATTCTCACGAATCCAGCTACGAATTGTTGCGAACTGAATTCTCACGAATCCAGCTACGAATCGTTGCGTTAGTCTTATTTGTCTTTGAATTTGGCGGAGATACCAAGTCCCTCACCGATTTGCGTACTACATAGTAACTCGCCAAAGACCAACAGCCAAGTTACCAACTGCGGGTCCGCTTGGAAGCATTGGTCCAGCCGCTGACGAAGATCGGTCAGGCCGCATGTACCACGTGCCAGTTTCTTGCGTCGGCAATAGATGATCGGCCACACAGTCGCCCAAATCCCTTGGAATGTCGGTGAGCATTGTATTCCCTCACCGCACAAAACCGCCAAGTGCAAGTCGCTTAAGGCTGGTGCGGATTCGCACCATTCCGACCATTTTCCTTGGTTGCTTCCACCTTGAGTGATGTTGTTTCCCGATGTTTTCTTTCGTTGCCTGCCAAACCGATCATCTGCGCTTTGAATCGTCAAAAGCGCGTTCTCTTGCGTCGCCTTTCGATCCGGACGGAGAACGCTAATCGGCTCTTCGATGACCTTGATCATGGTCGCTTGGCCGTCGATGGCAAATGTCCAAGTGCCATCAACCCAATTATTGGCTTTCCAACTCGCCGTCGTTTTCAACTCCAAAGTGCTCTTGCCCGACGACTCCATCGTGAAGCCGGTGGGTGCGTTGGCACCTTGTCGGGCTACTTTGCGTTGCCACGAGACAAAGTCGCCGCTTAGAATCTTCATCGTTACGGGTGTTGACCAATCTCGAATCCCCATCGCATTGGCCCAGGTTGCAGCGTCCTCGATCTTGGGCGGTTCGTTTTGTTCGATGGAAAAATCGTCGGTACAGTCTAATACCCAAGCGGGCTGGGCGGCAGGAATTGCCGTGAGAAGCCATTTAAGCTCGTTCGCCACTCCAAATTGCCAAAGTGACTCTAAGGCGGCGTCGAGCATGTCCGCCTTTTCTCGGATCGTCGTCAAACTGGTAATGCAGTCGATCCAATCCAAGTGCTTTTTGGCATTGAGTCTTGACTGCTGAATCAATGGATCGCTTACCCCCATCAACGCTTGTAGCCAACCTGAGTTGGCGTAGTCTTGTTCCGTGGGAGATAAAGTTTTAGACATCGGATGCAATTGCAGGAGAGGACATGGGAATCAAGGGAAAGCTCAAAAACCAATCTAGCAGTTTGCAGGGTGGTCCTACTAGAGCAAGTGCGGAAATTGAGATGATTGAGCAGAGCAGTTGTTTGGCTTCGAGCACCTTTTGTGTTATCCTAGTTATTGGCCAGACGGGTTCCTTAACGGGGCTTACTGATCAGCAGACGGGCGCAAGTGCTTGGTTATGGTCAAAATGACAACCCTGGGCTAGGTCACAAGGGCAAGCACTTTCGATCCTGTTTTTGTAGCGGCGGGGCGCGAGCTCTCCGGTACCTCACCGGACGGCTTGCTGATTTAGTACTTGCCCAATTGCATTTCGTTTAACAGTCAGCCGTAGGCGTACTGTCAAAGACAGCTTAGTACGCCTACGGCTGACTGTTAAACGACTAACTCAACAAGCCACTTAGCCCATTGTCCTCAATCCCACCTCCCCTCCATGTCCTACCTCAATTCCAGAAATAGATCGCAATCTGGTTGGTCGGCAATTCTGCGCTTTGTGTTCGCTTATTCGATTATCCTGAGCGAATCAGGGGCACTACTTCAGGCCGACGAAACCATCGACACTCAGTCGATCCAGTCGTTTTTGACCAACCATTGCCTCGACTGCCACTCTGGCTCGAAACCAAGCGGAGAATTCTCAGTCGAAAAACTTGAGCTCAATCAGTCTTCGCGCGCACCGACGCCGTCGGAAAACGAGCCGTGGGAGCGTATACTTCGCCGATTGCGTGCTGGACAAATGCCGCCTCCGGATGCGTCTAGACCGGTTCAATCCGAATTGGATGACGCTACAAAGGGGATTGATAAGTGGTTGGCGAATTCAAGTTTGGAGTTTCCGTTTGCTGGCCGCCCCGATTCTCTTCGGAGGTTAACTCGGACGGAATATCAAAACGTAATTCGCGATCTGTTGGCACTTGAGATCGACGCAACGACTCTTCTCCCGAAGGACGAGTCAAGCCATGGCTTCGACAATATCACTGTCGGTGAACTCTCCCCCACACTTTTGAATCGCTATTTGACTGCTGCACAAACGATTAGCCGAATCGCTTTGGGAGGTGTTGGTATCGGCCCAATGGGAATCAATGTTCGCGTCCCAGCCGATCGAACTCAAGAGACACATGTCGATGGATTGCCCTTGGGATCACGCGGTGGTGTTTTGATCGAGCACACATTCCCGCGGGATGGCATGTATGAATTTCAGTTGAGACTCACACGCGATCGCGATGAGAAAGTGGAGGGACTGAATCGGGAACATGCGTTGGATGTGCTGATCGATCGTGAACCCAAACATCGATTTGCCGTCAAGCCACCACCAAACCCCGAAGACTTTACTCTTGTCGACGCGCACCTGAAGATTCGGTTGGAACTTTCGGCAGGGCGTCATGCTGTCGGAGTTGCCTTTGCCAATTCCGGCGGATCGTTGATCGAAACCAAGCGACAGCCGTTTGATGTAGCCTACAACCGGCACCGCCATCCACGCATCAATCCGGCTTTGTTTGAACTTGCGATTGTCGGTCCGTTCGACTCAAAAAACTCAGGCAACTCCCAGAGTCGTCAAGCGGTTTTTGGCAGCGACACGATCGACCCAAAAAATCCAGTTGCCTGTGCCAAAACAATCCTTCGTCGATTGGCGCGATTGGCATTTCGAAGACCGGTTGTTGATCAGGATCTCGAATCGGCAATATGGTTTTTCGAAGAAGCGTTCCGCGTTGGCGGCTTCGACGCTGGTATGGAAGCAGCCTTAACATCGCTGCTCGTTAATCCAAACTACTGGTTTCGCATCGAATCACAACCAAGTGATATCCCGTCCAATTCGCCGTATGCGATCACCGATCTCGAGTTGGCTTCGCGATTGTCTTTTTTCTTGTGGAGCAGCAATCCTGATGATCGACTGTTGACTCTAGCGGAAAACGGAACACTTCGGCAACCCAACGTGCTTAACTTTGAAATCGATCGCATGCTCAAAGATGCACGGTCGAATTCCTTGGTCTCCAATTTCGCTTCCCAATGGCTCTATCTCCGCAATCTAGATTCCATAACGCCTGACCTCAGACTCTATCCAGACTTTGATGACAATTTGCGACAAGCGTTTCGACGCGAGACCGAATTGCACTTCCAAGATGTCATCGCAAATGATCGCAATGTGCTCGGCTTAATTCGTTCCAACTTTACGTTTTTGAATCAACGGCTGGCAAAGCATTATGGCATCCCGCATGTTTTGGGAAGCCACTTTCGCAAGGTAGAATTACCTGCATCGAGTCACCGTGGTGGGCTACTTCGGCACGGAAGCATTTTGACTGTGACTTCGTATGCAACTCGGACTTCGCCGACCATTCGCGGTAACTGGATTTTGGAGAACGTCATTGGGACACCACCACCGCCTCCTCCACCGAATATCCCGGCACTCAAGGACAAGCAGGATACGGCAGGCAAATCGTTGCGAGAGCGTTTGGCCATGCATCGTTCGGACGCAGCGTGCGCTTCGTGTCATAATTTGATGGACCCCGTTGGGTTTTCGCTCGACAATTATGATGCGGTGGGGCGTTGGCGGCAGTTCGACGACGGCGAACCGCTCGATACCGCAGGAGTGATGCCGGACGGTTCTCGCGTGCACGATGTAACGACCCTCGAGGATAGCATCGTGAACCGGCCCAAAGTATTCGTAGGTACGATGACAGAAAAACTACTAACTTTCGCATTGGGGCGCGGGGTCGAACTTCGCGATGGCCCTGCGATTCGAGAGATTGTAGAATATGCGGCGGAGCGTGATTTTCGATTCTCAGCGATCATTCAAGGGATCGTATTGAGTAAGCCATTTTTGATGAGAGATGCCGAATGACAATCTTCAAAAAAGCATTATCGCGACGAACGGTGTTGCGAGGCACTGGAGCTGCGCTTGCTTTGCCGCTTCTGGATGCGATGATCCCGGCGCTGACCGCAACAGCTGCAACGCCTGGGGCCAACTCGCAGCTTCGGCGGATCGGATATGTCTACATGCCGATGGGTTGCAATCCAGCCGAATTCTTTCCAACGGGCAATACACTCGACCAACTGCCTTCGACTTTGTCCTCGCTCGAGGAAGTGAAAGATCAAGTGACGGTGTTGAGTGGAATGGAATTGCAAAACGCCTATCCTGGATCGCATGCGACGTCCAACTCTGCGTTTTTGAGCGCGGCCCGGGCTAAACTCACCGAAAGCACCGACTACTATCTCGGGGTAACCGTTGATCAAATCGCGGCCAAGCAGATAGGCCAATCAACGCCGATGTCGTCGCTGGAACTGGCGATGGATTTGTTATCGACGGTAGGCCAATGCGACAACGGCTACGCCTGTGTTTACCAAAACAATTTATCTTGGTCGACGCCGAGTAACCCGCTTCCTGCCGAAGCGCATCCTAGGTTGGTATTCGAGAGTCTCTTTGGTGAAGGAGGCACCCCTGACCAACGCCGCGCAGCGCTTAAGAAGCGAGCAAGTCTTTTGGACTCGGTGACCCAGGAAATCAAACAATTGAAGATGCGAGTTGGCCCATCAGATCGAAACAAGATTGACGGGTACCTTGAAAATATTCGCGATGTCGAGCGGCGTATCCAGCAAGCCGAATCCGCCGTCGAAGACAATCCATTGCCAGATTTGGATAGACCGATCAGCGTTCCTGTCGCTTATGCGGACCACGCAAGACTGATGTTTGACTTGCAACTGTTGGCCTTCCAAGGGGACATAACGCGTGTGACGACGTTTCAGTTAGCGCGCGAGGCAAGCAACCGAACGTATCCAGAGATTGGAGTCCCCGACCCTCACCATCCGATCACACACCACTCGAAGGACCCGGATAAGCTTGCGAAAATCGCGAAAATCAATCAGTTTCATGTCTCCTTGTTTGCTGAATTCTTGAAGAAACTAAAAGCGACTCCAGAAGGGAACGGAAACCTGCTGGACCATTCTCTGTTCTTGTACGGAAGCGGCATGGGCGATTCCGATACGCATGATCACTCCAATTTGCCCATCTTGGTTGCAGGCGGAGCGGCAGGGAACATGCGAGGAGGCCGTCATATTCAGTTTGAGAAACCGACTCCGCTATCGAATTTGCATTTGACGTTGCTCAACCGGGTTGGCATTCCGCTGGAAACATTTGCTGACAGCAATGGTCGAGTCGATGGTCTCTTTGATCCCGTAAACATCTGAGCGACGCCCGAACATGTATCTACTCCATTCGATTTTTCTCGTAGCGATGGTTCTAGGGGCAGATAGCCAAAGCAGTCGCCTCGTTGATGCGATCGAGCGGAGTGATTGGGCAGTTGCAAAGGATCTAATAAAGGACAAAAAGCAAATTGCATTGACGCAGCCAGATGGCATGACCGCATTGCACTGGGCTGTGTTTCATAAACGTTCGGACATGGTGAAGCAATTGCTCGCGAGTGGAGCGTCTGTCGACGTCCTTACTCATTATGAAGTAACTCCACTTGGAATCGCTTGCGTGCAGGCGGATATCGAATGCGTTCGTTTGCTCGTGGAAGCCGGCGCAGATGTGAATCGGGCGCAGCCAGGCGGTGAGACTCTGCTGATGACTGCGGCCAGGAATGGAAGCGCGGAGGTAATGAAAACGCTGATTGAAAACGGTGCAAAAACGGACGCCACGGAACGAAAGGGGCAAACCGCATTGATGTGGGCTGCAGCGGAGGGGAACGGGGAAGCGGTTCAAGTTTTAATCGATTCTGGTGCAAACATGTCGCTTGAATTGAAGTCTGGTTTCAACGCGATGATGTTCGCTGCCCGTGAGGGAAGAATCGATGTAGTCCGAAGATTGCTGGACGCGGGCGTCGAGGTCGGCGCGATCATGGGCAAGGACAAAAATGGACGCGGACCGCGACCGGGCACGTCCGCGTTAATGTTGGCTGTTGAAAGCGGCCACTTCGAATTGGCTCTTTACCTGGTGAGTCGCGGTGCTGATCCGAACGACCAACGCAGCGAGTACACACCGCTTCATGCATTGAGCTGGGTACGAAAGCCTGCAAGCGGCGATGGGATCGACGGTGATCCGCCGCCTAGAGGATCGGGAAATGTACCAAGTTTGGAGTTTGTTCGGAGGTTGGTAAGGGCAGGTGCGAATGTCAATGCGCAACTGGAGCGTGGGCCGGCAGGGAAAGCCCGGCTCAACATGAAAGGTGCGACTCCTTTTTTGCTCGCTTGCAAAACAGCAGATCTTCCATTGCTCAAGGTGTTATTTGATCTGGGAGCGGACCCGAACAAGACAAATGTCGATAATTGCACACCGTTACTCGCTGCCGCCGGCATTGGAACCACGGCGGTGGGTGAGGAGCCAGGAACCGAGCCGGAGGTACTAGAGACTCTTGAGCTTCTCCTTGGGCTTGGTGCGGACGTGAATTCGATTGACAACAATAAAGAGAGCGCGATGCACGGTGCTGCGTATCGCGCTCATCCCAAGGTCGCTCAATACCTAGCCAATCGAGGTGCAAACCCGTCCATTTGGAACCATGCGAATAGATACGATTGGACACCAATAGACATCGCCAGAGGAAGTCGACCTGGTAGCGTAAAGCCAGATCTTGAAATGATTGCGATACTCGAAAAGCTCGCCTTGCGTGTTACCGGTCAATAAGCCCTTGGGCGTTAGCCAAATTGCGCTAATCTTGTAAGTGGAAGGGCGCAAGCCGTCCGGTAAATGCCGCGAAACAGGGAGGGCCCGCGCCCCACCGCTGTAAACATCTTTGCAATGTCAATTCCATTGAAAACCTTCGGGAGGGCGAGGCTCCTGCCGAGCCAACGGTGCAAAGGTTCGGCAGGAGCCTCACCCTCCCGAGCAATGAATTGCTTAGGTAAACTCGTTGGAAACATGTTTACAGCGGTGGCCCGCGCCCTCCAACTACAAAAACATGATCGAAAGTTAACCGCGACAACCTTGTTTGCCAACCTTGTTTGCCAACCTTGTTTGCCATGGAAGCCAATACGCGGCGCCCGCGGCTTAGTAATTTGTGCGGCCAACCTTGTACCTCTTCAATAATCAGCGTTGTCTGTCAAGGAGCATCCTTCCAACGGGAATCAGACTGGATGGCGGTTTTGATGTCTTGAGCCCATTCGGTGGAAGTGCCTGATGCGATCACTGAGTCGAGCACTTGTAAAACTTCTCCAATTCGTTTGAGGCCGTCTTCATGCTTTCCTGATGCAGACTCAACCTTTGCAAGTGAGATCGAGGTCTCAACCCACTTGCTCCGCCATTCCACGTTGTCCGGCGTTTTGGCTCGCAACTGATCCAGAGTGGAACGACCAACAACAAGTAGTTCTAAGGCTTCTCGCAGTTTACCTTGTTGAAACAAAAGTTCGCCTTGAGTAGCCCGAGCATCTGCAAGACTGAAAACCGCTTCTAAATTGTCCGCGTCTTGGTCGGTTATTGGAGACAAATTTTCGATTGCTCGATTGAACATCGTATTGGCTTCATCAAGCCTATCGAGCTGTTTTAATGCCGTGCCCAATTGTAGGGCGATGATCCCTAAATCCATCTTTGCAGATATGTTACTTGGTTCCAATACGCATATCGCAGAGCGTATCGAAAAGCACTCTTCCAAGCTTTGCAACGCGTCGGACGGGCGTCCTGATTGAATGTGTAAGGTTCCAATATTTTGAAGCAAAACACTCATGTCCTTCTTTCCTTCTGAAAGATCTGGATTCTTCGAAATTCGAACACGAACACTTTCGACAGCTTGGCTGTAAATCGCCAGTGCTTCTTTTGGCTTGCCGTCCAACATCAGCACGTCAGCCAGACGCGCGCGTCCAATCATCAGATCACGTTGCTTCATTGCATTTTCGATCTCTTCACTGGCGAGCAGTTCAAAGATAGTCAAGGATTCCTTGTACAACGGCAAAGCTTCGGAGATTTTGCCTTGTTGCACGAGGATGCTTCCTACGGAGGTTAGTGACAGTCCTACGTCCCTTCGCTTGGTGGTGTTCTTGGGGTCTGAGTCAAGAAGTTCGCGGCTCGTTGAAAGCGATGATCGCAGAAGGTCCGTTGCGACTGTTACGTTACCTCGCTTCAGTTCCGCCTTCCCGAGGTTGTCATACGAAATGGATAGAGCTCGCTTTCGCAGCGCGTCCGTCGGATCCTGGTCTACCATTTGTTTTCGAATTCCCATGGCTTGACTGAAGAGCTCTATCTCTTGATCAGAGTTTCCCAATCGTGCACTCAATTTTGCTTGTCGATCTAGGCTATTCGCCAGTTCGACACGAGACTGATTGTCGATGGGATCTAACAGTTGTATTTCACGATGTATTTTGGCAACTTTCCCTTCCACTTCGGCCGCAATGGAAAGCTGGCCCATTTTGAGTAAGTTCAAACCTCGCTTCCCGAGGACGAAGATCACAGACTTCATCTTGCTCAGATTTGTTTTGTCCTTTTCTGAAAGCTGCTGACGAATTTCGATACTCTCAACGAAGTTTTCGTCTGCTTCTTTTAAATTATCAGAGTCTGACTCCACTTCTCCCATGTATTCAAGGCTCTGGGCGTATAACTCACGAAACGAATCAGAATTCGGCTCAAGCTCGGTCAATGCCTTTGTTTCAACTAGCGATTCCTGAATCCATTCCCTTCCAAGATCGAGTCGCTTGGATGTGCGAAGCAGTTCGCCCAGGGCGGTTTTGGTCACAGCAACCGAACCGCGGTACTTTGTGTCTTCCGGATTGGCGGCGACAATCTCGTTTCCGATTCGCAAAGCGTCTTCGAAATAGCGTATTGCTTCATCAGAATTGCCGAGTCGCCTTCTGTTGTAAGATAAAGCAAAATTGATTCGATAAAGATCGTTTCCTAGCTCGCTCGTTTTCTGATCTTGGTAGAGTTGTTTTCCAATTTCTAATGCCTTCAATAGGGCTGTCGACGCAATGCCTGCAGCAGATTGTGACTCCGGCGTGCTGTACCTTGAGACCGAGTTTCTTCCCCCGTCGGGCTTTCCGATTCCGCTATTCTGATTGCCCGTTCCGATTTGAACGGCAACGTCGGCAAGTTCAATGAGCGCCAGCATCGTGTTCCTATCTGACAGGGACTTGTTCGAAACCTCGGTGACAACTTTATCGAGGCTCCCAAGAGAGTTCGTAATGATTGCACGGCGCACGGTCGACCCACCGGGAAGCGAGCGTAAACTTGACTGTACATCCAGCAAAACGGAATTGAGCGTTGAAAGAGCTAGCTGACTTTGCGATCGTGCCAACTGACTCTTTTCATTTGCCAAATCCGCGGACAATTTCTCTCTAAGGTTCGACTCCAATAGCTCTGTGTTGAGTTTACTAAGCCTGGAGTTGTTTTGCGAAACGATCGTAGCGAATAAGACCGATCCCGCGAGTAACATGATCACAACGGATGATAGAGTTGACACCGTTGCGGGATGTTTGCGCAACCATCGCGAACATCGAATCCAAATCGGCTCCACGTAGGCCTTAACCGGAGCATCATCCAACCAACGTTCGATGTCTGACCGCAACTCACTGGCCGAATCGTATCGGTCAGGCGGTGCGAGCGCCATCGCCTTGCTGCAGATCGCATCAAGCGTCTTTGGCACTTGATGGTTGACAGCACGAGCCGGGACCACTTTGCCAGTGGTGACGGTTCGGATCACCTCAAGCAACGTTCCCGATGCAGGTGGTTGTCCACTCAAAATCTCATAGAGTATCGCGCCAAGGCCATAGACGTCTGATCGAACCTCGATCAAATCTAAGTGCCCTGAGAGCTGTTCGGGCGGCGCGTACGAAGGAGTCCCTACGATTGAGCCATCTCGCGTTGAATCGGATTGCGAACCACTTCTACGAATGGGTGTTTCCGGCACCGCCAATACCGAAACATCCTGGCTTACGGGCGACTCCGTGACGGCAGAGACACCCATGGCTTTCGCCAACCCCCAGTCGACAACCAATGTTTCGCCATAAGGTCCCAGCATGATGTTTCCGGGTTTGAGATCGCGATGCAATACTCCCCGCGAGTGGGCATAACTGATCGCTTCGCATACATCCAAAAACCGTCGAAGAATTCGTCGCAGCGATTGGCCATCAAATTCCGTTTTACCCTGCTTGACCTTCTCGTGAAAATTCTTGATGTGCAAGTGGAGATTATTTCCCTTGATCAATCGCATTGCATAGTAGAGCTTTCCAGTTGCAGATTTGCCTAGTCCGTAAATGGGGATAATGCCTGGGTGCTCTAGCGCGGATTATTCATTGGTTGTTGAACGAAAACGGCCCTCTGTGCGTATAAGTTGTTTATCACAAGCAGCTTACGACGCATCAGAAGGACCGACCATGAGTATACAGTCTGCAACGCAAATGTCATTCGGATTTTGGCAAGGAAGGCCGATCGAAATTGAGCGTGTTGAGGAAAATCTTTCTTCGGATGGAGGTTTGATCGCCTTCTATCAGCTTGATAAGTCACTTGGGTTGACCGAATCGTTCGCCTCGCTGATACGAAGGCCACATGGTGGCTACAAACACTCTGCGTTGAGTATTGTTCGCCAACGCGTTTTTGGAATCATAGCCGGTTACGAAGATCAAAATGATCATGATACTTTGCGGTCCGATCCCATCTTCAAACTCATCGCAGGTAGGCAACCAGACGACGATGACCTTGCTAGCCAACCGACCATTTCAAGACTAGAAAATTCGGTAACGCCTCGCGACTTGCTTGAGATGGAAGAATGGTTCATCGATCGGTTTGTCGCGTCGTTCAAGAGCGAGCCACACCACATCACGCTTGATATCGACACGTTTGATGACCCAACGCATGGCTCTCAGCAATTGACATTCTTTCATGGTTTTTACAATCAATATCAGTACCAAGTTCGAGTCATCACTTGCGCCGAGAACGACATGGTGGCATTGCCTGTTTTGCTCTTTGGAACTGCCCCGGCAAGCCTTGGTGCAACAGCAGATTTAGTTCGGGTCATTCAAAAGATGAGGCAACGCTTTCCTGACGTTCATATCCACGTGCGAGCGGATTCGGGATTCGCTGTTCAAGAATTCTACGATGAGCTAGAGAAGTTCTCACGCGTTAATTACACCGTCGGATACCAGATGAATCCCAGAACACAAAAAGCAAGCGAATCCCTGCTAAAAGCGGCAGTTGCAGCCTATTCATTGAATAACAAGCCAGTCAGAGAATTCATGTCTATGGACTACAAGGCCGATCGCTGGAAGAAGGCGCGAAAGGTCGTGATCAAGTGCGAAGTTAATGGGCAAGGAACGAATCGACGCGCAGTAGTCACGAATCGCCCTGGCATCGAAATATCACCGCAAGGAGTCTACGATGGATATGCTGATCGAGGAGAAAGCGAGAACCGCAATAAGGAACTCAAATGCGAGTTTAGAGCAGATCGATTGAGTGACCATCGTTACATGGCAAATCTCTTTCGCGTGATGCTCCACGTGATAGCTGCCAACCTACTAGTTGAGTTGCGTAGCATGATTGCAGATCCGCCCGAAGCATTGCCATCGCCCGAGGATCTACCAGTAGAAGTTCGCTCACAGAGCTTAAAGCGACAGCAACACAATCGTAGACGCAAAGCGGATCCACTTGGTGAAGGGCACGCTTCGACTTGGAGAACGATGATTATCAAAGTTGCAACCCGAGTGATTGTCTCTACAAGGCGAGTACGACTCCTGATTGCATCGAGCTGGCCATATTCTCACTTGCTAGAAAAGCTAGGCCATGTCTTGGCCACCCTTCCACATCCCCGTTCTTGTTGATGGTGGAACCCAAAATCACAAATTTCAAATCTCGAATCGACTTCGGGGGTAAGGGGGCGGTCTGCCTGCAAAGTGGGTTTCGCCGAACATCAGTGACAAAAACTCAAAAAATCCGCAGACGATCGAAAATCCGTATACTGCATGAATAATCCGCGCTAGTGAAACTTGGGGCCCAAGTCGTTAGCACGACGCGCAAGCGTTTTGGCAAAAAAATTGGGTGGCGAAAAAATTAGACGCAGTGATGAGATAATTTTTTTGGCAAGTTGCTTTCGGCTCGTTTCAGATTTTCCATGTAGACAGGGATGAGTTGTCCGCCCCCTCGAGTACGAGTACTGCCCTTCGGGCGGAGTACGAGTACGAAAAACCCTGGGGAATTGGAATGTGACCTGCAAAGATATGGGTATTGACAAGCGTCGTTAGCCCTAGAGCCGAATTGCGATTTGACTGGTATACTGTTGTGCTGACATTCCCTGTTTGCCGTCGATGCAGAAAATTCTTCCCAAACGACACACAGGACCTACCTGGCCCAAACCCTCCCTCACGTCCCAAAGGAATTTACAAGACTATGTTGCTCAGAAACTTTTTCGTAGCGTTCGCATTCATGTTATTGGCTGGTGCCGCCGTGATGGCGCAATCCCCTGCCGGCAAAATCTACGAGCTCCGATCCTATGTTGCGACACCTGGCCGACAAGCTGATGTTCTCAAACTGATCAACGACAGTGGGCTGGCCATGATGACCAAACACAATATTACCCTCATTGGTGCTTGGACCAACGTTGACGCCGCTGATGAACGTGTCTTCACGTTGCTCAGTTACAAGGACAAAGCAGCTGCAGATGCTGCCAATACCGCTCTCCGAAATGATCCGGAATGGAATGAAACCGTGAAAAAAACCGAAATCGATGGCAAGAAGGCCGTCGCATCGTTTGAGCGAATCTTTTTGACCACCAACGACTACAGTCCAAACTTGGAAGTGAAAGCGGTCGGCAATCGCGTATTCGAGCTGCGAACCTACGTCGCTTCCAAAGGCAATCTCCCAGCCCTCAATGCGAGATTCAAAAACCATACCCTGGGACTGTTCACCAAACACGGAATGACCAATATCCTGTATTGCTCCGTCCTTGATGGCGAAAAGTTGACAGCAGCGAAGCTACTAGAAGCTGTATCGCCTATCGGAAAGGGAACCGCACAAATCGATGCCGATTTGCCAGCAGCAGGCAACAGTCTCGTGTATTTCATCACTCACTCATCACCTGAGGCAGCCAAAGCATCCTTTGGAAAGTTTGGAGCGGACGAAGAATGGCAAAAAGCTTACAAAGCGTCTGAAGCCGCAGCAGGTGGATCGTTGACGGCCAAAGATGGTGTGAAGAGCTTGTTCCTCAAGCCGACCGCATTCTCCCCTCTAAAGTAAACGGGACGCTCTTGACGTAGCTGGTTTCGTGAGAAACCAGCTGGAATAAAATTCTTGAGGGCTGGTTTCTCACGAAACCAGCTACAGACTCGCGTCTCTCGTTTAACAGTCAGCCGTAGGCGTACTTTTGGTGAGAACGGCAAGTACGCCTACGGCTGACTGTTAAACGAAATTTCGAATTCTTCTCAACCAAAAGTCGATTTCCGTTCATTGCAATCGACTGTTGTTAGAGGCGCATCGATCGTTAGGATGCTGCCATTCGAAAGGCATTTTTTCTCAAGAGCAAACTCGATGAGTCCTTTGGCAATCACACCCTATCTTTTCTTTGCTGGTCGCTGCGAAGAAGCATTGCATTTCTATCGAGACGCACTTGGTGCAAAAATTGAAATGATGATGCGATTTGACGAAAGTCCCGCTCCGGTTCCCGCCGGGATGCTCCAAGCTGGCTTCGAGAGCAAAGTCATGCATGCGACTTTACGGATTGGTGGAGTCGCTTTGATGGCCTCCGACGGCTGTGACGACAAGTCGAAATTCGATGGCTTTCGACTTACACTTTCCCTTGAGACGGAAGCAGACGCACACAAAGCGTTCGACGCTCTTGCAGAAAATGGAACCATTCAAATGCCATTGAGCAAGACGTTTTGGTCTCCTTGTTATGGCATGGTAACGGATCGCTTCAACGTGGGCTGGATGGTAATGGTATCCGGCGAAGCGATGTAAGTTTACTCACATTTACAATCTCTAGATGAGCTACGTCGCCAGCCGCGTTAGTCTTTCGTTGTCAAATATCGTTTTCGCGCCTCGCGTGGATTATTCATAAACCGAAGCGTTGGCGAAGGTTTCATGTGTAACCCGAAGCGTAAGCGAGAGGCCCTCAGTAACCCGAAGCGTAAGCGAGGAAAAACCAGCAAAATCCTCGCTTACGCCTCGGGTTACCAAAACGAGACAGCTTTCTTGATACACAAGTGAAAAAGAAAAAAGGAGAAATGAAATGAAGGTGATGATCATTGTGAAGGCGACCAAGGCATCCGAAGCGTGCGAAATGCCGAGTACAGAGTTGCTCACCGCCATGGGGAACTACAACGAAGCACTCGTTAACGCGGGAATCATGCTCGATGGAGCGGGGCTGACGCCAAGTTCACAAGGCGCTCGAGTCCGCTTTTCCGGGGCAAATCGAACTGTCATGAATGGTCCTTTCGCTGAGACCAAAGAACTAATCGCTGGATTCTGGGTTTGGAACGTCAAGTCGCTCGAAGAAGCCATCGAATGGGTCAAGAAATGTCCCAACCCGATGCTGGAAGACTCCGACATCGAAATTCGCCCTTACTTTGAGTCGGAGGATTTCGGAGAGTCGTTTACGCCAGAGTTGCGCGAACAAGAAGCAGCCATTCGAGCAGCCACCCTGGGGCTCAACTCGCCAACGTTTCAGTTTGGCGAAAAGCAGCAAATTGCCGGACTCAATAAAACGTATTCGATGGAAAACCGCTCCAGTATTTCACAGCAGTGGGCGACGTTTGTTTCTCGCGCACACGAGCTAGATGCAATTGCTCCCGAGGTGATGTACGGAGTCTGTTGGAATACCAAACCGTCTCATGAGTTTGACTATCTGACAGGAGTACAAATCCATGAAGGAACACAACCAGCAGCAGGAATGGTGTCGCTCAATATTGCTGGTTCTCGCTATGCCGTATTCGCCCATACAGGGCACGTTTCGTCGCTTCCAAAAACGATCGATACGATCTGGACGAAGTGGGTTCCCGAATGCGGATTGCCTACCGCCCACACTCCCTGCTTTGAGCGATACACGCAGGAATTCAACCCGTCGACAGGGCTCGGCGGCATGGAAATTTGGATACCGTTAGAAGTAACGCTGTGAAGCATTTCAGGACGGCTGGGGCTTGCCCCACCGTCCGCAGCTTTGGAGTTCTAGATTCACGTCGCCCGATCGCATGTCTTCGGATTCGTGGGGGCGCCCGGGGGGGGGGGGGGGGGGGGGGCGGGGGGTTTTTTTTAGGGGGGGCCCAAGAAACCCAACCAGGGGGCGGG
>JANPHB010000156.1:0-2482 GCA_031424235.1 Pirellula sp.
ACTCAACGGGTTGATCATGTCCACCGTTTTACTTCTGTGCAGCACGCTCGTTGCGACTGCTGCATTGGCGTTGGCATTTCATCGCCAACGCCGTTTTGAACAACTACTCAAATTTACACAAAGACTTTTACGAAGGGAAAATTATGGTTCGCCTCAAACAAATCTTGGTTGTAGCCACTATCGTCCGGAAAGTGCTCAAGCGATTGGGCATACTCCTGCTCTTGCTCTCCCCAATCATGGTCGGCTGCAACGAAGACGAGGCAGCACGTCGCGACCGAGAGCACGTCAACGCCATGCAAAGGCAAGTCACCGAAGCGTCATGGGAATTCATCACCGCCGACGCAGAAGCCCGAAAAGGCTGGGTGGCGGCTCAGCAATCCTTCGAGCAGACCCGCAAATCGATCGTGCAACAGCAGACCGATATCCAATCGGGCCTAGATCGACTTGAAGCAGAACGCATATCCATTGCAACTCAACGTGCAACGGATCTGCTGCTGTCGAAGTCCATCGAAACTGTCGGAACGGTAGTCGCGGTGTTGGTTCCGTTCTTGTTACTTGGTTGGCTGATGCATCGATTCGGGCAAACGGACTCGGTGCAAGATGTTGACGAAATGATAGTGATGTCCGCTGAGGTGTCACAAATTCCGCCGACTGTATCGACGACTGAGATTTGGCAGAACTTAAAGCCAGTCTCAATCGCAAATGGCCGGTATTTGCCTGAAGTGTTGGCTGACGACGCTTGGTCACACGACGCTTAAGTATCCATTCATTACTAATCATTCCGAAAAGCGGCGGCCAATTTTGTCCGCCGTTTTTCGTTTACCACCCCCTTTACTATTAAGGAATCCAATTATGTCCACAGTATTAGAACCGCCAGCCCAGGCAAGTGAATTGCAACAGCGGAGCACGGCAGGTCAGCAATTGCTGTCGGCAACAACAGCCATCCGTCTACATGTCCGCTGGCCGGGTGTTCGCAAGACACTGAGTCAGGGCCAACGCCAACTGGCCGCCGGTGCATTCAGCGCCGATGCCAAGGTTCTCTCCGCAGGCAAGAAGCTATTTGACACGACCCATCCGGTTTTTCGAACCGTGTCAGCCGTGAAATCAAAGGCAGTAGCCTGCTGGCGTGATCAAACACTGCCCTACGTTGAACCCGGTATTCGGCTAGTACGACGCAATACCGTGTCAACGCTGGAGTCTCAGTTGTGCGAAGCTCAAATCGAACTTCGTGAAACAGTGAGAAACCTGGATCGCTGCTGGGGCGAACTGGTTGATCAAGCTCGCAAATGCTTGGGCGACCTGTTCGATGTGACGGACTACCTGCCCAGCATTGCGGACGAGTTTGAAATCACCTGGGACTATCCTGCGACAACGCCGCCGGATTACTTGCGATTTGTAGCACCCGCGATTTACGAATCGGAATGCAACCGGGTACGTGAGCGCTTTACCGAAGCGGTCAAAATCGCGGAGACTGCGTTTGCGGAAGAGCTTGGAAGCCTTGTTTCCCACTTGGCTGAACGGCTAAGCGGAGAATCGGACGGAAAGCCCAAAGTGTTTCGCGACACTGCGGTCACGAACCTGAACGAGTTCCTCGAACGGTTCCGAAGGCTCAGTATCGGCACGGATGAATCGTTGGAGCAACTAGTCGACCAGGCACGCAGCCTGGTTGCTGGTGTCGTACCAGAGGATCTGCGTCAACGAGAATCCCTACGACAGCAGATTTCCAACGGGCTGACAAGGATCGAGGCCAGTCTTGACGGCTACATGACCGACCGACCACGCCGGAACATTATCCGGAGGCCTGCATCTTGAGCCGACTGGGTGAATCTGCTGAGTTGATCATCGGACTTGGTGGCAACTTACGCATGATCTACTCGGAACTAGTCGAGCCACATGCATTCGGTGAACCGACCATTGAGCGTGGCTCTCACGTCGAGCCTGACCAGAACGGATTCTGGTGGGCGGACTTATCGCCTTGCAATGGCCCCAGACTTGGCCCCTACACCATTCGCTCGAGGGCCATCGAAGCCGAGATCGCTTGGCTGAAACAATACTGGCTTGAGCCAGCCCTTGTTTAGGCTCGCTGACCCGAGACTGAATTAATCGCAAACTAGCCCAGGCAAACACATGGGCTTTTTTCGTTTTCGCGTCGGTTGTGTGCCATGCGAAGACACGTTCATCAGGTTCTTAAACTTCAACTCCAAGTACGAGGTATTCCATGACCATTTCTGAATTTGACGCAGAGGTTGCAGCAGCTACGGGTGATACGGTCGGCACGATTCGTCGATGCGGCTTTTCGATGTTAACTCGAGTACCGTTCGAGTTAGAGCCTGATGATTTCCGTCCGCCCCAGGTTATCGACTGGGACAGTGCCGAACCCCATCTTTTGGCCCGTTTTATCGACGAGCTGACGGACTAACCGGCTATCACCATGAATACGCAGGCGGTGGCTTAACGTCACCGCCTTCTTGTCTGTCCGTTT
>JANPHB010000157.1:0-4357 GCA_031424235.1 Pirellula sp.
AAACGGACAGACAAGAAGGCGGTGACGTTAAGCCACCGCCTGCGTATTCATGGTGATAGCCGGTTAGTCCGTCAGCTCGTCGATAAAACGGGCCAAAAGATGGGGTTCGGCACTGTCCCAGTCGATAACCTGGGGCGGACGCAAATCATCAGGCTCTAACTCGAACGGCACCCGAGTTAACATCGAAAAGCCGCAGCGACGAATCGTGCCGACTGTATCACCCGTTGCTGCTGCAACTTCTGCGTCAAATTCAGAAATGGACATGGAATACCTCGTACTTAGTGTTGGAATCAAGAACCTGATGAACGTGTCCTCGCATGGCACACAACCAATGCGAAAACGAAAAAGCCCAGGTGTTTGCCTGGGCTAGTTAGCGATTAATTGCGTCTTGGGTTTGCCGGCCTAAACAACGGTTGGCTCAAGCCAGAATTCTTTCAGCCATGCGATCTCGGCATCAATGGCCTTTGATCGCATGTGGTACGGTCCCAAACGCGGTCCGTTGACAGGAGTGAGATCGACCCACCAGAATCCGTTCTGGTCGGGCTCGACGTGGGAACCACGCTCAATGGTAGGCTCACCGAAAGCATGTGGCTCGATGATGTCCGAGTAGATCATTCGCAATATGCCACCAAGCCCGACTATCAGCTCAGCGGTTTCACCCACTTGGCTCAAGATGTAGGCCTCCGGATGATGTTCCGACGAGGTCGGTCGGTCATGTAGCCGTCAAGGCTGGCCTCGATCCTGGTCAGCCCGTTGGAGATCTGCTGCCTTAGCGATTCTCGTTGCCGCAGATCCTCTGGAACGACACCAGCGACAAGGCTTCGTGCCTGGTCGACTAGTTGCTCCAACGATTCATCCGTGCCGATACTGAGCCTTCGGAACCGCTCCAGAAACTCGTTCAGGTTCGTGACCGCCGTGTCGCGAAACACTTTGGGCTTGCCGTCCGATTCGCCACTGAGCCGTTCGGCCAAGTGGGAAACAAGACTACCAAGCTCTTCCGCAAACGCAGTCTCCGCGATTTTGACCGCTTCGGTAAATCGCTCACGCACCCGTTTGCACTCCGATTCATAAATCTCGGGTGCTACCGATCGCAAGTAATCCGGAGGCGTTGTCGCAGGATAGTCCCAGGTGATTTCGAACTCGTCTGCAATGCTTGGCAGGTAGTCAGTCACATCAAACAGGTCGCCCAAGCGTTTGCGTGCTTGATCAACCAGTTCGCCCCAGCAGCGATCCAGATTGCTTACCGCTTCCCGAAGCTCGACCTGAGTTTCTCGCAGCTGCGTTTCCAGTGCAGACACGGCGTTTCGCCGCACCAGCCGAATGCCGGGTTCAACGTAGGGCAGTGTTTGATCACGCCAGCATGTTACCGCTTTTGATTTCACGGCTGACACCGTTCGAAAGACCGGGTGGGTCGTATCGAACAGCTTCTTGCCGGCGGATAGTACTTTGGCATCGGCACTGAATGCGCCGGCGGCCAGTTGGCGTTGGCCCTGGCTGAGTGTCTTGCGAACACCCGGCCATCGGACATGTAGGCGGATAGCGGTCGTTGCTGACTGCAATTGCTCTGCTGCCGTGCTCCGCTGCAGGGACTCGCTTTCTTGGGCTGGCGGTTCTAGTAGGATCGTGGACATAACTATGGTTTTCTTGGTTGAAGGTGTTGTGCAAATAAAAACGGCGTGCACAAATACCCGCCGTTGTTGTTGGTTGACCTAGGATGAATTGACTGTTTTTCAGGTGTCTTCCATCCATGCATAGTGCTCCGCCGTTTCCGGTAGAACACGGTTGTCGCTGAGAGTGACTGGCTTGAGATTTCGCCAAATCTCTTCAGTCCAGAACGGAGGAAGCGGAGCGAAATTCGGCACTTCGGTCTTTGGGGCTTCCACCTCATGCGCCGACTTTGGTTGCCAAATCTGGAGCATCAGCCAGGCGATTAGCAACGAGGGCGCGACGCATGCAACCACGATGCCGAGCGACGCGATAGTGCCAACGATCAGCTTGTTGATCGCCTTTTGGGCAAAGCTGATACCTTTAGCAGCTTCTGCGTTGCTGTCGACGTGTTCTCGAGCTGTCCGGGCCGCAGCTGTTTTCATAGCGCTGGCGTGACCGAGCCGAGAACTGCAGTCGCAGCCGGCAATGACCAAGCATGCCAACGGTAAGAGTACGAAGAATCGCCGACAGATGGCGCTGTCAACGGCACGAGCCGTGAACACCAGCTGGAAGAGTCGAAACATAGTAGTCCTTATTTGTAGTTGTTTGGTGAAACGTAAAGTTGTTCAAGTCGGCGTTAACGTAAAAACGCCAACGCCACAGAAGCAGCCGCAACGAGCGGGCTGCTAATCGGAAAACGGTGGACATGATCAGCCCCTAGAAAACCGGGGTGACATGTGAAGAGTTGGGTCGCACAAAGAAATGCGAGCCGGTGGCGTTATCCAATAACGGTTCGGACTTGCCAGCGATCCGACGCAGGTTGGATCTCTGGCACCTTCCGGAACAGTCGCGTATTGACGACGTGGTTGGTGTCGCCATCGACCACGATGTAGCGAACGTTGTCAGGCATCAGCCTTTTGTACAACGCCACGATGTCTTCCTCGCTAGCGTCAACATCGGCCAATTCGGTGCTAGCTTTATCCGCGAGCTCCAGGCCGACAGCATGCGTCGACCAATAAGCTAACGCTTCTCGCAACAAAACAAGATCGTTTGGTGTCAGCACAATTTGTATCCCTTTGTAAAAGACTACATTGGGGCCAGCTAATTGGTGGACGGACCACCACGACTGATTCGGCGGCGAGCGGTGGAACCGTTCGTTGCCTTGTCAACCGTGCTGTCACCGTAGATTCCGCCGACCTCTGCGTCCAAGCATCGACCAGCGGCCCATTCACGCAGCCTCGACACCGACTCCGATGATGTTACCGCCACGGGCACGACGTTTTGAGCCGCTTGAGCTAACGGAATGTCCAGTAACGCCGACAGACGACAGCACGAACGGATCTCAGCGCCCGTCCAGCCATCGTCAGCCGGCATCTTCCCGTCGCTCAATCCGAAGAGTCCCCGGTACATCGCCCAGATGGCATCTTTCTGACTTCTGCCGGGCAGATCCAGAAAGAAGACACCGTCAAATCGTTCAGCTCGCGAGAACTCCGGTGGCAGGCGGGAGACATCGTTGGCCGTGCATACCACGAACACATCGGAGGTGTGATCGTTGAGCCAAGTCAGCAGCGTACCAAACATACGTGACGTCACGCCGCTGTCACCGCTGCCGTTGGCTCCCGCAAACGCTTTCTCGACTTCGTCCACCATGAGCACACAGGGAGCCATGGCGTCGACGATTCGGAGGGCTTCACGAGTCCGCTCTTCGGATTGACCGACGAGCGAACCCATTAGGCTCCCGACATCCAATGTCAGCACAGGTCGCCCGACCTCCTTGCCAAGCGACTTGCAGAATTCCGACTTTCCGCAACCCGGTGGCGACAACAGCAGCACGCCACGCGGGCGAGCCACCGGTGTCGCGATACCCGCTCGCAACAGCGCCCGTTTAGTAAACGCCTTCAAAGCCGCCAAGCCACCGAGCGAGCTGAAATCGCTCTCGGATCGGCAGAGGCTGAGTAGGCCGGACTTTTTGAGACACTGGGTTTTCAATTCCCAGATGGCGTCGGCACGCACCGAACCATGTCGCACCAGAGATAGCGAGAAGGCGTTTTCAGCCTCGTACCGTGTAAGACCAGCCGCGGCATCCAACACCAACTCCAACTGTTGGCCAGCCAGCATCTCGTTGTCGCCGGTCGCAATGCTAGCAAGCAACTCTTGCAATTCATCCCGAGTCGGTGGTTCATGATCGACGACCACAAACAACCGTTCAAGCTCCGGCGGCAGCTGCACAACAGGCGACAGGATCACAATGAACTTGCGATGGATTTTGCCTTGCGTGATAGCTTTGCCAACCTCCGCCACAACCTCACCGGATCCGATGAAGCGATGGTAGCTTCGCAGGACCAAGATAGTGGGCGTATCGCCGTTTGTGATCGCAGACAGAGCCTTTACGGCTCCGATCGGGTCGACCTGTTCGGACGCCGTGGAAGCGTCGCCAGAGGCCTTGAGGCCTTGAGCAACATCCCAAGTCATCAAAGACCAGTTTTCATCGCGGCAGAGCTGCAATAGTTCAGCAATGGCGTCGTCCGGTTCGTAGGATTTGATCCATACGCCGGTGAAGCAAGCCCGCACGAGCTCGCTCATTCGAAGTCCAAGTGTGGACATAGTATCTCCCTTGTTAATTGTTGAATGGACAAAAGAAAGAAGGTCGCAGAACACGCGTTGCTGGACCGTAACGCCTGAGCGATTAATGCCCGGCGTTTTGTTCAAG
>JANPHB010000158.1:0-19225 GCA_031424235.1 Pirellula sp.
CCCCCCCTCACACCTTTTTGCTGATCTCGTGCCCAACTTAATAAAAATTAAAACTTTCCTTTCGACCCACCCAATGGGGGGCCCCCACGAATCCAGAGTTGGCCGCTCAGGCGACGTGAATGTAGAACGCCAAAGCTGCGGACGGTGGGGTCAAGCCCCAGCCGTCCTGAAATTCTTTACAGCGTTGCAAAACGGGGCGAGGGGAGAAAATCGCATGGGGCAGATACATTAGCTACCCGCTAACCGCCGAATTCCTTTAGCCACTTCTCTTTCTCGTCTTCGCTTAACTCTCGATTTTTGGACTCGGATTCCCTGTCGGCAATCGACTCAGGGCTATCGGGACCTTGTCGGGCGATGCGGGCTCGATTTTCCAACTGCCGATCGAGCCACTCGTCGCTGTCGATGACTTTGGCTCCACGCGCTAACGCTTTGCGATGGATCGCGTGGTCGGAGGAAACCACGGTCAAAGTCTTAGGGGCCGAATGGCGACGGATCTCCGTTTGAATCAGTTCATCTGCCGAGTCCCAGTCTCGCGCGAAAACGATTTGGATTCCGTAATGCGTATACTTGTCTGGAAGCCCCGGAGGTGCTTTCTTGGCATCGAATACGATCATCGTCTTGTCCCGCATCGACTCGTCGATGAGATCGACCAGCAGATGCAACAATCGTCCGCGAGCTGCACGCAACGCATTCTTGCCGTCTAGTCCGCGCTCGACCGACGTGCTCTCGAACATCAAGTTGTAACCGTCGATCAGTAGTCGCATCTTGGGATACTACCGATTTGCCAATCGACTGTTCCAGTAGCCGTAAACAAAATACACAGCCAATCCGACCAAGCACCAAACGCCAAATCTCAACCAATTGAGATGCCCGATCCCCGCAATCAAATACAGATTGGTAATGACTCCAAGCACTGGAATAAGAGACCATTTTCGAATCGAGGTCAAAATAGAAAGAGTGAGGAACACCGCCCAAAAAACGAAGTACGGGAACTTCTCCCAGGACCAACTATGGGTCAAGTCATGATTGTCGGGCATCAATCGCATCAAGGTGGAATAAAGAAGAAAAAGGGCGGGCACTACAAATTGACCATTGATATAAGGGACTTTGAATCCTGATCGTATCACCGCGTTGCCGCTTTTGGCTGTTTCATTGCGGTCAATTGCATTGAGTTCCAAAATTCCGCCGCAAACCAAAACGAATGCGAACAACGTCCCAATCGAACATAGATCCAAAACGATTTGAGAGTTTAAGAACAACGTTGGAATCGCGACTGCAATACCAGTCACGATGGTCGAAAACGACGGGGTCTTGAATCGAGGGTGAATCTTGGCAAACTGCTTGGGAAGCAGTCCGTCGCGCGCCATACTCATAAAGATTCGCGGCTGCCCAAGCTGGAAAACAAGAAATACGCTGGCGACCGCAATCACGGCGCTCATGGAAATGATTCCAGACAACCAATTGAGATTGTGTTTGGAGAAGACGATGGCCAGCGGATCATCCACGTCTAGCTCCTTGTAGCTCACCATCCCCGTCAGCACAAATGCCAAAATCACATAGAGAACAGTACAGATTCCAAGCGTGAGGAGTGTTGCCAACGGAAGGTCCCGTTTCGGGTTTTTGCACTCTTCAGCGGTGGTTGAGATGGCATCGAAACCGATGTAGGTAAAGAAGACCGCCGCGATCCCTTGCAAAACACCTGTTGCCCCATTGGGAGCAAATGGAATCCAATTGGAAGGGGTCACATAAAATGCACCGATGATTATTACTCCAAGGACAACACCGAGCTTTAAGAATACCATCGTATTGCTCGCCAGCTTGGACTCCTGAATTCCGATATAGACCAAGCAGGTGATGATGACATTGATCGCCAGGGCAGGCAGATCCAAGATGATACGCAAGCCGCCCAATCGAGGTGCGTTCTCCCAAATTGCAACTAGGTCCGCTTTGAACGCCGGATTCTTGAGCGTGTCAGCTGCCTTTCCTGCTTCCTCGGCGCATGAGTAGTAATCGGTTTCTAACCATCCCGGTAAAGGGCAACCTATTCCATTGAGGATATTAGAAAAATAGTCTGACCATGAAAATGCAATCGTACTGTTGCCAATGGCATACTCCATCAGCAGATTCCATCCGATCAGCCAAGCAATTAGCTCGCCGAAAACAGCATAGGAATAGGTGTAGGCACTGCCGCTGACGGGTATTCGAGAAGCGAATTCAGAATAACACAGCGCGGAAAACAAACAGGTGATCGCGGTTAGCACAAACAAAACACTCACGGCTGGGCCGCCGTCTGCGGCTGCTTTTCCCAGCGTCGTAAAGATCCCTGCCCCTACGACGGCAGCGATGCCGAAGCAGGTCAAGTCGAGTAACGTCAGGCTTTTGACCAGCGACGTGCCCGCTGTATCTCGATCGGTTGATTCTTGATGCAGTTCCTCAACGCTCTTCTTTCGGAAGATCCGATCCAAAAACGATCCAGTACTCATGCTCGTTGTACCATTCCAAAGGATAAATTTTGTCGTTCAACTGGTTTTTCGAGCATTTGTCGATCGGGAGGACGCAATCACAAAGCCGCTAAATACAATCAATGCCAGCCAGACCAGCGCAAATCCAAAAGCTCGGCCTAGCGATACCGATTCATGAAATAGAAACACACCGAAGAGGAATTGTAGCGAAGGAGCAATGTACTGGAGCATCCCCATGGCCGCCATCGGCACTGTTTTTGCCGCAGCAGCAAATAAAACGAGCGGAAGTGTTGTGATTGGCCCACCCAGTACAAGCAGCATCCAGGTGTTTGCCGTGCGAGGTTCGCTATCGTGCGAAACATAAGCAAAGTAGGTTAGTGCAATAAGCGAAATCGGAGTCAACAGCGCAGTCTCCATGCCGAGCCCTGCCACTGCCGGCAAAGTGGTCTTTTTCTTCGCTGCAGCGTACAACGCAAACGAGATCGCCAACGTAATCGCAATGAATGGGAACTCGCCGGTTTGCACGGTCATGACCGCTACCCCCAAAGCCGCGATGGAGATGGCGAGCCACTGAATGGGATGCATTTTTTCTTGAAAAAGAAGCACACCAAGCAACACGTTGAGCAACGGATTGATGAAGTAGCCGAGACTCGTTTCGACGACAAACCCGTTTTGAACTGCCCAGATGAAAACCAACCAGTTGATACTGATCAAGCTCGCCGAAACGAAACACAAGGCAAGCCGTTTCTTGTCCCTCAGAAGTGCGAGAATCGCAGGCCATTGCCTTACGATGCTGATAACCAACAACAGTGTCAACAACGACCAGACGATACGATGGCAAATGATTTCAAATGAATTGACCGGTCGCAGCAGTTTCCAATAGAGTGGAAAAACCCCCCAAAGAATGTAAGCTGCGACGGCTTGAAGATAGTTCAATTCGTCCCTCGCAAGATTAGGACAGGCAGAAAGTCCATTAGGCTTTCAGCTTTCCGTCGAGTGCGAGCTGATGGAAGAAGTGGGGTGTCGATTCTTGGTTTTTGAGCAACCAGTCGATCGTTGGCTCATTGTTCATGGCTTTGGCAATGGCTTTGGTGGTGGCTTCGCGGTTGGTCTTGAACAACAGTTCTGGATCGTATTCCACATCGACAATGGATGGATCAAGCCAAACGGAGACAATGATTCCCAAATCGTTGGCTTTTTCCTTGGGGATGTGTCCGGCGCGAACAGCGTCGAGTACACCGTGAGCGATTGCGGCTTGGACGGTGCCCATCAAAATATTGGTATAGAGCGAGCTATTGACGGTAACTTTGCTGACCATGACGGTCGCCGGTTTGACTTGGACGTCGCTATTCAGAATTGCAAAAACCTTGGTATGCCCTTTAACTTGGTTGCCAATCAATTGCGCAATCGCAAAACCCACAGGTCCGTCAAGTTCACCAATCACAATTTCGGGCTCGGCCGCGGACCATGCTGGTTCGGCCTCGACCAACGCTTCGCCAGTTCGCATGACGATTCGCCCCATCGGCTTAGTTTTGGACTTAGTGGAAGCTTTCTTTTTCTTGGCCATGTTGAAATCTCTTGCTGAAAGGAAAGGGGCGCGGAATCTATTCGATGAATGGGACGATTGTACTCAAATCACTTTCGCGGAGCAGGGCTAGCAGTCCTGTACCCCAAACAACTTACGCTGTTCTGCTACGAAAATGGTGGAAGGCCTTCCATTCTGTCTGGAAAGCAAAGAGGAGCCGCGATTTTGGGCCCAACCAGGGCTTTCATGTCACTGGACATGAAAAACCCAATACAAAAACGGAGAGGACAGGATTTGAACCTGCGGTAAGAATTTCTTCCTACGCCGAATTAGCAATCCGGTGCTTTCGACCACTCAGCCACCTCTCCAATTACCCGTATTCTGCCTAATTCCGTACGGAATGCAAGATCGATTGCCAGATTCCTTTTGGTTATCCAGTTTCCGTTTCCGTCACAGGGGGTTCCATCGTCAAAATCCAGTACCGAATCAAATCGGAAAGTCGATTCGTCCCTAGTTTTTCCATGGCTTTCGATCGTCTCGCTTCAATGGTTCGCATGGATACCCCTAGTTTTTTGGCGATCGCTTTGTTCAGCTCACCCTGGACGACCAACGCGCAGACTTCGATTTCGCGGGCGTTCAGCATCGCCATTCGCCGTCGGACGTCCTGTAAATTCACCTCGTCCAAAACACTCTTTTGAAAATCTTCCTGAAAGCGTGTCGCCATCCCACCGACTCCTATTGGGATATCCCGATCCAAAACCAGGCAGCGCCAGATTTCCAATTTAACCGGCTCCCTTTCGGAATTCCAAACTTCGATTTTGGCTCGATCAACTCTTCCCGGCTCAATCTCTTGGACTGGCCGCGCCAAACATTGGTTCCAAGGATGTTGAGTGAGAAAATCGCCTAACGTTTTCTGAATCCAGTCCTCACGACGAATTTTACAAACCGACCAAATTGATTCGGTGAGGTAGATCACGGTTCGATTCAGATCATAAGTGAAGAAAAAGTACTCACCGCCAAGTCCATCGGCCAAAATCGGCAACCAAACATTGGGTTGGGCCAAGATTGAGTATGAAGCGTCTGCAGGTTCTAAGCCCGTGAAAAAAGCCATTCCAACCAACCAAAACTACGAGTCCATTTCTTAACCATCGGAACACAAGTTTCGGGGGACTCGCTCCACGCAAACGCATTTTGCATCCGGAATTTGCACTTACAAGGCAAATGGTCAAATGTTCAATGGCTTTGCAAAGATGTTTAGAGCGGTGGCCTCACCCTCCCGAGTAATGGATTGGAGCGAGTCACCCGGGAGCGACTCTCTAATTCGGGTGGAGAATTACCGCCGCACGCTCCCGCCAATCCCTAGACTTTCACAAATCGTTGTATCCCCATTCGAATCGAGGTCGTGCCCTTAAAAAAATGGAACTGGAATTTGCCCGCGCACAGTTCGGGTGCAATCTTTGATTGTCGATCATGGGCGATCGATTGCGAAGCCGGCCGCGACTCAGTCTCACGGTGAAAGTGGCTAAACGTTGCCACGGTATAGGGTAATTCGCACTCGCCCATTTTCGTTTTGATGCTCGAACTATCACGGACGACTTTCTACAGGGTGTTACGATGCGACGCATGATGCACGCAGTAGTGTTCTTTTTGGCCAGCGCTCCCCTCCTTCAAGCTCAATCCCCAAGCCTGAAGCCGCTTCCGCCTCAACCGAGTGCAACTCGTTCCCTCCTTTCTTTATCTGCCGAAGTGCATAACGATAACGAAGTCGGTCAGGAGCTACAGGTCCCCGTTTCGACACACATACCAACACAAGTAAATTCAGTAGGCGCTCAGCCTAATCCCGTTTCCTTTATTCCTCGCGATTCCGGGCGTCCTTACTCGCAACTTGCAGGCTATATGAGCTGCAGCGATTGGAGCCCTAACCTTTGGAATGGATACGCCTCTGAACGAGCCGCTAGGGCAGCCGTGATTTCCCAACATGTGGACATGCAATGCAGCTGTTTTGATTCCAAGAAGAACTGCTTGCACAACCATGCGTCAGCCTGCGGCAGCGATGGTTGCTCTCACGGTGATTGTTCAGGTGGTGCATGCAAAGGCAGAGTAGGTACAAAGATTGTAAATCGCTACCGACAATCCATGTCAACACTCCACGTTGCACCTTCCGATTCCTGCGGGGATGCTTGCGGAACATCTTGCTCGGCTCCCTTTAGCGTCGCACCAGCGGCTTGCAATACCGGAGCTTGTGCCGTCAGTACGCTTTACCCAACCGCGCAAACTCAACCTGCAATGGGCATGCAATCATCCAGTCCATTGACAGCCAACCCTGTCATCAACAATCCACGCTCAGCCATGAACGTTCAGAACGCCTATCCCAAGGTCGATTCCCGACGATAGGTTTCGATCATCGATTTCCACCAGCCAATTCGTTACTCGGGAGGGCGAGGCTCCCGCCGAGCCGTTGCATCGCCAGCTCGGCAGGAGCCTCGCTCTCCCATAGGATGCTGAGTGCTTGGGCACGCCAAGCATGTTTGAAACGATTCGAACTTGAGCAACGTTAACCGACATTGCCGGTTGTACCGATTCTTCGCCCACTCCCATATTTGCCATAATTTCCCATCGCAGCTTGCCGAAGACTAAACAAGCACGGATTGGGAAGTCGGGTCAGTTGCAAGACTGATCGGCCGACATCATGGTCGTGGTGTGACGATGGAGCGGCATACCACGACCTTTTTTTATGGCTTTTTCGAGGGCATTAGTACTGGCGGTTGACTCAAGCTCTTTAAGTATCTGTCCATAAACTCTTGGAATTCACTATTGGCCATTTTCTGGGCCACCATCGTTGCAGCTCCTGCTCGGATTCCCTTGTCAAGCGAGGCTCCCCCTACCCCCCCACTCTCCAATTTTCCTTGAATCGCTTTGACTTGCGGGTCGTCTAATATCCGACTAATCGCATCTTGTTTTTGATCGGCTATGCTCTGGACGGATGTAGCTTGCCATGCGATCGTCCATTTCCCGTTTTCTTGCTGTACGAGAAACGCGGACTCTACGGTCGACGTGTCAGCCAGGACATCGGTGCGAACGTTGGTCGCCCTGAAATAACCGGCCTTCATTTTCTCTACCTTGGAAGTTGCACTCTTGATCCAATCGCTATCTTCAAGTGTCTTTCGGGAATGCTTCTTTCCAGTTCCCGTCAACTCCTGTAACAGTGAGCTCATCTGGGACTGCATCATTTGTCCCATCAACGACGAAAGGTCCGGCTGCTGGTCTTTTGAGTCGACCAACAGCATGACGTCGCCCGAACCTTGAAACTCGATTGCCTTGTCCAAACCATGCGAGACAAGCGCCATTCGAATTGTCCATTGCTCGTCTCCCTCTTCGGTTGGATAGAATCGGTCCGAAAGATCGGGCGGTGCAAGTGTCGGATCGACTTTCTTGTTCTTAAGCTCATCGACTAGACTGCTTGGCTTTCGAGTTTCAATATCGGCAAGTTTTTCATACCAACTCCAAACAGCAAGCTTTCGGTTTTGGTCGCTTGCGATGTTCACCCGCGAAAAAGTAGCGGTTTTGACTTTGAGGATCAAAAATTGATACTGCTCGTCTTGGGGATTCTCCAATTCGGAATCGATTCGCTCTAGCTCTTTGCCGAGAAAGAATCGGTATGCTCCATTTCGCGCGACAGGTTGACCGCCTGCTTGAGCATCGACATTGAGAAGTTTTTGGAGACGTTCCTTCAAAGTTAACTTGGCTTTGGCCGCCGCCTGCTTGGCGAATTCGACTGCTTTCAAATACGCATCTCGATCGTCTTTTTCCAACCAGCTTTTGGCAACAGCAATCTGCAATTCGTCCGCGCCATGACTCAAGACAAAACCGCGGATCTGCTTTTGATTTTTTAGGTAAACGACATCGACCGCCAACCTCGCTTGATCCCTAGGTTGACCAAGTAGGTTGCCCCCCCCACATGCAACGACCACGGACACAAGTGCAAAACAGATGAACTTAAGCCTAAACATGGGTACATTCCGATTGCTGATTATCTAAGTTGGGCCGACTTCGGACAGCTGCGAAACTTAAGGCCAGCGGCGGTGTCCTTTATACCTAGCACGACGCGCAAGCTAGTGAATTGGATCGTAAATTCACTAGCTTGCGCGTCGTGCTAAGGTAGTTTTTATGCTGCCGCTCGCCTCAGAAGCGTTGTTTTTCGTGGTTCTTTTAGGTTAGTGTATCAGCTCGGCCATGTCTAAGTTACACTTGAGGTTGCTTTGAATTCGAACATCTTGTTGCATATTGCAAGTTCGAGACCGTTTTGACTAGCCTGGAGAATAAAAAAGGACGCATGAACTCAAATCAGCCATCAACCGACGAAAACAATCAGCCTATCAAAGACACTGCGGATATGGTTGAGGGCAGCAGTTTGGGAGCTCAGGTCAAGAAAAAACCACCCATGTATCAAGGGGATGCCGCTGACCTGCTGCCCCAATTGCAGCTCTATGCGACACCGCTTGAAATGACCGACATATCCCCAGAAGCATGGAATAGCATCGTCGAATACTGCCTCCAGATTTGGTCATGGAATCAAAGCATCAACTTGACGCGTCACACGACTCCGGAACTCTTTGTTAAACGGGATCTCCTCGACGCATGGCACCTAGCCAAATTGCTTGAACGGGACGAAGAGATCTTAGATATCGGTGCAGGAGGTGGTGTACCTGGTATCCTCGTCGCAATCCTTCGGCCAGATGTTCAAGTCACCTTGTGCGATAGTGTTGCCAAGAAGATGACGGTGGTAACACGAGTGATCGACCATTTGAAATTGAAGATCCCTGTCTACCCACTGAGTGTCCAGAAAGTCCTCGAAGAGTTTCGATACGATACTTTGACAGCGAGAGCCGTTGGTCCACTTTCGCGACTATGCGCTTGGCTTGAAGACGACTGGCACAAGTTCCGAAGGCTGCTTGCGATCAAAGGACCGCGTTGGGTTGAGGAACGCGGCGAAGCCCGCCACAAAGGACTTATGAAGAACATCGAATTGCGACGCGTGGCCGGCTACAACATGCCGGATACCGATTCGGAAAGCACGATTCTCCAATTGTTGCGTCCAAGATCGTAACGCAGTTCGGGGTGTCGCACAATTGTCCTCAATTGTAGCAGTCTAACGAACGTCCCGAGAAGCGTTTCGGGAAACGGCAGATTGAGAAGAAGTTTCCGGGGTCATCGCCACGGTCATGCGAGTTCGCTTTCGCACCAAATAGTATTTGGAGGAGCCTGCTGTTCGGAACGACGAGTTGGTCAAAATCCACGCGAGCGATTCCATCTTGGGTGTCTGCCAATCCATCACACCAACAATAATATCCCCTGGTACCAAATTAGCTCGCTGGGCAGGGCTGCCGGATCGGACTTTCTCGATCCGCAAGCCACCTTTGTAGTCTTCCCCTACGCCAGCAACACTCGACGCAGGAACGGCACTGAGTTGTAGCCCTAACTGTTCCCAAGCTGTCTTGGATACGTCCGACTCGACCTTGCTCGAAGCGGTGCTCAAGGTGATTGAGTGAACGAGCTTTGTTCCGTTGCGATCCATACCGAGCTCGACGGCTTGGCCGGATCGAACGTCAAGCATTGCTAACTCTAACTCCAGCCGGTTGGAAACAGGATGCCCCTCGATGGTTGCGATGCGGTCCCCATTGCGGATATCACGGCTCGAATTTGATTCGGAACCACGATACTCTCGGACAATAAGTTGGCTTTGATCGGTTTCAGCAACCTTGGAGAAAGATAGACCATGCGAGGCTTCTCGATGATCGGCGACCAAATCCGCCATGACTTCCACCGCCGTGTCCATCGGTATGGCAAAGCCAATCCCTTGAGCGCCAACTCGAACAGCCACATTGATACCGATGACTTCGCCATCGATATTCAGAAGCGGACCGCCCGAATTTCCTGGGTTGATGTCTGCATTGGTTTGGATCAAATCGTTGTACTGTTGTGATCCGTTGACTGGGATGTCACGGTGAAGAGCGCTGATGATTCCGACGGTGACCGAGTTTTGGTAGCCAAAGGGGTTTCCAATGGCGATGACGGTTTCACCTCGCATGAGCGTATCGCTCTTGCCGATTGCGATGACTGGCAAATCGCGCTTGGTCGGTATTTTGATCAGAGCCAAGTCGGTTTCTGGATCGTAGTTGATCAACTTAGCGATTGCGGTGGTACCGTCCGCTAAAGTTACTTCAATGCGAGCAACGTCATCGACGACGTGATAATTGGTAACAATGTAGCCTCGGCGGTCGATGATGACGCCGGTTCCCATTCCGTTGACTTCCTGGCGGCTCGATTGTCCGGAGGCGGATGAGTTGGTGATCGTCTTGTTGCCTTGGATGTTGACAACCGCTGATTCCGCTTTTTGAATCGCTTGCACAATCGGTGTATTTTTGCCCGAATCAGCGAAGCAAAGGTTCGCGGTGAATGCTGCTATTCCAGCAGCAGTCAATAGCGAGCCGGATCGAGCGAGCGACAGCAGATTCTTGGTTACGCGAGATTTCATTCTTGGCCGGGTCTATTACTCGGAAAAAACGGTGCAACCCACGCGATGAGTTAGGACGCTAGCATAACTAGAATCCAATCACACGCCTGACGTTGGGTAGCATCGGTTATTCGGTTCGATCCGCATGATCGGGTGGTATCAACCTATTCACACTCAACCCACGCCGTTAACTTTGCTTGGCTTACCCAATCCGCCAAAACATCCTCCTTTGCGAATCATCTAGCTTGCGTGTTTTGAAGTTACACTATTTGACATCCAATCGTACTCGTACTCAATGAAATGGTACTCGTACTCGTACTCGACTAACGTGTTTCGAGTACGAGTACGAGTACCGCTAGTGCTGAGTACGAGTACGAAAAGCCAAGTTTTCCTCGTTGGCAAGCTTCGGGATTTTCGAATAGTGCAACTTCAAAAATTGCGCGTCGTGCTGGGTATATTGGGACCCGCCGCTCGCCCTATCGCGAAAAGCGTTCTTTCCAAGTCGTTGCCGCGTTCGGGTATACCAGAAAAACAAGTTCCGTGAGCTTCTTCGCTTCCTCTTGGTTGCCCATGAGACGCATGGTTTGCACGGTCCGGGCCCTTGCCTCCAACCATGGTTCGCTTCCCGCAGGAAAGCCATTGGCAAGCTGGCGAAACTGCGTAGTTGCTTGTTCTCTTTGAGTGCTCAATGATTGCAAGAGTCTTGCCGTTCGATACTTCCACCAAGCGGACTTGCCCTGGGATGCAACTAGTTTTTGAATCGCTTGTCCCCCAATCGCCTCATCGCTAGACCAGCATTGAATCGCCACTTGATACAACTTTAGCGAACGCTCAAGTTCTTTCGCTTGAGAGCCTCCGACGATTTTGCTATCCAGCCGCTGGAGCATTTCGACGGACGATCGAAAATTGGCAAGTAAGTTCACGTCCATTGGTTTGCTCAAGCCAATTGTGATCATTCGTTGGTAAAGCAATTCAGTCCGAGTCCAGCGCAGAGCCAATACGCTTGTCGGATCCATGCTAGCCGCGTCCAAGTTTGCCTCGTGTTCGTTCGGATCTTTCGGCAACGTACTTTCCGTTGAAAATGACAGATAAACTATCGCGATTGAGGCTGTCGACGCATTCGCGGTTGGTCCGATATTGCTATTTTCTTTACTTGGCCAACGCCCGAGGTCGGCGATCGCTTCTAAGATCGCACGCAACGACTCGCGTTCGTTGATGCTTGCGTCAGCGATAAGCTTTGTTTTCAACTCGTCCAAACTGGCTTGCAATTTTCCTGCCAATTCTGAGCTGTAAATCGAACGGTCGTACCAAGCGTCTTGCGTCGTCGTCATGACTAGTGCGAAGCGACAGATGGCTTGATCGAATTCGGAAACGGTTTTAGCCTTGTTGGTGGATGCTGTCGTCGAGGAGTCGGTACGGTCCAAACGTTTTCGCCAGACTGAGAGTAGTTCAGGAAACGCATCGGTGGCGAGAAAAAGACCGTCTAGCTTGGCAACAGCTTGTTTTGCTTGAGCGGTGTTTGGCCATGTATTAACGATATCCATGAGTCGGCCGCGATAGATCTGTTGTTTGAGTTGTGACTGCTCTTCTTTGGGGCTCAGGTTGATAGCATTAGGGTCGAATCGCACAGCCTGGTCGAAGCCCAACACGGACATAATGGCTGCGTCTGGAGCCTTGTCTTGTTTGCTGTAGGTCAATGCGGCGCGATGGAATTCCTCTTCGGATTCGTCCAATTGACCATTCTTAAAAAGCACGGCAGAAGCCTGGATCGCGATGTCGAGCGCAAGCCGTTCGTCGCCGGCACTGGCTGCTGCCGTCTCGGCTTGGCCAAGTTTCTCGCTCCCTTCTTTCCATCGTTTTGCGGCCAGCAGTTGTTTGGCCTCGGACATCAACACCTCGACTTTGAGAGAAGCCGATGGTAGGACCGTTTTTGTTGTCGGTTCGCCTGTGTCGACGAGATTGTTCGCAAGGAGAATTGCGTCGGCTCGCTGTTGCCAGTAGGAACCGAAGCGATTGCCGATTTCCTTTTTGACTTGAAGCACGCTCGCAATTTGGCTTTCCGATGGCGGTTTGCTGGAAGTAGATGCTACGAGATTGGCGAAGTGTTCGATAGCGATTTCGGGAGCGGCCGTCCAGCCGCCGATACTATCCAGCCATTGGTTGGACTCTTTTAGATTGCCGAGATTGCGGGACGCTTCGGCCGCAAGCATTGCAATGCGAAGCTGCCATCGATTGCCTTGCTTCGGTTTCCCATCGACCGGAGCGGTGAGTTGCTTATTTAGCGATTGAATGCTCGCCAACGCATCGGCAGGCCGTTCAAGATGGATGAGTGCCGTGCAGCGAGCGAGTTCAACGTTTGGATAGCCGTGCCAGTCAGTCCCAATTCGAGTCGACGCCTTGTCGATGGTGTTTACCATTTCTGTAGCTGCAGCAATACGATCGGTGCTCTTGGGTGGATAATAAAGAGTGCGCAAAAGTAGGAAATCGGTTTGGAGCAGCAGTGTGTCGTTGATCAGGCTCGACCACTGTTCCGGAGTAGGGGCAGCTTTGTTGGACTTGCTGGTTCGTTCCGGCGTCTTTTGGATTTGCGATTGGAGCGATTCAAGTTCCTCCAAGCACTCACGAATCGTGGTCAACGAAAATTGGCGGATTTGAATGCGTGCCGGAACCGCGACGTAGGCGGCTTGCATTCGGCGCAAAACGAACCAACGGCACCATTGCTGCTGCTGTTTTAGCCACAAGTAGCGACTTGAATCCTGATTTCTGTCGACTATCAGCTTGATTGGCTCTAGGAGTTTAGCGACCGAGGCTGAAGACTCGATAATGGATGGATCCGACGCCGTTTTTGCGGCGATGGAGTGCATTTCCAGGATATTCCATTGTGCGAGGGCGTCGGGCGAAAGACCGTCGCCAATTCGCTGACGGTCACGGCAAGTTTCAATAGCGATATCGTAAAGACCAACTTTTAGGAGGGATTCGATAAAGCTGGAGTCCGGGTGGTCAAATTGAACGGCTTGGCCAATCGCAAAAACTTCGGCTCGATTTGTCGGGTCGATCTCTTGCGCGGCGGCCGAGTCGACTAGGATTTGGCAGGCAAAAAACGAAAACACCATCCATTTTTGTTTTTGCATAGACTTGTGCAATGCCGCAATTTTCATCAGGATAGAGATGACCATTTTCCTCTCACGGACGAACTCATGCAATCGACTACTTTCGCTGGTGACTTTCGAACGCGAACGCTGGGCGGCGAAGCCGGTCGAGTTTGCGATCCAGAATTGATGTCTCGATACCAATTGTTGTTGGACGATCGAAAACTCCAATGGGTAACGTATCATAAGCTGAATCGAATTCTTGGGAGTGGCGGGCAAGGAATTGTTTTTCTTTCGGCCAAGCAAGGGTCGGACGGCTTTATGTTGCCTGTGGCAATGAAGGTGTTTTCGCCAGAACGCTTTGGAAGCCAAGCCGGCTATGACGAAGCGATGGCCAGGATTGGCCAAGTGGCTTCGTCCGTGGCGCGCATTCAGCACGAGGGCGTTCTCAGCGTACACGACTTCATCGATCGAAATCGTATTCGAATCATGATCATGGAGTGGATCGACGGTTATGATCTGCGAGACCTGCTTCGGCTCGAACGCATGGCAAAAATTCGAGGCCGACTTTCCCAACGTCGATGGGATTACATTAACAACGTGATCGTAACCGCAGGGCCAGCTCACGCGAGGTTCAAGGCAGGGGTGGCCGTTGCCATTGTTCGAGATTGCTTGGCGGCGTTGGCCGCGATGCATCGTGAGAACATCGTCCATGGCGATATTAAAACATCGAACATCATGATCAAGCGAACGGGGCATGCGAAGCTTATCGACATCGGCTCTGCCTTTGAAATGGGCAACCAGCCACAGGTTTTTACTTGTACGCCAGCCTACGCCGCGCCGGAAGTACTGGAGAATGCACCGGTTTCACCTCGTAGTGACCTGGCCTCTTTGGGATATGTCTTGGTCGAACTTTTGTCGGGACGGCCATGTTTTGCCGAAACGGATTCGTTGATGGAACTGCTGGAACAAAAGCGTTCGCTTCCCAACCGATTGCATGAGATATTCCCGCAAGAAGTTTCCTGCAATGGTCTGCTTATGAATTTCTGCCGAGGCCTAATCTCGCCAGATCCATCGAGGCGATTCCCGAGCGCCGAGGCGGCAGAGTTGCTACAAGAAGGGGCTGCGTCTTTTCACCGCCAGTTAGTCCTGAGCGACTTGGCCAGCGAATATGACAATGATATTCGAGTTTGGATTGAGGAACTGAAGCTTTCCGATCTGGAAGTATGACTGGTCGACGAAGCCATTTGAAATAGTCTGCGAAGTGATCGGCGACCTCATACGTACGGGCTTGTTGATTTAGTCGAGCGGCAGATCAAAATCTACCTCCCGAGAATTTTGCGGGAGGGCGAGGCTCCTGCCGAGCTGGGCGTTTGGATCGGCAAGAGCCTCTCCCTCCCGGTAAAAACATCTCCGCCGCTCGCCTTAGTCGTTTAACAGTCAGCCGAAGGCGTACTTTGCTTCTTTGACAGGCAGTACGCCTACGGCTGACTGTTAAACGAATTGCATTTGGACACGTATTAAATCAACAAGCTAGTTACCGAGGGGTAGAAATTCCTTGATAACGCGTCGACATTCCAAACAGCTCGTAGGCAAGACAAGAAACGAAAAAGCCCTGGAATCCATTGAGAAAACCAGGGCTTTCGTAAGCGAGGTCGACGGGGGTCGAACCCGCAACCTCCGGATCGACAGCCGGACAACAAAAACCGCAAAAAACACAAAAAATGCCGGGAAATTCTACTTTTTCCACCAGTCAAAATCTTTTCGTTGCACTCAGTGTTGCACTCGAAATTGGATGCTCTTGAAAGGGAGTAGTTGTTTCGGCCCCAAGCATACTGCTGCAAACTTTCAACCGAAGTTGGCTCGATTGACTAAAGGTGGTTTATTTTCCCAGTCACATCCGGGGATCAGGGAGGTCAAAAGTGCGTCCTAAACCAAAACGCAAGCCCTTCAAGCGACGAAGTATCTGTGAGCAACGAATCGACGCGATGGTTGGACTGACCAAAAACTTCAAGTTCTTCACCAACTCGGTGGGAGTTCCCATGGTGGAATCACCTGAGACATCCGCGACGGGTATGCCAATCTCATTGGATAGCTGCCAGTTTCGAGCAGTGATTTCACGCATAACGTACAGCTATGAAGGATTCGTACCCCGTGAAATCGAGATTACTCAACTACAAACCTATCTAAAAGGAGTGGCTTATTCCCGACCGATCGCCAATTACGAGTCAAACGTCCTCCTTAATGACTGTCCTCTATTGGAGGTTGTGCATCTATATCTGAACTCTCAGACGAACAAATCCTTTGATGGAACCGCTTCGGCTTTGCTAGCGGAGCTTAAAAAGGCAGCGAACCAGAATGCCATCGATATGGGATGCAAAGGCATGCCGAAAGGTGCGAATACACTCAGCCTGTCTCTGAGCGATAGGAAAGAAGCGCTTCGCAGGCTCCACATTGAATTGGACGTCGGGCGTAGAGATGGAAAAAAGCGATTCATCACGCTTCGCCTAAAGGATGACGATCATCGATCGTCACCGTCACCAGAGCCGTCATCGCCTAAAGAGTTACAGCCAAAGAACTTGCAAGCCGATGTCGATTGTGACGATGAAATCTTCGATCAGATTAATCGAAGGGAGGCTTGCCTATAAGCGAATCGTGTACCAACGACTATTTCGACCACATGTCCAAATGAACCCCCGTCAGCAAACAAACTCCTATTTGAAACGAATAATATGACCATCTCGATCAGTAAAGCAAAACAATCCAACTTTGATTTCGAACGATTTCAACCTCATTGTTGGGACGACATCACCGGGAATGAAGCTATCGTTGAACACCTAAAAAGTATGCTCATCGGCATACGGGTTAATCGCGATTTCACCGGTTGGAACACCCTAATCACCGGTCCTTCGCGTTCCGGAAAGACCGCTCTAATAAAGTGGTTTATTCGCTGCCTCTTGTGTCTAGATCTTGCAGATCTGGAGAACATATACCCATGCTACAAATGCATGAACTGCGAAAACGATTGGGATGTCTTTGGAAGTCAGGAATGGGAAAACATTATTGACCTTTACTCAGAGTCAGTCAGAACACCCATCCGATGTTCAATCTACATCGTCAATTGTGCCTGTACGAACGAGAAAGAACTGGATGATATAGTCAACAAAGTTCGAGTCGATGATGGTATGGTCAAGATCATTTATTTGGACGAAGTTCATCGACTGCGACGCCGAAATCTCGATGAACGACTTCTGAAACCTCTCGAGGATACGAAGGCAATTTGGCTTGCCTCGTCGGCTTACGTAAAAAAGGATCATGTCGATGATTCAAGCAAACTGGATCCAATGTTTCAAAACCGATTCTCATTTCGATTAATCACTTCACCGCCGAATGTTGCAAAACTTACACAATGGCTCGGGAAAAGATGTATCGAGGCAAACATAGGTGTAGAAGAGCCAACCAAAGAAACGCTCACGATTGTAGCACGGCGGAGCAATTGTATTCCGGGACTTGCATTACAAGTCCTCAATCGAGCCGTTAAAAGCCGTGGGCGTACTTTGACCAAGCAACTCGCAGAAGAGTTTTGTTTCTCGCTTGATGACTGATGTTACCAGCGGTCACTTCAATGAACAGTGCGTGTCGCATCATTGTCCTGAGTAGCTTCATTGGTGGATCACTTCATCAATGGAGCTTCTCTTTTGACGCCCCTGACTTACATCGGAATGCCGACTGCGGCAGCGGCGACGAAGGTCACTAGCAGCTCAGACTTTGGAGGAAGCGTGGATGGACGAACCGCAATTGCTGACTCTCGACATTGTTGAATAATTCATCTTTCGTTTTGACGACTAATTGGTCCTTAGTCCGATAGTAGGGCTAGTATTGTGTTTCTTTCGGGTAGTTCATTGCAGACCTTCAATGGAATCTGCAATGAACACTCCGCGAACGCATACTTTTGCTGGTATCCCAATCGAAACTGACTCGGTGAAATTTGTCAGTGGGCGCTTGGCCGATGGGCGCTTCCGGAACGCTGGCCCCTTTTGACTCCAAAGATGCCAAATGACGATCAACCGACTTTCGATTGATATTGAGGGTCCTGGCGATCTGCCGCCTGCTCATCCCTGAAGCGAATAACTGCTCAATTCCCTGCGTTTTGTCCATATCCAGACGACGTACCACGGTCCAACTCCAGTAGAGGGTTTACGAAGAAACCCTCTATCTGAATGAACCATACCTTTCCTGTCGAACTGGCCCCTTTTGAAGCGCCTCGCGCTGGCCCCTTTTAGCCGCTCACTGACAGAAATTCCAGTCTCTAGATGAATTGCTAACTCTGGTTGATGCTTTTGCCAGTCGCACTCCTATCGAAGCCCATGCATCGCGGTTTTTGCCCGTGATCCATCGTGAAGCGATTGCACTGAAGTTACTCTCCGGTGATGTCTATGGACTCGCGCGTGCGTCTTTCTCTTACCTTTGCAAGATGATCCAAGTTTCTCCGGCTGTGCTCGAAAAGCTACGACCATCGTTGGTGTTGGAGATCCTCCAAACTCTCGTTCCAAATTGCAATCAACACTTTAGCTGTGTTGCAATTGATGACTGCATCTACGATATCATTACGCTTGGCGGTAGCGTACCACAGAGAGCGGATGTCGCCGACTCTATGGTTGACGCGTTCGCAGAGGAAGTCGATCTTGTTTGTACAGGCGACATATCGGAGCAAGGCTTCGACGTAATCCTACGAAGGGATTCAACATCGGTATCAAATCCAGTTCTTCGCGTTCAGTATCGTGCGATGTCAACATGTGCGTTTCAACTCTGGGACGAGTCCCCTTTTTCATTTGGCTGCAATTCCTTGATTCGACCACTCTATAAATCCTCCAAGAAACGATCGACTCGCCAGAATCTGCGGTCGTTTGAAGCTGCACTAAAAAAGCAACTCCAACTCCTCGCGACACTCTTGCTGACCGTCGGCCACTCGCGACATCCATCGAATCGAGTTGCTATTTTTTATTCAAGCGAAAGTAAGAAATGGGGTGTTAGGAAAGTGTTGCACTGACCGAGCAACCAGTCGACAAAACGCCTGATTTGGTTCGCACATTGCTTCCATTGGTCGCGATGAAATCGGGCGTGAATTCTTAGCCCCCTGAATTCTTAGCCCCAAGTATAGTGTTCACCGAGCCTGCGGGGCCCGTTGGCACAATGTTGATGATGCCAGTACCGCAAATGCCTGAATGCAATGCGGACGAGCCGACTAAAGAAATCGACTGCTTTCCCACATCTTGAACAAGGTCGATCTGGTGTTGGATCAGCACTCTCAACCAGTGGCATATGTGAAGGATGATGCCTCGGGGATTCGTCGATGCTATCGCAACAGAAGCAGAGCGTTTGAGTATCTGATCCGCCGAATGGAAATTGCCTAAGGGATTTCGAAGCGAGAAGCTAACGCTCTCATAGAGGATCTTGAGGGGCTCGCCATACGCCTGAACAAAAAAGTTGATATCCCCCCCAGGGCAATCGCACGTTAGCAGCATGAATAACCTGCGAGTAGCTTCTCAATCGCAGAGTTATCCCAGCCACATCGCTTACGCTTGCCTCGAATTGCATCTTTAATCGTAGTGTCCTTTTGCAGAATGTTTAACGC
>JANPHB010000159.1:0-3925 GCA_031424235.1 Pirellula sp.
TGGGTAACAAACGCATTGGCCATACCGCACATCCGATGCAAAAAAGACTCCTGAAACGGCTACCCGAACGTGGGGTACCCGCCCAGCCTCCTACTGCAATCATTGGACCATTCGGAAATTAACGTGCGATTGCCGTGCCCCTACTGGTATCTAACGAAAGAGAAGAATCGTTCGTCCCAAATTCCAGCCGCATGGAATCGACTGCTTAATCGTGTCAAAAAAGACTTCGAGAACTTTCGCCTTTTGCCGTTCAATAGCCTACGAGATACCTCCAGTGACATGATCGAAAAAATGGGTGGAAGTGATTTTGCATCTTTGCATCTTGCTCATAAACACCTTTCAGGCGACAAGAGTTTGCGAAATTATGTAAATCCAAATCGGAACAAACATTTCAAGTTAATCCGTCGCATGGAACGCAAACTGGCCACGATCTGGGAAGGCGTCGAACCCATTGAACTCCAACCCAAGAACTACATCGGCTTCTCTAAAATCGAAGAGATCAAGAAACTTCGGGCTGATGGGCTATCAAGGACCGAGGTTGCAGAAAGAACGGGAGTTTCCGCAGCCACAGTAAGTCGCTATGCTCCGAAATATAGTTATCCAAAAAAGCAAAAGCTAAAGCCGCTTTCGTGAGCTATCGCTTCAATTATCGATCACTGCTGTACTTCAGCGATTTTTGCGACTCAACACTACGGTCAACGGAAGAACCGAATCAAAATGCCCTGGATCGAATGGTATAGCTCACTTGCAAAACCAAGCTGGACGCCTCAAGGGGCGACCATCGGAATGATTTGGCAGATTCTTTACCCAATCATTCTCGTCAGCTTTGGGTTCGTGTTCGTGCAGATGTTTCGAGGAAAAGTGAGTTGGCTGGTCGCATTGCCATTCGCCATCAACCTTATAGCGAATTTGATCTTCACCCCAATTCAATTTGGACTGCGAAACCTTCCGCTTGCAGCCGTGGACATTCTCATCGTTTGGACAACGATCATTTGGTGCATGATCGCAATCTGGCAGCACAATAAATGGGTATCACTTGCCCAAGTGCCATACTTCATTTGGGTATCGCTTGCGACTGTGTTGCAATTAAGCATCACCTGGATGAATTGGGGGAAATCGTGAACCGAAGAATACGGATCGAGTCGATCAAGGTAGGGCGGAAGAAGGTATCGAAATGACTCCGCTCCTGTTGCCCTACATTTTCAACATCATCGTACTAATCCCAATCGGACTTTTGACGTTGCTTGGAGGCGAAAAGGGAGGGCAGTTAGCCTGTCAAAGTAAGTTCCCTGAGAGCGAAGGGTTTCGCACGATACTCGGATCATTATGGACTGCAATCCTAATCGGTTCGGTGCTAGGGCTATTCTTTCCGTTAACAATGTCGGCATTGCTTTTGATTCAAGTGATCTACAAAACACTTTGGCTGTTGGTTTATGCGACGCCCCGTTTGCTCAAAAAGCGTAGCAACGAAGTCCCCTGGGGAATCGCTTTGACTTTTCTCGTAATCATCGTGAGCTATCCTTTGGTCATTCCGTGGGGGCAGTTGTTCGGAACTCGATGATGATTCGTAATGCAACCACCGTTACGCATTCAATTCACAACTCTTCCTACAACCACAAACCATTCCTTCGGTCTACCGTTTTAAAGAATCCCGCCAGTTTTGACTCATCAAGTTTGCCATTTGTTCGCACACCGGAACACAGATCAATTCCAAAGGGCTGAACAGATTGAATGGCGTCCTTCACGTTGTCGGCTCGCAATCCTCCTGCAAGAAATATCGGCACGTTAACAGCTTCACGAATTCGACTACTGATTGACCAATCGTGAATTCGTCCAGTGCCTCCTAATTGCTTCACTACAAGTCGTTGATCGCCAGAGTCAAGCAAGAGAGCATCAACTCCCTGTTCGGCAACTTGGCACGCTTCTTCAAAAGATTCCTCTCCCGTAACATGAATAACCTGAACCAAAGAAACACCCGGCAAAGCGGCTCGAAGATCGTCATACTTGCCGACCTGAAGTCGATCTACGATTTGCAGTGTATTGATTCGGCATCGACGTTGTTGGTCGATGATCGATTGGACGTTTTGTTCACTGGTAAGTAGGAACGATCCGATTGCTGGAGGAATTGTGGCTGCGATTTCAGTGATGATGGGTTCAGGGATTACGCCTGGGCCACTTGGCATCTTTGCAACCAAGCCAAGTGCCGAAGCGCCATATCGAATCGCCAGTTGAGCCTCTGCAACGCTACTGATGCAGCAAATTTTGATTCTTGGGTGTCGTGTTGGTTTCATATTTCCAGTCTGTCTCAGTCACTCCTGCAAATGCGTTCGGTGTCACGCAGCTACCGGAATACAACCTTGATCCCGTTCACTGAGAATTCTACCCATGAATGTGTTCGAAGTTCTGCGTTAAGACATTCACGATCTAGCCTTTTGAAATCCACCGAAGCGAAGACGGATTTGTTTACGTTGCATCAGTGATCTCCCGAATGACTCGACAGGGATTTCCAACAGCAACAACACCATCTGGAATGTCTCTCGTGACGACGCTACCGGCCCCAATAACGGTCTTTGATCCAATCTTCACTCCAGGACAAATGATGGCTCCGCCGCCAACCCAAACATCCGAGCCGATTTCAATAGGCTTTCCAAATTCTTGATTACGACGCAATTCAGCGTTGATCGGATGAGCAGCGGTATAAATTTGAACGGCTGGTCCAAACAAAGTGAAGTCACCTATCTTGACCACGCAAACATCCAAGACGATGCAATTGAAGTTGAAGTAAACTCGTTCACCGAGTTCGATGTTCGTTCCATAGTCACAATGGAATGGCGGGGTAATCAAAGCTGAGTCGCCACCCTTTCCAATAAGTTGCTTCACAGTTTGGCGATAAACGGCCTCGTTCGTTGGATCGGCGGTGTTCAATTCTCGGCACAAAATCCTGGACCGATTTCTTGCTTCCAGCAATTCTGGACAGAACGCATCATACAATTCACCGGCAAGCATCTTCTCCTTTTCCGTTCTCATAACGACTTCCTTCCGCATAATCGATCTGAATCATTCATGTACTTGCTCCCACAGAGACGCAATCCACCAAGGAAGGCCGCTTCTGTCCAAAGACAAAGTTCCCCATCAAACAGAGAATTGTGCTTGATCGTTCATCGATTCGCCTCCGAAGGAAAATGGACAAATAGCGAATCAATTCTACCTTGAACTCCATGATGGTGACGCCTCAAACGCCACCATCTTCGCTTCCTAAGCAAACTACTTCTTGAAGATGCTCAAATTTTTAATTGCTTTGTCCAAAGCTATCCGCCGCATTCGCCGAAGGCTTGCATCGTCCGGCGTGATTGCAACTTCAATCTGTCGCACTGGTTTTCGTCGTCTATTCCAGCCTTGCTAATGATAGAATGCTCTGCATGAACGATCACAAGCACTATATGCAGCGGGCCATCGAACTGGCGGCGAATGTTCCCGATTTCCCTTTTGGGGCATTGATAGTGAATCGGGATAATGGCAAGATTTTGGCTGAAGGCTGGAACAAATCTTCCATCAATCCGACATTTCACGGTGAGATTGATGCCATCAATCAGTTGGTCCACACCAACCCCGGAATCGACGGGAAAAAACTCGTACTTTATACAACAGCCGAACCCTGTCCGATGTGCCAAGGGGCGATCCTCTGGACAGGTATTGAAATGGTCGTTTTTGGTACGTCCATTCGCTCACTACAAAAAATGGGGTGGCGACAAATTGACATTCTTGCGGAAGAAGTGATTCGTCGCAGCCCCAGGGCAATCGCACGTTAGCAGCATGAATAACCTGCGAGTAGCTTCTCAATCGCAGAGTTATCCCAGCCACATCGCTTACGCTTGCCTCGAATTGCATCTTTAATCGTAGTGTCCTTTTGCAGAATGTTTAACGC
>JANPHB010000160.1:0-19736 GCA_031424235.1 Pirellula sp.
TCATGAACAACCACCGAATCGGACTCATCATTCCCTCCACGGTCAACGTCAATGAAGTTGCTTCGCTGGAGACGGTCGGGAAGTGGATCAAGTCAGCGAAGGTGCAATTCGCCGAAATCTTCGGCGGGTTCACCAGCTACAGCGCAGTGGGCGGTTGGATGTCTGCCAAGGGGCTTGTTGAGGAGCCGGTAACTGTCGTGGCGTCATTCACTGATGCACACGGCTTAAACCGGCTTAATGAAGTGAAAGCGTTCGCTGCAAAAATGGGCCGGGCATTGTCCCAGGAAGCCGTGGCGGTAGAAGTGGACCATCGCCTTGAATTCGTAACGCCGTGGCGGCGTGATGCGCCGGTTTAAAGCTATCGAAGTGCAAGAAAAAAAACGCCGGTGGATTACTCCGGCGTTTTTTCTTTATTCGCTTAGTGTAATTGTACCCTAGTGGTCGGAGGAACAATTGATGAAAGAATACAATACGATCAACGGCACGTCTTACGATGTTCGCACGCCAAGTGAAGTTGTCGCCATTCTCGAAAACGCTCGCCAGACTCGGACCAGATTGCACGTTAGCCTGGGCGATAGTGAAAGCGGGCGAGACTGGCTCGAAGAGAATGACGTGTATGGCTTTATCGGACGCAGCACGGGAAGCATCAAGGTTCCGCTGTTGATTCACAACAGGCGCAGTATCGGTGGGCCGAGCCTGCTGGATCATTGCATTGTGAGGGTTCGAGAAAGTGCCGGTGGTCGAGTGCTTTATCAGCATCCCCAATACCACCACGGTCAACTTCATATTCGGCAGAAGGCCGAACCTGTAACGTTGCTGGATGGTCGAAGACTGAACGTAGATGTTCTTCGTGATTGTGAGATTCACGCAAGTTTCGAGGGCATGGATAAGGTTCGGCGTTGGCTACACAAGCTCGGCGTGACCGCACCAATTGCAGCGTGATTGTTCAAGCAGGCATTCCAGGAGTTGAGTCAATGGACGACCACCAAGAACCGAACGAAGTGAGAGACAAAAGCATCTTCGTTGGCTTGTTTATGGATGGCTCGATTTTTTGTTTTTGTCGCCAGTGTAATTGTACCCTAGTCGGTGTAGGCAATTCGAGTTATCAATCGAGCAAGAGATACTATGGACCTCAACAATCAAATTGTACCAACGCTCGATCACGTCATTGGGCAAAAGACGGCTGTTGCAGTGTTGCGCACGGCAATCGACTCGTACTTTTACGACCGATCAAAGTCTAGCAAAGAACTAGCACTAGGCCATATTTTAGTGACAGGTCCAGCCGGGACTGGTAAGACACTTTTGTCTGAAATCGTTGCCAGAGAACTAGCCTGTAATTTGCATGTTGAACTTGCCCAGAACCTAAAGACGGCAGAACATGCCCAAGGCGCTCTGATGATGTTAGAGCCAGGAGACGTTTTCTTTGTCGATGAAATTCATGAACTTCCTCAGACTGTTGCTGTGTCGATCTACAGAGCGCTCGAAGAAAGAAAATTGTTCCTTGGCAAAAAGCATATCGTTGAACTTCCTGCATTCTGCATGATTGGGGCAACAACCGATGAACATCTGCTCAGTCGAAGTATGCGGGAGCGTTTTCGCATTCATCTGAGGCTAACGTATTACTCCGATGAAGAGACTTATTTGTTGATTCAGCAGAGGGCAAGGCGACTAGGTTGGACAATTGAGGACGAAGCAATTCGTATGTTGGCATCCAAGAGTCGAGGCACACCTAGATTGGCAGTCAAACTACTGGAGTCTGCAAAGCGTCAAGCGTCATCGCAATCCGTTGACAACGTAACGGCGGCACACGTTGAGGCAATGAGCCGAATCGAGCAAATCGATAGCCTTGGACTCGATGCAGTTGAACATCGTTACTTGCAAATTCTGCGAGAAGGTGAGGGATCGGTAAGGCTAAACGTAATCGCCACACAAATGGGATTGCCACGCCAAAGCATTGAAATGTTTGAAAGCGATTTCATTAGGCTTGGGCTAATTTCCAAGTCGGAAAAGGGCAGGATGCTGACCGCCAAAGGTCACGAACATCTAGCGTCATCAAACGAGTGAGTGTGATTGTACCCTATTGGTCGATAGATTTTTGTTGTTCGATTTCTGAAGGCTAATTGAATCATGTCCGTTTTAACAAAGTTTGAAAACCAGCTTAAAGCTGCTGTGTCGGTGAGTTCAGTTTGTCGTCAATTAGGTATGTCTCGAAGCCAATTTTACCTACATGTAGAACGAGGTACGTTCCATGCTCCCCTGCGATTGCCGTCGAATCAACGGCCCTATTTTACGGCCTCAATGGTCGAAGATATTTTGCGGGCAAGGGAGAGCGGTATCGGATGCAACAAGGAATATGTTTTGTTTTACGACCGACGACCGAAGCAAGAATCCATTGGGACCAAGGATCACTCGTCGCTTATTGATGGCTTGAAGAACTTGGGGCTTGCTGGTGTCAACAATCAGCAAATTGAAGCAGCCTTAGCCGTCTGCTTCCCTAAAGGAACCCAAAACAACAGCGAATCGGACGTACTGCGAACAGTATTCCGACACCTGAAGCGTTCGGGGAGTGCGTGATGTTTGTCTCCACTCTGTTCCATTGCTGATTGAAAGGCGTCGATTAACGCTCGATTTTCGTTAGGAACATGCACTGGGTCAGTCAGATGTTTGTCGTAATTATGAAAGTAATTCGCCCGATAGCCCGCTGAAACCTGTTTGTTCACTGTCCGAAACTAGACACGATAAGGATTGTTATATTGCATTCGATTAAAGATACGCAAAAAGAACTGGTGCCAGCGGCAAAAAACGGCACTGTCATCCCCCAACAAGCCGAGTCCGATCAACACTTGATCGAACTATGGCTACATGGTCGAAGTGACCATACTCAACGAGCCTATAGTTCTGACACTAAACGACTATTGGACTCAGTTTCAAAGCCACTCAGACAAATCACCCTTGGTGATCTTCAGCAGTTTGCAAACGACCTGAGCAATGAGGGACTAGAACCTTCATCAGTTTATCGAACATTGTCAGCAGTTAAGTCATTGTTCGCATTTGGCTATCGACTTGGTTACTTGCAATTTGATGTTGCTGCGCCATTGAGACTTCCGGCACTGAGGGAGAAGCTGTCCGAACGCATCCTTGAAGAAACCGATGTTCTCAAAATGATCGCTCTTGAAAACATGCCACGCAACAAAGCGATTTTGTTGACGTTTTACGCCAGTGGATTTCGAGTGGCGGAACTTTGCAGCCTGAAGTGGAGTGACCTACAAAGCCGGGATAAGGCGGGGCAACTAACGGTCTTTGGCAAAGGATCGAAGACAAGAACCGTCTTGATACCGCAAACAGTATGGAACAATCTCCAGGCGCTTAGGGGTGATGCAAGCGATAATGCTCCGGTTTTTCGCAGTCGTAAAAAGGGAGGGCATCTGGATGAATCACAGGTCTGGCGAATAGTCAGTAAGGCTGCGAAAAGGGCCGGATTGGAAAAGGCCGTTTCATGCCACTGGTTGCGACATGCCCACGCTTCGCATTCATTGGATCGTGGTGCGCCGATTCACTTGGTCCAGGCTACTTTAGGTCATAGTTCTATAGCGACCACGGGAAAGTATCTCCATGCACGTCCAAGTGATTCGAGTGCGAACTATCTCCCTATCTGATAAATTGAATTTGCATCGTAACCATGAATGAGACAAGAATGCAACAATCACGAGTTTTTTCCATAGGCGATATTCATGGATGTTCCATCGCCTTTGCCGCTCTAATCGACGCCATTGATCTCCAGCCACAAGATACACTCGTAACGCTTGGCGATTTCGTTGATAGAGGAATCGACAGCAAAGGCGTCTTGGATCAATTGATTGCCCTACAATCAAGATGCAACCTAGTTCCGATTCTGGGCAATCACGACCAGATGATGTTGCATTCACGAGATGGGAAATCTGATTTTCAATTTTGGCTTAATTGCGGCGGGCAATCAGCGCTGGATTCGTATGGATCGACTAGCAAATTGAATCTGATTCCTCCGAGCCATTTTCGATTTCTGGAGTCTTGTTATTCGAACTACGAAACAGAGACGCACGTTTTCGTTCATGCAAACTACAAGCCAGAGCTTCCAGTGAATGAACTTGACGACCATACATTGCTTTGGTTATCGCTGCGAGACTATGTTCCACCAAGTAGGCACTGTTCTGGCAAGACGTTCGTTGTTGGTCACACTCCACAGCCTGAAGTCCTGGACCTGGGCCATTTGATCTGTATCGACACGAATTGCTGTGGCGGTGGTTGGCTGACGGCAATTGACATTAACACAAAACAAACTTGGCAAGTCAACGAAAGAGGAGAGCTTAGATAATCATGATTGTAACTTTAATGGGACCGGATGATCTTGGCGGCTGGTTTCTCACCAATGATGATGGCAATTCGTATCCACTCGTCACTAGCCACGAAGATCATCTCAATGCAGCGATGCTCGGCTGGGATCGACCGATTGGGATCGACGACGAAGAGGCAATCATGGACGCTTTGGACTGGCTTATGGATCATACGGGAGAAGACTTTGATGCTCCCAGAATCGTCGCCGAGTATTTCAAGGAACTCTACGCCGGGCAAGAGTAGCTTAGTGTCATTGTACCCTAGCAGGCATCACGACAATCCATGTCTCAGTGTCTCAAGGATAACAAACGATGACTGCCTATCTCCGAATTGAAAATATTGGTGTTGCACCTGCTGACGCATTCACAGTTTTGGGCGTTAGCATGGCCGATCAAAGCAGCAACGCCGGGATGATTGGTCAATTTGGAAGTGGCAGTAAGCACAGTATCGCCGTCTTGCTTCGTAACGAACTCCAGCCAATCGTCTTTGCTGGTAATCTCAAGCTGGAGTTTTCGACTCGTCCACAGGTCGTATCTGATTCGCAAGCGACCAAGCGTTTTGAGAGAGTTGTCGTAAAGTTTGGCGGAACCGATATCAATGGTGTCAGTCGATCTGCAACTGAAGACCTCGGCTTCGTCCTTGATTTCGGTCGTCTTGATTGGGACGACGTTGCGATGGGGCTTCGTGAATTCGTATCCAACGCCATCGACCGTTCAATTCGGGAAAAAGGCGATTGGTCTGGGGTTACTGTTGACGTAGTTTCAGAATCACAAGTCCGAGCGAAGGCTGGATACACTCGTGTTTTCGTTCCGCTGACACCGGAAGTTCTCGCATTCTACAATGCTCTCGGCAAGTGGTTCCTTCACTTCAGCGAACCTGAGTCACTTAGTAAGGCCATCTTGCCAAAGGCTAATCGCAACCTTGGTGATCGTAAAGCGGCGGTCATCTATCGAAGAGGGGTTAGAGTCCGAGAATTTGAAAGCAGCGATACCGAAAGCCTGTTTGATTACAACTTGGACAATCTGACCATCGACGAAAGCCGAAAGGCATCGGATTGGGATGTTCGTCATGGTGCTGGCAAGGCGTTGTCGAATGCTGATGCCAAGACTCTCGCTATTTTGTTCGAGCGTTTAATTTCAAGCGAAAAGAGCTATTGGGAATTCGGGTTCGATATTTACAGTCTACAGCCTGGATACTATGACTCGACCGAGGTAATTGAGAATCGAAAGAAAGCATGGCAAGCCGCTTTTGAAGCCATCGGCGGTGAAGATTCGGTTCTGGCAACAAAGGCCACAGCCAATCAACTGGAACGAAAGGGTTACAAGCCGGTAGTCGCTCCTGAGAATTTGATTTCTGCTGCTGGATTGTACGGCGTCAAAACCTCTTCTTCGGTCCTCAGCGCTGATGAACTTGTTGGTCGTGAAATCACTAATGCGACTGTGGATGCTCAAGCGGCAGTTGATTATGTCTGGGATTTGATCGAAGAGGTCGGTTTAACGAACGGCAAAAATAAGCCAGAAGTCCAGAGCTTCTCGTCGATTCTGGATGCTGGAGTCATGCTAAACGGTTACTACCGAGACGGTATCGTTTACATCAACCGTGATTTGGCTGGTGATGCGTTCCTGGTTGCTGGTTCGTCAGCGATTTCAAATCGATTGCTCAAGGTCGCTTTGGAAGAAGTGGCCCACTATGCGACAAACGGTGCGAAAGATAATTCGAGGGATTTTCAGGATTACGCATTTGAAGTTGCCGTTCGTTTGGCTCGACGTGGACAATTCCATTCCACCAATCAAGGCCAACGAGAGTCAGCGATAATTGTTTAAGTGTCATTGTACCCTATCGATTGTGACAAAGACCAATAACTGAAAGGACACAATATGATCTCCGTAAATTCCCGACGATTCGATCTTGGTCAAGTGGTTGCAACTCCAGCAGCACTTGAAACCCTTGAGCGTTTGGGCAAGAACGTTTTGCATTACGTCTCAAGGCACGTCAAAGGCGATTACGGTGATTTGTCAGATGAAGACAAGCAAGCAAATGAGGACGCCCTAACAGATGGCAGTCGCATCCTGAGTTCATACATCCTTGAGGGCGAGGGCGATGGTGCAACCAAACTTTGGATCATTACTGAAGCCGAAGATGAGGATGGCAACCGCATAGCAACAACGGCTCTCTTACCAGAGGAATATTGATGGCCCACTTCTCAGGTGACTCTCGCAATACAGAAAGGAGGATAGGTCAATGCAATCACTTGAACGACTAATCAGGAATCTACGAGAATCAGACGAAGTTATTCGATGCAATGCCCTCTTTTCACTCAAGGAGTTAGGAGAGGAAGCCAAGCCAGCATTGCCCGCAGTCAAGCGATTCCTTCATGACAAGTCTGATCCCTACATTCAAATTGTTGCTGCTGGTGCGATTGGTGCAATTGACCGCAGTGATCCCGAAGCGGTTCCTGTTTTGATCGCTGCACTTGATGATCCAAGGCCGGGAAATAGGGCATGGGCCTGCGAATTCCTCGGAGAGCGAAGGCATAAATCAGGCGTACTTTGCACGATGAAGTTGTTCACCGATCAGAGTTTCATGGTTCGCTTTGAAGCAGCGAAGGCGTATGGACTGACATTTGGCAACTGGCTTCACGCAATCGGCATTTGCCTTGAGATGCTTAAAGATGATGACGATACGAGTCGGTTCATCGGGGCCGAGAATTTACTGGACCTAAAGCAGCACATCCAAAACGATCTTGATGTTGTTGCGATGGCGGTATCAACAGCATCGTGGGAATCAAGAATCGATTTGGAGGAAGTCATAAATCAACTTAGAAGCAAGTAGTGTAATTGTACCCTACCGGATGTTCCCCCAAACCTTGGAGCATCCAATGGATCGATTTACTACTGCCTACATCGAAGCTGCACTTTGGTCCTCGACGGACAATTCAGACGACACTGGCGGTCGTCCACTGGACGACAACTATGGAATCGAAGACATCGCCCCTGAAACGCTCGCAAGCATCCTTGAAGACTGCAAGGCGTTTCAAGACGCACACGCAGAAGATATCGGTGGCGACCTCGAACAAGCTGGCCATGATTTTTGGTTGACCCGAAATCATCACGGTGCTGGGTTCTGGGATGGTGATTGGGACGATGATGTTGGTGAAAGACTGACGGAAGCTAGCCATGCTGTTGGCAGCGTCGATCTATATGTCGGTGATGATGGACTTATCTACTCTTAGGGGTAACAAAATGAACGAATTTGAAAACGATCCTGACGAATTCGATATCGAGGCTTTTCGTGCGGCCATTCGTCCACATTGGTTCTATTACAACTTGTGCAACTCGATGAATTGGTTCGTATTCACGAGAGAAGATTCAGTGACGCACGTAGAAATTGCGCCGCCATTTCAAATTACTTATGGAGGCGCTGAATGTGGCAAAAAGGTCTGGAGTCCATTTGAGTTTGATGTTTTGGGATTCCTGGGCGAAGCAGGCATCGATGATCTTGAGAAATGCGGTGTAGTGTCATTCAGCGAAGAAGACCATCATTGTCCATTTATCGGCATCATCGCCAGTTTTCGAGGCAAGCCGTTTTCACTGCGAATTCATCTCGAACCGCAGGCTGAAACTTTGCCAATGGAAATTGTTGACCGCATCAAAAACGAAGTTAGGGCCATCGAGGAAGAAGCATTGTGAACCCAAAGATCACTGCGAAAGCAATTGCCAAGCTGGTGGGCAAAGTCGATAGCGACATGGTTGCTCTCAATCTACGAACCACAACGCCACTGGATAACGACCAGATCGATCAGTTGATGCAATGGGGAGGTAAGTTGCTCTACGACAGTGGAATCGTTGCTGTTGTTGAGATACAAGCGGGTCACGTTGATGACTTTGCTAAATGGGACAATGTACTTGAAATCTTATGAACTGAAGTCAAATGACAAGCCAACGCAACGTCATCTACGCCTACTCGTGGCTATTGCAATCTAGCGATCTTGATACCGTGCAACGCATTATGGAATCCATTCGTGAGTTCTGCATTGAGCTTGGATGTGAAGAGGTATCCGATCTATCTGTGAAGCCTGATGCTATGGCGTTCACAGCGGTCGTTCCCGAAGCTGGCAGACACGAATTCTCGCTTGCGTTGTCACTAGAAGATTCGTCTTTTAAGGGAAATGGCTGGCTGCGTTGCTCTAGTTTCAGAGAAATAAGCAACGTTATGTTTCAAGCAGCTTCGTTGGGTATTGATGTTGTGCGCACGTCCTTCGCTGGCTTTGAAATGATCTATCGACGAAATGAATTTGGCGTAGTCGAAGTCGAGCAACAGCCAGCTTTTGACCCGGACACGTTTTGAGGTCGAACCTGCATAGAGTTGAGAGTTGCTCGAACATTTTTGCATCAATAACAATCAAACAATTCCAAGCAAAAACCTTTGAAGTCTTTGGGACTCCGCCCCCGGCACCACCCGGTATGACGTTCTGTCTTTTTGCTTGTGTGGGTTGAAAAAGTTCTGTGGAGGCGATTCCAAAAATACGCCGGGCTGGAAAAAATTGCGGCGGTAGGGTTCTTGTGTCATCTGGGGGGATTTTTGCGAAATGACATTTGGGTAATTCGATGCAGTCCCCCCATTCATAGAAACTACTTGCACGATAAATCTGTCTGCAAATCAATACCCCCACAGGTACGCTCAGGAGATGAGCGGGCACGACGCCGATGAAAACATATGTTTGCCAGACGTTGAAGTTCAAGCGAGCGGCTTTTCCATTGGTGTGAGACGATCCTCGGATTGGATTTTTTCGGTCTGTTCTATGGGCGTTGATGATGAGGCAACACTTCCTTCCTTCGATTGCATTTTCGCAAGCCTCCAAAGCAAGATTGTCAAAGCGATTATCCCAAGGGTTCCGATTACACACTGGAAATAATTGAATCCCACTGGGTCAATCCATTCCCTCAATGTCAAACCAACGATTGACAGAGCGATAATTGCAACTCCTAGCCATCTAGCATTTGATGAAAGCAATGCAGCGGCAAATCCCAGAGCAGCCGTGTTGGTCAGTCCAAGAACTTCCCAGATAATGATTACAAAATGGGCAGTCCCAAACGCAGAGAGTTGATACCACATCATGAGACAGGCAGTCAAAAACGTGACCGTAAATAGTTTTCGAAATCCGAATTGCCTAGACTGAGACGTGGCATCAACATAACTCCAATATCGAATGGGTAACCAAGCGACGACGGTTACACATGTCACCAGTGCAATAATGTTCGAATTGAATCGTAGGTAGGCGTGACTCCAAAAGAATCGAAGCGGTATCGGATTTGCAAGAAAATCTCCTGCTATTTGCATCAACGCAACGTAAACAAGACCAGCGAAAAAAAGCCCCCATCGCTTCCAAACATGAACCCGTGAGAATGCTGCGAAAACAGCTAGTAACGCACATTGGGAATATGCGATGCAGAATCGCCATTCGGTGGGAGGAATAGCAGGATAAACCTGACTGCAAATCAATAGACCGGGTACGATCAGTAGATGTGCCACCACGACGCCGATGAGTACATAAGTCTGCCAAGCTTTGAAGTTCAATCTAGTTGTCTATTCATTGGTGTGAGACCACCCTCGGATTGGATTTTTTCGGTATGTTCATAGGGCGTTGAAGGGAAGGCATCACTTTCTGCCCTATCTGGAATCCTGGCAATCCTCCAAAGCAGGATTGTCACGGCGATTATCCCAATGATTCCGACCTCAAGCTGTACAAAACGGGTTCCTCTTGGGAAGCCCCATGCATCTAGTATAAGACCAGCGAGCGATAACACTATAGCGGCAATTCCAATGCGTCGATGATTCGTTGAAAGTAGCGCCGCAGCGAAGCCAAGAGCAGTCATGTTCAACAATCCAGCAACGACGAAGAAATACCAGACCGCCCGAACAGCACTTTCTATCCCAAGTAATCCAAGCCGATACCAAGCCAATAGGCAAGCAATTAGGACAGTGACAGTTAACAGATGTCGCACGCCGAATTGCCTATGCTATCCTGGTCGGAAAGTATCGTCAACATCATTCCAATATCGAATGGGCAACCAAGCGGAGACTGTTCCGAGGGTTTTGAGTCCTATAATCGAAACTGGGAACAAAAGCATGCTCCATTGGAATCGGGATGGCCTAAATGGCAAGGTTATCAAACCTGATGCGAGTCGCACCGACATAATGAAAACAAGACCAGCAAAAAATAGCCCCCAGCGCTTCCAAGGACGAACTGTTGAAAATGCTGCGAAAACAGCCAGTAAAGCAGTTTGTGAATAGCAGAGGGTGCCTTGCCAAACGGCGATTTTTGGGTGAATCCGACTGCAAATCAACAGACCTATTGGTGCGATCAATAGATGCACGACAACGATGCTGATAAGCAAATAAGTCTGCCAAACTTTGAATTTCAAGCTAGCGGCCTTGCGAAAGAGAAGTCGATTCAGTGGTTGCACCTATTCTATCTGTTCAATGGGCGTTGAAGGCAGGGCGACACATCTTGCCTTCGATGGAATCCTTGCAAGCCTCCAAAGTAAGATGGTCACGGCGTTTAGCGTAATTGTACCCTATTGCCTAAACCAATTAGGGCGAAACGATGAAGCGGATAAGGATTTCAAGAAGGCTGAGGAGTTGGGGCGTAAGTAGGAGTTACAAGGCGATGCAACAGACCGCTGAAATTGTTTAAAATGCCAATCGCCACGTCAATACATCGGAACCTTATCGCAACGACTGAAGCATGACAACAAAAGCCCGATCATCAAAGCGAACCAAGAAGACTGTCTACGAGCCTGTCATCAAACTCCCGGCATTGAGCTACGAACAATTTGTAGCGTTGCGAGACAATATCAGCGTTAACGGTGTTGTTGTCCCAATCTTGGTCGATTCTGATGGGCCAAAACGGAAGATAATTGACGGAAATTATCGAAAGCAGATTGCCGAAGAAATTGGCTACGATTGCCCGGAAATCGTCCATCCTAGTCTTCAAGAAGAGGAGATGCGGACGCTTGCCAGGGCATTGAACCTATCTCGTCGCCACTTAACTCAAGAACAAAAACGAGAACTGATCGCCGACCAAATTGAAGAGACGCCAGAAAGGTCAAATCGATGGATCGCCAAACAACTTGGTGTGCATCATGCGACGGTGGGAGCCGTTCGGGGTGAGCTTCAATCGGTCGGACAAGTAGCTCCATTGGATCGCCGCACAGGGAACGATGGAAAACTATATCCAACCACAAAACCGATGGCTGTTGTCACTAGGACTGAAGCGGAACGCCGATCAAGGATTGATGCGACGACGTTGATTCAAGGTGATTCCCCGACTCAATTGAAGAAAATTGCCACTGCCAGCGTTGATGCGATCATTTGCGATCCGCCTTATCCAGAAGTTAATCGGGCTTATGGCCGCATGACTGAAAAAGACTGGCATGAAATGATGCACAAGATCGTGACTGAAAGTCGTCGTGTTCTCAAACCCAAAGGTTCAGCAGTATTCATTCTCCAGCCCAATTATGAAACTATTGGAAAGATGCGGCTTTGGTTATTTGAGTTCGTAATTTGGGCAGCGAAGGAATGGAATCTTGTTCAAGATGTATGGTGGTGGGCCGTCGATGCAATGCCATTGGCAGGGACGAACAGAAAGTATGGCTTAATGCGTCAAAGTGTGAAAATGTGCGTGTGGTTAGGATCACCAGACTGCTATCGCAATCAAGATGCCGTTTTGTGGACGCCATCGCAAGCAACGTCAGCCCGACATCGTGCAGACATCGCATTGCGAGTTGGACCAAGTGGACGAACATTTCGCAATTCGACGATGAGCAAGGCTGCTGACGAACGTGGTGGAACAACTCCATTCAATTGTCTACCCATTCCCACAGGTGGACGGGTTGAGGGCAGCGAGCATCATCCAGCGGCTACGCCATACGATGTGGCGTCGTGGTGGTGCAAATATATTTTGCCTTCAGGCGGCGTTTTACTAGATTGCTTCGCAGGCTCCGGCACAATGCTTGCCGCTGGACTCGATCATGGTGCATCAAAGGTGATTGGTATCGAACGAGAAAAGAAGTATCTGGACATTGCTCGTCGAAGAATTCAAGGGACTTAGCCGACTTCAAAACTTGAACAAGCAACAACTCCCGCAAAAACTTGAGCAAGACATCGCTGACATCGAGCGCAACATCGTATTTCGAGAAAAAGCGTTGAAAAGAAGACGGCAAGACCTCAAGGCGGCAAAAGAACAATTGCAATCGTTGACGAAGAAGTAGCGTTGCCAGTGGGTTTTGGAGGCTCCAGTTGGATAATTTATCCAACTGGGGTGAAACTCGTTTTCGCCCCCGGAATCCAAGCTACTGGGAAGCATGGTATGTGACGAGAAGGATCAGAATTGCTTGCAAATCGCTGGATTCACTTTTTTGACCAGTTAGTGTCATTGTACCCTAAAGGGTCATAAGGCCCTGAAAGTCGGAGCCAAACACCAAACCACGGAGAATGACAAATGCCGACCGTTTCAACAAAGAATAAACCTGCCGCCGTTGCTAAGAAGCCTTCCAAGACGACCAAAACCCACAAGCCGACGAAGGCTGAGGCGACCAAATCGGCAGTCAAAAAGAGTACCAGCCGTTACATCACCCACGTTCCCAAAACGATTCCAGTGGGCAAGATTTTGTGTCATGGTGGAGTGATCCCACAAACACCTGACCAGAGGCCCGCCGAAAATGGCTTCCGTCCCTGGATTGATGGTGATGACCAATCAGCAGAATATGGACCATGCAATTGCGGTTGGAGTGGGTTGCCTCACTTCATGCCATTGGCTTGGCTGGAGGGTCATCGAAAGGAATTTGACGCCAGAAACTTCCCACGGTAACGCCTTGCGAAACAAACAAGTTTTTAGCCGGGCCGTAATCTTAGCCAGCGAGGTACTACTGGCGAGTAAAGAGGTTTGAGCCAGTCAATCATCGTCCCGCAGCAAAGGTCGCCAAATAACTGGCGACCTTTTTCGTTGGAAGTCTCCAGGATGCGCATTTGGGCTGCACATCAATCGGCGTTTCACCGTAATCAATCAGACGCAACGAAAAGCCTAGCTAAACCTTGGCCATTTTCGGATGGACGACGATTGCTGCTACCAGTTGGATAATTTATCCAACTGGATTGAACCCGTTTTTTGCACTCAGCCGTTTTTCAGTTGGATGCTGGTTTGATTGACCGCCTCCTAACTTCACCCATTGCCCATTCTTTTGTGCCAGTTTGGTCAAGCCAACGAGTTTTGCCACGAACTTCTTTGCCGACCATCCATATCGATAAATTGTTTGGCAATGGTTGTGCAACATACCCATTCTTAAAACTGTAGCGAAGGTTCATTGCGATTCGGCGAGCCTCTTTTTCTGACAGCTTTTCGGCATCGGAATCGTCGTTAGGCTGTGCTGTCAGGTCAGTCAGGTCATTTTCATTGTTTTCTATAACTATATCATTCTCCTTTTCATTATCTTTCTTGTTAAAAAGTTGTGCAAAACAATCCAAATGACCTGACTGACCTGACAGGGACACAGAATCCACATCGTTTGGTGACAGGATTGGTTGATTGTTGATTGTACAGCCCGAAGTTTTGGTATCGTCATCGTCTGTTGTGCGGCAAGTGCGGACACCAAGACCTCGATACATCATCGGTCGCAATCCATCGCACGATGTTTCCCGGCCCTCTTTGATTTTGGGAATCAAAGTTTTTAAATCTCTGCCGAACCATCTTACCGAAGCTGGTTCAATATCATGAGCATCGCACCAGTCAACGTAGATGTCGTAGGCATCCGTTTTCCCAATGCTCACGCTCTCGTTGGTTAAACATTCCTGCGGCAAATCCCCAGGATCGGCACGACGATGAACAACCATCTCTGATCGTACCCACGCCATGATAGGGGAAGTGTCAGCAGCGTATTGGTTGGCGAGTCTTTTGTGTCCATCACCAATTGTAAATTTCCCACCAGCCGCCCTTAGCCTTTTCAATCCCAACAAGGCCCAGTTCGCTATTCCCGGCAATTCTGCCAAGAGTTTTTCTTCCAAATGGATGTCTTCCCTTCCAACGAACGAGATTTCAAAAGGCACGAACAGAAACCGATGCGCTAACGCCCCAGAAGCGTCCAAAAGTCGAGGAACGCTGTTTGATGCGATAACGAATCGAGTTGGAAGTCGCAAAGAAGGAAATGTGGATTCGTATTTTGTATTGATGGATATCGAGTCCTCACCAACGATGGATTTCAAAACCTCCACAATCTTTGCCCGCTGAGGGTTGGCCGAAAGTTCGACCTCACCAACTAGAGCGACCGCCTTGTTGACTAATGCCGATGGTCCAAAATCTGTTGCTAGGCGTTCTAATGAGTAACCCGTGCTATTATCCGTGCCAATCAAAGCACCAAGAATACGTTGTATCGTCCCTTTACCGGACCTGGGTTTGCCCACCAGGATCAATGCCTTTTGCAAGGAAGTGTCCGACGACAAACAATAGCCAAAGAACTCTTGGATGAGCGATACTCGTTCCTGATCGTCTTCAAACACTTCGGACAAAAACTTTATCCACGTCGGGCAATTTTTCATTGGATCATAAGCGAATGGCAAGCAAACCGTACTACACCAATTCGGTGTATGCGGTATCAGGTCCATTGAATTATCTAAATCTATCAGTCCATTCGCAAACGGGATGATATTGCGGGTAGACTCAAAAGGTCGATCTTCACCGTTCCAGAAAGGCATGGTGCCAACTTTCGACGCATCCATCCAAGCATGGCATTGAATAATCGGAACCACATTGCCAACAACATTATTGGATTGGCTCCAACCGTTCATCTTGAAGAACTCCCGTACCTGCATGGGTAACTCTTCGCATTCGTCATATCGACAATCATCGTAAAAGTAAGTACGACCACCAGTGTAGAGCGGCTGGTGGCCTAAAGCGATCTGATGATCCACAAATGCTTGTGCCATTTTGTCGAACTTCTTTGGGTCTTTCTTTCCGTCTTCAGACCATGATCCATTCACCGGACCTAGAACATCTTTGATCGTTCGTTCTTGGCAGTGTGCATGTTTGCAGTCGAAGCCGATGATGCCATTTCGCAAGAATATTGCCGAACCACCGGGACCATCACTGTGTTCATCATGCCAAGGACATTCCTGAAGAGTCCAACGAATACCGTCTTCATACGCTGTTGCAGGTCCAAACTTTAGCCCCTTATTTGTCATCATTTGTTCAACGTCCATGACGGTGTGTTTGCCATGAGCTTGTACTTGTACTTTTTTCGGAACTACAAGCGGTTCAGCAACCGTTACCACACCTGCAATCTTTTGAAGAAGCTCTATCGGCACAACCTCCAGTTTTTCAGGGCAGTCCAAAATAGCCGATCTTCGCCACGGACGGGTTGGATGATTGCTCCCCTTTCTCGTCATGGTGCCATACAGCTTGCAGATTCGTGACGCATTCCCAACGCTAGTATCAACGGATACTGAATCGTCACTGAAACGACTCGCTAGCGATTCCAAAAACCGCTTTACAAGATCGGCGGATTCAGGGTCGTTCGGAAGGTCGATCCGATAGAGGTTGTGACCACCGTTTCCAGAATCGGCCAAAAGTGAAAGTGGAAATCCTTCGGATGAAAGATTCTCCCGAATCTTTTTGGATCGCTCAATGGCTGCTTCATGTTCGGCATCCGAACTAGAAATACCAGCAGGACGGTTTGGATCACAATCTACCAAGAGCAATAACCGGCGAGCAATCTCGTGGTCTTTGGTGGTCACATCGGAACGGTCGAGGGTTTCATTCGTTGAACGTGCAATCAAATCCTGAACGACCGGATTCAACGTAATGTATACAGCAGGTATGTTCGTGTCTTCTGACAGGACATCGGCATTCACTGCCAGGGCATTCATGTCTTCAAAATACCCGGAAATGACGCCTCGTCTTTTGTTCTTTGGAACTCTCACTTCATAAACTTGTCCGTCTTTGCACCAAAGTTGCAAAGTTTTGATGATGTCACGCATATAATACTCATAGAAAAACAATCTCAATCAGCGGGAGGGGAGGACTCCGGTGGTACGATCACCGACGCTTTCCCCTCCCGTTTTTCTCTTTCATTCACCCCAAACGCAGAGTATCTCGTCCATCTTTTCGTCGAGGTCATCGTAGTCTGGTGGGTTCCATTCTTCCTTCAGCAAGCCCATGCGCATCGCCGTCTTCAATTCGTCCGAAAGCTCAAGAGTTGCCATTGCCCATCGCAAGTAATGCCTGGGCGTATCATGGATGTGGCGTCCTTTGAATTTCCCAAATGGCATTTTCATGATTGCCTCCTTGCTTCTCGCTTTTTTCGGTTCTGCTCAAAGTAAATTCGGGCAATGCCGACTTCCTCAAGATCGAACAATTTGTGCGAACCGATCTTAGTTTTCGGTTCTGGAATTTTTTCGTGGAAGACCGCCGATTGAAGTGCGCTGTACGTCACGCCAATCAATTCGGCTGTCTGTTTCATATTCGTTAGTTGCATTTTGATTACCTCCACCCTATGTAGTTGGTGAGCCTTATGAATTGTAAGAGTGAGCCGGAAACAAAATTGGAAAAAATCTTTTCGGATTTTCTGCGACTGTCTGCCCTTGTGTTTGTTGGGTGTAGAGCCGACAAAATGCATCGGTGTAAAACGATGAGGCAGCGTCAGGGTGAAACGACTACCAAACGAAAAAGGGTTACGAGGTCGAGGGCAAACGTTGGAAACTTTTGAATTACAAGACGGTGGAATTCTTCTTTACGACGACGCATTCCTATCATCTGATCTTGCTGATCGCTATTTCAGTGAATTGCGTGACCAATGTGCTTGGGAGCAGAAGCCGGGCATCTTTGGTCATATGCAACCAAAATTGATTGCGTCCTATGGTGATGCTGGCGTGTCGTACCGTTATTCAGGTGTCGATAATGTGGCGTTACCCTGGACGGCAACACTGCTTGAGATCAAAAAGCTAATCGAGGCGGTCCAAGGAGAATACAACTATTGCCTTCTGAACCGTTATCGGTCAGGATCGGATAGCATGGGATGGCACGCCGACGATGAACCCGAAATGGGGAACATGGTTGGCTCACTTTCGTTAGGGGCAACCAGAAAATTCCGCATTAGGCACAACATCACCAGAAAAACTCAGACATTCCTCGCAGGCAACGGAACGCTTATCATCATGGCTGGGACAAAGCAGTATTGGCAACATCGGTTCCCAAAACCAAACTGCCTGTAGGCGAACGGATTAACTGACTTTTAGGCAGATCGTGAAACCGCAATGAACATCTCCGTTGACGTGATCTCAGATGTGATCTGTCCCTGGTGCTTTATTGGCAAGCGACGACTGGAAAAAGCCATTGCCGCATACGGCAAGCCGGTGGCAGTATGTTGGCATCCATTCCAACTCAATCCGGCCATGCCGAAAGAAGGCATTAGCCGAAGAGAATATCGGATCGCAAAGTTCGGAAGTTGGGAACGCTCTATGGAGCTTGATGCGAACATTGTTACGGTTGGAATTCAAGAAGGCATTCAGTTTAACTTTGATCGGATGGAGCGGACCCCAAACACGTCGGATGCACATAGACTCATCTGGCTGGCTGACAAAATGGGCATTCAAGATGCGGTCGGGGAGGCGTTGTTCCAAGCGTACTTCACCGAAGGCCGAGACATAAGCAAACCGAAGACGCTCATCGATGTAGTTGTCGAAGCTGGCATGGATCGTGCAAAGGCCGAGGCCGTAATGACGGGAAATGAGGGATTGGAGGCGTTGAAGGAAGCAGGCGAACTGTCACGTCGGTATAACGTTGAAGGCGTTCCATTCTTCATCGTCAACAGCAAGATTACATTGTCTGGCGCACAACCCTCTGATGTGTTTGTGGCTGCGTTCGAGCAAGCCAGTGATCCAAAACAGATTGGACCGGCCTCATAGCTATGGCTCGTGTAAGTGCTGGACTACTGATGTACCGCATCCAGGATGGCAAGTTGCAAGTGCTTCTTGCGCATCCCGGTGGTCCGTTGTTCAAAAACAGGGATCACGATACTTGGACGATTCCCAAGGGTGAGCTTGATCCAGGTGAAGATATGCTCGAAGCAGCCAAAAGAGAATTTGAGGAAGAAACCGGCATCAAGCCTAATGGTCCATTCGTCAAATTGACACCGATCAAGCAAAAGGGAGGGAAGATCGTTCACGCTTGGGCGTTCCAAGGCGATTGCGATCCCGCCAAAATTGTGAGCAATACGTTTATGAGGGAGTGGCCTCCAAAGTCAGGACAACAGATGGAATTTCCTGAAATCGACCGAGCAGATTTCTTTGACGTGGCTACCGCAAGTCTGAAAATAAAGGCTGCGCAAATGGCGTTGGTTGAGGAATGCCAGAAGATTGTAATCGGAAAAACCTCAAGGGACCGTGAAGTGGAAAGCAAGTTCGAGTCGTAACCATGAGAACCAATTCCATCGCAGCATCGCTTGTGGTTTTACTTGCGGCTTTAACCTACATCGCCGACGAGCCGTTCAAGATCAGCACAAAGAGATCAGATGATCGTATTGAAGTGAAGTCCAAAGATGGCAAAGCATTGTTCTTGATTCGCAGTCCCTTTGGCATCAGCAATACGACCATCGAGCGAACCGCAGAACAGTGGCCGGAGAAGGTTGTGATCCACTTGCGATTGAAGGGGCTGGAGAGATTCAAGGTATCAACGGACAAGCTCAAACTCGAAGCGTCGGTATCAAGTCATGATGGCAGTGTACGACTTTGGAAGGACGGCAAAGAAGACGAGTTATTGGACTCAAAGAGTTCCTGTTGGATGGGGATTAGAACTCTGGACAGCAATGGAGAGCCAACCAAGGCCATTCCGCTGAAGGACGGCTACTTTGAGATGCAGTTGCCGAAGGCGTTCTTCGAGGGAAACCCGAAGTCGATCACGTTGAACTGGATCGACTTCTATCGGAATTGAATGCGGCGATGAGGGCCAGCCAATCGCTTTTGCGGCGGCATTCCGGTAGACTATACGGTTTACCGCTCGCCGGTGGCGACCGCCCGGCGCAACCACGTTTCACGGAGAGACGCTACCCAAGAGCCGGACCGAACACAGGACGGTGACTTTTGACCGACGCCAAACCCGAACACCACGACCCTTTCGCCTTCCTCGCCGGGGGCGGCGAAATGGGCCGCTTAATCCGGTCGATGGACTGGTCCCGGACGCCACTCGGTCCCGTCGAGTCGTGGCCGCAGAGCCTCCGCACGACCGTCAACATATGCCTCGCATCGGACCTCCCCATCTGCGTCATCTGGGGTCCGGGCCTCGTTCAAATCTACAACGACCGCTACCGGGTCATTTG
>JANPHB010000161.1:0-11831 GCA_031424235.1 Pirellula sp.
GATACGAGCATCGTTCGCAACAATCAACAGACGTCGGGAATCGTGGCACCGATTACTGCACCATCGGCATTTGGACGGCTTGGAGGTGGGGCACTGATTGACGAGGGCGAAGCTAGCTTGGGCAAAATGCAAATGCCGAGCCAGCGTTCGCAGGACGTTAATCCAAACGCAAGCGTCGAGCCAAGGGTTAGCCCTCAAGCGACGTTTATGAATAAGAGACTTCGAGAAGAGGAGACGGGCATAGGCCAGCTAGACAGCTTTTTCGCGGCTTGGGATTGGATTTGGAGGGAAGAGTTCTTTGAAACGAAATTGAGGTAGAATTGATATCGTAGAGGCCATGAAGTTCTTGCTGGTTGACCTCATGAATGTCACATTGCCAATTCGTCCGTTGGGCAGCCAAGCGGTCGACGATTAAGTGGCTTCATGGCTGATAAATTGACTTCCATTTTGGTTGTTGATATAGTCGAGCGAAAATTGTTTTGGGTCGAAAATGCCAGCGAGATTTTTCTCATGATCATGAAAAGCACCAGTCATTTTAAGGCAAGAGCCAAAGCAAATAAAAGACAAAGTCTTAGGAAAGCGTTCAACAGAAGATGGACGTTGTTGTTTGAGCAACTTGAGGACCGTAGTATGCTCGCGGGCGACGGCCCACCTAATGTGACTTCGATAGTTCGACTAGATGCCAATCCAAATAATCAATCGCAAGTAGCTTATCAAGTTTTGTTCGACGAAGTTATTCGGGCTTCGACCGTGGACTTGGCCGATTTTGCTTTAACGAAAACGGGTGCAATTTCAGGTGCATCGGTGATTTCGGTCTTTTCGATATTGGGTGCGGGTGTCGACAGTGACACTTACAATGTGTTAGTCAACTCGGGAAGTGGCGATGGAACTCTGCGACTGGATGTCATCGATAGTGGTAGCAGCACGGCTATCCGAGATCTTTCTGGAGCAAGGCTAGGAGGCAACAGTCCGAGCGATGGAACATTCACTTCAGGTCAAGTCTACACAATAGACAAAACTACTCCCTTTATTACGTCCAGAAAGCCATTGGATTTTACCTATACCAATGCGTCTTCGGTTCGTTTCGAAATAAAGTTCTCGGAGCCGGTCGTCGGATTAGACGTTAGCGACTTCGCTGTGCTCAGTTTTGGGACCATTGTTGGGGCTTCGATAACGTCTGTTACGGGTGCAGGGGACACTTATACAGTAAGCAGCAATACAGGCACTGGTTCGGGTAGCTTCGGAGTTCAATTATCAACGGGAGCAATCTATACCGATGCTGCGAGCAATGTTGGTTCGACAAGCGTTCCTGGCGGTGAAATCTACACAATCGATCGCGATGTGCCTACGGTTATGGGCGTTACCCCTTTGGATCCTTCGCCAACGAACTTGTCTCAAGTCCGCTACCAAGTTGCGTTTAGCGAACAAGTTACTGGAGTTGGACTGAATGACTTCGCTAAAGTTTCTTCAATGAACGGTGCTTTGATTACTGGATTGTCGAACATCGACAATTCGAAATATGTGGTGACCGTCAGCACTGGCACAGGTGATGGCACACTGTCGATCGATGTCTTGGCCGCCAATCAGGTTCTAGATTTAGCTGGCAATGCGCTACCCAACAATGTGACGAACAATCCGGTGTATGTCGTAGACAAAACGGCGCCAGCATTGAGTTCCGTCACTCGCCTTGATCCCAGTCCGACGAACGCGGCCACTGTCTCCTATGGCTTGCTGTTTTCTGAAAACGTCACTGGTGTTTCAATAGCAAACTTCACGGCGATTGGAACGGGTTTGTCGGGGAGCAGCGTCGCATCCTTGTCCGGAAGTGGAAGCAGTTATACGATCGTGCTGAATGCTGGCGCAGGTTCCGGGACTTTGAAGCTGGGTTTTAATCTCAATGTGCAGGACGCTGCCGGAAACCAATACGCGATCAATAGCTCCAGCGGGACAGCGTACACAGTGGATCGACAGTTCCCGACCGTCAGCTCGATCACGCCCGTGACTGCCGGTCCGACCGGGTCGTCCGATATCTACTTCAATGTTTCCTTCTCGGAGCCCGTCAACGGTGTAACGGAAGCCGACTTTGCAGTGGATGCCATGGGGGTTTCTGGGGCATTCGTATTCCAGTCGACCAGTCTTGGGAACGGAAATTACAGCGTGCGGGTTTTAACGGGCTCAGGTGACGGATCCATCAAACTGAAAGTGGTTGACGACGATTCTATCGTAGACGCATTGGGCAACCAGCTTGGCGGTTTGGGGCAAGGTAATGGGGACTTTACTTCCCCGACTGGTACGAGCATTAAGAAGAGCGTCGATTTTTCTGGAACCCTTTGGGACGACCTCAACAAAGACGGCTATTTCGATTCCAATGAGACTGCACTGCCAAATGCCACTGTTTTTATCGATGCCAATAACAATGGTAATTGGGATTCGGGCTTAGAGCCAAGCCAAACAACGAACAGTTTAGGAGCGTACAGTTTCGCGAACCTGTCAGCGGGAACATACACGGTTGGCGTCGTCCCAAACAGTTCGCTGCAACAGACCTTTCCAGCCAATGGTGGCCCCGGCAGACTAACGTTGCGAGACATCGAAATTGGAACGGGAACACCAGCCCTGGATGCCCCTCGTGCTATTGCGGTCACTCCAGACAGTCGGTTCGTCTACGTGGGTGGTGTCAACAGTACATCGATTCAAGTCTACCAGCTCGATGTCGTCACGGGGCAGATCCAACCGGTGCAGACGGTTTCGGGTTATCCGGGGCTCAGCCAAATGACTGTATCGCCGGATGGCAAGAATTTGGTTGCCGTTAGTACGGCGGCGAGTCGGTTGTCTGTCTTTAGCATCAACGCGACGACGGGACAGATTACGCTTGTCGACACGGAGACTCAGGGTACAGGCGGTGTCCAAGGATTGCTGTCAGCACGCGGAGTGGATGTCAGCCCAGATGGTGCGTTCGTATATGGAGCGGGAGATGGTGTTGCGTCGTTTGCCAGAGACGCAATCAATGGCACACTCACATGGGTACAAACGATTTTCCTGACAAACGTGTTTTCCATTAAAGTGAGTCCGGACGGTGCATACCTTTATACGGCAGAGTCTTCGGGGGTCGTTCGAGTATTACAGCGTAACGCCGATGGCACGCTGACTTCGTTGCAATCGCTTACGGATGGCCAGAATGGAGGCAACGATTTATTGTTTGCTCGGAGTGTGACGACATCGCCAGATGGGAATCACGTCTACGTAGCGGCTTCGACGGACAATGCTGTTACTGTATTTGCACGTCAAGCGAATGGTCTCTTGACTTTTGTGCAATCGGTCCGCGATGGGGCGGATGGCATCGATGGACTGCAAAGTGCGTATGATGTCGAAGTTAGTCCCGACGGCAAGCGGGTCTACGTGGCAGGGGAACTGGACGCGACAATGACTGTCTTGCAGCGAAATCTGGTAACGGGCCAGTTGTCACGCTTCGAAGAATTTCGCGAATCGCCATCTACCTCGTACGTATCGCTTTCACGTCCCAATCAGATTGCCGTAAGCTCCAACGGACAATTTGTTTTTTTGACGGCACTCGATGATGACGCAGTCAACGTTTTCCAAAATGGTGCCGGCCTGCCGGTACCAAAACCGTACACGCAGGTACTGCCACCGGGAACCGTCCGAACGAGAGTCGATTTTGGTTTTACCGATTTCATTCCATTGGCCTTAAGCATGGCTCCGATTGGAGCCAATCCGACATTGGAGAACTTGGTTTCCTTCTCGGTCCAATTTAGTGAGTCGGTGAGTGGTGTTGACGCCACCGATTTTTCCTTGATCGCAAACGGATTGAGTGGAGTCTCAATCGTTTCGGTGAGCGGCAGTGGCAGTGGCGCGAACTATACCGTGCAAGTGAACACAGGCTCGGGCTCGGGCGATCTGAAGCTCGTTTTGAACGATGATGATTCCATTGTGGACTCCTCAGGATTTACGCTAGGTGGAACGGGAACTGGAAGCAACGTGCTGAGTAGCCAGCCGTTACTATTGGTGGATCGTACTCCACCGATTGTCAATTCCATGGTACCGCTTGATCCATTATCCGGTCGAAACGGCAGCGTTCGCTATCAACTGACCTTCAGTGAGCCTGTTTCGGGAGTGGACGTCACCGATTTTTCCGCGATTGTAACGGGATTCTTGGCCGGAGTCTCGGTAGCATCCGTGGTGGGTAGTGGAACAACCTACGTTGTTACGTTGACCGCGACATCTGGCGTTGGCACAGTTTCTCTTTGGTTGGTGGATAATGATTCGATCGTCGATGCGCTTGGCACCCCGCTTTCTGGTATCGGCGTCGGCAACGGCGATCAAACCAGTTCCGATGCCTATGCGATGGAACTTACTGGTGGGAGCAGTATTTCGGGAGTCGAGTGGCACGACGTCAACGAGAACAGAGTGAGGGACTCGGGTGAGCCTGTGCTAGCAGGTTGGACTGTCTATATCGACATCAATCAGAATGGCAAAAAGGAGGCTACGGAACCAAGTGCCATCTCGGCCAGTGACGGCAGTTATACCATTAGTGGTCTATTCTCCGGCCAATATTTAGTGGGTGCGATCCCTCCGGGCGGTTGGAGGCAAACAACCCCGAGCATCGAGTTTCCGATCCAGCGTTTGACCGAGACCAGCGCGGGTGCAAGCAGCGACAGTAGCAATAGTGGGTCAATTAGTGGTGATGGTCGATTTGTGGCCTTTGCCAGTAACAATATTTTAGTTCCTGGAGACACCTCCGTCGGCGACATTTTCGTACGCGATTTGCAATCCAACGCGTTTGAAAAAGTATCGGTTGGAGTGGGTGGTGCGATTGCCGACAATTCCTCCAGTGTGCCAGAAATCAGTGACGATGGCAGATTTGTCGCGTTTGTCTCGATTGCTTCCAACCTAGTTGTGGGCGATACGAATGGTGTGAGCGATGTGTTTTTATACGATCGTCAGTTGCAGTCAACCATCCGGGTCAACGTTGGGCCTGGTGGAGTTCAGGCAAATGCAACCGTTTCGAGTTCAAGAATAGCTTTAAGTGGTAATGGTCGGTTCATAGCCTACCAGTCCATCGCAACGAATCTAGTTGCTGGTGATACCAATGGTCAGAGCGATGTGTTCGTGTTCGACCGCATATTAGGGACGACAGAATTAGTTTCCATTTCCACCAGCGGTACCTTGTCGAATGGTGGTTCGTCGAATCCATCCATCAGTGATGACGGCCGCATCGTTGCGTTCGAATCACTAGGTTCCAATTTGGTCTCCAGTGACACAAATGCTCGTAGAGACATATTCGTACGCGATCGGTTGGCTCAAACGACTGCACGCGTTTCAGTGGGTTCCAACGGCAGCCAATCAACCAACGACGCGTTGAATCCCTCGGTGAGCGGTAATGGTGGCAGCGTTGCTTTCTTCTCGACTGCGGTGCTAGCGTCGACCAATCCGCATTCGGGAGTGTACGTTCGAGATTTGGCGGCCAACACCACCACGAGTGTTGGCCCCTCTAGCCTCGCGTCGTTGGGGACAACAGCCACGTTACGTCCGGCAATCAGTTCCAATGGACGGTACGTGGCTCTGGTCGATGTCCAAACGAATGCGCTAGGATTCGATGAAATTGCGTTGGTGGATCGCCAAACAGGCCAGTGGCAAATAGTGTCACGCACGCGACAGAATCAGGCGTCCGATGGCGACGCTTATCTGCCAAGCATCAGCGACGATGGGACCAAGGTCGTGTTCACCTCGAGCGGAGGCAGCTTGGTACCCCAGGATACCAACAGTGTTACCGATATCTTCGCGGTGAATGTTACTTGGCCACTGATCCCGGGAACGCAACTTGTCCAGCTTGGAATTGCGGAATCCAAATCGGGAATCGATTTCGGCAACCTGCCTACCCTTGGAATGATCGAAGGGTCACTCTGGCAAGACACCAATCGAGACGGATTGCGAACAGCGGTTGAACCACCGATAACCGGCCGCAATGTCTTCTTGGACAACAACGGCAACGGGAGTTTGGATGCGAATGAACCGTTTGTGGTCAGCGGAGCTCAAGGGCAATTCCGTTTTTCTGGTCTTTCTGGGAGCAGCTATTCAGTGCGACAGGTTTTGCCCGCCAATTGGACGGAACAGATGCCTGGGTCAGGGTACCAGTTATCCGTTGGGACGCCCTATCAAACGCTGTTAGACTTCAATGAATTCAATGTTGCATCGAATGCGACCAGCTTTATCGGTACTTATTTCTCAAAAGGGTTTGCTGTCGGGGCTTTTACGTATCCAAGCCTGCAATGGGCTATTGTTGGTTCGTCTCCCGCAAAGGAATTGAGGACCAATGTCGTTTCGTCCATTCAGTATATTCGCCGTGTCGACAATTCACCGTTCGACTTGGTCCAATTGAAAATGCATCTTTCGAGTGTTACGGTTGGCACGGTACGGCTGACTGGGGAAAAGGCCGACGGAACCATTGTTTCCCAGGACGTGGCTGTTAACAGTGTTGCCACCAACTACACCTTGCCCACCTTCTCCAACGTCGTGCGAGTCCGTTGGCAGGAGCTTACGGGCCAGCACATGGCGATTGATGACGTTCTTCTGAGTCACTCCCAATGGACGTTTTCGTCGACAGACTTTGGATCGATGGGGAATCCTGGCAGTTTCTCAGGTGCTGTCTTCTGGGATGCAAACTCAAACGGTGTGTTCGATGCTACCGAGCAACCGTTGGTTGGTTGGCCGGTGTACATCGATGCCAATAACAACGGCGTAAAAGACGCGGGAGAGGTCTCTGGTAACACAAATGCGTCAGGAGTTTATCAATTTTCGGCGATCGATTCGGGTACGATCCATGTTCGAGCTGTTGATCGCATTCACTGGACTGAGATCGCACCGGGAAATGGACACCACTTTTCCCTGTCACCGGGCGCCAACGTGCCCAATTTAAGTTTTGCAATGCATGCACCACCAGCTTCCATCTCGGGTGTCAAATGGCATGATCTCGATCGAGATGGTGTGCATGATGGCGGCGAACCTGGCCTTGCAGGTACAGTGATTTATCTTGACTTGAACAACAATCATCAATTGGACGCGAATGAACCCAATACGACCACAGCAGCCGATAACCCGAGTACCGCAAACATAGACGAATCTGGTCAGTATGCATTTACCAATGTCGTGCCCGGCAGCTACAAGGTACGAGAAATTACCGGAACTGGTTGGGCGCAGACCAGTCCCACCGCAGCTAAGTCAACGCTGCAGTTCCTTGCGATCAATGGTTTTAACTACCAAGGTTTCGTGCATCACGACAATTGGGACCAAGCAGTCAACGCAAATGGTTCGCTCGTTGCCTTTTCGAGCACCGCTGCCTTGCTTCCAGCAGATACCAACAACAATATTGATATTTACGTATTGGATCGAGCCACCAACCAACTTGCATGGATCACTGCTAATCCAAACTTGTCAGGAAACTCCTTCGAGCCAGACATTAGCGATGATGGACGCTACGTTGCCTTTCGCTCCTTTGCCAATTTCGATATTCGCGACACGAACTCCAATGCGGACATTTACGTTTACGACCGTTTGACTCAGACGATGGATCTTGCCACCGCTTCGACCATTGGTGGCAGTTCCGACAATTACAGCTACGAGCCGAAACTTACCGCAAACGGACGTAGCGTTACGTTTTTTTCTTGGGCGTCCAATATTGTTTCGACCCCCAGCAATGGAAATTCTCATTTCTACGTGCGGAATTTGGACACTGGAGTTACCACGCGGGTCAATGCGAACGCGGATAGCATGAATACCTGGGGAGGAGAGCCATCCGCTGCAGGCGATCGAATCGTTTTCCAATCCACGTCGACAACCTTGGTTGCGAACGACACCAACGGAAAGTCTGACATATTCGTGTTGGACGTTTCTACAGGGCAGACCAGTCGCGTTAGTACTGCTTCGGATGGAACGCAGTCCAACGGTGAGAGTGACAAACGCTCTATCAGTGGGGACGGACGTTGGGTGGCCTTTGATTCCAACGCAACCAATCTGACCGATCACAATTACGGGGGAGAATACAATGTCTTCCTCAAAGATTTGGTCACGGGTGAGACCCAGCTTGTTTCACGGAATTACCTAGGCAATCCAGGTTCGGGGCGACGCCCCGAAATCAGCTACGACGGGCGTTGGATTTCCTTCGAATCAACTTCCCAGAACATGATGTTGGACAGCGTCAACAGCTTTAGCAGTATCTACCTTTACGATCGGTTGTTGGACCGACTCGTACGCGTAACGCAGGATAGCTATGGTGCCAAAGGTAATGCGTCTAGCACCAACGCGAATATTAGCCGTGACGGTACGACCATCGTATATGCTTCGCAAGCCACAAATTTGACGAGTGGAATCGGTTTGATTGCCGCCACCAATAAAAATCTGTTGACGCAACCGCAAGCCAACCAAGTCCAGTTATTGGCAGGACAGCAACTGGGAGGGATCGACTTTGGCAATGCCCTATCCTCCGGTTCGATTTCAGGAATTGCCTTCAGAGACATGAATTCCAATGGAGTGCGGGATGCGAATGAGAATGGATTTGGTGGTATTACGGTCTATTTGGACTTGAATGATAATGGCCGCTTGGATGTCGGTGAACCGACTCAGGTCAGCAGTGCCACAGGCGAATACTCGTTTGGCTCGCTACCGGCAGGTGACTATGCAGTACGCCAAGTCTCTGAGTCTAGGTTCCAACAGATTGCTCCGGTTGCGGCAGACGGTACTCGCTTGTTCAACTACAACTTTGGGACTCTCTTCGAGCTTGATCCAGCCAATGGCAGAACGCGAGGAACGTTTTCATCAACTGCGGTCGGCGACGGTTTAGCCTTTGCCGAAGAAACGCTCTATGTTTTGGAGAACGCGACTCGAAAGATTTTCTATCTTGATCCGTTGACGGGTGCTGCGATGGATTCGATGAACTTGCCGTTAGGGAATTTCGACGGACTGGCGGCTTTGAACGGACTGGTTTATGTTCTGGACTCGACCCTTGACCAAATAACCGTCGTCAATCCCAAATCAAAGCAGGTTGTGCAATCCTTTAACCTGATGGGGGCAACAGGCCCATTGAACGTATGGGGAGCCTTGGGCGAATCGGGTGACGGGCAGTATTTGACCGTCGCAAACGCAACACAAATCCATCGAATATCGCCCTCCACCGGTATTCTCGTTTCGTCCTTTGCACACGGAATTGATTTTAGCAGAACGTCGGCAACCATCACGTCTTTGGCGGGAGCCAACGGTGAAGTCTTCGTGATGAGCGATTTGTCCCAAACGGTGCTCGTTTTTAATAATTCTGGGACTTTGCTGAGAACAATGGGTACCAGCGGTCCTCGGCAGTCCAAGTCGTTAGCCGCTGGTCTGACGTATGATCGAGCTCAAAACGTTGTCCTAGCTTGGGATGGAACGGCCTCAGGAGTGTCGTTTGCGAATCTGCCTCACGAAGGTTTGGTTTCAGGACGGACTTTCAATGACATCAATGCCAATGGGTTGCAGGACGCCGGTGAGGGTAGTTTGATAAACGTTACGATGTATCTCGACCAAAACGGGAACTCCGTGATGGACAGCGGAGAACCCAGCGCGCTCAGCAATACCAATGGCGACTACAGCTTTGGTAATCTGGCGGCGGGCAACTACGTTGTTCGTTCCATTGTCCCCTCCGGACTTATGCAAACTAGTCCAGTTGTCAGCTCGAATCGTCTTTTTGGTATATTCCGGTCGCCCACGTCACAGGTACAGACCGGCTATTATGTCGGCATAGCTGAGCTGGATCGCAACACAGGCAATACAGTGAGTAGTTTGGTCACCAATATCATTGCAGACGCCTGGATTGGAGCGGCATTTGACGGACGAAACATTCTGCTTCTAAGTCGTTACAATCAGAAGTTGTACGAGATTTCGCCTGCTGGCGTTATTGTGGATGAGTCCTCCATCTCAAGCACGGTTTATCCGGGACTCGCTTTCGTCAATGGCTTGGCTTACTACCTCGACACCATCAACTCTTGGCCCACCTTGATCGCTTTTGATCCGAGCACGAATCAAATCGTTCGGCAGGTTGCGATCACGCACAGTCTAGATGGATATGGCGCTGCCAGTTTCCCACTCATTGGAGCTGGGCTAGGCGAATCGCCAGATGGTCAAGATTTGGTCTTGACGGCGGCCGATGGCAACGATCCTCGATTCCTATTGCTGGACCCGCTAACTGGCAGAGTGATCAACTACTTCACTCCTGACCCCAACCTTCCGGCTGACCATGCCGCTACGAGCGTTGGAGGCGAACTGTTTGTGTCAGTGACCGGCAATACGATTCGCGTCTTCAATTCGAACTTTATTCAAGTGCGGTCGTTAAACACGGCTCAACTGCACTTTGGATTGGCAGGTGGTACGAGTAGCGAATTTGGGGCTTCGGTAACCCTGACTCCCCAACAACAGATATCGGGTATCCATTTCGGCTTGCGCTCAATCAACACGTCGATTTCAGGTCACGTCTTCGAGGATCGCAACAGCAACGGCAACCAGGATATTGGTGAACCTGATCAGGTTGGGGTCAGTCTTTACGTTGATCTGAATCTAAACCGTCGGCTCGACGCCACGGAGCCTACCGCCATAACCAACAGTTCAGGCAACTACACGATTGCCAACGTGAGTCCAGGAAATCGCTACGTGCGCATGGTGCCGTCCGCGGGCATGGAGGTGACTTGGCCGTCCAGTCAATCGCTACGAGTCTTCGCCACACAAGTGGAGACGAACGGGGCTGGCCTGATATTCGAGTTAGACCCAATAACGGGTGCTCAATGGAATCAGTTTGCCCCCCCCAGTGGAGCTAACGTTTCACTTGCCACCGGCTTGGCCCTTGACGCCCGCTACTTGTACTTTATCGACTCGAACAACGATACTCTCTATTCGCTCAATCCAAACAACGGCAACGTAATTCGTACGATGCAGTTGCCGGCAGGTTCCTACGATGGATTGGCGGCAGTGGGAGGACGCCTCTACGTGAACAGTTTTGTGGACAATCTGATTTTGGAAATTGATCCATTGACTGGCTTGCTACTGCGCACGCTGGATATAAACGCTTTAAATCCCAACTACTTGGGGGCAGGAACGTCGATAGATTTGATAGGATCGCTAGGCGAATGGACAGACGATACGCGTTTAATTGCTAGCGCGCAATCACCTGCCGCAAGCTACATCATCAATCCAGTCAGTGGCTTGATCGAAGGAACTGCAATCAACGCGGGAGCAATTGGAGCGGCTGGCGGTGCCGGTGAGTTCTTGATTTCTGGTACTGCAAGCATCATGAGTTACAACTCTCAAGCCGAAATGGTACGTCGCATAGTGACCCCTAGTCGCTTGTACGGATTAGCCGCTGCCAACAGCAATGATCGTGGCCTGAGACGGATCGTTTTGCCAGGGATAGATGCGTTTAATGTCAATCTTGCACAACGAGATCTCGAGGCTCCAATCATTGCGACGAATCAGAACCTGGTTACCGGAAGTGTGTTGACCCAACTCACGAACGGTGGCTCTTGGAGCGACTCGTCTGGAAACAATATAACATTGTCGGCGTCGTTAGGTAGCGTGGTCAAGAACGCCAATGGGACTTGGGATTGGTCGTATACTCCGACGGCTAAATTGGTCAATCAAGTAGTTACGATATCGGCCAGCGATGGTACGAATACTTCGTCGGTGTCATTTACGATCAATGCCAACGTGGCGATCTCGCAGCGAGGTCTGTTCTACGCTGGAGCGACGGGTTCTAGTGCATCAACAACATTGGCAACGGACAAGGCGCCGTTGTTACCGGG
>JANPHB010000162.1:0-1767 GCA_031424235.1 Pirellula sp.
AACCACGAAACATCAACGCTGCGGGCGCTTGTTTTGCGAACTGCCCTACGATTTTTGCTATCATTGCCAGTCTCCTCGTGCGATGGAAAGGTTACCCTTTTCATCATACGCACCGATGGAATGACGGCTTTACAGGATTCACTATTAGCAATTGGTTACACGAATGGGAAGCAATTGGAAGAGGACGTTGATTTTGAAGGTCTTCACCAAGATCAGCGTTTCATAGCCATCTTAAACAAGCTGTCGCCACCGACGTCGTTTGCGGCCATTCGCAAAGCGGACGTAACGGTCGAGAGCAAGCTGTTCCAGAGCGAAAGCTTGCTCGACGCAGCCGCGTTAAAAGAGCATTTCAAAAACGGCTACCGCCCGATTGCCATAGCGATCCACCCTGAACCACAGGCGCTAGCCGCGACCACCGTAAATTCAAAACAAACCCAAACGCTTTTAGTAAAAACAACCTCTGTTGAATCAATATTGAACCGTAACGCGGCTAGCGCCCGCGGCTCAGTTTTGCTGCACCGCCCCATCATTCCAGACGCGTCCAAAGAATCCCTGGCCCTCCAACAAGCTCGCTCAGCCATCGCACTCATGGAAATGAACGCAACAGACCGCGTCTGGCCACTGTTCAAACACCAACCCGATCCACGTGTGCGAAGTTACCTTCTTTACTATCTGACACAGTACAAGATGGACGCAGCATCCATCCTCGAACGGCTCAAAACCGAGACAGAAGTCTCAAGCCGCCGAATATTAGTGTTAGCAATCGGAGACTACGCTCAACTGGCCTTGCTTTCGGACGAGCAAAAAGACCAATCCAAAACGGACCTACTAAATCGCTATTCCGAAGACCCCGATTCCGGAGTTCACTCTGCATGCGAATGGTCGCTCAAGCAACTCGCTGCGCAGGCGGAAATGGAAAAACTGCGAACGCAGTTTGCAAAAGGATCGGTCGTTGGCAATCGCGACTGGTATGTGACCAAGCAGGGTGCACACACGATGGTCATCATACGGCCCGAGCCCTTGTTCCTGATGGGCTCACCCACAACAGAAGCGGAACGCTACGGCGGCCCGAGTGAAAACGACGAGGCACTTCACCGTCGAACCATCGGTCGAAACTTTGCGATGGCTGCCCATGAGGTGACGGTGGCGCAGTATCAAGCCTTCCGTAACAATCACTCTTACAATGGTGTGTATTCCCGCGTGCCTGACGCACCGGTCAATAGCATTTCTTGGTACGATGCGGCGGCGTACTGCAATTGGTTGAGCAAACAGGAGGGGCTTCCTGAGGAGGACTGGTGCTATGATCCAAATCAGCCTTTCGCAGACGGTATGAAGCTTTACGACAATCACCTGCAGCGACGTGGATATCGCTTGCCGACCGAAGCCGAGTGGGAGTACTCCTGCCGCGCAGGAACGAACACATCGAGGTACTATGGCGAGACGGAAACGCTACTGACACGTTACGGATGGTACGCGAAGAACTCAGAGACTAAAAATGCGTTATCCGTAGGCAGTCTTCGCCCTAGCGATTTTGGTTTGTTTGATAGTTATGGAAACATGTTGGAATGGTGCCAGGAGATGGACAATCCTTCAGAGTACCGAAAGAACCAAATGAGCGATAGCGAACAACGAATCCTGTAAAGCCGTCATTACCTTGCATTGAGTAGAGCTTGAGTTGCGACGTGTCTTGAGCCGTTGAACTTGCGTTTTGGCCTGGGTTTTGTTGGCCCACGAACATGCTTTCGATATCGTTTGAGATCGGCCTGC
>JANPHB010000163.1:0-13907 GCA_031424235.1 Pirellula sp.
GTGCAGGCCGATCTCAAACGATATCGAAAGCATGTTCGTGGGCCAACAAAACCCAGGCCAAAACGCAAGTTCAACGGCTCAAGACACGTCGCAACTCAAGCTCTACTCAATGCAAGGTAATGACGGCTTTACAGGATTCACTGTTGACATTTGCTGCCGAAAAACGCAGGGATTTTAATAATCGCGTTGTCCCAGGTTCGAAGCTTTAGTGGACGGACTAGCCCCCGAGAGGTACCAGTATCTTATTGTGGCAGCCTGGACATTTTCGATAAGTACCTTGATACATTTTAGCTAGTTGGACCATCATGCCGCATTTGCATTGAACTTGCATATGCGTTTTGTCCTGCGAACCAAGTTCGTTGTTACTTGTTGCTTTCGACGAAGCTTCGTTGACGGCTTCCTTGACTAATGAATAGTCGGATTCCCCGTGAAGAGCCGCGCAACAACTTCGACTGCAAGTACCAACCATGGTCCACGGTTTGGACGGTGACGGGACGAACAAAATTTGACAAGATCGGCAATGACTGCCTCCCCGTTCCAACATCCGATTGCGCTGGATCTCAAGTTCTTTTTGGTAGACAAAATCCGCAAGTTGCGACATGGCCGTTTTGATTGGTTCGCATAACGCCAGTAGATCGCTTCCAGCCACATCGTAGATGTCCGCTACGCTTGTTGCCCCAGTGGCTTTCGTTCTCGCGAAGCTGGTATCGCCGACACTTCCGACGAATCCAGTTCCCGTTGCAGCCAAAAGCCCCAATCCCAATGCGTTCAAGCCGATGTTGGACAAGGCAGTTCCGTCTGACCCTAGCGGCCCAGCGGATTTTGTTTCATAAACCCGGTACTCAGCCTGAATATGCCAATTTGCATCTCGACAATCAGTGCATACACCTCGAACGCTCACGATTTGCTTCGGCGAATAAGTTCGCTTGCACCCCTGGCAGCGAATTGTGATGACACTCGGTTTGTCTGACATCGCGGGTCTCAGAATGATATCTAGTTGAAATTCAACACCGAAAAATAGTATACGTGAACCTTGGGGCAGACACAGCCGACAAAAATCAAAGTAGGAGGCACATTCCATGTGCCGTTCACCAGGAATCATGGTCAATTCCCTCCAGCGGACGGCACGACGGAGCGTGCATGCTACTTTTGGGCGCTGTGTCGGGGCAATTCACGCGAATGGAGTTAGACTTACGTTTGCTTCATTGCCTGCCACCCACGTCTTAGCATTTCGGACCAACGTTCCAAAATCGTCATGGATTTGGTTTGAATCTGGACCGAAGCCAACCCATGGGCAACCGGAATTTTCAATTCCGTGTTGAGATTGATCGATACTGAGTAACTTGCTTGCTCTGGCGTTGCTTCCGATTGCGTCCCTGTGACCGTCGATGCAAAAAGTGTGTCGCCTATCAATACCGTAGGTGTCCTATGAAGATTTTCCGCTGAGACCGCCACGACCTTACCAGGAATGGTGATTCCTGGCCATTGGTCTAGGCGAACGAAAACGGTTGCCCCTTCTTTGCATTCGTCGATCTCTTGTTCACTTACAAATGCTCGCAACCGCCAACCACTTGGTCTTACCAGTTCGCCAACTTGCTGGCCTCGCTGGACGTAGGGACGATCTCTGGCTATCGAGCCGAGCCTTTTGCTCCGACCCCATTTGCGGCCGGCCAAGTCGGTTTCGGTTTGCACAATCAAGGGTTCTAGGAATCGTCCGCTACCAGGCGATCGAATATCAAGCTGCTCTAGTTCGCGTTCAAGCTTGAGAACGCGTTCTTCGATCGCCCGAATTGTCTTTTCCAGCTCTCCAGACTGCCGAATTGAAATTGGGTCATCCACAGAACGATTGGCCGATTGCTGCAGTCGAACTTTGGCTAGTTCTAATTCTCCTTTTGCTTGAAGCAGCTCCATTTCTAATTCGGGGGATACCGTAGAGATTAGAATTTCACGGTCTTCAACTGAATTTTTGAGCTGCACGTCCTGAACGATGGCCGAATGCCGTGCGTAGAGTGGAACCAATTCGCCCGGCTCAATCACTCCTCGAGCAAACAAATAATGTGGAAAACTCCAAGTGCCCAAAATCCATAGCACTAGAAAAATTAAAAATCCGCATGCGCTGAGACGAAACCATGAAATAGACTGCGTGCCTCGCCGATTGGTCCCGACACTTCGGAGACCTTGCCATGCATTGGTAAGAAATGCCAGCGATAACACCCCCATCAATATCGCCGCAAAGATGATTCCAAAATTGCCAAGCCGACGCTGCAATAGCCAATGATTGACTCCCCACAATAATGCCGCCAGCAAGAAACACCGATAAAGGGACGACGCAAGGTGAAAAAACGCAAGTGCGCTGGTGCGAAGCGTCGTTTCTTGTTTGAGCGAAACGAACAAAAAGTTGAACCCAAGCCGCTGCCAAGCCTCGCGACTCTGTTCCGCTAAATTGGGAACACCAAGTCCATCCGAAAGAATGTAGTAACCATCGTAACGCAATAGCGGATTGGCATTGAATAAAATAGTTACCACAGAACTGAGCACCATGACTTGCAATGCAATATCCTGAATCCACGGTGTGGAACTGCCAACCCAAAGGATGCAGGCCAAGATGGCAATCCAGAGTTCGACTATCATTCCTCCCGCTGACACAAGGATTCGTTTCCATCGGTCGGGTACACGCCAGGTGTCACTGACATCACAATAAAGACATGGAGCCCCCAAGAAGAACAGCAGGCCGATTTCGCGACAGTCTGCCCCCACCGTTCGACACGCCAAGGCATGCCCGAATTCATGAATCCCTTTGATAATAATAAGCAAACAAGCAGCCAGAAGAACTCGGTCGCCACGCATACCTGATTGCAAGTTCAACAGGTCCTCGCTCAAAGCCGGATATCGATTTACCATCAGGAATAGACAAAGCGAAACCATAACGGGTAGAAACCAAAGCAATCCGCGGCTGAAAAGCACGCGCCCGACCGGTTCGAGCGTTGCGACGAGACTGGACGGATTGCACAGCGGAATGCGAAATGCTAACGCGGACTGGATACGAGCGAACCACACTTTGGCTGACGTTCCGTCGATCTGATGGGAATGCCGCCAAGTGCCATGCAACAATAGGGACGCTTGATCTAGGCGCCGGATCAAATCGCGAACAAAACTAGCGGAGACGGTTTCGTCTACTCTGCGACTATTTTGAACAATCGAGTTCACGGAATGGTTGCCATCAAGACGGGCCGCGATCGATTTTTCCAGGGAACTAAAGAAGTAGTACTCGCGATGGATCGGATCATGGGCAACCCACAGATCCGGTCGGTCACTTGCGTAGGGACTCCATTGCAAATCAGGTCGCAATCGCGTTGGAATGGGAATGGCATCCTGATTCATCGCATTCATTTTCGAATCGCCGCAGTCGTTGCCATACCTGGTCGGAACTGGAGTTCCCGATTCTCGATTTCGATGTAGACACGAACTTGGCCGTTCGCCGGATTTGCGGTCGGACTCACGAAGGTCACTTTACCGGAAACACTTTGCTGGGCTTTGGAAGTGGAAATGGTAACGTTTGCGGGGGCTCCTTTTTTGATTCCTAAGGCGTCATTGCCGTCGACGAATCCTTCTACACGCAGCCGATTGATCGACATGAGTTCAAGGATTTTCGTGCTTGGGTCCACCCATTCGCCCGCGTGCTTTTCGACCGAAACCACCATGGCCTGAACTGTGCTGCTGATGGAATGGTGATCTATCTGTTGCTGGGTCTGCTTCAGTTCGACCTCTGCTTGTTTCTTTGCTAATTGCGCAAGCTGCTGATCGAGCTTGTACCGTTCGACCTCGATCTTGGATCGCTCAAACATGAGCCGATAACGATCGACTTCGTTAGGAGGATACGTGTCGGCTGCGAGCAAGTTTGCTTTGAGTGTTCGGGCCAACTCCTGCTCTGCGACTTCAGCGGACTTCTCCGCGAGTCGAACATCGACGTCGCGAGTTGCTTTGGCAGCCGCTGTCTCGAAAGCTAGCAGCGCCCTTTCGTGGCTCAGTTTTGCTTCGTCGCATCGTACGCGAACGAGCGTTTGACCGATGGCAACTTCGTCCCCCTCACACACAAGCACACTGTCGATCACGCCCGCCACACCGGCAGCGACCGAGACAGTCTGAGTCGGCTTGAGAATTGGGGTTTTGAGCGTGATCGAGTCGGATTCGCTTTGTGGGCTCGCAGCAACGCAAATTGCCAAAGGCAATGCGAAAACCATGGCCATGAGACCAAAAACCTTTTGGCTGGATCTTGCTGTCATGCTGTACTCAAAAATGGTTCTAGGTGTTGGTGTTTTTTTATGGCAGTCGTTTAACTGTCAGCCGGAGGCGTACTTAGCACAGTCGGAAGTACGCCTCCGGCTGACTGTTAAACGAGTTTTCGATCGATATTCAAAGCCAAAATCGACGACGAACTGCATCGATGATGCTCCGCGTCCATACGAACCAGCGAGGGAATTGACCGCAAGGGATCGAAACGGTTGCTGATGTTCCCAACCGAGGTCGTTGAATCGGTTTATCTGGCCTTACCTCCAAGTCCAATCGTTGGCTGCCGCCCGCGTCCCGCATGGTATCGCTTATTTGTGACACGTGTCCAACATGCGTTTCGCCAGAGGACGACGAAACCACGAATTCCACCGTAAGAGGCTTATTCAATTCAGTCCTTTTTTGATTTGCATCCGTCACGTAGCCAGCTTCCCAATCGACAACAGTTGCTTCAATCCGCCAGTTTTGCTCAAGTGCGGCGATTCGAAGCAGCGTATCACCGCGACGCACGGGGCGATTCTCAAGATACTTGTCTACCTCCCAGGCAATCACGTTCCCATTGATCGGGCTTCGTAGTTGCAAGCGTTCTTGTTCGCGATCGAGCAGTTTTTTTTGTTCCACTAAGCTCTTTCGTTTGGCTTCCAATTCTTGCACTTCGCCTACGAGGCGACTGCCTGTTAAGTTTGCTGGATCGTCCGCAGATTTGAGTTGATTGATTGCAATATTGAGTCCGTCCCGCTTTTGCTCCATAATGCCAATCTCAGCGGAAACTTGATTGAGTTGCAGTTGGAGTTGAGGCGAGGTGAGTGAGACGACGATCTCGCCTGCTACGACACGCTGGCCGTCCGCGATATGAATCTTGTCCACGTAGCCATCGGCTGGAGCAAAAACAAAACGTTGTTCCGAGGGTTCCAGCGTTCCTTGCGCTAAAATCGTCAACTCGGTCGGACTCAAGAAAAACAGAACGGTTCCGGTGACGATTGCAGCCGCGATTGCCCATTGGACGAGACGTGACTTCCAAAGATCTTTTGCTTTTGCCCTTGGTAACTGATGCCATACCTGGGTAACCCAAGTCAATGTCGACGAAACGTGAGATGCGTTTTGCGAATACCGTTCCCGATCAAACCATTCGAGGAGCAAAGCAGTATTTGGTGCCCTAGGAGCAGGCGCTTGCGTATTGCTGGTCAGCTTTCCAAATGGAAATAAGACAGCAACTGCGGATCCGTTTTCTTTTGCAAAGACATCGAGTTGCTGATCGGAAATGTCTCCCTTGGTGAAAAGTTGCTTCAATGCCATGTTGAAGCAAGCGTTTGGGTCGAGTTGCGGCTGACCACTGATGGCGAGGATCTTGGTTGTTCCGCCCGCACCTTTTGTTTGAACCAGCGAGACTCGATCGGCATCGATCAAACATCTCGCGCCATCGACGAGCAAACGGTCTGCCTTTCGCTCCTCATGGCAGGCCACCATCGTACCGATCACCGAGCGAATCTCATGGGAACGAGACGCGGATTGAGCGAGCTCGTGACGCATGTGGAAACCACCAGCCGTATCCGCCATGGCAGACAGCAATGCCTTCGTTTCCGCGGTAATGGGACTAGACAGCTTTGCCAAAATTCCGCCCGACGACCAATTAACTCCATTGAGGCTACGGCCGAGCCAAGCTGCTTTGCTGGTTTTGCTCTCGCCAGGAGCGAAGTCACTCTCGGCAAGAGTGACCCACTGTGCGATTTCACTTGCAGGCATATCGAAACCGGTGCCTGCCAGTTGACGTTCGGCTTCATCGGCAAAAGCTGTACAAGTCGCCGAGATCGCACACCAGCGTCTGGAATGAACAGGAATGACAATACTGCAGTCGACCGCATCCAGAAGCAATTTTAGTTGGCCAAGGAGGACCGCGTAGAACTTGGTAGGAAAACAGTCGGTGAGCGCAAGACGATCAAGCTCATTGAGAACATGGTCCACACGAGCCAGTCTAAGACTGTTGTTTGGCAAACCCCCTATTTCACCCAAGCTACCCGACCCTCAAACCGAACGCAACCGATACTGTTGATCGCTCCAATATCACCGTTTTATTCATTTCTACTCCTACAATCAGAATAATTTGGACGATCGTAGCTATCGATACCGAAGAACACAACCATTGCGCAAATTTGGATTGGGATAAAAAACGAGAACTTGTGTTTCATGGCTCGAAAGCTTCACAGAATAGCTGGCAAACGAAGGGCAGGCCTAGTCTTTGTCCTGACCGTTGCAGCTCCGTTCCTATCAGGCTGCTTTCCGAATCGACAAACAAGACATTTCAGCGCTCTGCCCCTGCAAACTTCCGCAGCCAACGAGACCTATCGATCGGAACAGCTGCGTCGAGGCGATCCGCCCATTTCTCCTTGCAGTCCGGTGTCCGAGGTAGGTTGCTCTCCCTTTGATATTAATCTGACCTCACTCACTACGGAAACAACGATAAGTTTAAAGTTGGAAGAAGCCATACAGCTTGCACTAGCCAACTCCAAAATCTTACGAGATTTGGGAGGGACCGTCCTGCGTTCGCCCGTGGCGAGTACAAGCACCAACGACCCCGCGATGACCTTTACCGATCCGCGGTTTGGGGAGGAAGCTGCGTTGGCGGAATTCGATGCCGTCGTTCATTCGTCTGCGTTTTTTGAAAAAAACGATCGGCAGCTAAACAACCGATTTTTTGGCAATCAAGGTATCTTCCAGCAGGACTTGCACAACTACCAAGTCGGAATCACCAAGCGATCCGCTACTGGCAGTACGATGTCGCTTCGCAATTTTACGACCTACGACAGCAACAACCAGCTTTCCAACGCGATCGGGCCATCGTCGTTTGATCAGATCGTCGAAACCGAAATTCGACAACCGTTACTGCAAGGTGCTGGCACGGAATTCAATCGGATTGCGGGACCTGGCGCGAAACCAGGACAAATCAATGGCTTTCTAATCGGCCGAGTTCGAACCGATATCAGTTTGACTGACTTCGAGCGAGCCGTTCGTGACCTAGTTGCCGACGTCGAGAACGCCTACTGGGACCTTCACTTTGCGTTTCGCGATCTGGAGGCCAAAGTCGATGCACGCGACATTGCTTTGGTCACAGCCAAAAAGTTGGAAGCTCAAACGGCAGTGCAAGGGACCGGCGATGCAGCGCAAGCGATGGAGCAATACTATCGCTTCGAATCGGACGTGATCGACTCCGTGAATGGCCGACCCATCGACGGGACCCGGACGAACAATGGCAGCGCAGGTGGTAGCTTCCGCGGCTCTGGCGGGCTGCGTGTTGCGGAACGCCGATTGCGATTGATACTTGGGATGGATATCAACGATGGCAAACTGATTCGCCCAAGTGATGATCCGGCACAAGCGCCCGTCCTTTACGATTGGGGAAATTCGAGCAGTGAAGCCCTTTTAAAGCGAGAAGAGATTCGGCGCCAGCGTTGGGTAATCAAACAACGGGAGTTGGAGTTACTAGCCAATCGCAACTTCCTCAAGCCGCAATTGGATTTGGTAGGCCGATATCGATTCCGAGGATTTGGAAAAGATCTCATCAACTACGATGACAAGTCCGATGCTGTTTCGAACATGTTGGACGGCAACTATCAAGAATGGCAAGCGGGCTTGGATTACACGTTACCTGTTGGATTCCGCAAAGCTTTTGCCGCGGTCCGAAACTCGCAGCTAGCGCTGCATCGGGAAGCTGAGGTGCTCAAAGAGCAAGAGCGAATCGTGTTGTATGGTCTCAGCAATGCGATGAACGAAATGAAGCGATCGTATGATTCCATGCAATTGCAAGAGAAGCGACTCGGAGAAATCGTGAGGCAATTGCAGAGCCTGCAAGCGAAGTGGGAATCCGGAAAAGACCCTGCGTTAGACGTACTGCTTGATACGCACCGAAGGCTTTTGGATGCACGCTTGAGGTACCATCAATCGCGAGTTGAATATGCTCTGGCGGTGCGCAATGTGGAGTTCGAAAAAGGCTCACTTCTGGAATTCTGCAAGATAAGCCTCGCCGACTAGACTAGGAGCCAAACGCGGGGTTTTACCCCTATAAACGAAAAAACCCAGGTAAACCCTGGGAATTCGTTAGTGGTCAGGGCCGGGCTTGAACCGGCGACACACGGATTTTCAGAATGATAAACTTGGCATCTAAAAAGCTGTGAAACCCTTCAATTCCCGCGAAAAACATCATACTCCAGTCGTAGCGTTTGTTGCAATAGGGGCGTTGAAACAAAGTTGTTCAGTATTTGTGGGTACGGTTTGTTGGCCGAGTTGCGAAGGCCAACAAATGAGCGAGGCGTGCCGCTGTCGATTGCAGAGTGCCGCATCAGATCCTCCTACGCTTCGCGGACGCGGTTGGTGAGCCGATCGACCATTGCCTGCTCTTCGCCCAGCTTGTTCGGATCGTTGGAGTCCAGGCAGTCGCGGTTGGCAAGCGGGAGTTGGCATCGATGAGGGGCTGAATGATCTGGATGTTGATTTTGTCGCCGATGTCGCTCTTGCCCTTGAGATTGATCATGTCCTTGCAGCTGGAGCCCTCGGGGATTGTAACGGCGAAAGCGTAGACGTCGGAGTCCGCGTATTTGTCCGAAACGTCACAAGGTGCCGCAAAGTTACAATCCCGCCTGCAACGGACAGTCACATGAAAAGTCAGATCAAACGTTCCTTGGTCGATTTCTCTCCTGCTTTCGATTAGAATTCCGTCTTCAATGAGATCCGATTTTCGAAAACATCCAAGTTAGCCCCGCGACACCTGATCCGAGTGTCTAACCGGAATTGTCAAATGCCCGACAAACACAAGCCAACACAGTCCGATTACGATTCCTCGTTGCCACAAACAGAACTCCGCGATGACGGAGAGGATGCAGCTAAACAGGAGCAATTGCAAAAGACACCGACCAAGATTGGCCGTTTTCGAATCGAACGCAGCTTAGGTCGTGGCGGTTTCGGGGTCGTCTACCTTGCGACCGACGAACAACTCCATCGCAAGGTCGCCATCAAAGTACCGCATCCGCATCTGATCCAAGAGCCGGCGGACGCCGAACTCTATCTCAAGGAAGCCCGAACGGTTGCGGGCCTTGAACACCCCCACATTGTCCCCGTTCTCGAGGTCGGTAGCACGGACGAGTTTCCCATCTTTGTCGTTTCTAAATACATCGACGGAATGGACCTCGCCGCCCAAATACAAAGAGCAAGACCCACCGCGACCCAGTCAGTGCAGTGGATTGTAAACCTCGCTGATGCCCTGCGAACCGCTCACAAACAAGGAATCGTACATCGCGATGTGAAACCGCAAAATGTCATCGTCGACGCAAACATGCAGGTCTACCTCGTCGATTTCGGTCTAGCACTCCGCGACGAAGAAGTTGGTAAGCGACTACCGGCCGGCGGAACCCCAATTTACATGAGCCCCGAACAAGCCAAAGGGGACGGGCATCGGGTCGATGGCCGCAGCGATATCTTTAGCTTGGGGGTTTTGTTTTACGAATTGCTCGCGGGTCGCCGCCCGTTTACAGGAGCTTCCCGATTGGAGTTGTTTGAACAGATCACCGAACATGATCCTAAACCCATCCGGCAATGGGACGATTCAGTCGATCAGGAGCTTGATCGTATTTGCACAAAGATGCTAGCAAAACGAAAGTCAGATCGGTTCTCTAGTGCGAAGGATTTGATGGACGATTTGCGGGCTTATTTGGATGCTAGCAAATCGGAGGTCAGCTCGGTATCTGTCGCTCGGCCTTTGGTTTTACCAACGGTTCAAGCAGGCGTAGAAACGCCAGTTCCCATCGCCCATGAAACACCGATGTCTGCGACCCCGACATCGGGCTCTCGAACACTAAAAATCGTGCCAAAGGGGCTGCGATCGTTCGACCACCATGATGCGGATTTCTTTTTGGAGCTACTGCCAGGCCCCCGCGACCGAAATGGCTTGCCCGATACGATCGGGTTTTGGAAGACACGCATCGAAGAACGTGATTCCGACAAGTCGTTCAATGTCGGTCTCGTCTACGGCCCGTCGGGTTGCGGCAAGTCGTCGATGATGAAAGCAGGACTCATCCCTCGGCTATCCAAGGATGTGATTGCCATTTATCTCGAGGCGACCTCGGATCAAACTGAGGCCATGTTGCTCGGCATGCTGCGAAAGCGGCTCGACGCCGAGCGTGCGACGCACAAAGAGTCCTGGAGTCTGTTGGAGTTGCTGACCGCGATTCGGCGAGGCAAGGTATTGCCAGCGGGCAAAAAGCTGTTGTTAGTGATCGACCAGTTCGAACAGTGGCTTTACTCGCACGCGTTGGCGACTGGACAGGATTTGCTCGATTCGCTGCTGCAATGCGACGGCTCGCGACTGCAGTGCATCGTCATGGTTCGGGACGATTTCTGGATGGCTGCCACGCGTTTTTTTCGCGATCTGGATATTCGTCTACTTGATGGCCACAATTCGGCAGCGGTGGATCTGTTCGATTTGGACCATGCGGAACGCGTTTTGAAAGCCTTCGGTCGAGCCTTTGGCAAGTTAGATTCGGAAAGCAAGTCGGATTCTGGCGGCAATGGCGATAAAAACGGGGACAAACAAGATCGCAAGCAGTTCATGACGGAGGCGGTGCGAGGGCTAGCGGAGGACAACAAAGTCATATCTGTTCGGTTGTCGTTGTTTGCGGAAATGATGAAGGGTCGGCAGTGGACGCCGGAGTCGCTCAAGGAAGTGGGCGGTACATCTGGCGTCGGAGCTACGTTTTTAGAAGAAACGTTTTCGGCATCTGGGGCCCCCCCTGAGCATCGCTATCATCAGGCTGCGGCACGAGCGGTTTTGCGTTCACTCTTGCCGGATGGCGGGACCGAGATCAAAGGGCATCGGCGATCGCGTCAGGAATTGCTAATCATCTCCGGCTATGTGGAGCGGCCACGTGACTTTGCCGATTTAATACGCATGCTCGATAGCGAGTTGAGATTGATAACGCCAACCGACACTGAGGCACAAGCGTTAGCCGGAACCACGACGCAAAATCAGGTCGGTTCGAACCCGGCAGGCATCAATGGGGCCAGTTCTGTACCAGCGTCTGTTGCTCAGGTTGCGTCACAGGGGCATTATCAGCTTACGCATGACTATCTCGTCCCATCGCTTCGCGATTGGCTTACTCGGAAACAACGAGAGACACGCAAGGGTCGGGCAGAGTTGAAACTGGCGGAACGCTCGGCCGCTTGGAATACCAAGCAAGAAGCCAAGCAGCTTCCAACCCTGAATGAATGGTTCGGCATTACCTGGCTAACCGAAAGAAAGCAGTGGACAGAACCGCAGCGACTGATGATGCGACGTGCCACACGCACGCATGTCACCCGAATGGGCGTTGCGATGACGATGTTCGTAGCTTTGGCGAGCGTTGCTTTCGCTGGAAAGCGATACATCGATCAACAACGCGAGGTACTGATCGCTCTGAAAGAGATCGAGCAAAATGAAGCGACCGCCAGCGGTCTAGTTGGCAATCTAGACCGTGTCGAAGCAGCCAAGCTAGCTGATTTTCTCGACCAACTGCCGCCGGTACGCAAGTATGCCGCCGACGACCTGAAGTCACTTTACGACCAGTCCGAGCCCCAATCCGTGGGTCGACTTCATGCTGCTCTGGGATTGCTCAGCATCAGCGAAGGAGAGCCGGACAAAGGCTTGGTTCAGTTTGTTAGCGATCGGTTGCTTGAAAGTACTCCCGAATCGTTCTTAGCCGTTCGAGCTCAATTGGCGAAGTACAGGAACGATGCAATCGTAGCCGAATACTGGCGGGTTGCATTTGACGCATCGAGCGTTGCAGGTCGCCGATTTCGTGCCGGAGCGGCGCTGGCGATGTTCGATCCCACCAATCCATCTTGGTCGGATTCACAGGTAACGGAGATGTTGTCAAACAATCTGGTTGATTTGAACCCAGTCTATTTAGCGACTTGGCAACAAGCGTTCCTGCCCGTTTCGAAACGTCTACTCCAATCGTTGCAATCGATTTTTGCAAACACGAAAACATCGGAGACGCAAAAGAGTCTGGCGACATCTTTGATCGCGGACTATGCCAAGGACGAGCCAAAAGCATTGGTGGCCACGATGATCGAAGCCGACCCGAAATCGTTTGCAACGTTGTTGCCTGTGTTAAAGATACAGGGAAGCGGGGCGATTGCGGAGCTGGAAAAGATTCTGGACCGCAAGCGGGAACCGCAGTGGAATGACATACCGCTCGATCCAAAATGGACGGTACCGGATGCGTCGGTTCGTACCGCGATCGAGTTGGCGCACGGCATGATCGATGAGCGTTTTGCCTTCGCGCAAGACATGCCGTTGGCAAAATTTTTAGAAGTTGCGGAAGCATTGCGAGCCAGCGGTTACCGGCCCACGCGAGTGAGACCATTACCTGAGCCGCAGGCGCTAGCCGCGACCACCGTAACATCAAAACCAGCTGTAACGCAGTCGGGAACAATAGGACAGTTCGGCAAGTCCAGGCTAGTTTCTACAATAAATGCAAATCCTGCCGTAACGCGGCTAGCGCCTGCGGCGCAGGTTTCTGTTGTCTGGACACGCGACAGGAAACGCTGGCTCATCGAAACAGACGTCGCAAAGCCGTCATTACCCGCCATCGATCAAGTCGCAGAAAAGGACGGCATGCTCCTTGAAGACATCTCCACATTGCCTCTCGTAGGTGACAACGATGAGCCAACATTCATCGCACTTTGGTCCGAGCCAATATCTTCGGACGAAAAGCGTTGGGCGCTAGTGGACGTTGACGAATCCGTTCTCAAAAGCACCGACACAAAAATCCGAGCAGGTAAATCGGCGAAAACGATAAGTGTTCGTACAGACAAAAACCGCGATCGTCATTACTGCGTGATTTGGAGCAGTCAAGGTGAACCCTATGAATTGAATTGGTGTGAGGAAGGTTTCGACCTCATCTACAAACCGCAATTCGAGGTCGCTTGGGCACCTCCTCAGCGTTTTCCAAACCCACTCGAACCTTATCGGGCAAGCGTTGCAAAGTTCGAAGCATTGCCAGAAGACAAGCAAGTAGATCCAACCGTCCGTAACGAGAGCCTAGCCACGGCTTACTATCAAATCGGCAAATTCGAACAGGCGCTTGCTGAAATCGACCAACTGATCGAGAAAGAAAAGAGTTCCGAAAGTGTTTTGCTTTATCGGACTTTGGCTTTGGCGAGATTAGGTCGCGCAGAGGAGGCCCGCGAGGCGGTCGAAAAGTTCATCTCCGCGACCAAGACTGAGTCCTTTAAACCTTATACCAGTATCCAAGTAGCGGCATTCCTAGGTGATTGGAAATTGGCAATTGAGTTGCTCGCATCTGCGGCGACGCAGTATGCCAATGACACCGATGGGCTGTACAACATCGCATGTGCGGCAGCACTTTGTTTGTCAGCGAGCGCAGTCCCAGCCCCAGGCGAATCAGCAATCTATGCAACGAAGACCATTGAACTGTTGGAGCAACTATTAGCAATGAATCCTGTAAAGCCGTCATTACCTTGCATTGAGTAGAGCTTGAGTTGCGACGTGTCTTGAGCCGTTGAACTTGCGTTTTGGCCTGGGTTTTGTTGGCCCACGAACATGCTTTCGATATCGTTTGAGATCGGCCTGC
>JANPHB010000164.1:0-17127 GCA_031424235.1 Pirellula sp.
AAAACCCCTCACCCCCAGCCCCTCTCCCCTAGAAGGGGCGAGGGGAGCAAAGTCAAAAAAATGTGGGTAAAGATGAGGATTTCATCCGTGGCTATAAAATGCCACTGCTCCGCAGTTAAGACTATCTGCACTGCGCTCCCCGTACAGTCTAAAAAAGGCGGATTGGAGTAACCAGTGTTGTTCAGCTTATGGCGATCCTGACGCCCTAAACTCAGTCGATTCACCGCAGGCAGTGTTTTCCACATTTGCGCTACAAGCGTTCCATGTAATACAGAAGTCATTCTATGGCTCCGGGTCTAGCCCTCTAAGCTGGCGATTCGATACTACAGTGCAAGACGTGAAAATCGAAATAAAAAGCCGAATGCTTGCATTGATTTTTACCGTACCTGTCGTAGACAATACAATTAGCGGAATCGTACCGACCAAAGTTTTAGCGAATCAGTTGGGCCAAACATGAAGTTTTCATTTGCACATAACACTTGTTTTGGATTCGGCTTAGCCTTGGTCTGCTCGATCGGTTCGGCGCAAGCTCAATTGGCTGGACAGACGACAGGAACTGGTACAGGCTTTGGTGCTCCAACGGGAGCGACATCTAATAAGCTACCAGGTTCATTCGGTGGTCCAGGCGTAACCGGCCAGTCGCGGCTTGAGCTATCAGGTACAAATCCATCGACGGCCTTCTCGAATGGCCAATCGGTATCTGGAACTTCGAGCTCGGGTACGACCGGTGGTCTTGCTGGTCAAACGACCTCAGGTACGCAATTCGGTGCCAATGCTTTTTCCAATTCAACCCAAACGGGCGGCGCGAATGCGTTGGGGGGGCTGAACGGCGGTCTTGGTGGTCTCGGTGGGAATCGATTTGGAGGAGGCCTGGGAGGACTTGGCGGCCTTGGAGGCTTGGGCGGCGGAACAGGAAACACCACCGCTGCGGCCAAGAAAATGATTCGTCCAATCATTCGACCCGATGTCGAAGTGGAGCGAGAGAGCAACGCTGAGATTGCGAACAATGCTAAGAAACGCTTGGGACGAATTCAAATGCCGAAGCGTTTGAAGGGAGTTGAAGCAAAGGTTGATGGCGAAACCGTTGTGCTAAGCGGACAGGTCGCTACCGAGTCGGATAAACGGATGGTTGAGCGGCTTGTGATGCTGGAGCCTGGAATTGATTCGGTACGGAACGAGGTGACAGTGAAGACCAGTCCGGCTGAACGTATACAGGCGAAACCCACCCGTTAGGTCCCATCGTGGACATCTTGTTTTGATTGGTTGTTGGAGCCTGTGGAGCTGCCGCGCTAGGTTGCGGTAGCTGCTCTTGTGGTGGTGGAAAGAATTGCGGTGCCGACAAGCTAACCGGTGTGCTTGTGGGATTCTGGCCAATATGATTTAACGGCATATTTGTGCTGTTGAATTGGGCGTCCGGCGTAAAGGATTGTCGCATAAGAGAGCTCGGAGGCACTTGAATCGTTGTCGATCGCAAGCCACTCTGTTGGTTCGTTTGGTATTGTCCACCATTATTTATGTTTGGCTGTGAATTTGGCATGAATGCTGATGCCTGTTGAACCGAGCCGTCATCCGGCCGGTCCTTGCTCACCCCAGGTAGATTGAGACTTGCCGCTGCTCCGCGAACGGTTCGGCCGTCCTTGGTCAAGAAGGTTGGTATCAGCATGATCTTCTTCGGAGCGCCGTACGCTTCATCCCATGGAATCCATACGCTGTAGGAGGCTCCGAGTTCTCCTTCGGTGAAGTGGGTCGTGAACTGTTCTGACGTGAATCGAAATCGCTTGTTGGCTTGGCTCAAGTCCTCTGTGGATTGTTGCTTGTTGGTGTCGTCGAAACCATAGACAACCAGATCGCCATCGACTGGTATCGCCTGAGTCTTTTCGTTGTAAAAATAAAATCGCCCACCAAAACCGCGAGTGGGTGCTTTGCCGGGCAAGGTCAGGATGTCATGGGACCATGTCGCGGTCATGCTTTGTGGAATTTGGTATTCTTTCTTTTTGAAAGAGAACCAACTCGAATCCTTCTTTTTCTTCTTGCTGGCAGCAGAGTCGGACGTCATCGTCTCGCATCCGACGGTCGAAAAGCCGACGGCGATGGCAGCGAATCCTACTAGATATCTATTAGCAAGTTTCATCGAGTTCGTTTTCATGATTGCTATCGCAGGAATGGATGGTTGGTTTGGAGCGGAAGGGCGCGAGCCCTTCGGTTTTTCTCGTTCCAGGGCTCTGCCTTGGAACGCACTGTTTTCGAGGCTCTGCCTCGCGTTTTGCTATTGATTTGTAACTCAGGAGGCAGGAGCCTCCGCTGCATTGCGTCCCCAGGCGGAGCCAGGGAACGAGTTCTTTTGTTTTTGCAGCGGTAGGGCGCGAGCCCTCCGGTTTCGCTACATCTATTCGTCACTCACCGGACGGCTTGCGCCGTTCCGCTAACAAAGTGAGTGCTCTTTGACTAGCGTCCGCCTGCTGTTCGCGCAACTGGTTGCGCGGGTTGTTGCGTACTTGGTTGGTAGGAACTTGGCTGATAACCTGAGGGTTGGTATGACGCGGGTGCAACCCCGTAGGCACCTTGTTGTGTCCCCTGCTGGTACGACGAGTTCTGGATCGGCGAGGCCGAGTTCACCGTTGGTTCCGTGGTTGCAGAGTCAATTAATGTCTTTGCCCCCCGGGTGTTGGACCGAACCGGCGTGTTGATTGGGTAACCGTCGATCATTTCGGTGGCCGGAGTTGAGTTCATCTGCTCAGGCTCCCCGATGATCATTCTTCGTGGCCCTCCGCCATTTTCGAAGTCCACGGTCGGTTGCAGGTCTGGGTAAATGATTGGCGAAGCCGCTGGACCCCAAAGTCCATTGCCAGGCGACAATCCAACATCGCCGTGGATGTTGAGAATATCGGCTAGGCAGTAGCTCATTCGCGACGACTCAACCTGCTTGATCATTTCTAATTTTTCGTCGTTGTTGAAGTTGATGACGCGAGGAGTCATGACAACAAGTAGTTCGGTTCGGTTCTCAACTTGGCTATCGAAACGGAACAGGGCACCGGCGATAGGAATGTCAGCCAACCAAGGTATCCGTCTCGAACGGGTCGAACGATTCTTGGTGATCAAACCGGATAGGACGACGGTTTGGCCATCGTAAGCGGTAACACGTGTTTGAGCTTGCGTGGTATTGATGATTGGCGAGGTGATTGGATTGCCGTTCACGTCTGTTCCGACCACAACACCCGAGGCGGTTGGTCCCAACGTTGATCGCGTTATAGCCACGATCATGTTAATAAGACCATCTTGGTTGGTTCGCGGTTGGACCTGCATAAGCAATCCGACATCCGCATCCGTGACGTTGCTCGCTGTTCCCCCGGTACTGACAGTCGTACCCGCGAAGCGTGGTACCTTCGAGCCGACTTGAATGTTGGCGATGTTGTTGTCGATGGTCATCAATTGAGGTCTCGACAGGATCTGCACACGATTCACATCGTGCAGTGCACGGAAGAGCATGTTGACCGATTCGCTACCCGCCGCTAGAACGAGTCCACCGTACCCCAAGCTCGTGTTGGTTCGTCCCAGAGCAAAGCCGGAGGTTCCTTGGCCTGCGACGTTCTGGCTAAGCCGGTTCGGAGTTGCCGCGTTCGTAGCACCCAACGCTACCCCCTGATTGAAGCCTGGGCTATTGAGCGTACCACCGCTTGCACTATTGCGGTCGAACAACAGTGAGTCCTGAAGGCCGAATTCTGTACCGAGGTCAAAGCTATCGTCTAATGTGACTTCAGCGATTAGAACGTCGACAGCGATCATCGGCTGCTGCCGATCGAGGCGTTCGACGATCTGGCGAATCATCGGCATGTAGCGTGGCATAGCGCTGATCAGGATGCTGTTCGTGTTCGCTTCTGGAACCACATACACTTCGCGATCCGTTCTCTCAATAACGCTATAGATCTGGCCTTGTTGCTGACCGGCCAAACCTTGTGGTGCTTGGATTTGCTGCAAATTGGTACGCTGGGCCGTAATCATGTTAGTGATCGCGGTGGACACGTCCGTTGCCGAGCTGTTTCGAAGCCAAATCACTTCGATAGTTCTCTGCTTGGCGTTGTCTTCGTCCAATCGGAGGAGCAGAACTTCGATGACTTCGAGGTCGGCTTGGGAACCGGAGACGATGATGGAGTTGGTTCGGGTTTCAGTCGCAATTCGCAAGGGAACGAGCGAGCTCTCTGCTCCACCGCTTACTGCTGCTTGATTTTGGAATGCGAAAAGTCCACCGAGTCCACCTTGCTGATTCAAATTATTGGTCTGTGTGGTTGGCAAACCGAATGACTGTTGCAATGCTGTCGCCAAAGTAGTCGCATCGCCGTTGCGAATTTCGAAGACCTTGATTCTGGCCTCAACTTTGGATGGAATGTCAAGCTGAGTGACGAGCTCTTGGACAAGCGGCATGCTCTTGGCTGGAGCCCTGACGATCAGGGCATTGATTGTGCCACTGCTGTTCACAACCACACCCGTGAGAAGACCTGAGTTTCCTGAACCGATCGAGATTCTGCTGTTAGGGACTTTGGCGGTTGTGGTCGCATTTGCGCCACCTTGCTGCTGCTGAGGTTGCTGCTGCTGGCCCGTGCCTGTCGTGGCAGCTTGAGTTCCATTGATGGCCGCGCTCAAAATGGGCTGCAGTTCTGACGCGAGAGCAAACTTGAGCGGAATGATTTTGATTTCGCTCTCAGCGGTCCCGCTATCGGCATCGAGATCGGAGATGAGACGTGCCACTTCGGCTTGGTCTCGTGGCGACGCTTGAACGATGAGCGAGTTCGTGCGATAGTCCGCGACCGCTTTGACTCGAACGGTCAGGCCTGCTCCACTATTGGCTGCATTGGCGTTGTTGGCTGCGGCCACGGGAGCACCTGGAGTCGTAGCGGCATCTCCGAAGAATTTCGTGATGAGGGCCTCGGCATCGACGGCCGACGAGTTGACCAACTTGAAAACACGAAGCTGGCTATTGGGGTCGATCGGCGTGTCTAGTTTGTTGATGACTTCCTTGATGCCTGACATGGCTTCTAGGCGTCCAATCAAGAGCAACACATTGGGTTGGCCCAAGGCTGTGATTTCAATTTGGCCCTGTCTTGGCGAGAAGACCTTGGTATTGAGGTCCTTGAGGATGACTTCCAATGCTTGCCCGTTGACGTGTTTTAGCTGAACGATTTCGATTTCAGGTTTCGTCGCTTCGCTTTGCTTTTTGATCTGTTCGATCACTTCTTGGACGCGTTGAACATCTCGCTTGCTACCCTTGATAATGACCAAGCCCATTTCGGGAACGAACGAGATATCGACGTCGCCGATGAGTCCGCTACCTGTGCCGACAGAATCTGGAGATGCGACGATGGTGGCGGGCGCATCGTCTCCCGTTCGAGGACGGACCTGGGCAGTACCAGTCACTTCGTCTTCTTGGGTTTGGCCTGGTTGCTGATACGAAGCGAATTTGATCAGCTTGACTGCGCGTTCGATGCGTTCTGGTGTGGCTGGATTGATGGGAATGATCTGCGTTGGTCGATTCGGATCGGATTGACCTAAATCGATGGCCGTGATGACTTGGGTCCAGCCCATGACGCTGACCGGAGTCCCTTGCAGTCGGACCTCGTTGTTGCGTCGGTCGACCTGCATGACTTCCTGAACGGAGTCTTTGGAAACAAGCTTGAGCTGAGCCAGTTCGCCGTTGTTGCTCGTCGAAATGGTCAGTCGCGTACCTGCCAATCGTCCGACAGCATCCTCCAGCTCGCGCCAAGAGATGCGTTGGAGTTTGTACTGGTTCTGCTGAATGGTGCCTGGAACGATATTGCCGCGTTGGTCGACTTGAAGGCTGCCCACTTGACGACGCGAGGCTTCCACGACTTGAGCGATCTGCTTTTGAGTTTGATCGGGAGCCAGAATCATGAGGCGGCCGGAATTGGGTTCATTGGTGACCCGAACCCGCTTGTCGGTACCAAATTGAGCCTGAATGGCAGCTCCAACTTGTCCGACGTATTCGATGGGCACATCGTAAACCTGCAGTCGGGCGTCGGACGTGTTCCCCACTTGCAAACTAGATGTGTTTGACAATGTCTGGGGTATTCGTTGCCCTTGAGCGGGGGTTGGATTGGGCGGAGGCAGGAGGAACGGCTGTGTTCCGGACGCTGGCGAGTTGCTGGGGGCCTGAGGCTTGGCAAAGGCGTTGACACCATCCCGAGGTGAGGTGGATTGGGCCGAATTCGGAGACGGTGGTAATTGAGCTAGTGCATGCGCTCCGACAAACCATGGTGAAGCGGCAAGAATGGCCATTCGGAGGATGTGGCGACTGGAGCTTTGATAGGTTTTGCGTGTTGTCACGAGCCATTTCCCTTGTTCAGATCCCGGGCGGTCGAAATGACGCGAGCCCGCATTCATCGTTGTAATCGGAGCTCTCGGCACAACCACTACAGTCAAAATAGCCGTTAAGGACGTTAAACCTTGACATTTGTTCCTTGACGGGTCGCTTCGAGTTTGCACACAACTTTTAACTTTGCTCCCCTCGCCCCTAATAGGGGAGAGGGGCTGGGGGTGAGGGGGGTTGCACTGAGTTATGCTCGGATTTTTAGTAATGATCGCGAACCAGTAGTAACAATGACTTGCCGTGTTTTGGATACTCGTTCTCGTTCCCTGGCTCCGCCTGGGAACGCAATGCACCGGAGGCTCCTGCCTCCTGAGTCAACAAATCGATGGCTTTCGCGAGGCGGAGCCTCGATAGCAGTGCGTTCCAAGGCAGAGCCTTGGAACGAGGGTGGATCCCTCGCTTACACTTCGGGTTGTGAAGCGTCCTCGCTTCCGCGTAGTAGCCCTGGTTATTTTGCCCGATTTAGCCATAATCTCACGGTTTCCAGATCCTTCGAATTCTCTAGACCTGCTCCGATCGAGGAAACACAAAAATGGACGACAAGCTCGCTTACCAAGGAATCACGTTTGACGATGTCCTACTCGAGCCCCGCTACAGTGAGATTCTCCCCTCACAAGTTGACGTAAGCACTCAACTGACAGAGAGGATTCGGTTGTCGATACCACTCCTCTCTTCTCCTATGGATACAGTCACCGAAAGTCAGATGGCGATCGCGCTTGCCAAGGTGGGAGGTTTGGGGGTCATTCACAAGAACATGAGCATTGAAGCCCAGGCCGAAGAGGTCACCAAAGTGAAACGGTCCGCAAACGGCATCATCCCGGACCCTGTGACCCTCATTCCGACCGATAGCATTGCGACCGCGCAAGACATGATGCGAAAGCAAAATGTATCTGGGGTTCCAATTGTCGAACCGAATGGTCGCTTAGCTGGCATTCTAACCAGGCGAGATTTGAGGTTCCTCGAGTCATCGGATTTGCCGATTTCTTCGGTTATGACGAAAGAGAATTTGGTAACGGCGCAGGGGAATGTAACGCTTGCGGAAGCTGAGCGGATTTTAACGGATAAAAAGGTGGAGAAACTTTTACTGGTTGACGATGAATACAAACTAACAGGTCTGATCACGATCAAAGACATCGACATGATCCGCAGTTTCCCGAATGCTTGCAAAGATGAGCTAGGGAGATTGAGAGTCGGTGCCGCGATCGGGATGTTCGATTTCGAACGAGCTGAACAACTGATCGCACGCGGCGTTGACGTCCTCATTGTCGACAGTGCGCACGGTCATTCGGCCAACGTCATCGAAACGGTCAAACAGGTTAAGCGACAGTGGTCGATCGATGTCATCGCCGGAAACGTAGCCACGTTTGAAGGGGGACGCGATTTGGCCAAAGCTGGAGCAGATGCAGTCAAAGTTGGAATCGGCCCAGGTTCCATCTGTACGACGCGAATTATTTCCGGAGTCGGTGTCCCGCAAATCACCGCAATTTACCAAGCCACCAAAGCGTGCCAGCAAGCAGGCATACCAACCATCGCCGACGGAGGAATCCGTTATAGCGGTGACATCACCAAGGCGCTCGTAGCGGGTGCCAACTGCGTGATGATTGGAAGCCTGTTTGCAGGCTTAGCTGAAAGTCCAGGTCGGATGATCTTGTACCAAGGTCGAACCTTCAAAGCCTATCGAGGCATGGGTTCCCTAGGTGCGATGATCAAAGGCTCAAGCGAACGATACCGCCAAGGCACACAGGACCAATTGTCGAAATTGGTGCCCGAAGGAGTCGAGGGTCGAGTGCCGTTCAAAGGGCCGTTGGCAGATTACGTTTATCAACTGGTTGGCGGGCTTCGAGCTGGAATGGGATACTGCGGTACTCAAACCATCACGGAGTTACGTCGGGACGCACGTTTTATCCAGGTTTCGGCCGCAACGGTCCGCGAGAATCACCCCCATGACATCGCTATTACGCAAGAAGCTCCAAATTACAGTTCGGAACTCACAACGCTCTCGGACAATTAGTTCGACGACCCCCGCGATTCGGTCTGTCCGACATCGCTTCCTGGTATCATTTCGCGATACTTTCTCCTCCAGCACTGTCATTCTCGGCAGTGCTCTCTTCGGGTTAGCGACTTCCTCGCTCTCCTTTGCTCAGCAGCCACCCAGTTGGTCGCCACAGCCGTTTACTAAACCCAACGTGGAAGCGACCTCGACTCAAACGCCTGCTATTCCAACCAATAGCTTACGTTCAAGTGAAGGGCCGCAGAATCAGGAGGTGCTTCGATGGGGTATTGGAAACAAATCGATGCGCCAGCCGACTCCAGAAAAAAGCTACTCGCAAGCTCTAAAGCCTGAAAGCAACGAGTCGCAGATCACCAGTCATCGAGTTGCAGTTGGCTCAGGTGCCAATCCGTTGTCAAAATCGTCGGAACCCCGCAGCGGCTTCGATCTGGAAACCAGGGAAACCCGAAGTCCAATGGTTCTTCAAGCTGCCAGCGAAACGCCGCAAGTATCCCACGTCCAGCTAGCTTCCTTCGCTGAACATGCTTCTGCGGTTCCGACACCCGCTCGCGCTCCAGAGAAGCGAACAAGTGGCGTATGGTACGACCGAAGCTCGGCTTCAGAAACGGTTCCAGCAGAGAACGTCACGACGCGGAAAACCAATGTGCAGAAGGCAAAGTTTCAAGAGATTCCCTTTCTGCCACCGAGTCAGTCTCCCAATTTGCCAGCGGCAGGTGATCTTTTGCCCACGCTACCTCAGGCACCGAAAGGACTGACACTCGACGAGCAAGTGAATGGCGCTGCTCCTGCACCTCAAGTGGTGCCACGCAAACCGGGACGGTCACTCTTGGACAAAGATGAGCAAGAAATTCCACCAAGCCCATTTCCAGGCTCCAAGTTGCCCAAAAAAGACGATAGGTCTCCATCCGACAACGATGAACCGCCACAAATCAATAGGAAGCGAGACAACGATCCTGCTCCGACGCCTCCTCGACGCAAAGACCGATCTTCAATCGATTGCGATGCGATTCGCGCCTCGGCAGCTTCGACCGACATCAAGTCTATCCGTATCGATTCTTCACCAAGCTTCGTCGAAGGCTTCAAGGACAAAGGAAGGGCATCCCAAAGCTCGAAGGATAGCGTTATTGGCAATGCAGCGAGTCGTTCTTGGCTCTCGTATGATGGCGAAGTTGTCGCGGAAGGAAAACTGGCGGACCTCAGGTTGGGCTCGGTCATCATCGAGAAAGCAGATGGGACCAGAACTACCTATTTGCTCCATAAGTTGAGCGATGCAGATCAGGTCTACGTGAGCGAGCAATGGGGCCTACCTGTCACATGCTCAATCGACGATCGATCCTTCCCAAGCCGTGAATTCGTGGAATCTACTGTCACTTGGAAGGCCAGTGGAGCTTGTCACAAGCCGCTTTACTTCGAAGACGTTCAATTGGAACGCTACGGACATGAATTGGGACCAGTGGTTCAGCCTGTCATTTCCACAGCTCGATTCTTCGGCGATGTCGTGGTGCTGCCATACAAGATGGGCATCAATCCAATGAACGAATGCCAGTACTCGTTAGGCTACTACCGACCTGGTTCCTGTGCCCCATGGAGCGTTGGCCCAGTTCCAATCAGTCTTCGCGGAGCTTTGATGCAAGCCAAAGTGGTCACCGGTGCAGCATTGGTTTTGCCGTAACGATCACGAGTCGCTTGGACGCTTCCGACTTCTTTCAATCTCGTTTAACAGTCAGCCGTAGGCGTACTTTCACCAGTGCCGAATACGCCTTGGGCTGATTGTTAGGCGAGCGGCAGGCTTAAAGACTACCTGCCAAGGCTTCCAATGGGAGGGCGAGGCTCCTGCCGAGCCTTGCATCGGTTCGGCAGGAGCCTCACCCTCCCGTAAAAAACTAAGCTGCCGCTTGACTTAAACGAGGTCCGAAGCGAAAAGTTGCCTAGAAATAAGTTTTGGCGACATTCCCCTCTGAGTTAGAATAGAACTGATTCCAAGCTGAGACTATTGACCATTCGCGAGCCGTCCGTGAACCATTCCAAGTCCCAAAACCCATGGATTGCAGGACTGACCAGTTTTGCCCTCCATTTGGTACTTCTGCTTGCAATGGCCATTTGGACCATAACCGGCTCAGGACTTGGCGGTCGATTTTCGCTCGAATCTGGAATCTCGAGTAATGAAATCGCGAATCTAGATTCGGTTGACATTAAAACCGAATCCGATGCCGATGACCAACCAAGTCAATCGGGATTGGGATCGCTCGAGGTGAACACCTCCCTCCTGCAAATGGACCTTCAGCCGAATCCTCTCCCTCTGCCTGGCAACTTTTCACCTAAGCCAGAATCCATCTCGGATACGATTCAGCTTTCAGGCACCGGTGGCGTTGGCTCAGCAAGCATCTTCCTAAACTCTTCGTTCGAAGGGAGATCGGCCAAGAATCGGCTAGCAACGGGCGCGAAAAATGGATCGTCTGGTCCAAGCGAAGAAGCTGTCGATGCCGCACTTGCGTATCTTGCTCGACATCAACAAAACAATGGTTCGTGGACCATTCGATTGATTGATGGTCCCTGCAAGGGCCAATGCGATCATGGTAGCGAAGACTTGGATCCACATGATATCGCCGCAACAGGTCTGGCTCTTCTTTGTTTTTTGGGAAGAGGACACACGCTGCAAGAAGGAGAGTACAGCGAACAAGTTAGTCGTGGCGTGTACTTCTTAGTCCAGAATCTCAAGTCTCAAAGCGGTCGTGGCACGTGGCTCACGTCAAACAACCTGAAGTCGATGTACGAACATGGGATCGCGACATTAGCCCTTTGCGAAGCGTTGCAAATGAAAGGGGATACCGCGTTACTAACCCAACCTTGCCAAGAGGCCGTCGCCCATATCGTCTATGCCCAACACAACGATGGAAGCTGGGGATACCAACCGAAAGAACCTGGCGACCTCTCGATCATGGGCTGGCAAGTGTTGGCGTTGAAGAGCGCGCACGGGGCCAAGTTAGCTGTCAACGCGGAAACCATTCGCAACGTCGATATCTTTCTGAAAAAACACAATCGAAACGATTTTATGTTTTACTACCGTGATCAAGCAAACAAACCCACCGCGAGTATGACATCGATAGGCACTCTACTTCGCATTTTTCGCGGTTGGTCTAGAACCGATCCGGCCATCATCAAGGCTGTCGAGTACCTTGGCAAGGAAGGTCCATCCAAGGTAGATCCCTACTACAATTACTACGCAACTCAAGTGCTTTTCCAGTTTGGGGGTAAGCCGTGGCTGGATTGGAATGCAAGACTGCGTGACTTCTTGGTCAGTTCCCAGGAAAAAGAGGGGCATATGGCAGGCAGCTGGTGGTTCCAAACGGCCAAGGCAACTCCCGCAGGGATTGCAAACGAAACGGGGGGACGACTTTACGTTACTGCAATGAACTGCTTAACTCTTGAAGTCTACTATCGCTATTTGCCGGTCAACGAAGCCGTTACCGATGACTTTCAGTTTTGAGTGCACCACCACCTGAGAGCAGTCGAACATACAACTCGCGAATTTTCCGGGTCATCGTATTGTGTCGGAATTGCTCGGTAAACATTTCCCGCCCCTTCATTCCCATCGCAATTCGCATATCCCGCGAGTTCGCCAATTGAATCATCGACGCCGCAAGCGCATCCACTTGCTTGGGCGGAATCAGGAATCCAGTCGTATTGTTGAGTACGACCTCTCGAGCCCCATCGACATCGTAACTGATGGCAGGTTTGCCTGCGATAAGAGCTTGGGGCAGAGCACGCGCTAACCCCTCACGCAACGAAGTGTGAACCAGGACGTCCATCGCTCCTACAAATTGCGGTACTTGGTCCGGTGGGACTAAGCCCGTGAATACGAAACGGTCTGACAAACCTCGCCTGGTTATATCCGCTTCGAATTCTTGCCGGAGTAGACCGTCCCCTACAAATAGGAACTTCACGTTCCGGTTCGCTCGACAGACTTGCTCTGCCGCCTCGATGACGTAACAGTGCCCTTTTAAATGAAATAGTCTTGCAATTTTCCCGAAGACGATGTCACCGTCCGAAAACCCCAGGTTTTTTCGAACAAGTTCGCGATTTTGGTTGGCATTGATAAACGGTTCGACATCCATGCCGCTGTAGATGGTCGAAAACTTTTCCTTGGTCGCAACTTTTGCACTCACCATCAAATCCGTCATTGCATCGGCAACGCTGATCATATGATGGCACCGCTTGGCAGCCCATCGTTCGCATTGGATGAAGAACCAACGACTAATCCTGCGCTGATACGGGTGAAAGGGTGCTCCGTGGACGGTGTGGACGACACAAGGCACCTTGCGGGTCCAAGCTGCCGCGCGACCGAGAAGTCCGGCTTTGGCGCTGTGGGTATGGACCACGTCGGGGCGCCAATCGCGAATGGCGCGATTCAATTCCGAATAAGCCCGCCGATCATGCAGGGGAGAAATGGATCGGATGAGTGATGCATGCGTGTCGACCAGGAGTCCACTGGTATCAGATTGCGAAAGCAACTTTCCTTCGGCTCCCTCGCTCGGACCCGTGATTAGCTTGACTTCGTCGTCGTAATCGCCAATCAAATCGAGGCAATTGTAGAGCGTGTTTTCCTGAGCCCCACCAACGATCATTCTGGTTATGACATGCATGACTTTCATAACGGATCTTCGCCTGCCGCTTTCGTTTTCCCGCTTGGCCATGCGTATCGGATCGTCAATCCACACAAGATGAAGCCTGCGCCGACCCAGGTCCACCAATGCGGAGGAACATAAGTCGGGTCGTTAAGCCGTGTTAGATGCACCCAGACTGGCAACAGGACAGGTTCTAACAAAGTGATGAGCGAGGCGACATGGCTCGGTGTCGTTCGCAGACCGCGAGCGAACAGCAGATAGGGAAGTCCCATTTGCAACATACCAATTCCAGCAAGCAAAAACCACATTGAGCCCGATGGAAACGAAACACCGCTCCACCAAACGATGGGCAACATGATGATCGCGGTTGCAATGTGATTGAGCGCGATTAGCCAGGCTGATTCGTGATGCCGCAGCGCCTTCACGCAGACGATCACTCCCGCGTACGTAAGACCAGATGCGATCGCCAAAACTGGGGACCACCATCGATGCTGAGGCGACGGAGCAACGTAAAGAAACTCCATGACTAAGATGAACAAGACACCCGTAACGCAGGTAACCATCATCGCCCAGTCACGAAGCGCCGCTTGTTCACGAAAGAACAGGACAGCCCCGATCATGACCCAAGCGGGTGCAAGGTTCTGAAGCCAAATCGTGTTCGCTGGCGAACCATTGACGATCGCCGTCAGATAGGTCCAGTTCATCACAACAAAGCAAATCGTCATCGGGATCATGATTCGATCCCATGTCGGCCGTCGAACCAACGGTAGCAATAGCACTAACGCAAAGCAAGCTCGCCAAAAAACCAGCGCGGCACCGCGAGTTTCACGAGGCCATCCATCGAGAAGCTTGGTTTGCGTAAAGAAACCATTGCTGCTCCATAGAACCGCCGCCACAACCACAAGGACGATTCCCGTAGTTGTAGAGTGGGTCACACTTGCCGAGTGTGACTTGGTCAATGAGGGTTTTCGTGAAGCCAATGCCGCATCCGGCAGAGGTGATCCACCAGATATCGACTGCGAATCGTTAGCTGCGTCGTTCAAAATGGGTTCAAATCGGTTGAAATTGGAGGCAAAATTCCAATTTTGTACCAACGAATCAACATTTGCGAAAGGCGATGTACAACCGTGAACTAGTTAGGTCGAGCGCGAACAGACTCCATCCGGCTGGAGGTTGAAGTACCGCCAGGAGTAGTTTGAGCTGGGTAGGCTGGACTAACAGTGGTGTACGGAATCCCGCCTTGAACTTCGTACGAATCACCGACCTGCTCGTAGCCACCAAAATTGGCGCTGCCTGCAGTCCCGCAAGTGTCACAACCGCCGGTTGCGACAGGAGCGTCATGGCAGCCTGCGTCGCAAGGTGCGCCGACGTTGCTAACACCGTGAATGCGATTGTTGAATCTGGTTAGAAAGTTGGGTCTCCATCCTTGTCCGCATGTGCATCCTGCGAAAGCCAACAACAAGCTGGCCGAAATCAATGTCGTTCGTTTCATTTCCTGGTTCTCCCTTTTCTCTTTGTTGTGGCAACCCGTTAAGGTGCACATTTCCCCGCACAACTCTACGACGCGATTCCGGTTGTGCAAGCAAAGTCAAAAATCTTTTCCTGTTCGAAAAAGTTTTCCTAACGCTCTGTATCCTATTTAGGTGTTACAGTTGTTCGGCAATGGATTTACTCAAGTCTCTGGAAGCGATGCTGCTTCAGGATTTGTTTGGGGGCTTCAAAGGGAATGATGGTGGCAAATGCTACTCTCTCAATACTTCACAAAGACAGTCGCTTTCGAAAATCGAATTCGTTGGGGGCGAGCAACTTGTCTGCTCGATAGTTCCAATCGGCGAAACGATCTGATCGTGCTTGCTCTTTACTTCGTCTCGGTGTTGATCGCGCTCTCCGTATCGCGAATTGCGATGGCAAGCGACCCAGAACTGATTGAAACAGCCAAATCCGCTTCGTCGCGCCAACAGATTGTGGGAGATGTAAGTCTACCTGCTCCGACAAGTTCACTTTCTCCTGATTCGCCCATTTTTTGCAATGCAGCGCAATCCGAGATTTATGAGATATCGACTCGCCATCTTTGCGATCGATTTCGATCGATCTCGTTCGAACAACCCAATGTCGAAGTGAACAAATGGTCCGGCAATCGATGGGAACGAAGCGATGTCGAATCCGCCTTGCCTACCAATGGCTCAGGCGTGCTTACCATTATTTATGTCCATGGAAACTTCATGGAGCGAAACAACGCTCTTGAGCGTGTTCGCATCGTGGATCGCTATCTTAAAGAGCAAACCGATCGACCTTATCGATTGTTAATGCTCTCATGGCCGAGCCAGAAGGAATCCAAGCCGTTGCGAGATGTGTTGGCAAATGCCGAATCCGCCGAGTGCCAGTCTCTCTATTTTGCATGGATGTTGCAGCGGCTTCGCAATGAACCACAAGTCAGCATCCTTGGGTTCTCGTTCGGTGCCCGTTCTGTAACGGGTGGTCTCCACTTGGATGCGGGTGGTGTCATTCCTGGTTTGATGCAGTCTCCTGCGCCCAATACGGATCCGACGATGAAGTATCGCGTCGGGTTAGTTGCCCCTGCCATGGATCGCAACTGGATTGAAACGAATGGAAAACATCAACTGGCCATGACTCACGTCGAATCGATGGTTAATCTTTACAATTCCAAGGATCCGATTTTGCGCCGCTTTCGATTTATTGATCGACTTTCCAGGCCGATTGCTGCCGGTTTTGCAGGATTTGCGGGCATCGCGGCATTTGCAGATCCCCGCGTGACAACTCCGCTGGCTGGACAATCGCGAATTCAACAATACGATTGTGGCTCGGTTATCGGAACGACCCACTCGGAAAAGAGTTATTACGGAGAGTGTCCTTATTTCCGAAGAGTGATCCAGCATTTGCTTTGGAAAGAGTCAGGGGAAGCCACTTGTAATGCAACCGTCATCGCTCCATGACAGCATCGCTCTGCGATTCGACCACGGATCGCAGCACTTCGAACCCGTACCGCTGCAGCAGTTGTCTTGGTCTCTCTATGACGTCGGGACGACTTCTGGCGCGATTCTCGTTGAACGGTTTCGAACCTATGGCTCGAAATTCATTGATCTTTCTGGCTATCGGTCGCGGTTAGAGTTTGGAGCCAAGCAACTCGGAATCGCCTTGCCAATCGAAGTTGCTGACCTTACGAAAAACGCAATCCGACTGCTGGACCTCAACGCCTCGTGCCTTAATGAAAATCCGGACGTGAGTGTTGTCGTCCTGGTCTCGCCGGGGGTACCATCGCTGGAACATACCTTAGGCTCCAGGCCAACCTGCATGATGCACTTGACCGAGCTGCCGTTTTCGAAGCTTCATGAGTGGTACCAAAACGGAACGGAACTATCGCTGGCTCCACACCAAGTCGTCCCAAACAAATGCTGGCCCAGTCAAATGAAAACGCGTAGTCGGTTGCCGTACTTGCTTTCGGACGCAGAAGTCACTATAGCAAACTCAAAATCGCTTGCGCTCCTGACGACAACCAAAGGCACAATCGCGGACACGTCTGTAGCGAATGTTCTCATGATCGATAGATCATCGAAAATTATTTCTCCGCTCAAAGAAGACATTCTGGTCGGATGTACCCTGCTCGCAATGGAAAAGCTCCTTAAAAGAGCAAACGTCGCGATCACGTACCGCGACATCGATCCGACTGAGCTTTACGAAGCCTCGGAAGTAGTTCTGACTGGATCGAGCGGTGGAATTTGGTTTGCAGGCGCCATCGATGGCCAACGGATCGGACGCGACTCAACTCGCCCGCGATACAATCAATTGATGGAGCTATGGAAAGAGTACGTTGGCATCGACTTCGTTGCCCAAGCGGCGCAGTGAGTGCGTTGGCACAAGACTCGATACGTTTTTTTGTTGGAATTGCAGATACACAATGTGCGAGTTCTCATGTTTTTCCTCCCCTTCTCCTCCTCTGGAGGAGAAGGGCCCGGGGATGAGCGACCGTCTAGGAATTAGGCAATAGAGCCGATTCGAAAATTTTAAATTTTTCGAACTCATTCAGTGCTCCTCAGGGGCTCTGCCCCCGAACCCCCGGGATTTTTTTAGGCATGACGCCGAACATCATTTAT
>JANPHB010000165.1:0-3085 GCA_031424235.1 Pirellula sp.
GCGTTAAACATTCTGCAAAAGGACACTACGATTAAAGATGCAATTCGAGGCAAGCGTAAGCGATGTGGCTGGGATAACTCTGCGATTGAGAAGCTACTCGCAGGTTATTCATGCTGCTAACGTGCGATTGCCCTGGGGCTGATCTGATCCGTGCTGGGGCTCGCCAAAGTGGGCATGTCGACGTGTATTTTCAGAAGAATTCCATGTTCTTGAGGAAGACAGTATGTGACCATGTTGTCGGGGCCTACCTTGAGAGCCAAGCGGCAATTGAAGCCAACACTCCCTCCGATATCCGTCGTGTCGATCTGGTATTCGCCGATTTTCGCCAGCGGATAACTCCGCCATGCGCGAAGGTTAGTGTGCTTGGTGCGGTTGACGCACTGATCAGTTACTACTTTGAGGCGTGTGATATTTTTGACCCATTTGCTATTGGGGCAAGTGATGCTATTGCCTGACAAACATATCCGACTATCGGAATCAATCTTGGGCTTGGCGGGTGTAGTCTATGATTCGCTTACGATTCCAAAGTCGTTCGACGACCTAATCGAAAGTGTGAAGCCCCGCATTGAGTCGGGGCAATGGCAAACTACATTCTCGACTCAAGCAGTTACCTTATCGCTTTGTTTTCTGCACAGCATCAATTTGGTTGATGTTGACGCAAGAGGAGATTTCTATAGATGCGATTGATCGAGTTGACATCCAATCGAAAATCATTTAAGCAGGTTCGATTCAACGAAACCGGCTTATCTTTGATCGTCGGACGTCACGCGAATCCAGACTCGCAAGCTGCTACATCAACCTATAACGGCGTTGGTAAGTCACTGATCGTCACTCTTATTCATTTCTGTTTGGGAGGGAATCGAAACGCGCAGATAGAGGAACACCTATCTGACTGGCAGTTCAATTTGGTATTCCTACAGGATGAGGTCCGCTATGAGGTATCGCGCACGGTGGGTGAGTCGCGAGTAAGCCTAAATGGGGAAGCTATGCCACTCGCGGAGTACAAGCGGCGCTTAGATGCGATGGGGACCTTTGATTTGCCTGAGACCAAGGTGCCCTTCCTGACACTCAAATCACTGCTTTCTTTCTTTATTCGACCACGACGAAGCTCATATGTTAGCTATGCTTTGCCAGAGTCCCAGTGGAAGTCATACCAGAGTATTCTCTGCCAGAGTTTTCTTCTTGGTCTAGACTATCAGTTCGCTGTCCAAAAGCACGACTTGAAAAAGAAACTGGATGAACAGCTTGCCCAAGCAGACAAGTATAGAAAGGACTCTGACCTGCGGCAGTTCTATGTCGGGGATCGCAACGCCGAAGTGGAGCTTGCAGATATCGAAAGAGAGATTGGTGAATTGGAAGGACGTTTGCGTCAATTTGAAGTCGCATCCGACTACACTGATCGTAAACAGCGTGCTGACCAACTTCATGATTTGCAATTGTCACTCTCAAATGACATTGTAGCCCAGAAAAATCTTATCGCCGACATCGAGCTTGCATTAGAAGTTCGCTCGGATATTTCCTCAGAGCAATTGATATCGCTATACGAAGAAGCGAGATTGAGCTTTCCGAGTGCGGTAATCAAGCGACTTAGTGATGTCGAAGATTTTTACCGCAAGCTGGGGGAAAATCGTCGGCGACGACTTCTTGACGAGCAACGTGCACTTGAAGCCAGTTCGATCAATCTCCAATTGCGTTTAAAAGAGACCGAAGGACAACTTGATGCCGAACTAAAATATCTCAACGCACATAGTGCACTTGATGAGTATACGGAGAACAATCGCTACCTCTCCGAACTTCATTCTAGGAAAGCAAAAATACAGGATTACATTCGATTGCTCGGTATGTACACCGATCAAGCTCAGGAAACTCGGCTAGAGATGGGGCAAGATAACTTGCGAACGTCGCGTTACTTGAAGCATTTAAAGCCTGAACTGGACAAACTAATGAGTTTGTTTCGCAAGTACGCCCAGGCCCTTTACGGGCCAGTGCCCTCAGGGCTTACCGTGTCAAACAATGATGGCGAAAACAAAGTTCGCTTCGACATTGATGCACACATCCCATATGATCAAGCCGACGGCATTAACCAGGGGAAGATCTTTTGTTTTGATATGCTGTTGTTAGTATTGCAACAGCGGCACTCGATGAAATTCGTTTTTCATGACAACCGATTGTTTGCAGACATGGACCCCCACCAGCGACTTGCGTTGTTTAAGTTAGCTGGTGAAATTTGCAAAGAGTTTGGTTTCCAGTACATTGCTTCGCTCAACTACGACGTGATCGAGTCGGTTCAGGCACAGGCTGGCGAGGAGTTTGATGAAATTTTTGTCGAACCGGTCATTCTCGAGTTAACTGATGCCCCCAATGGAACCGGCAAGCTGCTCGGCATTCAAGTCGACATGCGTTATGAGTCGGAAGTCTAGGGCTTGCATGGCCATTTATTGTTCGCAGAGGCACTGATTACTCGAAGGCCGATTTGGCTAATCTGAGAATAGCCACAACGGGTGCGAAGTATTCAGCCGTTTTAATAATTGGTGCATTTGGGCCTTTTGACGGCCAGAAAGGCTATCGCCTGCATACTCGCCTCCGTAGGCCTATCTTCAAAATATTCGATTCGAGCGGAATCGCAATTTGCAAAATCGAAAGCGGAGTCAGAAGGTCTCAAACTCTCGATGAGCGATCTGCCAAATGACTCTCGAAATGCCTCATTCCGTTAACCCGCCTGCAACAGTTAACCGAGAGAGTTCGAGAGATTCGGCTATCCTGGACGGGGTGGGGATCAGGAAACGGGCGATTCGGGACGTTGGCCTGGCAGGAAGAGACGCACGGTTCCAGGCGGCGGTTAACAAGAAACACGCAAAAACCACGGATTTAAACGAAAAAAGCCGAGGTAGAGACCTCGGCTTTCTGCGTTAACTAAACCAGAACAGTTTCGAGACTGTTCTGAAAGGCTCCCCGTACAAGGCCTTTTTCGGAACATTCTCAGTTTTCGAAAAGAGAGTTGCCCAACGAAAATACTGGAAATGGTTAGTTCGAGCCCGCTTCGGTAGGGTCGAACGGTAGCAGCCGTTTTCGAACTTTTTGGAAT
>JANPHB010000166.1:0-20176 GCA_031424235.1 Pirellula sp.
TGGTGGAACTACAATCCAGACGTTATCAAGCATTTACAAGATTCAATCGAGCGCGCGTTGTCTGGCGAAACGGTTCGTTATGATGTTGATATTCGCATTACAGGCGACGATCGGCTGACGGTCGACTTCATGCTTGTTCCAATACGCGACCAAGACGGCAGCATAACTCATTTGATTCCATCTGGCGTCGATATCACGGACCGCAAAACCGCGGAGTCCGCGGTGGCGGAATCTCAGCGAAAACTGCAGTTGGGGATCGACGTAGCCGCGTTCTCTATCGCCGAAGTCGACTATGTTGCTCAGACAATTCAGTTATCCTCCGACGCTGCTCGATTATTCGGTCTGGGCAGTACTCCCTCCGTTGTGCCACGCCAGCGGATACACGATTTGTTTCATCCCGGAGATCGAAGCAGAATAAAGGCGGCTATTGACGATTGCTTAGAACCTGGGGGGCCCGACCAAATCGCGATGGAACACCGAATCGTCTTGCCCGATGGCACGACTCGGTGGTTGGACGTTCGTCAACGCGTTCACTTCGACAGTTCTGCATCATCGCGGAAGCCGCTGCGCGGTACGGTTGTAGCCCGCGATGTAACTCAAGAAAAATTGCTACAGTCGGAGTTGATCGAAAATCGCGAACGCCTCACGCTGGCGATGCAGTCCGCTCGCATGGGAGCTTTCCAATGGGAGCCCGATACCGACATCGCTCAATGGGACGATGTGTGGTCTGCTGTGATCGGCATCGACAAGAATGCGCCGAAAACCGGCAAGACGTTTTTTGATCTTGTGCATCCCGATGATATCGCTGCGCTGATGGCTGCAACACCTACAGATACGAAGACGCAATCAGAATACCGAGCTGAGTACCGCATTGTTCGCCCTGACGGACAATTGCGTTGGTTGGCAGCGAACGGCATCCTGTTGCCGGGTCAAAACGGCAATCCCGCGCGTTTGGTCGGCCTGAACTGGGATATTACCGAGCAGAAGGAATCTGCCGAACGGATCCGTCAAGGGGAAGAGCGATTACGGTTAGCGATGAATGCAGCTCAGTTGTCCCTCTGGGAATGGGACATCGTGAAGGATCAGGTTTCTTGGGCAAAGGAATTATATGACCGGCAGTCGATCGATCGGATGACACCCATCGGTGGCTTCGATGGCTTCATCAATATGGTTCATGTCGATGATCGCAAGAGGGTTCGCGGGGCGATCCATGAATGTCTGTCTGACGGTAAATCCTATCACTGTGAATTCCGTATGCGTCGCGGCGACGGTAGCTATCGCTGGGTGTTATCCATGGCCCATCTCAGCACGGATGGCTACAACGCGCCGGTCAGAATGGTCGGCGTGGAAATGGATATCACGGACCGCAAGGAAAACGAAGTAAGGTTACGTCTCAGCGCGGAACGTCTCACGGTTGCTGCCGATGCCGCCGGATTTGGGATGTTGCACGTCGATCTAAAATTGCAAACAGTGACCTTCTCGCCTGAGATGAAACGCATTATTGGTTGGCGTGACGATCAAACGGTTTCACTTGAGCCAGGAAAAATGCTTGAATTCGTCCATCCAGACGATCGCGAGCTCTGCGCAAAGCATTATGAAAGGGCCATACTGACGAAAAGTCCGACTTCGCGAGGCATTGACCATCGCATCGTCAGAACCGATGGTACGATTCGCTGGGTAAGGCTGCAAACGAAGACGCTGTTTTCCGAGCAAACAAATGAAGCCACGCAGATCATTGCAACTGTGCTGGACATATCTCAACAACGCGTTTTTGAAGAGCAATTGAAAGCCGCACGCGATGCTGCCGAAGCCGCCAATCAGTCTAAGAGCGCGTTTGTGGCCAATATGAGCCACGAAATTCGCACACCGATGACGGCTATCCTAGGCTACACCGATTTAATTCGAGACATGATTGAAAATCCAGAGGCCGTCCGTCACTTGCAAACGATTCGCCGAAATGGGGATTACTTGCTGGAGATTATCAACGACATCTTAGACTTGTCTAAGATTGAAGCAGGCAAGATGGATATTGAAATGGAGCGATTCCAACCCGTAAGATTGATTGAAGACGTCCGCAGTGTTATGGAGGTTCGTGCGACCGAAGGGGGATTAACGCTCGAAGTCGAATACGACGGAAAACTCCCACAGGTGATCGAATCGGACGCCAAACGCTTGAAGCAAATACTCATCAACTTGGTCGGCAATGCGATCAAGTTCACTTATGAGGGGCTGGTCAAGATTCGTGTGCGCTATCACGTCGACGCATCGGTGTCCGAATGCAGCCAAGAAGACCAAGATTCAGGGATACTGCAATTCGACATCATCGACACCGGTATCGGAATGACACAGGTTCAACAAGAACGACTGTTCAAACCTTTCTCGCAGGGTGATGCCAGCGTGAACCGCAACTTTGGCGGCACAGGACTGGGCCTAGCGATCAGTCAGCGATTAGCCGAAATGTTGGGAGGTGCAATCACCGCCAGCAGCACGGAAGGCGTCGGCAGCACATTCTCTGTCGCAATTTCTACGGGTAGGTTAAAGAACATCGAACTCGTCGACTATACAGTTGAACTGGCGGACAGGCCAAATCTAATTCAACCGACTGTCACCGAGGTGATTTCTCTCGATTGCAATGTTCTGATTGTCGATGATCGCCGCGATATTCGGTTCCTTAGCAGGCACTTCCTTTCCAAAGCTGGTGCGATTGTTGATGAAGCCGAGGACGGTCAGCTGGCATTGGACTTCGTTCGTAATCGACTCGCCCACGGCAGTCTACCCGCCTTGATTTTGTTGGACATGCAAATGCCCAATTTAGATGGTTACGAAACAGCTAAGCTATTGCGCTCTTCCGGGTTCCTCGGACCCATTGTCGCGTTGACCGCCGACGCGATGCAGGGAGATATGAATCGTTGTCTTGAAGCAGGTTGCAACGATTATCTCAGCAAGCCGATCGATGCTGTGCGATTGGTCCAATTGGTTCGAGAACTAACAGGATCGACGCAAGATTTCTCTAACTTTCCATGATGCATCTCCCAATCAAAATCCGGCTGCTCGCCTATTGAGATGATCGCAGGCACATCCTCTCCGCACAGGATGAGAGACAATCGATCGCAAAAATGCATCCAATCATATGTCGTTTACACAATGACGGTATCCATTTGAAGATGCGTCCATGTGGTCACACGGCGTTTTTTCGCGACTACTTTCACGTACAGTACGCTTTTATCACCGTCGCGATGCGCGTCAAAGTGATTAAACTGCATTAACGCTCCGGTTGCTCAGTGACTGATGTGGTCAATCATCAAAGAGATAAACGGCGGCCGACTGTAACAATCAGGCACCATCTGATACATTAAGACACTCAACTTCTTGTCGTCGATCATCGGAATGGTAAGGATAACGACGACTTGCTCAACACACTGCTCCTGCAGAACACTGCTCGTACAGATCGGAAAGATTCACCGAGATAAGCGTCGGGAGGGAAGTAGTGGGTGGAGCCATGTCACGACATCTCCGCCGTGCAAACGGTCGACCACAGGCAATTGAACATTGAAGAGGAAGATGCCGTGAACGAGCAAACGAAGCAAACGGACATACGCGTTAACGGGGGGGGTATGAACCGCTATCTCGTAGCCGTTCTCGTCACGGCAGCAGCGGTCTTGCTGCGGCTCGCCCTCGCTGAAATCCCTGGCCCCAAGCCCCACTCGTTCGTCGTCCTGTTCATCGGGGCGGCGTTGGCGGCGGCGTGGTTCGGCGGGGTTCGGGCCGGGCTGCTGTCCACCGTCCTCGGCACGCTCGCCCTCGACTTCTTATTCATCGAGCCGAGATTCAGCCTCCGAATCGATAGGACCGACGACCAGGCGGCTCTCCTGTCGCTCGTCATCACCGGCTTGGTCGGCTGCTTGGTGCGAGCCATCACCCTGGCAGACCAACCGCCGCACCAGTCCGGCCCAGGAAGGACGCCGAACTTCTGGTGGCTCGGCGGTTTTGTCGTCGCCAATCTGGTGGCCGCGGGAGCCGGCCAGGGGTTGAAACTCATTCCAGGCGTGTCGATCACGTTCTGGCCCCCGTCGGGGATTTTCGTCGCCGCGCTGCTGCTGACGGACCGGACGAAGTGGCCGTGGTGGGTGGCCGGGGCCGGCGTGGCGGAACTCATCGGCAACGCCCTATGGTTCCACAACCCGTTGCACCTGGCAATCCTGTACTTCGCGGCGAACGCTGGGACGGCGATGTCGGCGGCGTACTTGGCGAGGCGGGCGGTGGGCGGTGCGTCTCGCCTAGTCAGGCTGCACCGGCTGCAGTCACCCCAGAACGCGGCACTGTTCGCCGTCCTCGCCGGGGGTGTTGCCCCAGTCGTTAGTGCCACGATCATCGCCACCGCCGACGCTATCATCGGCAAGCACACGTTCCGGGACGCCTGGGTGCTGGTCTGGCTGGGCGACGGGACGGGGTTGCTGCTGTCCGCCCCGCTCACGCTGGCCGCGGCATACGCATGGCGGCACCGGGGCCGCATCCGGGCCGAGAAAACCGTCGAGTTCGCCAGCACATGCGGGCTAACCTTGCTGTTGTCGTGGCTGGCCCTGAGGGGGTACTTGCCGACCGTGTACATGGTCCTGCCCGTGATCGTCTGGGCGGCGGTGCGGTTCCAACTCCGGGGGGCCTGGGCGATGCTGACCGCGGTGATCCTCACGGTCGCGGTCGTCACCCGATCCGGCCTGGGCGAATTCGCTGGCACCCCGGACCAGATGCGGCAGCAGGTGGTGGCCCTCCAGGCATTCCTCGGTGTGTGTGCGTTGACCTCGCTGATCGTCGCCGGCCTCTCGACGCAGCATGTTCGGGCACTGGCCAAGTTGCGGGCGGCGAATTTGCTCCTGGAACAACGTATCCTCGTCCGCACTGCCGCTCTCCACCAGAGTGAGGGACGGTACCGGGGGATCCTGCGTCAATCGCCGGCAGGCATTGTCCAGACCGACGCCACCGGCTGCATGACGCTGGTCAACGATCGCTGGTGCGAGATGCTCGGTTACTCCGAGGCGGAGCTTCTGGGCCGGTCGGTCGTGGACGTGACGCACCCGTCCAGCGTGGAGCTGACGAAGCAGAACGTTGCCAGGCTGGCGGCGGGCGGGCCGGATTTCCAGATCGAAAAGAACTACGGCCGCAAGGATGGATCGCACTTCCCCGCGCAGAGCAATGTGAGCGCCGTCCGATCGCCCACGGGCGAATTCCTCGGCCTCGTCGCGGTGGTGGTGGACATCACGGAGCGACTGCGAACCGAGGAGGCGCTGCGGGAAAATGCCGCGCTGTTTTCCTCCCTCATCGCGCAGGCGCCGATGGGGACGTATGTGGTGGATGAGCAGTTCCGCATGCGGCAGGTCAATGCCGAGGCGATGCCGGTCTTCGCCTCCGTGCAGCCGCTCATCGGTCGCGATTTCCAGGAAGCAGTCGAGATTCTCTGGGGACCGGACGTGGGCGGGCAGATCGCAGGCATCTTTCGGCACACGCTGGCGACGGGCGAACGCTACATTTCGCCCCCTTTCACCCAGCAGCGCCACGACATCGGCATCGAGCAGACCTACGAATGGGAGACACAGCGCGTGACTCTGCCGGACGGCAAGCACGGTGTGGTCTGCTATTTCCACGAAGTGACCGAGCGTGCGCGGGCCACCGCGGCGCTGCGGGCGAGCCAGGAGCGCATGCGCCTCGCCGCCGAAGCCACGGGCGTCGGCATCTGGGAATGGAACGTCATTACGAACGCGATCCGCTGGGATGCGGAGATGTTCCGGATCTACAGCATCGAACCCACACCGGATGGATTTGTGCATTACCAAGACTGGAGAGGCGCGGTGCTGCCTGAAGATTTGGCGGAAAATGAGGCAATCCTCCAAGACACCGTCCGCCGTTGCGGGCAAAGCACGCGAGAATTTCGGATCCGGCGGCGCAGTGACGGCGAGTGCCGGTGGATTCAGGCAGTCGAGACGGTGCGCGCGAATCACGATGGCAAAGCCGAGTGGGTGCTGGGCACAAATCTCGACGTCACTGAACGCCAAGTCACCGCGCAAGCTTTACGCGACGTCGACCGCCGCAAGGACGAGTTCCTGGCGACGCTGGCCCACGAACTCCGCAACCCGTTGGCCCCGATGCGGACCGCCGTCGAACTCCTGCGCATGAAAGGCCCGGACATTCCGGAGTTGCAATGGGCGAGGGATGTCATCGACCGGCAGACGCAGGCGATGTCCCGGCTGATCGTCGACTTGATGGACGTCAGCCGCATCAACCAGGGCAAGATCACACTCAAGCGAGAGCAGGTCGAATTGGCGAAAATCGTTCAAGGGGCTGTCGAGACCAGCCACCCGCTCATCGAAGAGATGGGCCACGAGCTGACAGTGACGTTACCGCCGCGCACCGTGATCGTGGACGCCGATCTGACTCGTCTGGCGCAGGTGATCCTAAACCTGCTCAACAACGCCGCCAAGTACACGGAGCGGGGAGGCCGGATCGACCTACGCGCAGTGCAGCAAGGCAGCGACGTGTTGGTGTCGGTGACGGACACCGGCATCGGCATTCCTGCCGATAAGTTGCCGACGCTATTCGAGATGTTCTCGCAGGTCGAGGGGGCGTTGTCGAGGTCCCAGGGCGGTTTGGGCATCGGTTTGTGTCTGGTGAAGCGGCTTGTGGAGATGCACGGCGGAAGCATCGAGGCTAGGAGCGCTGGGCCGGGCCGGGGCAGCGAGTTCGTGGTCCGCCTGCCGATCGTCATGGAGCAAACCTACCCCCGCCTCGCGAGCCAACACGGCGACAAGGCCAAGTCAATCTCCAACCTCCGCATCCTGGTGGTGGACGACAACCGGGACGCCGCCCAAAGCTTGGCGATGCTCCTCACGGCGATGGGCAACAACGTCCACACCGCGCACGACGGCGAAGAGGCAGTGGCAGCCGCTGGGGAGTATCGGCCCGATGTCGTGTTATGCGATATCGGCCTGCCGAAACTGAACGGTTACGAGGCTTGCCGCCAGATGAAGGAACAGGCGTGGGACAAGAAAATGATCCTCATCGCTGTGACGGGGTGGGGGCAAGACGAAGACCGGCGAAAGTCGGAGGAAGCAGGGTTCGATCACCACCTAGTCAAGCCAGTTGACCTAAATAATCTTAGCAATCTCTTGCTCGGCGATCCCAAGTTATCAGATACGCCGACGGGAAAAAGCGGTCCATTACGAGTGCTTGTCGTAGACGACATGCGTGATGCGAGACACATGCTCTCGACGTTGTTAAAGGCATCCGGCCATGATGTTCGAACTGCGTCTGACGGCCTCACTGCACTTTCAGTGGCATTAGACTTTCAGCCAAATGTGGTTTTGATGGACAACAGCATGCCGGGCATGAGCGGTCTCGAAGTGGCCAAGCAAATGCGCCTTGAGCCCAAGCTCAAAGACGCCATGCTAATTGCACTAACGGGGCATGGTGACGAGGACGATCGCCAGCGGTCACTTGAAGCTGGTTTTGATCATCATTTGGTCAAGCCGGCGAACATTAATGTGATACGTGAATTATTAGCGAGTCTCCGATGATTTCTATGCGAATGCGTGAATTGGATCGGTTGGTCAACTTAGCGATGATGCTGCCTTTCTTGAAAAGAAACTCCGCTCCAATCGAATGCATCCATCTTCCCGTCGCACCCAGGTCGAACTCATAATTACTTGCGTCGATCATTATTTCGCCGATGGAAAATTGATTCCTTGCTGGGTCCGAAACGGCACGTGCTTTGCATCGATAGGCGATGGAACATTCGCTGATCTACGCCAACCAAAAGGAAATGAACATGAGATCTCTGTTTGCACTGTCGTCTCTATTTACAATGACATTCTTGACGTTCATGACGCAGCTATAAGCTGCTCCGAAGGACGAGAAAAGTCTGTATGACCGGCTGGGAGGTGCCTTCGCCATCGCTGCAGTCGTCGACCATTTTAGCGACGCGATCGTGCAAAACCCGATCATGGGAAAGACTTCGCAGAATCCAGCGTTCAGGGAATGGCACACCAAGAACCTCGACAGGCATCCGGGCCTCAAGTTCATGCGCACCCTTTGGGTCTGCGAGGTCACGGGCGGGCCGTTTAAATTCTCGCCAACCAAGCCGGGTAAAACTCACTCGGGTCTTGAGGAAGAGCATCGTGACCTCAAGATCTCGCCAGAGGAATTCGACGAGTTGGCTGCCGAGCTGGCGCGCAGCCTCGACTTCGCTAAAGTTCCTGCGGCTGAGAAAGGAAAAGTCCTCGCGGCCTTCGCAGCGCATAAGAAAGAGGTAACGGCTGGCTCAATGAAGAAGTAATAGTCCATTGCGAAACCAAAACCCTTCAAACTTATTTTCAAAAAAGAGCATCCGATGAGAAAGTTAATTCTGCGAATGGGACTCACGCTCGATGGCGTCGCCGCTGGCGAAGATGGGCAGATCGACGGGGTCGATTACGGCGATGAAGGATCGTGGAAAGACATTTTTGCGACGCTTGAGAATGTGGACGCCATGTTGATCGGGGCTGGCATGCATCGGGAATATCTCAGCTACTGGGACTCAGTGCTAATGAACTCCGATCCAAAGCCTAGCGAGCGAAAGTTTGCCGAGATCACGGCCCGAACGCCTCACTTCGTTCTCTCACGTACGTTGAGCACCGTGGAGTGGTTGAACACCAGTGTGCTCGCGGGCGGCGTCGAAGGCATCGCGGGCCTGAAGCGTCAGGGAGGGCGCGACATCCTCATGTGGGGCGGTCCGACGGTCGCCGCGGCGGCCATTGAGGCTGGACTCATCGATGAGTATCACTTCGAAATGCATCCGGTCATCGCGGGACGTGGCAAGAAGCTCTTTTCCAACGTCGTTGCCAAACACCGCCTGCGACATCTGTGCACCGAGACATTGCCGTCCGGCGCGGTTTTGGTCAAGCATGCGTCACGCTAACGAACGCAACAAGGCACTGCGTTCGAGGCGATGATGACGATGAAAAAAATCGACATGGCGAAAATCGAAACGGCGGTTCGTGGTTGAAGTTGGATAGGCCAACCGAAATAGTTGTTGCTGAGCTGAGAAGTTCGGCGGCAAAAATGCCATCACTTTTCTCAGAGAGGTTTGTACGATGAAATTCCTTTGCCTGGCTTACCGTAGTGGTGACGACTGGGACAAGCTCCCCAAACGCGAGCAGGACGAACTGCTCGCGCAAGACAAGGTAATACGAGAAAGGGGTGCAGTGATGGCTCCAGTCGAGCAGGAGGTTAAGACGCTGCGCGCTTGGAATGGCACTCCGACAACCACCGACGCACCCTTCGCCGTTGCAAAACTGCCCTTGGCGGGATTCAGCATTATCGAGGCGGCCAATCTCGACGAGGTCATTCGTTTGGTCGCGGGGACGCCTTGTGCGCGGGCCAAAGGCGCAATCGAGATCAGGGCGTTCATGGATCACGAGACGAAACCCGTCACGAATAGGACAATTGAAGAAGCCGCGATTCGGGCGCTCATTGACGACACGGCAAAGGCGTGCAGGGCCAAAGACGCCACCGCGTTGACGGCACGCTACGCACCGGACGTTGTCGCGTTCGATGTCGTTAACCCTCTCAAGTATTCGGGACGCGAATCCGTTGCAAAACGCGCTACGGAGTGGTTCTCGTCGTGGTGCGGCTCCATCGCCTACGAGATTCATGAGTTGAGCATTGCTGTCGCCGATGACGTAGCGTTTTGCCACAGCCTCAATCACGTAAAAGGAACGAAGGACGATGGACAGAAGGTTGAAATGTGGTGGCGGGCAACTGTATGCTGCCGCAAAATCGACGGTAGTTGGATGGTCACGCACCTGCATAGTTCGGTGCCGTTCGACATGACGACCGGCAAAGCATCACTTGACCTGATGCCGTGATAAATCGCAAAGGAGCGAAACGTCGAATCAGCTACTGCTGAGCTGGGTCATTCGTTAGTGGAAGAAATCTATCTGGAGGAATAACAATGCTGCTTAACAACAAGATCGCTGTCATCTACGGAGCGGGTGGATCAATCGGCGGCGCGGTTGCCCGCGCCTTTGCCCGCGAGGGAGCGACAGTCTTTCTTGTCGGTCGCACCCTTGCCAAGCTCGACAAGGTGGCCAAGGAGATTGAGGCCGCCGGGGGCGTTACCGAGACGGCTCTCGTTGATGCGTTCGACGAGAAAGCCGTCGAGAAGCACGCGAAGGCCGTGGTCGCGAAGGCCGGGCGGATCGATATCTCGTTCAATGCAATCGAGATCAAAGGCGCCATTCAAGGCACCGCGCTCATTGAGCAATCTCCGGACGATATCAGCCTTCCGGTCAGAGATCGTGTGGCGACCAATTTTATGACCGCGCGAGCAGCAGCACGACACATGCTCGCGAACAAGGCGGGCGTGATCTTGATGATCACGGCGACGCCGGCCCGCATGGCGTGGCCGCTGACCGGCAGCTTCGGAGTCGAAGGAGCGGCCATTGAAGGGCTTTGCCGTTCTCTGGCCAGTGAACTTGGGCCGCAAGGCGTCCGGGTCATTTGCCTTCGGTCTGCCGGTTCGCCTGAATCCTTTCCTGATCCCGCCAAAGACGAGACAATGGGTGACAGGCGTGACGAGATCGCGGAGAAGACATTGCTGAAACGTGCGCCCAAGCTTGCCGAGGTCGGCAACGTGGCCGCTCTCATGGCGTCAGACTTTGCCAGCCCAATGACAGCAACTGTCGCCAACCTCACTTGCGGCACAATCGCGGACTAATTTGGATGCAGACGCCTTCCGCACTTATTTAACCCAAACATAAAAACCAACATAAAAAAACCAACCCACCCAGCAGCGACAAGAAGACTTCGGACAAATCATCCAAAGCGAGCGCGGCGAGGCAATTCATGATGTTGATGATCCCCGCCTGTTACCAAGGCGGTTAAAAAGTGGCCCCGGGGTTTGCACCCGATCCGAAAAAATGTAAGAAATGGGCAAGTTCAATAAGGAATTGGGAAAGGCCGTTCAAATTACTTCACTGAACGGCCTGCATCCGTTGGCCACTGCGGGTAGACCATTCCACCCAAACGATCAGAATGAATTGCAACGGAATTCTAGCGACCAGTATCGAGTACGGAATCAAGGGGTTTTCGGCATGATGCGTAATCATGTGCACATGCACAGGGAACACTGCGATCAATAATGCCACGAGACTCCATCCCGCAACCCGACGCAATGGCGGGAACAAAACGCTGATCCCGCCGACCACCTCGAAGACTCCGGACACATACACCATCGTTAAGTGCCGTGGAATATAGGGCGGCATGATGTTGACGTAGAAACCGGAGTTGATGAAGTGATTGAACCCAGCCAGTATGAATAGCAAACCGACCAGGTAGGTTGAAAGGTCTCTTGCGGTAATCAAACTAATTCTACTCATACTCACTCTGGCCAGCTACGAACGCTTCGGCATTTCGCCATGAAAGTTTGCGACGAACTGGATTGATCAAGTAGAACCAGTTGCGGACGATGAGTTTCATCTGGATTCGCTTTTCCAATAGCTCCTTTGCGAATTCGCCGTCAGCAATGAATTTGCGATGAGCGAGCGCATCGGCAATAAAGTCTCGCACGGCTGGATCGCGCAACGGCATTTTGCGACCAAGGTGGTAATCTTGGACAATGGGAGCATACTGAAAGTGTGGTTGAAGCGATTTTAAAATTTGCCTCGAAAGTTATTGACCAGTCCTCAGTGATTGTTCCAATATCTGTTTCGTCTCAGAAATCGGAACGAAATAGCTTCGGTGTGCATTGATTGTCTCTTATGTCTGCTAAGAGTCGATGCGCATTTTTTCCTGCGCCCGTTTCGAAGGCACTTTTAAGTTCCAAGCGAGACCTAGAAAAACCATTGTGCGGATCACATAATAGCTCACGTCGATCTGCCACCAATGCAACCCATGCCTCGCTGAGGTAGGAAATGCATGATGATTATTGTGCCATCCCTCGCCCAACGCCAGAATGCCGAATAGAAAATTGTTCCGGCTTTGATCGTTGCTCTTGTATGGATGCAAGCCCCATAAGTGGCAAGACGAATTGACGCTCCAAGTCACATGATGGACGAGGAAGAGGCGGACCAACCCGCCCCAAACCAGGCCGGTCCAAACGCCGTTCCAACTCATCGTAAGTACACCACCAAGAACAGCAGGGATCACGAAGCCGAGAATGACCCATAACGGAAAGAGACGACTTACCGCTCGGAACTCGTGTTTGGCTGTGAGGTCGGCAATGTAGCGTTCGAGACGCGGGGGCTCTGACTCAAAAAGCCATCCAATATGGGCATGCCAGAAGCCTCGCAATGTTCCGAAAACGCCATCGCCCTTATGTTGTGGCGAGTGCGGATCTTCAGGCGTGTCGCTGTGCTGATGGTGGCGGCGATGGAGAGCGACCCACTGAAAGAGCGACCCCTGCATAGCCATGGAGCCGAAGATGGCCCACATAAACTTAACCCAAGTATGAGCCTCAAACGAGCGATGCACGAATAGACGGTGGAAACCGACAGTAATCCCCAGAGAAGTAAGCACATACATTCCTAGAAGCAGACCAAAATCCGTCCAGCCGAACCCCCACCCCCATACGAAGAGTGGGACCGCTACCACGCTAAGCAGAGGTACAACGATCGTAATCAGGGTAACTACACGCACAGCCAGAGACGCAGGTTCGGGTGCGACTTCATGCAACGGCAGATCGGCTATTGCATTGCCGTTAGGGAGATCAATTAAATTGGACATAGATTGAATCACGGTGCTTCGACATCGATTAGTTTTTGAACCATCCGTTCCTAGCAAAAGGCATTCCCATTTTAAATTCGAAATTTGATCGTTCGCTCATCAACCCGCTCGTCTTCCGATCACCTACTCCTTACCTTCGTCCATGCAGACTCTCTCTTGGCACATGTTTTGCTTCTTGCCGATTACCGCAAATGTCGCATTCCCCTAACACAAAAAGTAAAAATGAATTCATATGCCGAAAAGATTCCGGTTCAACGGGATGGAAAAAGAAGTCGAATTGCTATTGCTCACAGTGATCATGACGTACTCTTCGCTCTAGAAGTCGGTTTGAAGCAAAGTGGTTTCTCTGTTTTTTCAGCGGATACGGGGATCGCGTGCGTAGCACAATTGGAGTTGTATATTCCAGAGATCTTGCTGGTAGGCGCTGACTTGAAGTGGGGTGGATGCGCCGGAGTATTGGCGATCGTGGAAACCAATCCAAAGCTTTCCAAGACTCGTGTCATCATTCTCGCGTCGGAGCGCGAACAGCCAAGTTCCATCGGGATTCACAATTTAACGGTTTGCGATTTGATGGTTCTTCCACTCCCGATTGCGACAATTTCGGAACGATGCATCGAATTGTCGGAGCGTTCACCCGCTTGACCATATGATGATCGAATCCGGCTTCCTGGGACTTTCGCAGTCAGTTTGATCGATTCTAATTCAGCCCGCGCAGTCTTCTTCAATCGCGATCTGTCCGTCAATGCAACGATAGCAACTTGGTAAGTCGAGCGGCAGAGTGAAAACTACTAGTCATAATCCGAAACTTGAGTGAGGGACCTGCAGAACTGCCCTCGCTCACGCTTCGGGTTGGGATAACGCAGGATGCCGCTCGCCTAGTTGCTATTTTAATAAAGCTATACGTACGAATCTGGTTCCGATTGAGCGATTTGTGGATAGGTGGGATGTTCCACATCCATAGATGTTGACGTAATTTGTTCTTCCACTCGAACGGCACCTTGCACAGGAACGATTTCAAAAGGAGTAAGGGCTGCCGTGAATTCGGCACCAACGAGCAAGATACACGAGGAGTAGTAAATCCAAAGCAAAATCACTACCAACGAGCCGGCCGCAGAACCGAGTTGGGACGCGGGATTATTCATTGAAAGGTAGAAGAACAAAGCGGCTCGGCCGATCGTAAATAGGACCACAGTCAAGAACCCTCCCAATAAGGCGTGTGCCCATGGAACTCGCGCATCGGGCATCCAACGCAAGGTAGCAGTGAAAAAGGCCCAGGAAGTTAAGAGACTTACCGACTGATTGAGCAAATTCGGAATGCTACCACTTAAGGTGAAGTACGAAGAAACATAGTGGGTCAACGCTGTTAAGAGTGTCGAAATCAAAAATGAAACCAGCAGCAAGAATCCGAAGCCTAAAATCATTGCGAACGAAACGACGCGCTTCCAAAGAAAGCGAATTGCAAATGCTCCTTCGGCTGGTTTGACTTTCCACACGGTATTTAGAGAGCTCTGCAGAGCAGCAACTAAACCCGTTGCAGCGATGAGCACTCCAGCCAGACTCAACAAGGATTTCCACCAAGTGCCTTCCTGATTTCGATTAAGCTCTATAATACTGCCAATCTCGGCCGCAGCCACGCGGATACCGATCAAGTTGCCGGCCTGCTGCTGAAGGAAATCACGTGCCATGGTTTCGGCCATTTCCGCTTCAACTGTAAAGGACATACCGATGGAGACGATCGTCACCAGTAGAAATAGCAAGGGCGGCAAAGCGAAAAGCGTATAAAATGCCAATGCTGCTGCGTGTGTCATGCAGTCGTCGGACGAAAACCGATGAATGGATTGCTGAAACGCGTAGGACAATGAGTTGCGTCTAGTGGAGGTCATGGACTCGTTTCCGACAGCAGCGACTCGATGGTTTCAAGCAGTTTATCGAGTTCCACAGGTTTAGTATGATAGTCTGTGCAGCCGGCTTCGATTGCGCGTTCCCGGTCGCCTGGCATTGCGTGAGCCGTCAACGCAATGATCGGCATGGTCAAACTCTGAGAGCGAATCAGCCGAGTTGCCTCCCACCCGTCCAGCTCCGGCATGTTCATGTCCATCAAAATCACATCGGGAGCATCGCTTGTCGCTTGCGCAACTGCCAACTTTCCACCCGAAGCTTGCGTAACGTCGAATCCACGCCTCTGTAGCCTGCGGGCTAATACGTCGCGATTGTCATCATTGTCATCGACGATCAAAATTTTAGGCATTTTCAAAGGCTTTCCAGAAAAAGGGCATATTGCTATGTTCCGACCGTTTGAACGGTCAGTGTTTGTACGACTCGACGCACTTCATCCAGGAATCGATCTCGATTAAGTGCGCCTTTTTCGAGTATTCTTTCGACTCCACCGTTCAATCGTAGCCGATCGTCCGCATTCAGGTCTTTCGAGGTCAAAACGACAACTGGGATCTGTCGCCCCTCGGGCGTCGCATGAAGAATCTCCAAGAATTCAAATCCGTCCATTCCCGGCATCATTAAATCCAAAAGAATAGCGGTTGGCGTTTTGCGGTTTATTTCTATGAGTCCTTGCTCACCGTTACCAGCCTCCACCAACTTCCAACCCTTCTGCTTAAGGGTGCGCGATACCAAGCGACGTGTCACCTCATCGTCATCGATGATCAATATGGTCGCTTCATCGCTCTTGGTGTACTTTTGAAGAAGCTGGACCAGCGTTTTTCGATCGACAGGTTTGACCAAGTATTCCGAGGCTCCCAACATGAAACCAAGATCGCGATCATCTTTAACCGATTGCATGATAACTGGGATGGCGGCTAACCGCGGGTTTGCCTTTAAGGAAGTGAGTACTGACCAGCCATCGACTTTCGGCATCAACACATCCAAAATGATCAAATCCGGATGATGAGCAAACGCTTTGCTCAAGCCATCGTGGCCATCTGCAGCTGTTATGCAGCGCAACCCCTCGGAAACCAGAACTCTCGACAAAATGTCTCTTACTGCCGGGTCGTCATCGATGACCAGTACGAGTGTCGAACCATTCTTGACCATCGCTTGAGTTTGCAATGGAGAGTGTTCGACATGGGTTGCGGGCGCGTGGGGGGCAGGAACATCTGAGACAAGCCCGACGATGCGTGCTGGAAGTTTGACGCAAAAAGTCGACCCCTCTTTGAGCACACTCTGGACTTCGACCGTCCCACCCATTAGTTCTGTGAACCGCTTGATAATCGCGAGGCCGAGGCCAGTTCCACCGTACTTGCGCGTGGTGGAGGCATCCGCTTGCATGAACGGTTGAAAGAGCCGACTCAGTTGTTCGGGGGACATGCCAATCCCTGTATCCTTAACAGAGAAGCAAATGGTTGGAAGAACAGGATCAAGACTAACACCAATATGGATCTGTCCCGCCTCCGTAAACTTATTGGCATTCGACAGCAAGTTAAAGAGTACTTGCCTGATCTTAGTACTATCGCCAATCATTTCGCACGCGTTGTCGGCGATTTGGATTTCCAAGCTATTTTTATTCTTCGCCAAAAGTGGCTCAAGCATCGCCGCTACTTCGTTGACGAGAATGGTAACATCGATCTCCTCAGGGAAGAGTTCCATCTTTCCGGCCTCGATTTTTGATAAATCGAGAACACCGTTGACCAACTCAAGCAGATGTTTTCCCGCGGCGCGAATCTTATGCAGGTCAGGAACAAAACTGGCGACATTTTGCTCTTCTGCTTCTTCTGCCAGTAACTCGCTGTACATAATGACCGCATTGAGCGGGGTGCGAAGTTCGTGGCTCATGTTGGCTAAGAATTGGCTTTTCGATTCGTTAGCAGACTCGGCTTGATCCTTAGCGTTTTTTATATCCTGCCGATCGCGGAGGCGAGCTGTAATGTCGCTGAAAGTGACCACAACTCCCTCGGTGATTTCCCCATGCTTGACTGGAAAGGATGAGTATTCCACTGGGACTGCTTTTCGATCCCGTCGCCAAAAGACCTCGTTGTCAACGCGGCATCCATCCCCCAATTGCGAGCAAAGGTAAATGGGACATTCTTTCAATGGAAAATCAGTCCCATCGCTCTTGGTATGGTGAATCAACTGGTGCATATCTTTTCCTAGGAATTCCTCCGGCTTACCACCCAGAATCAACGCTCCGGCTCGGTTCATAAACGTACACCGCCCCTTGACGTCAATTCCATAGATTCCCTCTCCCGTCGACTCGAGCAAGCGTTGGTTGTACCGCGATAATTCGTCACGCTCGCGTTGATGATGACGAAGGCGTATTGCGGCGGACTCTTGAAGATTCCAGTAGCGATGCAGCAGAAAATAACTACCGGGTAGCAAGACGAGCGATATCAATGTCGAAATCGCTAAGGTCGTGCGAGTCACTGCCAATTGCGCCGCTCTTTGAGTAGATCTTTCTGTGAGCAACTCACCTTCGTCTTCCGCGAAGTCAGCGACCACATTGCGTATTTGATCCATTTGATTCGTCCCAGTCTCCAATTTTTCTCGAATCGCCTCAGGTTTGCTCAACTCTTGTTCATTCTGAGTAAAAAACGCTTTCAGCGTCACGATTTTTTTCTGACATAATTCCTTTAATGTCGCGAGGCGTTGCTGTTGATTCGGATTATCTTCCACGAGCGTGTCTAAATGCTCCTGCCGTTCTGCAAGGTTATTTAGCGCTTCTTCGAAGCGTTTTTGATAGGCATCCTGATTTGTAAGCAGAAAACCGCGAGCAGATGATTCGGCTTCAGTCAACTCGACCATCATGGCCTCAGACTCAGCGAGCACCTCGCGTGTGTGCGACACCCAATCCGACGTTTCCGAGAATTGCTTGATGTTTCGATAGGTGACGAAAGGGCTGACGAGGCAAATGGTCATGGCTGCAGCCAAGGCGAGTGTCAACATGAGCCAACGCCGCAATGGAGAAACTGAGGCTTGATCATCCGACATGTGTCACCTCGTCGATACCTACGGCCGAATCATTGAGGTGCTCCCGAACGCCTGCGGAAAGAATCGGAATAACACTCGAGTTTGTCGAATCCTTTAAGTTTGAATGATGTATCTTCTCCTCTTGGATCGCTACGATCATCTGCCGAGTTTGAGAAAGTGAGGTGGTGAGATAGGTTACACCCGAATTCCGCATTTTGACGAGTAATTGATCGTAGTTTTTGACCGATCCTAAGAAAGAAACGATGATCTGCGTATTTGGACAACACTTGAGTAACTCGGAAGCCATAAATTTTACCTGGGGCAATCCGCCGGGTGGCAACACGGCCAGCACGATCACGTCCGCATTGAGCCGTTGAATCTCACGCAAGATGGTCGATGGTAACTGCTTGGTAGAAAACAAGGTCAATGAGCAATTCGCAGCAGCAATTTTCTGGAGCATGCCAAGAGCTATCTCTTCCGACTCGTGGTGAACTGGATATCCAACGACATTCAGCTTTGGTTTTACATCATCGGGTGTCGCGATCATTTCGTCTAGATTCGACTTGACGGCGGTTAATGGAGTCTGGTCACCATCCTTCGAGGAACTGGAGGATTGGCTTGATGCCGGTTTAGATGACAATTGAGTTTCAATAGTCTGGTTGAACGCTTGCGCCATGGACGCGTAGACAAACTTTTCTTCTACCGCTGAGATCGATTCTCTCTCCCTCTCTTGTCTAGTCCATCGCAATGCTGGGAGGAGCATTTCATCGATCGCACGCTCCAATCCAACAGATTTTACGCATTCGATAACGAGCTTGTCAGCCTCTACTGCATCTTGGGCGAGAAGACGCTGAAAGTACTGAAGCTTGGCATCCAAGACAGGTTGCTCCGCCAGCAATACTTTGAGAGAACGCAATGTTGGCAAGTGTTGCCCAAGCACAACTAAAAATACAGTAAGTGGAGTCGAAAGGAGCAGTCCGATTGGGCCCCAAATCCAAGCCCAAAAAAGGGCAGCGACCAATAGAGCAATGGGCGTCAAGCCAGTCGATTTACCGAACAAAATTGGTTCGATCACATTTGCGGTGATTAGCTCTGAAATCGCGAAGAAGATGAGAATGCCGACGGGTTGCCACCAGCCGGTCGACGTAGCAATACTGATCAACAGCGGAAATACGACGGAAGCAGGACTCCCGAGGAAAGGAATAAAGCGTAGAAATAGGGTTAAGAATCCCCACAGAGGCGCGTAGGGTACGTTCATCAAATAGAGCCCAACCGCGAACCAAAAGCCGAATGCAGCATTTACGAGCAAAAGGTGAAATAGATAATTGCTGACCCGTTCGGCCGTGTCTCGCATCAGCCTAGTCGTACCAGTCAGCGCGTTGTCACCCATTAACGAGATGACTCGGTAACGAAGATCTTCACGCCGGATCAAAATGAACAATACTAACACAATTATGAGCGCCGAAGTGGCAAATGGCTCTACGGCGGCAAGCAGAATCTCTGTGGCAGTCGAAAATGTCCGAGCTGGTTCTTGAGTGACGACAACGGGCTCCTTTGTCGTCGCGTTACCTTGAGAATCACTGTCAACGGCCACCGAAGCAGCTGACGATTCCTTGACGGAAAAAATCCCCTTGATCATTTTGTCTAGACGCCCCAGCGTGGAATCTTCGTCCATTTGCAGGTTTGCCATTTTGGCCTTGATCTCCTGCTCATGATTTGGCAAATCCCTGGCGAGTCGGTTCAACTGGTCAGCTAAGCCCCATGAGGCAAGTCCAATCGCTGCAAAAGCAATGAAGCTCGCGATGATGACAGACCCAATCCGGCCAATTTTCCATTTCTCAAGCACCAGCACCAGCGGAGTAAGAACAAAGGCGAGGAGAACGCTCAAGGCCACAGGCATTAACACCGGTTTGCCGACGTAAAGCACGCAAATGACCATCAAAGCGATGCCAAAAATATAGAAAATTTTTGCGACAGTTGCCTGCGGGCGTGTTTGAACCATAGGGGTATCCTTCGTCTTCGAAGAGTTGAAATGACCATTGGGCAATTGCGAGCGTAGAATTCCAACACTCTCGACGCGTAAGCACACCGCCTGTCGCAAGTGATGTGCCAAGGTGGAGATAGAGTGAAATATCTGTCACCAACGATGCGACTAATTGATTCAACAACGTCTCAGTCAACTTTGACGAATTCATTGGCAGGGAAATGACCAGGACGATCGAATAGCCGCCAGCGATAGCCCAACGTGTATCGGGGCATCCTCCATCTCCCTAGCCGCGTTACGGTTCCTCACTTTGCAATTGTTGCAGGTAAATTACTGAGACGCGGGCTTTAGCCGCGTTACGGTTTCCTTGGCAAACTCGGGTGTCGCGGCTAGCGCGGATTATTCATGCAGTATACGGATTTTCGATCGTCTGCGGATTTTTTGAGTTTTTGTCACTGATGTTCGGCGAAACCCACTTTGCAGGCAGACCGCCCCCTTACCCCCGAAGTCGATTCGAGATTTGAAATT
>JANPHB010000167.1:0-15385 GCA_031424235.1 Pirellula sp.
ACTGGTCTTCACCTGAAATCCTCCGTGCTAGCGATAAAACGTTTGTGTTGTTACTACGTTAAACCGCAAAAACACCAGGAGGTTTCAGGTTTTTTTATGAAATCGTCAAGAAACCTCAAACAAGCTTCGCTTGATTGAGGAATAGTTCGGAGTCAATGAGTTCGCTTCAAAGATCGAGGCAGCTTCCTCGGTCAATGCTTCTTCCAAAGGGTAATTTGGGACGCATGAACGCCATGTGATTTGGCTAACTCTGCAGAAGTCTTCAAGCTCTTGATTGCATCAAAGGCTACCTTTGCCTTGAAGACGGCGCCAAAGGCGCGATTGGCGCTGTCGTCATAGCGTTTGGAAAAGGACTTCTGCATGGCATCCGTTTGACGCAAATTGTAAGCTTCGCGGCTTCTCGATACGTCTCCAGCGAAATGAACTCATGATCTAGCTAGGCAATGTTTCTTTGACTTGAGAGTGTAGATAGCAGATAGCACAGCGATGTGTACTTGCGAATGCTTCGATAATTGAGTAGTTGGTGGGCGACTTCCTGGGATATCTCAATCACAAAAGGACGCTTTTTCGCAAAGACTCAGCGTTCTACTTCGCTCGGCGTTAACTTCCCATTATTTTCGAGTCGATTTTTTCGCGAAATCACAGCTTTTTATCGTTCCTACCGTCCCCCCTAGTTGACCCAGGCTTTTTCGATCTCCATATTCAGGGGCGTGATAGGCTTTCGGGTAGCTTGAATGAGTCAGGCCTCAAGCTAAGCGTGGTCCATGCCCCCTCGTCTTTTGACACGGTTGTTTTGCAAGTCCATAGGTGTATTTATGCCCAAAAAGAAACTTCCATCAAAGAAGACCTCAGCGAAGAGCCAACGGCTTGCCCACATGACTTATTTCAGGCTAGTAGACCGATCTCCACGCACTCTTGAGAGATTTATGCAACTATGTGTCGAGTACCTTTCCGAACATAAGGGGCAGGTACATTTCTCACTTGGTGCGCGCGCCACCGAAATGGTTCGCGAAGTGAATAATCTTGTTTTCGATGTCGCGATGAACATGATCTTTGAAAGCATCGAGGATTACCTCAATTACCAACATGATCCTCGACATCTCGAATTTATTACTATGTCAGCAGGAATGTCTTCAACTAGAAGTGTTTTTGATTCGTACATCGAAGACGAGCTGCCAGTGAAGGTAGCTGCGAAAAAGGCTTCATCCACAAAACACAAGTAGTTTTCCAACTGAGGTTGGCCGGCATTGTCAGAGGGAACGACTATGGAATACATGGCTGAAAAACCGCATCATAGAACGACTATAAACGCCATAGACGGGTGTGTTATGAATAAAGCAATTAATGCATCTATTGCCCTTTGCCTTGCGTTGTTCCAATCTGAGGTAGGCGCTCAAAGCCAAGATTCGACCGACCTAATTCCTCTTCGCTGCGATATTCCAGGCGACTTCTTCTCCCCAGCGAAGGGAAACGAGCGAACACTCGACCGCCTTCAGCATGATTTCGACATATATTCGTGGGAAACGTTCATCGCAATTAATTGGCCCACCATTTCAAATGGTGAGCCCGACAAAAGCCTAGTGATTGGTTCAGCTAGCAATGGCGATAATCATACGTGCTGGGAAGAATGGAAGTCGGTGCTCGAAGTTTTTTTGAAGGATGGAGCTAAACCACCAGAGTGGGATCAGGAATCGAGCCTGTCAGCAATGCTTCCAATCGGGAAGTTTGAAGCCGATAAGATCGATCCAAATAAAGACGTTCTGACTGCGGATGGAAAGAAGTCGGCAGGCATGACAGTTAATCAGGCGTTCAACAATCCGGACTACCGCTTTGTCAACAAGATTGGAAAGATGCATAGCTGGTTCGCCAATGAACAGTCATTGGATTCAGGACCTCTAGTTGACCGAAATGGGAGATACCTTCGCTATGAAATACTCATCAACAAGGATGCGTTTGAATACGTGGTGAGGAACCGACTCTATAGTATTCAAGGGCAACAGGACTACATCGACACAAATAGACATTTCGTTTTTCCATCAGGATCCTTCAAGCTTGCAGATGAAAGCAAACCTTTCTCCGATTTTGAATACGATGCATCGGTGAACAACAGGCGTCCTGTTACAAAGAGTGATGGCGCAATTATTTTGAAGGCTGCTTGGAAGGAGCTTTCCGAAAAAGAAGCGAGTAGTGGCCGTTTTCATACACGAAAAACGGTCGTGTATACACCAATGGACTCAAAAAACAACACGCAAGAACAGTCGTTTCGATTAGTGAGTCTAGGGCTTGTTGGCCTGCATATCGTTCACAAGTCCTCGGACGTTGCGCAATGGAACTGGTCAACTTTTGAGCATGTCGATAATTGCCCAGACTTTTCCGATCGCGACCGTCAATTCGACGGTGCAGGTAAACGTATTGAGTACAGCTTCTTTGATCCAGGTAGCTTTCATGCATTAGGGCAATTGGAGCGTGAGCGAAAATTGAATATCCCTCCAGAACGTCCCTGGACTCCAGATAAAATTGAGTCGGAACTTAGTCGACGTACACAAGTCGTGCGAATGACCCCCAAAACGCCCGACGTAATCTCCCTAAACGAAAAGTTCCATGCGAAGTTTCGCGAAGTAAATGTCAATTCTGTTTGGCAGTACTATGACTTAGTGAGTACGCAATGGCCAACCAGACCTGCTGGTTTCGGAAAGCCACACGGCGACAAAGACGGTGACGTGCTCAAACATAGCCCGGCCGATATTCTTGGTGGGCCCGCACCGGTGTTTCTGGCAAATACTGTGATGGAGACCTACATCCAGGGCAGGACACCAAACACATCATCAAGTTGTATGGAATGCCACGCAAATGCACTTAGCAAGTCAGGACATTTTTCGGACTTTACTTTCATCCTTGATCGCGCGAAATGAAAGGAAATTAAATGGATGTAAATCAGAGGGAAGAAATTTTTCTTCAATTATCCGCTAGCCTCACAGGAATAGCTGTAAGTTCGTTCGCTCCAATTGATCGTGGCGCAAATATCCCCGGCCAGATCGCAAAGGTTGGAGATCTAGAAGCCCGAAATTCACCGATTCGGCTTGCTCCAGTTTATCTTCAACTGCTTGATTCATGGAATGACGGAAAGGCGATTGAAGAAGCTCTTGCACGAACCGCTGCCATCAAGGCGCCAAGAACGATTCAAGAACTAATCAACGAGTTTATGCAACATGCCGAACTTGGACCGCTGTGCAAGAGCATAATCAAATTATGGTATCTAGGGGTGTGGTATGCTCCGGACCAACATGGCATTGCGAGTCACGTAGTTTCGTCTCAAGCCTATGTTGAAAGCCTTGTTTGGAAAGTTATGCAAGCTCATCCGGCTGGTTATAGCATGGGGGTTTTTGGACACTGGTCTGATATTCCACCTTCCCTTGATTCCTTCGTTACGATAGTGAAGTGACCTATGTCAAAAAACGAAACAGTCTATGACGTGGTAATAGTAGGAACTGGTATTTCTGGTGCGATACTTGCTAAAGAGTTGGGTGGCAAGGGATACTCCGTGTTACTACTAGAGGCTGGTGTACCAATGCCGCACGGAAGAGAAGCGTTGGTTGAAAACTTTTTCCTCGACATCCGAAAACTCCCGGAATCTCCGTTTCCTGATAATAAGTTCGCTCCTTCAGCAAATGTAAAAGACCTAATAACCCCCAGTGTTCGCGATCCATCGCACGGCTATCTCGATCAAAGCGACGCAACAATACCTTTTGGAAGCACATACGAACGACGTGCTGGAGGTACGATGTGGCATTGGATGGGAACAAGCCTAAGATTTCTTCCGAATGATTTCAGAATGAAGGATACGTATGGACGCGGTACCAACTGGCCTATTGCCTACAAGGAACTTGCGATCGAGAGTCGGAGGGAAGATGGGTCAAGTTACTATGATCTGGCTGAAGACGAAATAGGTGTATCTGCAAATGTCGCAGATCAAACTATCGGAAACCCAAAAGATGGCGAGCCGCTATATCGCTCATCGCGTAAGTACCCTATGCCAGCCATTCCTCTGAGTACGGTCGATCAGTTTTTCAAAAACGGCGTTCGAGGCATGAAGTTTGACGGTTTGGATGTGTGGCATTACGCTACGCCGGCTGGTCGCAATTCACGTCCATACAAAAACCGACGAGCTTGTGCGGGCAATACCAATTGTGTCCCTATCTGTCCCATTCAGGCCAAGTACGACCCAACTGTTACCCTGCATGCTGCATTCAACTATCGAGGCGTTTTCGCTCACTTCCAGTCCATCGCAACGCGATTACTTGTTAGAGAAGGCACGAATGAAATCGATTCAGTGGAATTCATACAATATGGTAGTTCGACTGAGAAATCTTTATCGCCTCCGCAAATTGCTCGTGGACGTGTCGTCGTCTTGGCCGCAAATGGAATCGAAACACCGAAACTGCTACTAAACTCTGGGATTGGCAACCGCCATTTTAAGAATGGTAACATCGGCAGGAACTTGATGGATCATCCATTCTACATCCGATGGGGCTTAGCTCCCGAAAAAGTTTATCCGTATCGTGGCCCGCTTTCTACCGGAGGACTGGATGGATTGCGAGACGGTGCATTTCGTAAAGATCGATCAGCTTTTCGCATCGAGATCGGAAATGACGGATGGCGTCTTCCGAAAAGCGATCCTGCTGACACTCTAATCGACCTTGTTGACAAAAACGTATTTGGAAAAGATTTGGTTCTCCAGCTAAACGACATTCTCACACGCCAAGTACGCATCGGTTTTGAACTCGAGCAACTCCCTGACCCCAACAATCGAGTAAGTCTTTCTACACATAAAGATGCTGCTGGAATCCCACGCCCCAAAATTCAATACTCAGTGTCGGAGTACGAGTCGAAAGGTTTTGCAGCAGCAGCAAGACTGACAAATGACTTGTTTGCACGTTTAGGGATTGATGACAAGTCAACAAATAGAGATTTGGTTACTACGAAAGAATGGCAAGGGGGCAAGTACGACTTCATGGGTGCGGGTCACATCATGGGTACATGCAGAATGGGAATATCGTCTGCAGACTCGGTAGTTGACAGAAATCAACGAAGCCATGATTACACCAATCTTTTCATAGTTGGAAGTTCGGTTTTCCCCACGGGCGGGACGGCCAATCCAACTTTGACTCTCGCTGCTCTTGCATTTTGGGCGTCGGACACGATTGACGCAAAACTCAAAGGCAAATAGCCATTCACTTGATTTTTTGGACAGAGAATAGGAAATGCAAATGCCACCTTGGAACGCACATATTCGCGATCTTCAAAAACAATTACTTGGACAAGTCAATGATCCATTTGATGGAGAGTACCGCGAAGCAATACAAATTGACAACGGGAGAATTGCGCACGAGCCTGGGATGGTCGTAACCGCGCAGAACACGTCTGACGTTCAAAAGACGATCGCGTTTTGTGTCGAAAGAAATCTGAGACTAACTACGAAAGCAGGCGGGCACAGCGCTGCAGGGTACTGTCTAAATACGGGCGGAGTCGTCCTGGATTTGCGTCGCTTAAACTCAATTGCGTTTGATTCAAAAACAGGCATGTTGAAAGCTGGACTTGGGTGTCGTTGGCGACAAATTTACGACTTTTTGGAAAACAATCGCTCGGGAAGGATTCCTGTTGGAGGTGGGTGTCCAGGAGTCGGGCTAGCGGGATTCCTTTTCGGCGGGGGGTTCAGCTTTTTGTCGCGAAGCTATGGCCTCGGCTCTGACCACATGAAATCGCTTTCAATTGTCACTGCTGACTCTGCATTACGCGCGCTCAAACAAGATTCTTCCAGTAATACTGATGTAGATCTCTTTTGGGCGTGCAGTGGAGGCGGGGGCGGCAATTTTGGCGTGGGAGTGGAAGTTGCAATTCAGACGCAGACGCCTCCACACGAAACGATGTTAATGGGTGAAATCAGCTTTCCGCTTTATCAACTCCCCGAGGTGCTTGGCTTCTACAATACTTGGTCGCAAAAACTTCCTCCACAGATGGCTGTGTATGGACGAATCGCGATGTCCCCTGATGCGCGTAACGGAGGTGAACGCGTTTGGTCGCTCATCTTCACGCCGGTTTACAATGGTGACTTCTCCGATGGCGTAGCGATTCTGAAGCCGCTTATAGCGATTGATCCTGTGAGAGTGGACCTACATCGAATGACGATTCATGAATGGGAGCATTACATTGGCACACGGACAACGATTGCCGGTCGAAGCGCATATATTCGTTCTCTGGTCCTTCCGCCGCTAGGGCTAAATGAAAAGGCCGCTCATGTAATTATGAAATACTTCGCTGTTTGTCCATCGTCAGACACTTTTATGGTTTGGACTCAAGTCGGTGGAGCAATTCAGAAACGGAAAGCAAGCGCAACAGCATTTCCTCATCGGGACGCAGCTTTCGTTCCGGAATTAAAAGCAATTTGGGACTCCTCGAAGCCTCACGAAATGAGAAGAAATGTCGAATGGGCATATGACTTTTACGAAGAATTTGCCGAGGCGTCAAATGCAACCGGTGCGTATGTCAACTACATTGATCCATTGCTTACGAATTGGAAGGAAAAGTATTATCGTGCAAATTATGCACGACTTATGAAAATCAAAAGTACATGTGATCCCAACAATGTCTTCTCATTTCAACAGTCGATTGGAAGCGGCTACGAGCCTTCTTCCACGCGAAACGACAATGACTTATCAACCGAACGCAAGCCAATCAACCTATTCCCCTTGCGTGAGACGTTTCACGTATCCGTTGATGATGAAGTAAGTTCAAAATCCGAAAAGGAAGCTCTTAAATGAATCGCATTTTCAAGTATGTCATTTTGTGCGTTTACCTGGCACTGCCATTACCGTATCGAGTCGATGCGCAAGAACCCTTGTACGATGGGGCCAACACGCCGCAAACAGTTACTCCCGCTGCGGCACCGATTATTATTCAAAATCTTCAAATCGACACGATTCAGAATCTCTCGATTTTTGCGACGCTTACTCCAAAAACAAGTATTCCCCTGATCGATAAAGCGTCCAACTCGCGAGCAATGGAAGGGGTGCAGAAGAAGGTTGTAATGGGAGATGATGTCTTTTCTTCTGGAGATAGGGATAACCCTACAGTCGGTAGAGGACTAGAGATTTACGTTTTCAATTTAGGTCAGGCTGACTCAACACTTGTACTTGGGCCGCCAAATGCCAGCGGCGAACGGAAGACGCTTCTGATTGATATGGGCGAATTGTCTTCCCGAAGTGAGAATTTTCGAATAGTTGCCGCGAAAATCCGAAGTATTTTGCACAAAGAAGACCCTACTCTCGATTACTTTGTCGCGACCCACTTTCATGCGGACCATGTCGGCGCGATCAACAATGGGATAGATGGGCTCATCCGCGACCCTGAAGTTGGTATCAAAATTAAGACAGTAATTGACGTTGGCGATTTGGCGAAGGAATACTTCACTCAAACTAATCGTAGTACATTTGACGCATACAATGAAACCATGGGACGAGTCGTTGGTGATCGTGTTGACGTTCGCGAACAACCAACTTTCGGAAAAGGTCAAATTGATCTAGGTGGTGGAGTCGAAGTTGAAATTGTCGCTTTCGCGGGTTTGGTTGCTGATAACGACAGCATACTAAAGATCGTTAATGAACGATATCCAAACCAATACCAGAACTCTCCTCCATCGGAGAACGATCTTTCAATCGCGATGGAGATATCCTTGGGCAATTTCGAGTATTTTACAGCGGGCGACCTGTCGGGATCAGATGATTCCCGGGGAGGCGCCACCTTATTCACTCCCAGACATGGAGGAACGTACACAAACGTGGAAAGTTGGATGATAAAGCGATGGAAAGCTGATCGCCGGGAAGGCGATGTTGAAATTTACCGTGCTAATCACCATGGTTCTGCGTTCTCGTCCACGCCAGATTTGGTTGATTTTCTTGACCCTGAATTTGTTATCTATTCGTGCTCCGACAAATACGATCACCCAGCGAGAACTGTTGGTGAGCGCGTAAGTCAAACGGCTTGGCAATATGTAACCGACGCTGTTTCGGCTGCTAGTTGGCGTAACGAAAGAGACTTTGCGCAGTTTAAGGGGGAAGTACTTCACAAAGATATTGCAATTCACGTAGATGCTACCGGCGAATGGTATCTAATCAATGATGAATTGCACAAGGCGTTTACAAGTGAAGCAGAAGCGCGTGGCGATGACGTCGGCGAGGAGCTCTTGATCCGCAGAAGTGAAGTGGACTGAAAACATATTTTGGGACCAAGGGATAGACACATGGATCGAGAATTTGAAGAATGGCACATATTCCGCGATTATGAAGACCAGGGAGTTACCTGCCAAATTCCAGTGCACTCAGAATCCCACTGGAGTAAGGTAACGCGCGGTGTGCCATCCGTTCCTACATCGAAGTCGCAAATGCAGGATCTAATATCAAATCTTCGAACGAGAGTAGATGATTATAGTTTCGAAGCCATAAACCCAGCGGCTTTAGAGTTGGATTCAAATGCCCCGAAATTGGATCACGATCAAGTTAGTAATCGCGTGCAAAACGCAGAGTGTAGAAATCATGAAATTGCCTTGTTTAATCTTGGATTGGGTAATCCTTCATTTACCACAATTGAGAGGGAACAACTGCTTCATGATTTGGACGGACCCCTGCCTACGCTCGATGGCATTCCGGTGGAAACGGAGAACTTTATTTTAAGATGGTCACAAAACAGTCCGAATGAACTCGACAATATCCACGACATAGAGCGAGTAAGGCGTACTGCTACCGCTTTAGAGCGAGCATATGCATACTTAAGTAGAATTGGTGGGCGTGAACCGTACCGCCCTAGTTCGGTCGCGAAAATTGAAGTCGTTTTTCGGCACGTAGCGGAGGGATCAGGGCGAGCCGACCCGCCAGAAGGGCCATTGCTATTTCGTGCGTCCGATTGGAATCAGATTCCCGGAATGATTGAGCCAACAGCGACACACGAACTATTTCACAAGCTGCAGTATTCTTTCGGTTATAGAGGCCTACATCTACCGTCTGCATCTGATGGCTGGTTTTTTGAAGGAACAGCATCGATTCCCGAAGTCTTACTGTGGAATCGAGTGAGTGTTGATTCAAAATTGAGACTTGCATATGAGCAGTCCATAACTGCACTTGGCTCACTTAGCTATGCTTCTTTGCCTTTCTGGCTATTCGGCTGTGGCCAATGTGCGGATCAAGGAGTGGCAATTCGACCGATGTTAGAGATGTACGAGCAAACTGGAAGCACTCGCCGTGCAGCAGAGGCCTTTGTGAAAAGCGTCTCTGAGGCAAGTCATATGCCAGAGCAAATGTATAAATTTTTTCTAGAATTTTCAATCGCTCGTGCTTTAGGCAACACGTGGCCTTCTAGCGTCTTAGACGTGAACGATCGATCCATTGACCCAATTCTTCGGCCATTGGATTCGTTTTTGTGCCAACCAGGAGTAGTTTGTAACGTTCGCAAATCCATATCTGACCTGTCATGTCATTTTTATGAATTCAAGCCTGATCCAGGCACTGGTATTGCTCAAATTGTAGTTGAAAAAAGAATTAGTCGGGATGTTTTGTCAAAGATCCTGATCTTCAATGGACAGGATCTTGAGTCCTCTCAATCCCTTTCTGAGCTTCCTCTTGCCTTGGATTTGAGTGGGGAGCGGCGAGCATTGTTATTGTTGTCGGCAGAGTCGCCGCGAGCATTTTATGAACTGCGGGTTACGTCTCACTAGACTATCATTCAAACCCGACTTTTTTGCATAAATAGTTGAGGAAACATAATGGGTCAAAAAAGCTCAAGCGCCTTAACCAACTTTGTCCTCGATTTCGATGGCACCTGCACGCAAATTGCAGAGATCGCCGTCAGTTACCTCGAGCAATATCGATTGAAGTTCATTGAAAATGTCGGGCCTCTAAGCGAGCTTGAATGGCAAGGAGCCAAGTCAAAAGTTTGTCAAGAATCACCAAAAGCAGCATGGATGCTTTCCGGCGCACCCTCAGCACCAGCAGCCGCAGACCCATTTATTCTCGCGGATGAGGCCGCAAAACTCGTGCTTAGAAGTCGTGGTCAAAAGAACGTGTTAATTCCTGCAATCGTAAATTCCCAAGCGTATTCGGCTGTTCCAGCACCTTGGCGTGAAGAAGCCTGCGATGTCATCGGAGAGCTAGTTCAGCGCGGAGCCCAGGTGCACTTTATCTCAAATTCTAGTTCAACCTTGATTCGCCAGCGACTTGCCGAATTGTTTGGATCAGAAGCGGCAGTCGGTAATGGGATTTCCGTGGCGAGTGATGCGGGCAAATTTCGTATTTGCGAATTGAGTTGGGAAAGAACGGAAATTGGGAGCGAATTTGAGCAAAAATTTCTTTCTCTACCAGCTGAATCCGATCGGCAAGCAGGGCTTGTTCGCCCCATATACCTTCGACGAGGTGCGTACTTCGAGGCAATTTGTTCAGCACTTCGCGGAGATCTAAGTTTCCTATCTTCAACAGTATTCTGTGGAGATATTTGGGAGATGGACTTGGCAATGCCGTTTGCACTTGGTGCAAAAGTTCACTTGATTGAGCGTGCGCCGCCATTCTCGACCTACCCTTACGAACATCAATTGCTGGCAAATTGTGGAGAGCGAGGGAGAACTAGCTCCGATCTTCGTGGATTATTGGAATGGTTTCCAAACTGAACGAACCAAAGTCAATTCCTCTTCATATCGGCTCGAACTCTCGATAGAGATCACTTCGACATTTGGCCTAGTCAGCAGAAAGGCTCAAGCGATTCGAGATTTGGGGCGCGTATGATACATTTTTTGTCTGGCCCAAGATTAAATTGGGAAACCCAAATGGACAAACAATTGATTCAATCAATTAAGCATCGACTTCCACATTTGACGCTGCTTCGTCCAATATGCCTGCAATGCTACATTCTGGAACAGTCGTAGACTCAAATCATCGCGACCCTGTTGGATTCTGGAGAAGTCAAGAATTTGTTCCTGAATGTCCGGAGCGAGAAGTCGCAGATTCATGATTTGTGTAACGCGAGCGCGAGTAACGTGCCCTAGCACTGCAATCTCGGCGTAGTCGCGGACGTGTCCTTGGCGGATAAGGTCTTCGTAGTAGATGGCAAGAGCCATGTAACGAGTGATGCGTGGTAAGCGACCTTTCGGATGTTCGGGGGCTGTCGGCGCTGGGCCTTCAACCATGGCGATGTACTTGCCAACTCGCTTCTTGTGGAAAGTGGCTCCTACTTGGATTTCGTCGCTCATGCTCGGGCCTCCTCAAGATCTTTGGTTGCATGCTCGGCACGCTTCTTGATACCGATCGGATTGAAAGTGATGGTGACGCGTCCGGTCTCGCCGTCGTAGTCGACTTGTTTGACGACAACCTGAACCAGCCGGATCTGATCACGGAGCGTCATCGATTCCCAGATTGGGTCGAAGGTGGTCATGGCGGTCTCAACGTCCTGCTGGGTAAGTAGGTTATTGCTGATCTTCTTGATTTCGCTAAACACGGCATTGAGCCGGCGTTCATTGTGAGCGATTCGTTCTTGGAGGTCTGCCAACCGGGCGATTGCTGGCGAGTCGGTCTCGTTGGGCCGAATCAGGGCGGAGGTCTTGCGGATCTCGCTATTCCAACGTGCGGTGTCGCGTCCAAGGGCCAATCGTTCGTCTTCGAGTTGCTTAAGCTGCCCCTTCATCTTGTCTGCGACACTTGTGACTACGTCCTGGATGAGCTCTGGCGCGTAACCAATCTTCTTGATCTGTTCGATGACGAAGTCCTCGATCTGCTTGGCAGGAATCGACTTAGATGGACAGGTATGCCATCCACGCTTCTGCGCTGAAGTGCAAACGTAGTATCTATAGCGTTTGTTGCCGCCTTTGGTTGTATGGTTTGGGGTCATGGCACAGTCGCAGCAGACGCACCGAACCAATCCCTTAAGCAATGCACCGAATTTGTTTCGGACCATAATGCCACCAGTTCGGCCGTTGTGCTTCAGTTGCTTCTGAACTTTCTCCCAAAGCTCAATCGGCACGATCGCATCGTGTTCGCCTTCGTGAATCTCTTCCTTGTAGCGAACCTTGCCGAGGTAGGCGACGTTCGTGAGCAGCTTGAACAACGAACTCTTATCGAAGTGCCGACCTCCGCGTTCTTTGCCACTCTTGGTCACGGTCAGCTTGTTCTTCCAGCCGCGTCTGTCGATTTCCTTGATCGTCTGAATGATCGACTGGCACTCGAGATACAACTCGAACGTTCCGCGGACCTGCGCGGCCTCGTCTTCGTTGACCACGATTTTACGACCCTCGCGATCGTTGTCGTAACCGAGCGGAGCCAAGCCGCCACCCCATTTGCCTTTGCGCCGAGCGGCAGCCATCTTGTCGCGTGTTCGTTCCGAGATTATCTCACGTTCGAACTGGGCGAAGGAGAGGAGTACGTTTAGCATCAGACGGCCCATGGAGTTCGTGGTATTGAACTGCTGGGTCACGCTGACAAATGCCACGCTCTTGCGTTCGAAGACTTCGAGCATCTTGGCAAAGTCCATCAGCGAACGGCTGAGGCGATCCACTTTGTAGACCACCACGCAATCGATTTTGCCATCCTCGATATCGCGAATCAAGGCTTTGAGCGCCGGTCGCTCCATGTTGCCACCGGTATAGCCTCCGTCGTCGTAGCGATCCGGAAGACATACCCATCCCTCATTTTCTTGGCTTTTGATATACGCCTCTGCCGATTCACGCTGAGCGTCAAGCGTATTGAAGTCTCGATCGAGGCCTTCCTCTGTTGATTTGCGAGTGTAGATGGCGCAGTTAAGTGTTCTGGTTTGCTTTTCTTTGATCATTGAGCAGCCTCTGCTTTGCATAGTCCGAAGAAGTGAAATCCGTTGATGTTCTTTTGCCCTGTAACGACTCGAGCGATAGCTGTGAGTGTCTTGTACTGCGTCCCCTCAAACTCGAATGAATTTGGTCGCACCATCACTTGGATGCTGCGGCCTTTGTAAGTCTTGACCAAGTTGGCCCCGGGTAGCGGAATCCGGTTATCCGCTGGTGGCGAAATCGTGGTCGTTGCCGTTTCCAGCGTTTCTATGGTGGCCGGCCTGGTCACTCGAGGCAGCGAAGTTCGTATGTCTGTCTGCATCGCGATCTGGTGCGCCAGTCGCCTAGCTCGTTCGGAGATATCTCCCTCAGCATTGGCTTGCAGCTTCCAAGCGATACGTTTGATGAGCCATTGTTTGTTGCGAGCGTTCGTGTCCTCGCCGAACACTTCTTGGTACCGATCACGCAGTTCCGACACGGTCATGTGCCGGAGCGTTGCGACCTCTTTGGCGACGTTGATTGCCATTGAAAGCTCTCCTTTTTGAAAAAGACCTATCGATCGTTAACTCGACCGGTCACAGAGAGCACTGGTTTGGCAGGAAGCTCAAGGCAAGCTGTCTCGAAATCTTGATCGAATTCGCAATCCGCGTGATCGATCGCGAACTGTTCGCTTTGCATGTAGCGTATGACGCCATCCGCAAGCAGCGAAACGAGCTCCGCTCGTAGTTCGGTTTCATTCATCTCATCCACAGCGCGGACCTTCGGCATAGCAATCTCCCAACAGAGGCAATGTGAAGCCCGAAATCACCGGTTTCTACGAACTAGCCGTCGATTTGATTAACAACCGGGTGTCGAGCGAGACCGAAAGCAACAGGTCTCTATCTGTAGGGTTACACGCAACGAGGGCGAAATGACGAATAGATTTAGAGAAAAAGTTCGCAAATCCTCTAAGTTTGGGAGCCCCGAGAAGGTGCATCAACCAAAATCTTTGTGGTATTTTTCACTTCAGCGGGGGAATGATATTCGGTTCGAATTTCATCTTGCGTAAACATTCATCTAGTTCGTTGCTGGTAAGAAAATCAGGGACGAACTGCACCTTCAGTAGGAATCTATCCTGGATACCTGGCGTGAAGAATCGTGAAACGACTGGCAATTGACTGTTGATTGCTTTAGGTACAAATACCACATTCACGAACAAAACATGGACTTGAGACGTTTCTCGATAAGGCAGGTCTGCTTGACGTATAAACTTGACGAGTTCCGGCAAAAACTCAAAGACCATGCTGCCATCCACCAACAACTGCTCCGACAGATCCAGCTTTCGAACTTCACGATGGTCGCATTTAATACGCCCCGTCGAATCTAGGTCGGACAAAGGACGAGCCCATACTCCGTAAAACCGTACGTCTATAGAATCGATCGGCACTTTGCCAACGTTTACTATATATGCACCGCCCGGACGTTGTTCCAAATCAGCAGGATTCTGCAAACTGATTTCTCCGTTGTCCCGGTTATCCACGTCTACTAGTGGGTGAGCGACAACTTCTCCTCGCGAGATTGCGTTGGACTCTCGAACCGAAGCGAGTTCTTCCTGCGCTATCCTATTCGACTGATATGCGACCAACAAACTTAATAGAGCAATCAACGATACCCCGCCAACTGCTGTACTCGGGACCAAGGATACAGCCAATCGATAGAAAATGGCCTTTCGGGAAGCGTTTCTTCGGGGATCAGACTCTGGTAGCTTCCGATATTCCCAAGCGTTCATCAGTAAGCAAGCGAGTCTGTGCTCTTGTTCGATAAATCTAGCGTCGAGTCGTCGTTCCAATTCTTGCAGATCATTATGTTCGGGCGCAGCGGTCATTGGAACAAGTTGACGTGGTTAACGGATTGCAAGAAGTTAGGAACCGAGAGAACTATTCAACTACTATTATACGGAATGGAATTGAGCAGCTGTAGCTCATTTTGAATTCCGGGTTTGCAGCCAGTTTAGTGATCTGAAGTGGGTTAAACCCTGCCTATCCAATTCACTACTAATCTCACCGGGTCTTGTGTCGAGTGCGTGCTGTGTCGGCATTGCGACCGGATCGTTCACGGAATGTGGGATCAGAAGCATCGACAGGCCAAAATTGGAGAAGGTTTCTGGCCGTTAGGATTTGCAGACGCTGTGTTAATCAAACCCATCTTTGGAAACGGAGATCTTGAGAGTTCTCAGTGGAGATCTGGGGTGCCGGAGGGGACGGCCCGCGTTTCTGTCGCGGCCCGAGATCTTTCTTTCCTAACCGAGATATTTGGGGCGGGCGTCGCTGACGCGGAAATGGCCCAAAACGTTGGGTAGAAACGAAAAACGCCGGGCGTCGATCTCTCGTCGTCCGGCGTTAACTTTTTGGCGTTTCTTCCGTAGAAAAAACTAAGGCTCCCCGTACAAGGCCTTTTTCGGAACATTCTCAGTTTTCGAAAAGAGAGTTGCCCAACGAAAATACTGGAAATGGTTAGTTCGAGCCCGCTTCGGTAGGGTCGAACGGTAGCAGCCGTTTTCGAACTTTTTGGAAT
>JANPHB010000168.1:0-5824 GCA_031424235.1 Pirellula sp.
CTTGTTCGACGGCCTGTTGGATTTCGATGATGATTTGCCTCGCAGCGCTGACGACTTGGATGGCCTTCGCAAACTGTCGCTTGAGGAGGAAGGTGATGACCAGGGCGATGTCGCTGTCGTTGATGTAGTCGTTTCCGAGGACCAAGTCCAACTGGAAAGCGAAGATGATTTGCTGTCCGGAATGGAAGAGGTCGAAACTTGGTCGGATGACCCAGTTCGAATGTATTTGACGCAGATGGGAGAAATCCCGCTGTTAACTCGTCAAGAAGAGATTCGGCTGGCCAAAAAAATCGAAGTCACTCGACGCCGATTCCGAACGAAGTTGCTCGAATGCGACTATGTGGTGCAGTTTGCCTACAAGATTCTCAAGCGTGTTCATACCGGCGAATTGCCATTCGATCGTACAGTCCAGGTGTCGGTTACCGATCGCTTGGAAAAGGATCAAATCCTTGGACGATTGCCACACAACCTCAAGACACTGGACGTGCTGCTCAAACGGAACCGTCGCGATTACCGCAACGCCCTGAGCAAATCGCTTCCAGTGAAGAAACGTCAAGAAGCCTGGCAGTCCCTCGCTCGTCGCCGTCGCAAGTCGGTTCGACTGATCGAGGAATTGGGACTGCGTACCCAGCGGATCGAAACGATGATCGGAGTGCTCGAGCGATTGAGCGACCGTGTCGATGAGATCATGCACGATTTGGCAACCCTCAAATCGCACCAAGTAGCCCCCTCACAAGTGGCTCAGTTGCGTCGCGAGTTCCGTCAAATTCTGGTCGCTACCCAAGAGACGCCAACCTCGTTACGCAAACGCGTAAAGATGGTCAAAAAAGTTTTCACCGAGTATCAACGCGCCAAGAAGCAGTTGAGCGAAGGCAATCTTCGTTTAGTGGTTTCTATCGCCAAGAAGTACCGAAACCGCGGTTTGAGCTTCCTGGATCTGATCCAAGAAGGCAACGCGGGTTTGATGCGAGCTGTCGATAAATTCGAGTATCGTCGCGGTTTCAAGTTCTGCACGTACGCCACTTGGTGGATACGTCAGGCGATTACCCGTGCTGTTGCAGACCAAAGCCGAACCATCCGTATCCCCGTGCACATGGTGGAAACCATGTCGCGAGTCCGAAATGTTTCGCGGCAATTGCTGCAAGAGCTAGGACGCGAGCCGACCCTCGAGGAAACCGCGCGTCGTGCGGAAACAACAATTGAAGAAGCTAGGCGTGTATTGGCCATGAGCCGATACCCGATCTCGCTCGATCGCCCTGTCGGTAACAGCGAAGATAGCCAATTCGGCGATCTGCTGCCTGACGGTACGGCCGAGAGCCCCGCTATCGGGGCCGGACAAGAGATGCTTCGCACTCGTATCAACGCAGTCCTAAAAACACTGAGTTACCGCGAACGCGAAATCATCAAACTCCGATACGGGCTCGGGGATGGCTATAGCTATACACTGGAGGAAGTGGGCCACATCTTCAAGGTGACGCGTGAACGCATTCGTCAAATTGAAGCCAAAGCGGTCCGCAAACTTCAACAACCAAGCCGATCACAAGAATTAGTCGGGTTCCTCGACTAACCAAGAAGCACATCGCAATGATCGGCCCAGGCTGAACTAGCACATGTCTTCGATTGTTATCCTAACCTTTTTAAAAGCCTCGGTTGAACCCACAGTTCAGTCGAGGTTTTTTCGTTTCCAATGCCAATCCCACGAAACTAAGGACTCAACATGCACAAAACCTACCGCGTCGGGATCATCGGCAGAACAGGCAAAGGCAACTACGGCCACGATGTTGATGTTGCGTTCACAAAGCTACCCAACGTTGAAATCGTAGCTGTCTCCGATGACGATGACCAAGGTCGAGAGTCTGCGAAGCGGCGAACAAACGCCAAAAAGGCGTACGCCAATTATCGCCACATGCTGGAGACTGAGAAACTAGACATCGTGGCAATCTGCCCTCGCTGGATCGACAAGCATCACGAAATGTTGCTGGCCGCTGCAGAAGCAAGCTGCCATGTGTACCTGGAAAAACCGTTTTGCCGAACTCTGGCGGAATGCGATGAAGTGATTCATCAGTTTCAGATGCGCCATTTGAGTCTGGGAATCGCGCATATTTCGCAGTACTCACCCGTCCTCGACACTGTTTTTCAGTTAGTGAAGGCCGGCGAAATTGGCGATCTACTTGAGCTCCGAGCGCGCGGCAAAGAAGACCAGCGCGGTGGTGGTGAAGACCTGTGGGTCCTGGGATCCCACGTGTTTGGCTTGATGCGTAGTTTCGCCGGTGGCAATCCAACCCATTGCACGGCAACCGTCATGCAAGGTGGCCGAAGAATTCAGCGAAGCGATGTGCGGGACGGGGCAGAAGGAATTGGTCCGTTAGCTGGCGACCATGTTCAAGCGAGTTTTCAATTCCCAGGAGGGGTGGTTGGCCATTTCGCTTCGCGCCGTGGAATGGCGAGCAATCCATCTCGGTTCGCGATCCAAGTTTTCGGTTCAAAGGGAATCATTGACTTGGAGAGTGGCTACATAGTTCCAGCCCATATCCTACGCGACGGCAGCTGGTCGCCCGGGCGATCGGGCAAATCCTGGGAAACGATAACATCTGCTGGAATCGGCAAACCCGAACCTCGAGCTGATGGCACCTATGAGGGCGGCCATATCGCTGCCATCAATGACTTGATAACGAGCATCGAACAGCAACGGCCGACACGATGCGGCGCCGAGGAAGCGCGAGACATCATCGAAATGATCGCGTCGGTTTTTGAATCCCACCGGCTAAACCGACCCGTCGATATGCCGCTTAAGACGCGCGTCAACCCATTGACGTTGCTCGATTGACGACACTGGGCTCAAAGGACTTGGCCGACTCACTTTTGGACCTTGCGAGAGTCTGGAAAGTGAAGATCGCTTTGTTTTTAGCCGCGATAGCGGCGACACTTTGTAGCCGTGGGGCTTGCCCCACGGTCTCTAGGCACGATGAATACAAGAGCCGTGAAACGGCGGCACAGTGTGGTGGCGCCTTTTCACGGCTCTTGCATTCGATTTCTTAATCTGCCTGCGGGGCGAGCCCCGCAGCTACAAACTGTCGCCGTTACACGGCTAAACAATTCTGGCTGCGAACCGTAGGCTCAGACTAGACAAGCTCGTCTGGGGCCTTAAGGCCCGAATTGACACTTTTCAGCGGTAGGTTAGACTGACGTCCAGTTTGTGGTGATCCGATCTCGCAGTTGCGATTTTGGGTGAACAGGGAACTCCGGTGCAATTCCGGGACGGTCCGGCCGCTGTATGCTGCTTTGCAACCTTGTGTTGCGTCTGACGCTTGACTCATGAACCATTGTCCCATCGGTGGACGAGCAAGGTTGAAAGCGTAAGAAAAAGCGGTGAGTCAGAAGACCTACCACAAATTGGATGATAAGTGCCTTCCTGGGTTGAGGCGGTCATTGCGGACACAGGTTCTTCGCACCAAACGTTTGATTCTCTGTCCGGTAGTCCTTTTGGCTGTTTTACGCTTATCGCGAACCCAAGCTCAACACACTCCATTTTCGTGGACGTGCCCTAATCTAGGCTCGCTCATGATTCGGATGCAATGCACCATCTTTATGGAGCAAGTTGGCTTGGCTCTCCACAACGACAAGCGACTGGATCATCGACATGCGCCTTTGGAGCTTGAGCCAGCTAAAGAAATGGGTGCTTGAAGCAAGTCGAGTTAGAACGTTTGGCCTCACGGCCAGGCTGGGCAAACATCCGAGCAATTACCAACAAGCGTGTCTTTATTATCAATGGCGACGAGGTTTCCCGTTGCGGCCCGCGAATGCTCAATGCACTTGAGCAAATGATCGATGCGGTGTATCCCGAAACCAAACTCAGGGAACCGCGACAACCTTGAGCAAACCTGCGTATCTTGTCGTGATCGCCTGGCTTGTTCTGGCCGTCACTTCTATTGCTAGCCTATTCGTTAGCGCGATTGCGATTTCGCCATGGGATGCGATGGAGTTCTTGCTCAGTGAGGCAAATGGACTAACGAACACGGAACGCACGATCTTGCTCGAGTTGCGGCTGCCGAGAATGATCACTGCCGTCCTTGTCGGGAGTTCGCTCGGTATTGCAGGAGTTGGCTTCCAGGCGCTGTTTCGCAATCCTCTCGCCGACCCCTACATTATCGGTGCATCCAGTGGAGCTGCACTGGGCGTTACCATTGTCATCATGGCCGGCTGGCAAGCTGCACTTTTCGGCCAGAGGACGACCGCCGTTGCGGCACTGCTGGGTTCATTGCTCATTGTCGCAATCGTTATGGTCATTGGCTCCCTTAGCCGGCGTTCGAGTTCTTTGTCCTTGTTGCTAGCTGGCGTAGCACTCAGCAGCATGATCAATTCAATAGTCTCGTTGCTGATGTTTTGGAGCGAAGAGAAGATCATGGTCATCTTCGCTTGGTTGATGGGATCACTGGCAAATAACGGTTGGCCGTCGATCACTTCGACGTCGCTGATTGCTCTCGTCGGATTAGTCGTACTCTGGGGTTTGTCGCGGCCTTTGGATGCCTATTTGTTAGGTGACGTCGCATCGCAATCGCTGGGATTGAACCTAGCCTGGTTTCGATTCCTGCTGGTCGCTGGCGCGAGCATTGCGACGGGCGCTGCGGTTTCGTCGGCGGGAATCATCGGCTTCGTGGGGCTGATCGCTCCGCATATGGCACGCTGGACGGTTGGCCCCAAACATTTCTGGCTGATTCCAATGAGCGCTTGCTATGGCGCAATGATCTTGATCGCGGCCGACTCGATCGCCAGAACGATAGTAGCGCCGACGGAATTGCCGGTTGGAAGTATTACCGCCTTGATGGGATGCCCGTTCTTTCTCGGACTGTTGCTATTTCGCTCTCGAGGCAGCACCGTGTTAGGAGATGCTTCGTGACGCATTTGGCAGTCGATCAACTCAAGTTCGGGTACACCGAGCGAATGATCATCAATGGCGTATCGCTCGATTTGCGAGCCGGCGAAGTCTTGGTGTTGTTAGGAGCGAATGGAGCAGGCAAAACGACTCTCCTCAGGTTGATCGCTCGGCATCTTAAGCTTAAATCGGGAACAATGCTCTTAGACGAATGTGACCTAAGCAAGCTATCTCGGCGCAATTTAGCTCAACAAATCGCATTGATGCCACAACATGAGAATCAAACGTCTACACTAACCGTCCTAGATGTCGTTTCTCTTGGGCGAATGCCTCATTGCGGCTGGTGGGCTCCTCTGTCGAATGCAGATCAAAGTCGAGTAGAAGATGCCATCACGGCGACTGGGCTATCTTCGTTCCGCCATCGCTCAATCCAGGAACTCTCAGGAGGGGAATGGCGGCGAATGATACTAGCACGCGCCATCGCTCAGGATGCCTCGGTACTACTCCTAGACGAGCCCATCGCGGGCTTGGACTTGAAATATCAATACGAAGTACTCGATCAAGTGCGGAAATTGACTAAGCAGAATCGGCTGGTAAGCGTGGTGACACTGCACGATATGAATATGGCCGCAATGTTCGCTGACCGAGTTGCGATTTTGCACGACGGCAAGCTACTCGCAATCGGCAAGGCCGAGGAAGTGATTACCAGCCCTCTGATTCGCCAAGCCTTCGACGTCGAAGTCAGCGTGATGAAGCATCCGACACTTGGAACGCCACTGATCGTTCCGCTTCACGATTTTTCAAAATTGAGCCGCGGGCGCTATCCGCGTCCACGTAACCAACCAAGTCAACCCTAACGCGGCTAGCGGCCCCGGCTCAGATTTTTTGACTGGACGCCCGGGTTGCGGGAGATCTTTGTGCACCATTAAATATTTCGCTCGTATTTAAAGT
>JANPHB010000169.1:0-75059 GCA_031424235.1 Pirellula sp.
CGCCCCCCACCCCCGAAGTCGATTCGAGATTTGAGATTTGTGATTGTAGGTTCCGCCATCAACCAGAACTGGGATGTGGAAGGGTCGCCAAGAGATGGCCTAGCTTTTCCAGCAAGTGAGAATACGGCCAGCTCGATGCAATCAGTAGTCGTACTCGCCGTGTAGAGACAATCACTCGGGTTGCAACTTTGATAATCATCGTTCTCCACGTAGAAGCGTGTCCTTCACCTAGTGGATCAGCTTTGCGTCTACGATTGTGTTGCTGTCGCTTTAAGCTCGGTGAGCGAACTTCTGCAGGCAGATCATCATGCGATGGCAATGCTTCGGGCGGATCTGCAATCATGCTGCGCAACTCAACCAATAGGTTTGCTGCTATCACATGAAGCATCACTCGAAAAAGATTCGCCATGTAGCGATGGTCACTCAATCGATCGGCCCTAAACTCGCGTTTGAGTTCTTTGTTACGGTTCTCGCTTTCACCTCGATCAGCATAGTCATCGTAGACTCCTTGCGGTGATGTTTCGATGCCAGGGCGATTCGTGACTACTGCCCGTCGATTCGTTCCTTGAGCATTAACTTCGCACTTGATCACGACCTTTCGCACCTTCTTCCAGCGATCGGCCTTGTAGTCCATAGACATGAATTCTCTGACTGGCTTCTTATTCAATGAATAGGCTGCAACTGCTGCTTTTAGCAGGGATTCGCTTGCTTTTTGTGTTCTGGGATTCATCTGGTATCCGACGGTGTAATTAACGCATGAGAACTTCTCTAGCTCATCGTAGAATTCTTGAACGGCAAATCCTGAATCCGCTCGCACGTGGCTATGAACGTCAGGAAAGCGTTGCCTCATCTTTTGAATGACACGAACCAAATCCACTGCTGCACCAAGGCTTGCCGGGGCTGTTCCAAAGAGCAAGACAGGCAATGCCACCATGTCGTTCTCGGCGCAAGTGATGACTCGAACTTGGTACTGATATTGATTGTAAAAACCATGAAAGAATGTCAGTTGCTGAGCACCGTGCGTTGGGTCATCAAACGTGTCGATATCAAGCGTGATGTGATGCGGCTCGCTCTTGAACGACGCTACAAATCGATCGATGAACCATTCTTCCATCTTAAGTAGGTCGCGAAGCGTTACCGAATTTTCTAACCTTGAAATGGTCGGTTGGCGAGCAAGGTCATCGTCGTCGGGTTGCCTACCCGCGATGAGTTTGAAGATGGGATCGGACCGCAATGTATCATGATCATTTTGATCTTCGTAACCAGCTATGATTCCAAAAACGCGTTGGCGAACAATGCTTAACGCAGATTGTTTGTAGTCACCATGTGGCCTTCGGATCAGCGAGGCAAATGATTCGGTCAACCCCAGTGACTGATCAAGCTGATAGAACGCGATCAAACCCCCATCCGAAGACAGATTTTCCTCAACACGCTCAATTTCGATCGGTCTTCCTTGCCAAAATCCGAATGACATTTGCGTAGCAGACTGTATACTCATGGTCGGTCCTTCTGTCGCGTCGTAAGCTGCTTGTGATAAACAACTTATACGCACAGAGGGCCGTTTTCGTTCAACAATCCGTGAATAATCCGCGCTAGCCGCGACAACCGTGTTTACCAGGGAAACCGTAACGCGGCTAGCGCCCGCGGCTCAGTAATTTACGTGCCCTGCCCCCAGTTGACTCGTCCAACTGGAGCACGAGGCTCGCGGCTACAAGCACGAATGGCGTTGAGTTATGCCTGCCCTCGTAGAGGAAGTTGTAAAACTTCCTAGAGTTTGAGGCACATCAGGAACTCTTACGAGATTCCACTACTTGCTATTTCAACGCCATTCCCTACAAGCCCAACGCTTTTGGCGTTGGGCTTGTAGGAAGGGGTGCGGAAAACGCCTTATTGGGTTGTTTCTAGCCGCGAACCGTTACGTCCGATGGGACAAGCCCATCGGGGCGTTTCACTCAATGACTCGTACTGACTTGCATATTTGCGTGAATACGAACTATAAATAGGGAGCTTCTAATTCGATATCCCCCCAGGAGTTACTACGGCTATGTCCTCCAAATCTCGACGAACCTTTCTAAAAGAAACCGCATTTGGTGGTGCACTACTCGGACTATCCGCGCGCACGCATCGATCCCTATTCGCTGCCGAGTCGCCTAACGAGCGAGTCCGGATCGGGATGATTGGGGTCGGAAATCAAGGCGGACCCAAGAATAACATGAAATACTTCTTGAACAACATCGTCGCCCTCTGCGACTTGGACAAGACGTACTTGGCCGAAGCCAGCGATTTTCTCCAGAAGCAAGCCGGACTAAAAGCAGTCATGACCGATGACTATAGACGCTTGCTCGATTCAAAGGATATCGATGCCGTTGTCGTTACCGTACCGGACCAGTGGCACGCGACTATGACCATCGAAGCCTGCAAGGCTGGCAAAGATGTTTATTGTGAGAAGCCCCTTACCCTCGTGATCGGCGAGGGGAAGCCGATGATCGCTGCGGCTCGGAAATATGGTCGCATTGTCCAAACAGGAACCATGCAACGCAGCGGTGCCGAGTTTATCTTAGCCGTTGACCTAGTCCAAAAAGGGATCGCGGGAAAAATACACAGCGTTAATGTTACGCTACCAAGTCCAAATTGGATCGACCGAGCCAAGAGCCCCGTTCCCGATTCTGCTCCGCCGGAAGGTTTCGACTACAACCGTTGGCTTGGGCCAGCTCCGCAACGTCCCTACAACAAGAACCACGTTCACTATCTCTTCCGATTCTACTGGGACTATAGCGGCGGACAGCAAACCAACTTCGGCGCACATCACCTCGACATCGCACAATGGGGGCTCGGTATGGACGAAAGCGGTCCAACCAGCGTGGAGGGTTCCGCTGTTTTCAATCCCGATGGCTGGTATGAAACGCCCGATACGACCGAGATTCGATACACGTACGCCAACGGCGTCGCCATGACCTGCCGACAGAAGCTTGGCACGAAGAACACGGACCAAGGAACGGAGTTCATCGGCGACAAAGGCAGCCTGTTCGTCTACCGAGGCGGAATTGTCGCAAACCCACCTGAGCTGCTCAAAGGGGTGGAGATTCCGAAGATCGTTAATTCACAAGCCAATACGAGCCATGTGAACAACTTCCTCGACTGTGTGAAATCACGCAAGGTTCCAGCCGCGGACATCAGCATTGGCCACCGATCCGCTACGGTCTGCCATCTCGGCAATATTGCGGTAAGAACCAAAAAGAAGATTCAATGGGACCCCAAATCCGAAACCATCGTAGGGGACGCAGAAGCGTCCAAGTGGCTGACAAAAGAGTATCGAGCACCTTGGAAACTCGAGAACTAGCCCGAATTGCGTTGAGTTAGCGGAACGGCGCGAGCCGTCCGGTGCCAGGACTTCGTTTAACAGTCAGCCGTAGGCGTACTGCCCAAAGAATTCGGTACGCCTACGGCTGACCGTTAAACGACTAGTGCTTGCGCCGTTCCGCCATCACGAATTGAACGCCATTCAGACCTATGCCCCGTTCGGACTCTCTTGATGCTAAAATGATGTGCTTGCCTTAACAGACTTACAACTCGAATTCGTTTGGTAATTGAAAATGAAGCATTTGATTCTTGGGATTGGACTGATATTTACCGCATTGGTTCAATGCAATGCGGTGCAAGCCGACGTTCGCTTGCCGGCTGTGTTCAGCGAGCACATGGTGCTTCAGCAACAGCAAAAGATCCGCGTTTGGGGCTGGGCTGAGTCCGGCGAGTCTGTGACTGTCACTCTGGGCGGCAACACTCAAACGACCAAGGCAGCTGAGAGCGGGCGATGGCAAGTGGAATTGCCACCCATGAAGGCAAGCAAAGAGCCAACCTCACTGCTTGTCAAAGGCAAGAACTCGGTTGAAGTCAAAGATATTCTAGTTGGAGAAGTCTGGCTTTGTTCTGGACAATCCAATATGGAATGGCCGGTCGCCGCTTGCACTCGAGCTCAGGAAGAGATCGCATCGGCCAAGTACCCGCTCATTCGACATATCAAAGTTCCGCTTGTTCAATCGACGACTCCATTAGATGATTTCAAGTCGACTTGGCAAGTGTGTTCGCCTGAGACCGCCGGTGGCTTTACCGCCTGCGGTTACTTCATGGCTCGACAACTTCACAAAGATCTCGATGTTCCTGTAGGACTCATCAATTCGTCCTGGGGCGGGACTCGAGTCGAACCGTGGACGCCACCCGTTGGCTTTCAACGTGTCGAAGCGCTCAAGGATATCTATCAATCGGTGATCGGTCGGACCCCAGGTTCTCAAAGCTACCAAGATCGACTGACAGCCCACATCAAAGCGATTGAGGATTGGACGGCAAAGGCCAAGACCGCCCTTCAAACCAAAGGCCCCGTCGCTCCCAACCTAGCCTACCCGGCAGAACTGAGTCCGTTCACAAGCAATCAAGACCCGACGATGCTCTACAACGGCATGATCCATTCGTTGGTAGGCTATCCAATCAAGGGAGCGATTTGGTACCAAGGAGAATCGAATCACGCAGAAGGAATGTTGTACCTCGAGAAAAAGAAAGCCCTCATCAATGGCTGGCGCGAGATTTGGGGACAAGGAGATTTCCCCTTTTACTATGTGCAGATTGCACCGTACAGGTACGGCACTGAGGACCCAACCATTCTTGCTAAGTTCTGGGAAGCTCAAGCTGCCGTTCAATCGATTCCACATACCGGAATGGTTGTCGTAAATGACATCGCAACCGTGAATGATATTCATCCACCCAATAAGCAGGACGTTGGTCATCGCCTCGCGCTATTGGCGCTCAAGAATGATTACGGAAAGAAAGATTTGGTTGCAAGCAGCCCTGAGTTCGACTCGTTGGAACCGATGGGCGATCGGTTGAAGGTCCGATTCAAGAACACGGGTGGCGGACTCAAAACGCGCGATGGCAAAGCACCTACGCATTTTGAAGTGATCGGTGCAGGATCTAATGGTTTCCACAGTGCGACGGCTACCATTGAGGGTGATTCCGTCGTGCTTACATCGGGCAAAGTGAAAGAGCCAGTGGCTTTTCGCTTCGCTTGGAACATGTTGGCCGAACCCAATTTAGCGGGTGGAACTGGACTGCCTGTCGGCGCCGTGCGTGGTGGCAAGGTTCCCGATTTCCTGAGCTCGCTCACCGTAGCCAAAGAATACAGCTTGGTCTATGACCTTGATTTGACGAAGCTGGGCCGCGATATCAAATACGATGTCGACAACAGCGGCAAGACCGGACCGTTTGATCGTATCGGCTATCTAGTCGAACTAACGACTTCAGGTGGCGAAGAAAAGAAGCTCTTCGTTTCTATGGATGCGTTTACTGCGGACGCAAAGAAGATTGGAGTCCCCTCAATTGCTTCACAAACTTCGTTCCAACAAACGGTGAAGTCGATGGATGTCTTTAGCAGCGTCGAAGGGATCACGGCGGGCACAAAAATTGAAACCGGGAATATCGAATTTTGGCCGGACAACTACGGGATGATCAACGCCGCCAAAGTGCCTGGCGCTTCCGAGAGCGTTTACGATTTTGGAGACGAGACAGCAGTACCCAAGGATGGCTATGGTTCGATGCAAGTCCACAATTTCGCGGCCAGCCAAACGTTGTTCGCAATCAACCATTGGGTTGCTGGCCAAGGGGCAGATATCGGAATCGGCAATTCGCCTGGCGCAACTAAAGACTGGACCTTTACTGGCAACGCGGCGACCTATTCGTCGAAACGCTTGCGAGTCTTTGTCCGGGCTAAGTGAGCGCAAAGCCAACATCAATTACACCCAACCAATTCATTGATCGGGAGGGTGAGGCTCCTGCCGAACCATTGCGTCGCTGGCTCGGCAGGAGCCTCCCCCTCCCGTTGAGTTTTTCTGGCAACTTTTCCACTCACATAAATCTAAACTCCACATACTTCTAGGAACAGTTCCCCATGCGAACGATTCAATTCCTCTCCATCGCAGTACTCTCCATCTTCTTCTGCAGTACGGCCTATTCCCAACGGCCAAGCCAAATCCCGCTCTGGGCAGCAGGAGCCCCTGGCTCCGTAGATCGAAAGGACGAGGCAGAAAAAGAAGACGTTGGACCTGGCAAATGCAACGTTACCAATATTCACAACCCCTCGATTACGCCTTATTTGGTAACTGAGAAACCACCAAGAGCGGCCATTCTGATTTGTCCTGGTGGCGGTCATCGGATGCTTTGCCTAGGGCATGAAGGATACGATCTAGGCAAATGGTTTGCAGACCATGGCATCGCCGCTTTTGTGCTCAAGAATCGATTGGCAAGAGATGCCGGTTCGACTTATACGGTGGATGATCATGCAATGGCCGATACGCGTCGAGCACTGCGGATGATTCGAAGCAAAGCGTCTGAATGGAACATCGACGCGACGAAGCTCGGAGTGTTGGGGTTTTCGGCAGGTGGCGAACTCGCTGCATTGGCTGCAATGGACTCCGACGAAGGCAACAGCAAGTCGAATGACGCGGTCGAACGAATGGGCTGCCGTCCTGACTTCCAAGTTCTCATTTATCCAGGAAGCTCAAATCGCTTTACGGTCAAAAAAGGCATGCCGCCCGTTTTCATCGCATTGGGAGCAAAGGATCGGGACGATATTTCCAAGGGCATGGCGCAACTGTACTTGAAGTACAAAGAAGCGGACGTCCCCGCCGAATTGCATGTCTACTCCAATGCAGGCCATGGTTTCGGATATCGCCCTGGCAGCAAAGGTGCAGCCGGTGACTGGCCGCTACGTTTGCGAGAGTGGATGGTCGACAGTGGGCTCATGCCGAAAGAGTAGAAGTGTGGCGAGGTTCTCCGAACCGATGCGATTTCCTCCCCCTCTCCCCTAAGAGGGGCGAGGGGAGCAAAATCACAAAGATGTGGGTAAAAATGAGGCTAACGCCCACCGGCTAATTAAACGATAAAACACATGGCTGCTTAGTTACCTAACGGCATTCGCAAAGCCACTTTATCCAAACACCAATCGCCATCATCGAAACAAACACCACAAAACAGAATCTTCGGCTTCACGTCGACCGGTTGGCTGGTTTGATTGGGCCGCGTACTTTGGCACGTCCGAAAACCATTCAGGCAACTCTTGGCTACCTTCGTGGTTGCTGGACGAAAATGGGCTATGAAATTTCCGACGAGCCTTTCGATGCACTTGGGGACACAGCCACAAATTTGATCGTCGAGCAAAAGGGTTCTCGCAAGGCACAGGAGATCGTTTTGTTGGGGGCTCATTACGATACGGTACCGAGCACGCCTGGGGCTGACGACAATGCTTCTGCGGTTGCTGTTTTGCTGGAAGTGAGTCGAATGTTGCGAGACCATGTTGGCAAGAGGACGGCGAGGTATGTGGCCTTTGCTTGCGAGGAACCACCCTACTTCGGAATGGATTCGATGGGCAGCCAGCATCATGCTCGCGTCTCGCGAAAGCGGGGCGACCAAATCACAGGGATGCTTTGTTTGGAGATGGTAGGCTATTTTCGTGATGAACTTGGTTCGCAGCGAGTGCCACCGACGATCCCTAAGATCTTGCATCGATTCTTTCCACGCCGCGGCAATTTTCTCGCGGCAGTCGGAAACTTGGCATCCTGGAAATTGTCGTATCGGTTTCGACGCGGTTTTAAACGTGCGACGAAGCTCCCTCTTTTTTCGATCGTGCTGCCTGAGAAGGTTCGAGAAATTCGACTGAGCGACAACAGTTCGTTCTGGGATCAAGGCTATCCGGCATTGATGTTGACCGACACCAGCTTCCTTCGCAACCCGAACTACCATCTTGCGACAGATACGCCTGACACGCTTGACTACACAAGAATGACAGACGTGGCGATCGGGGTGGCTTCGGCAATGAAACGCCTATTGGGCTAATGGGGAACGGCCATGAAAGACACGCCAGATTTAATCGTCCGACCTGCAGTTGTTACCGATTTGGAGCCGATGGCTGAGATCCGGCGCTGCCCGGAAGTTCAGAAGAATCAATACTGGCTGAACGAAGCTTTTTGGCTGCTCTATTCTGAAAGCGTGATCATGGCGCAGGCGTCAGGCACGATTCAGTACTACGTTCTGGAGGTTGCAGAGTCTGTGGTTGGTTTCGTAACGGTCCAAAGTATCATGCGCAGAAAACGCAAGTATGGTTACGTCTCGTTCAATCTGCATCCGGCCCACTGGGGTAAAGGTTTCATGGAGAGGGCATTGAGAACCATCTTCGCCGAGTTTTTCCAAGTGGAAGACAATGAGGGAGCAATGATTGAATGCTTTTCGGGTAATCATCAATGCCAAAGACTTTTGGCCAAGCTGTCTTTCACCTCGATTCCGATTCCGTTCGCTACAAGACTTTCTATGTGGATAAGTCACAGACCCATTCGCTGGGTACGGCGATTTTGGCTCAGCAAAGAGTCGTGGGCTAGGCTCGGGTGAAAACGCGATCGGCAGAACGAAAACGACCTTAGCACGACGCGCAAGCTAGTGAATTTGCCGTTCTAGCTTAGCACGACGCGCAAGTTTTGAAGTTGCACTATTTTGATTTAGGGTCAAAGCCCCGGTAGTTTACATAGCCCAGCCTGCAGGGCTGGGTCAAATCAAGCAAAGGAATTGATAGGGCCAACGGCCCCGCAGTTTGCTTCAGTTAGAGACGTTAGCCAACAAACGGTCGGACCTTTGGCCCTTAAGATCATTTACATCGAATACCCAGCCCGTTGGGCTGGGCTTTGTAAATTGCCTGGCCGTTGGCCCGGAAGCACAAAAAACGAGCAACTTCAAAACGCGCAAGCTAGTGATTTGCCGTTCGATTCACTAGCTTGCGCGTCGTGCTATGTGTACACACACCCGAAACAAGACGCAATCAAAAACAAAAGGGGAGGATTGCTTTGCAATTCTCCCCTTTTTTTGTTTTTAGATTGGAACGGTCTTAGAAATTATCTGCGACCGCCGCCTCCGCCACCGCCGCCGCCACTTCGACCGCGACCACCGCCGCCGCCACTGCGTCCACCGCCGCCACCACCACCACCGCTGCGACCACGGAAGCCACCGCCTCCGCCACCGCTTCCACCTGAGCGACCACGTCCTCCTCCAGCTCCGCCACCGCCTGAGGAAGCTCGTTCTGGACGATCACCGCGTTCTTCGAAAGGTCGGTCTGGATCGACTTCGCCATCTTCGCCTGGCTCGTCTCCTTCGGCTCCTTCAGCACTGGCGAATTCATCTTCGATGCCGAGTTCTTCCAGGGCGCGACGTCGCGAAAGCTTAACGCGATCGTGGTCGTCGATATCGATAACGATCACCTTCATCGTATCGCCGACTTTGCAAACGGCATCTACGCTAGCAACGTATCCGCTCGAAAGTTCGCTGATGTGGCAAAGACCATCTTTTCCTGGAAGGATTTCGACAAACGCGCCGAAGTCACGGACGCTCGAAACGGTACCGTCGTAAATCTTGCCGATTTGGACAGTTGCCGTGCATGCTTCCACGCGAGCCAAAGCTGTTCGTGCGGAATCAGCGTCTCCGCTGGAGACGGTGACATTGCCTTCGTCATCCACGTCGATGTTCGCTCCTGTGTCTTCTTGGATCGAACGGATGTTCTTTCCGCCAGGACCGATAAGCGCACCGATCTTTTCTGGATCGATCTTGGTTCTGAGCAGTCTTGGTGCGTAGCGACTGATTTCGCTGCGTGGGCGAGGAATGCAAGTTAGCATCTTGCGAAGGATTTCCATTCGTGCTTCCTTCGCTTGCTTGAGCGATGCTCGAATGATTTCTTCGCTGATTCCGTCGATCTTAAGGTCGAGCTGAATTCCAGTGATTCCGTTTTGTGTTCCGGAAATCTTGAAGTCCATGTCGCCGTGATGATCTTCGTCGCCGAGGATGTCGGTCAAAAGAACATACGAATCCTTTTCACGCACCAAGCCGATACTGATACCAGCAACTGGATTGGTGATAGGAACACCGGCAGCCATCAATGCGAGGCATCCACCGCAAACGCTGGCCATCGACGACGAACCATTGCTCTCGAGGATGTCGCTGATCAGACGGATGGTGTATGGGAAATCATCTGGATCAGGAAGCACTGGCTCGAGCGATCGCTCAGCAAGCATACCGTGTCCGATTTCTCGGCGGCCAGGAGCGCGAATGGGACGGCATTCACCAACGGAGAACGATGGGAAATTGTAGTCCAACATGAACTTCTTGCTGTACTCTTCGACCAAGCCATCGACGCGTTGTTCGTCGCGAGGTGTTCCAAGAGTGACAGTTACGAAAGCTTGTGTTTCGCCGCGTTGGAACAATGCTGTTCCGTGTGTGCGTGGCAGCAAATCCGATTCGCAGTTAATCGGTCGTAGGCTCATGCTATCGCGACCGTCGGCTCGTGTGCCCGCCAAAATCGAGTCGCGTACAACTCGGTTTTCTAGCGTGTGCCAAGCTCGATACAACGTATCCTTGGTCAAAGCACCAACGGCTGCTGGATCAGGAATCATCTCAGCCAAAACGGTATCACGCAGAGCGCTGCAAGCGTCATTGCGAGCTTGCTTGCCTTCGGTCTGCTTAGCAGCCTTGAAGCGATCGTAATAGGTTGCGGACAGGCGTGCAACGATTTCAGTGTCGTCTGGAATTGGGAAGTTGATCTTGCTTGGCTGAATCTTGTCAAACAGTTCACGTTGCAAGCCGATGATTTCGCGGCAGATTCCGTGAGCAAACTTGATCGCATCCAACATTTCGTTTTCAGGGATTTCTTGAGCAAATCCCTCTACCATGACAACTTCACGCTCGTTGGCGGAAACGATCATGTCTAGATCGCTATCCTCGAGTTGTGCATGGGTTGGGAATGCAACAAAGACTCCTTCCACTCGTCCAACTCGCGTTGCAGCGATTGGGCCTGTAAACGGGAGTGAGCTAATGAACAGAGCACAAGCTCCGCCGTTCATGCCTAGGACGTCCGCATCATTCTGAACATCGCTGCTCAAAACGATCGACTGGACTTGCACTTCATCGCGGAAGCCTTCGGGGAACAAAGGTCGAATCGGGCGATCGATCAATCGGCTTGTCAGGGTTTCTTTGGTAGTTGGTCGTGTTTCTCGTTTGAGGAAACCACCTGGGAATTTTCCGGCAGCCGCGAATCGCTCACGGTAGTCGCAGGTCAGAGGGAAGAAGTCGGTGCCCGGCCGTGAAGGACCTGTTGAGACTGCGTTGAGGACGACCGTATCGCCATATTGGCAAAGGACGCAAGACGTAGCTTGCTTGGCGAGCTGTCCGGTTTCAAAAGCCAGGACGGAATCGCCGATTTTCTTTTCTACTCGAATTTTCACTACAATATTTCCTTCAAAAATCTACTTCAAAACAATTGGTTCTAGGGCGATTCGCAGAACCCGCCGTTGGTCGCATGGGAACAGAATGGCAAACATTCCAACCGAGACGACCGGCGATCCGTTCGCCGAGAACAAGTAAGAGAACGACAAAAAAGAGATGACAAAAGAGGCCACCCATTGGCCTCACCGACTACCAACACGATTTTACCCATGGCGAACTTCGCGACGGGATTTATGTGGGCAAAACCACATTCAACAATGCTCTTGCGCGATCTACACGCCAGCAAGAGTTCTCACATCCAACCAACAAATGCCAAGGGCTGGTCCATGCGAACCAGCCCCGTAATCCCAAAATTACTTGCGGATATTCAACTTGCCAATCAAGTCCAAATACCGTTTTGGATCGTGCTTGCGCACATAATCGAGAAGCGATCGTCGCTTGCTAACCATCCGAAGCAATCCGCGTCGGCTCGAATAATCACGCACAGCACCACGCATGTGCTCGGTCATTCCATTGATTCGTTCCGTCAACATCGCAATTTGCACGTCAGGCGAACCATTGTCGCCATCATGCGTGCGGAATTGGCCGATAATTTCTTGTTTTCGTTCTTTTGTAACGGTCATGTAAAGAGAAACTCACATCTGCTTGCAACAACGACCTCTGGAATCCCGAAAGGTCTAGACTTTTACTAATGGATGACGAATGTTACCGCCTTTTTCAAGTATTGCAACGGCAATTCCCCCCCAACGATATCGTCTGTTTTAGTCACCCTCCCGCTGGGAGGGTCGAGCGTAGCGAGGGGAGGGTGAAGTGCAAGCGCGGACTGCACCGACACTTCACCCTCCCGGCCTAAAGGCCGCCCCTCCCCGAGGGTGGGTCGCTTTTGTTGGAAATCCCTGCAAAACAAACCGGACGATCTCCAACCCTGGGTTAGAATGGTGACTTCCCGTCGAGGCAAGAGTTCATTCAAACGCGTTTTCGGCACAACTGAATGTCATTTTTAAATACTTTTCGAATCGCCATGCGTGCCCTTGCAAAAAACAAGCTTCGGGCAGGACTAACCATTCTGGGGGTCGTCATTGGCATCGCAGCTGTTACCGCCATGGTTTCCATCGGTACTTCGGCCAGCGAACTAGTCCAAGGTGAGTTTAAAAACCTCGGAACCAACGTCATTGTCCTCCAGCAAGGAAACCGCCGCGGTGGCCGAGCCGCCCAAATCCCTTCCATCACAGCAGCTGATGTGCAAGCAGTTGGAAAGGAGTGCGCCAGCGTACTTGCTGCCACCCCAATAGTGGGGGCGTCTGGCCAAGTGGTTTCGGGAAACAACAATTGCCGCCCCCGTGATCTTCTCGGCGTCGGCGCGGACTTTCTACTCGTCCGAAATTGGCAAATGCGTTTAGGAGCCTTTTTCTCAGACGGAGACATCAGCAATTCCAATAAAGTGTGCGTTGTCGGACATACCGTCGTCAAAAAACTCTTCCAAACCGGAAACCCAATTGGCCAAACCGTTCGCATCAAAAACATCCCGTTCGAAATTGTAGGCGTCATGGCCTCGAAAGGTGCGAACATCGTTGGTGATGATCAAGACGACGTTGTGCTGATGCCCTACACAACCGTTCGAAAACGCTTGCAGGGGAGCAATTTCAACAATGTCGACGTTGCCTTGATCTCGGCTCGGAGTACCGAAGTTATGGGGCAAGCACAGCAGGAAATCGAGGCCTTGATGATGGATCGACACCGAATCGGCCTTGGGCAGCAACCGGATTTTCAGGTCGCAAACACAACCGAAATCGCAGGCGTCTTCAGCCTCATTACCGGTACCTTGACCGCAATGCTCGCATCCATCGCGGGCATATCGCTCATCGTCGGCGGCGTCGGAATCATGAACATTATGCTCGTTTCCGTAACGGAACGGACCCGAGAAATTGGGATCCGAATGGCCGTTGGCGCTCGTCCTCGCGACATTTTGATGCAATTTCTTGTGGAGTCGATGGTGCTTTCACTTATCGGCGGCGCGATCGGTGTCACCCTGGGGGTGCTTGGTTCTGTATCGTTGACCCTGACGATCAATGCGATCTCTTCGGGCAAAGACTGGCCCATAGTCGTAAGTCAAACGGCTGCGATCGGAAGCCTTTTGTTTTCTGCAGCCGTTGGAATAGGCTTTGGATTTTACCCAGCTTGGCGAGCCAGTAGACTCGACCCAATCGACGCCCTTAGATACGAGTAAGGTTTGACAAATACCCCTTTCCAGTTCACGATTGGATAACACGAGTTCGTGCTTCTCTTTCCCATTTTGTAGGCGAGTGTGAACGACGAAGAAGAATTGATTCAGTCCGCACTTGCCGGAAAAAGCTCCTCCTTCGAACTTTTGGTGACGCGTTATCAAGATCGTTTGTATACGGCCATGATCAGCGTTGTCGGGAGTACTGACGAAGCAGAGGACGTCGTGCAGGAAGCTTTCATCCAAGCGTATCTCAAGCTGAGTACGTTTCAGCAAAACAGCCGTTTCTATACATGGCTGTATCGAATCGCCTTTAACTTTGCCTTAGCCAAACGCCGACGACATCGCGGCCATTTGTCGTTAGATGAGGGACGCGAAGTTTCAGGTTCCGAGCCGAGGTCGAAAATCGAAGCGCCCGAGTCCAGGATGTCCCGCTCGGAAGATGTCGACTTAGTCCATCAAGCGCTCTCCGAGTTATCCGAGGATCACCGTTCCATTCTGGTGCTTCGTGAAATGGAGGATTTGGCCTACGAAGACATCGCCGAAGTGCTCCAAATTTCGATCGGAACCGTGCGTTCACGATTGAATCGAGCGCGTCTGGCGCTCAAGCTTCAGCTCGAAAAATTCCCGCAATGGAATCCGGAACGGTAAGAACTCGTTTAACAGTCAGCCGTAGGCGTACTTGTATTGGGGTTGTAGCTCAACCGCTTCAAAAATCTTTGCAATACTTTGTCAAGTTCAGTCAAAATCTTCAGGAGAGCGAGGCTCCTGCCGAGCTGTCGACGCCGCGGTTCGGCAGGAGCCTCACCCTCCCTATAGCTGCGTTCGGAGCGGTATCGCTGCGGATGCTGCCTACTCACCGGACGGCTTGCGCCGTTCCGCTAACCAAGTACGCCTGCGGCTGACTGCTAAACGTGTTCACGGATGAAGCCCAAAAGCAACCGGACAGCCTCCTTTTGTCTAGCGCTTCGCCGCGGCAAATCTTCATCGTCTATCGGTGCAGGCAAGGCCAATTGATAGCCCCTCCATTTCGTTGAGAAATCAGCGTCGCTTCTTCGCGCAATCGCACAGAAGACTTTCCCGTCCAGTGCTGCTGGCGAGCCGGGCCCAAGGTGTCCTGTAATCGCCGCGGCGACCGTCGCTTCGGGAGTTCGAGCGAGAACTGCTTCCGCCAACGCTGTGGTAACTTGAGCGCTCACCGGCCCAATTTCCGGATTTTCCAAAAGCACGGTTGAAATTCCTAGCCAAGCCGTTTTTGTTGGCGTTCGATAAACGACCATCGAACCGCACAAAAACTCAGAAATCCCTGGGATTTGGCCTAGTTCTGCTGCCACCAACCCGGCGGTACAACTCTCAGCCAAGACCAACCGATCGCTTCGGGACCGCAGCCTGTCGCGCACTTGGGTCAAGTTGGAATACAATGAGTTCATTCAGTTACCCTACACTTCGCTTTCTAGTTTTACAGCATGAGCCAAAAACCAGTCGACGTCACCCCAAAACAGTTAACTCGAGCTCGGCCAGTCCATGGCACCAACATACCATCTTTTTGTTTCGAAACGATCCAAGAGCTTGCCCATTACGCCGCGCATCTCGTAGCCGGACTCGTTCGCGAACGAGCTGCTCTTGGCCAAAAAACAGTTATTGGTCTTCCCGCTGGCTCCACTCCTCTGACCACTTTCCGCGAACTGATTCGCCTCCACCGTGAGGATGGCTTAGACCTTTCCGGGGTCGTGCTCTTTTCCTTGGATGAATACTACGGCTTGCCGGTCAACAGTCCACAGTCTCATCGCGGCTGGCTCCAAGAACAATTGCTTAATCATGTCAATATTCCACCCGATCAAGTCTATTTTTTAGACGGCCAACTTCACCAAAGCGACATCGACCTTCATTGTCGACGCTACGACGAAGCAATCCAACATGCGGGAGGACTCGATTTGGTCATTCTCGGCATCGGTCTCAATGGCCACATCGGATTCAATGAACCTTTCTCGGTGCGCCGAAGCCGAACGCGGTTGTGCACTCTCGATCCAATCACCCGGCGCGGGGTCGCAAGCGACTTCTTCGGTGAAGACAACGTACCGGTCCAAGCCCTCACTGTCGGCTTGAGCGGGATTCTTTCCGCTCGTCGGATTCTGCTCTTAGCCATTGGCGAACATAAATCCAAAATTGTGGTCGAGGCACTTGAACGCCCCGTCAACGATCGCGTCCCGGCCTCCTACCTCCAAGAACACGGAGACGTTCGCGTGCTGCTGGACGGACCGGCAGCATCCATGCTCAAAGGAGCCTCGACTCCTTGGCTTCTCGGTAACGTCACTTGGGATGATGATCTCATTAAACGAGCAACGCTGTGGCTATGCTCACAGACGGGCAAGGCTCTATTGAAATTGGACGCAGATGATTTTCGAGCCCATGATCTGCATCAGTTGTTGCGACACCACGGGCCTGCTGAATTGATTTCCCAAAAGGTCTTTCGATGGATGCTTGACACCATCGATTACCATCCAGCTGGTACCGAGCCCAAGAAGAAAATTGTTTGCTTCAGTCCGCACCCAGACGACGACGTGATCAGCATGGGCGGAACCTTGATCCGCTTGAATGACGACCAACATGAAGTGCATGTAGCGTACATGACGAGCGGAAATATTGCCGTTTTCGACCACGACGCACTTCGCGTTGCCGAACTGGTGGCCGACTACAACCATCTATTCGAAATCGAGCAAGAACACTCCAATCGACTAGCCGACCACGTGCGTGAAGCGATTCAGCAAAAGAAACCTGGCCAACCCGACGTCGACTCGATCTTGCGAATCAAAGGACTCATTCGACGTAGCGAAGCCCGGGCGGCAGCTATCGCGATCGGTTGCAAATCATCCAACTTGCACTACCTGGATTTGCCTTTCTACCGAACCGGCACGATTGCTAAGAAGCCCGTCGGTGAAGAGGACATTCAAATCATTGAGAGCCTTCTGAAAACACTTGCACCCGATCAAATCTACGTGGCCGGCGATTTGGCTGACCCGCATGGAACGCATCGCGTCTGCGCCGAAGCCATATTCGCAGCCCTCTCTCGAATGACGCAGCGGGGCGAAAAGTTACCTGATGTCTTGCTCTATCGAGGCGCTTGGCAAGAGTATCCATTGCACGAGATCGAAATCGCAGTCCCTCTTAGCCCAGGCGACCTTTCGCTCAAACGCCAATCCATCTTCATGCATGAAAGCCAAAAAGACAAAGCTCTGTTCCCTGGAAGTGACCCACGCGAGTTTTGGCAACGAGCCGAAGATCGAAATCGAGGCACCGCCGATTCCTATAACCGAATCGGACTGCCCGAGTTCTTTGCTCTGGAAGCCTTTGCTCGGTGGAAAGGCAAGCCGATCTAAGCGAATCCTCATATGCGCTAGATCGCCCCGGCTGTCTGTCCTCGCGAACTTGGGCCTGTGCCCAAGTTCGCAACATGCTTGGTGTGCTAAGCATTGGGCGTTGAAGCCTCCGTAAACTTCACCGCAAATTAACGGAGGCGAGTGCTATGTTTTGCTGCAAACAACAGGTAGATCGCTAGACTGATCCGTTCAGATACTTACTTCCTCTCCCAATCCTAAGGTGTGCCGATGGCCTTCGCTATTTCAATACTGCTTTTCTTAGTTGCCATTGGTGAGACTTGCATTGGTCAACAACCAAAATTGGATTCCGAATCGAAAAGCGAGAACGCCACTCGCGTCATGAGTTTCAACATTCGATACGGGACGGCCAAAGATGGCGAGAATCATTGGAGCAAGCGCAAGGACTTTCTGGTCGAGACCATCGACGCATTTAGGCCAGATTTGCTCGGAACCCAAGAGACACTTCTGGACCAGCGGGACTTTATCGCTTCGAAGCTCTCCGGCTTTGACAGCTGTGGGGTAGGACGCGATGACGGCAAAGATACAGGTGAAATGGCCGCACTTTTCTATCGCACTACTCGGTTCGAAAAATTAGCAGTTGGTCATTTCTGGTTGAGCGAAAGTCCAGATACGGTGGGAAGCAAGGGTTGGGATGCTGCACTTCCTCGCATTGCAACATGGGTTAGGTTAAGAGATCGCGTGAACAACCAAGCCAAGCCGATGCTGTTTCTGAATACGCACTTTGACCATCAAGGTCAACAGGCAAGACGCGAGTCCGCTAAGCTCATTCGAAAAAAGATACTTGAGCTTGGCGCCGATTGCGACATCGTCGTCACGGGCGACTTCAATGCGGCAGCGGATAGCGATGTCTATCGTGCCTTGTTTGCCGACGAAGCTGAGCAAGCATCACCCGTGGTAGACACCTTCTCGGTTGCCAATCCGAAATTCAAAGGAGAACAAGGAACTTTCTCAGGTTTCAAGTCGACAGCCATTTCTGGTCCACGCATCGATTGGATCGGATGCTCGCGCGGTTTTAGTGTGCAGGCCGCTGCCATCGATCGTACCCAACGAGATGGCCGCACTCCCTCCGATCATTTTCCTGTGACGGCAATCCTTAAGTAGTCTGCAGATGTCTTCATAGTGAGAAATCGCAAACGCCAAACATTCGTATCTTAGAGACCCCAGCGGCAGTCTCACTTGTCTACGCCCCGATCGGCTTGTCCCGTCGGACGAAACGGTTCGCGGCTAGAAACAACCGAATCATGCGGGCGTTCATGAGATCCGTTTTAGCTGCGAACCTTTGGCTCCGACGAGACAAGCTCGTCGGGGGCCAGTGAAAAAATAAAGCAGAGAAAGTGAGATGGCCTCCTCGTGCCGCTTGGTGAATCAGGTTCGTTAGCTAACGAACCTTGCGTACCGGTCGGACCAATACGGATGAGGGGGAGAAGATCGCATCGGTTTCGCGTTATTACTGGTCACTCACCGGACGGCTTGCGCCGTTCCGCTAACGAAGTGAGTACGAAACAATTGCTTGGGAAGACATCAAGTGCCTGCTTTGCCAAAGACTTGGTTTGGCAGCCCCTCTACAAAATACCAACTCGTCACATGACAGCCCCAGATTTTGCACCCTTCGACTTCGAACCAAAAAAGGCCTTTCCTGTCTTCCAACGCTTTCGATGCCTTCTTATTAAAAAGCGTCGCAAGGGTTTTGACGGTGAAGCCAGCTTGCTCAAGCTGTGCCACCTGCACCACCGATGCGTAGTTGACGCCAGGGATCGAATAGGCGTAACGACCGTAGTCGCTTGTCATCCTATACTCCAGTTCGCGTTCCTCTTGTATCTTCGCGACGATCGCCATACCGTGTTCAGAAAGAACTTGATTCAATTCTGTCAAGGAACGAGTGACCGTTTCCGGCACAGGAATTCGTGGCTTTCGCGGAGTTTTTGGGACTTTGGGGTAGTCGGTTGCTCCAAGCAATTTCGCTTGTTCGATGCAGCTTTTTGCATGAGTCCATTTCTTCTGCTCCAGGTAATGGTGTCCGAACTTCACCATCTCTGTAGCGCTGATGTGCGTCGATGCAGTCTTCCCAAACGAAATTCTCGTTAGCTGCTTTAAGGTGTCGGCATCTTCGATCGAAAAACGAACGAGTCCATTTGCAAGGATACAGATTTCGTCTTGGAAGATCTGAAGATGACTGGGAGGCCCCTTTGGCGAGGAGTCGTAGCGCACCCAAGCCTCGCCCCACGTGGCAACACTTTTCGGGGGCACATCGAGTTGGCAACAATTCTTTATGACGGGCTCTGCCGTGTACTTCACTCCACCGATGCGATGACAGCGTTCGGGAGCGGTTAGGTCGAAGTCAATGAGCAGGCCGCTCTTGTGTCGCATCCAAACATTCGTGGGCTTCGGTTCAAGCGATGGTGCATAGCTAAGAATGTCGTTGGATTGAATCAACGTTTTGATGGTCGGATGTTGAGCGATCAAGTGATGGATCTCGTTTAGCATCTTGAATGGAACGGGCTTCGTTCGCATGCTCTTGGGTATTAAGTCTTCAAAGGGTTTCTGAATGGCGGTAGGTTCCGTATCCTTTTTGAGAGGCTTCCCTTGTCCGGGCATATATTCGGAACGCGGACCGATGTAATGAATCGAGCAGTTCGAGCTCCAGAAGCCAGCCATGACGCAATAGATCGCGACCAAAGCACGCATGTCGGAGGTTTCCTTTCCTTCCTCAATCGATTGGCCAGAAATCGAGCCGAGTACGCGAAGCGATTGCTGGTTGAAACGCTCGACTGAGAACTGGAGTTCCCAACCGGTAACCCTTGCGTCGGAGACCCTGCCTTTCGAAAACATTGCAGTAGCTTCGAGAGCGACCGATTCGGACATGGCACCGCAATTGGCAAGTCGTATCTCAAAGTTCATGACTTCTCCAAAGGACAGATTACGATTTCGGCTTCGGTTCCTCTAGCACTCGATAGGGTTTTGGAAAGAGCCGCCAGTGTCCATTCACATAAACAAGTCCATCGAAGGCCATCCCAATCTTCGCACCAGGATTTACAAATTTGAACCGATAGACAGTGAGACCATCGGCAAAGCCTGGTCCGATCTTTTCGTAACCGCCAGGAAAGTATTCTTTCGCGTTTCCTGTCCATTTCTGAAGCTCTTCCGACGTGGCGGAATAGAGTAGAACTTCTGACTGGCCTGGCTTAGGTGACAGAACCATGAGTCCGTCTTTCCAAGGCTGTGTGTACATTTCCGCCATCTTCATTGCATACTCAGGCTTAAACACTGTGCTGTAATCTATTTCGATCGGCTGCAGGTTTTTGGTTAATCCCGCTAAATCAGCACCCGGTTTCAGAAACTCGAGCAAGAGGGCATTTGCGCCCTGGCTTGTGTTGGGATAGGAATTGAATACCTTTTCTTGACCGTCGCTGACCTTAGCTCCAGCAATCGCCAGGAATGACGCAAGGAATATACGGCATAGGTAAGAACGAAATCGGTAGTTTTCGGATTTCATGGATTGAATCCTCGCAAACGCTACCAACGAGGAAGAAGTATCGAACCGGTTCAATATAGGTATCATATGACTTGCCTTGTAAATCGAAGTGAGAGCGAATCGTATTTTACAGGTAGTCGATGTGAAAGTGGATCTTTCAAAAAGCGAAAAAAGACACGTCTACTGGCATTCAAAAGCGTTTTCTTTCTTTGAAAGATAGGAGCGGCAATTGGATACCTGTTTTAAGCAGTTTCGATCCCACCCAATCCCAACGGAGCCTTTCAATGCGACTTCGATATTTACCTTACATGGTAACGCTGGCAACGGTTTTTGCCCTCGTGCCAGTCCTAAATGCCCAAGAAGAACCGAAAGCGGCAGAAAAGAAGCCCGCCCCAACGCAGAAGCGAAGGGGAGTCCGAGACGTCTTCGAGTCCGCCATGGAGCGAGCTGCCGCAAAGCAGGTTACCCAGCTATCCCTTAGTTCGTTCGCATGCGAGAAAATCGATGGCTCTCGTTATCGCTTATCTGTATCGATCAAGAATGAGTCAAAAACGCCTTACGCTGCAGATGGCAAAGTTGTTTTTCTCCGGGAGGGATTCGGCGATCTGCTCTCGGATCAGCCCGATGGGAAGTTGCTCCAGGGACCAGATATTAAACGCGCCAAACTCGGCGAACAGGTTATCCCGAAACTCGGTCCAGGTGAAGTTAAGACGCTAAACATCGAAGTAAATGGTCGCGCTTCGTTCTTCGCCCAAATCGAACACAAAACAACCAACACTTCCCCAAATTCCAGAAAGCTAAACAAGGAACGAGTCCATTACGATTGGCTGAAGCCCCTTTATCCACAATCCGGTCCCGGATTCGCAATTCGCGCAGAAAAGCTAATCCGAAATTCAAAAATAGAAGACTCCCTTCACGACAAACTGTTTCCACAAGTCATGAATGTGAACAAAATTGAGATTTCGATCAAGGATGGCAAAATTCGATTGACCATGGACTGCATTCCGAACGAGAAAGAATCGGAGATATTCGCGAAGGCATTTGCCAAAGAAGTCGATCCGCAAACATGGACAAAACGTTTAAAAATCACTTCAACGCTTTCCTTGGCTTTGGATACCCAGCGACAATTGTTGGAGCTGAAGCCCGCCACCTTTGAAGTTGACGCTAATTGGACCACTTCTGCTGCCTCGGAAACTTCTTCGAGCAACGAAGAGATTTTGAAGAAGGTAAATGAGCTGGTCGCATCTCGTCTTAAGTCAAAAATACAATCCGAAATCATACCCGCTATCGCGTGGCATCTTTCAACCGGACTCCGAGACACATTGCCAATGTTCCAAGACTCGCATAGCAATATCGGCAAGATCTTCAAAATGCAACTCGAAGGCGATCAGTTCATCCTCCATTATTCGATTCCCGACTAAGTCCGTCTTTCTAGGGCTAGCCGCTTTACGAGAACGCAACTGAGGAACTTCGTAGCCTCGAGGCGCAAAGCCATCGCAGCAGCCTTAACTGCGGAGCAGTGGCATTTGAAAGACACGGATGAAATCCGTGGTCAGCGTGGTGCGGACTGTCTGAGAGTCGCATAGCGACGGCATTCCCACTGAACCTTGGCCCGATGCTCAACAATTCCTTTGGGAGGGGGAAAGATTCACGGCCCATGCCGCTCCTTCAGAGCTCCAGATCGATCGGGGCATAATACCTGGGGTTTCGTTCGCGGTGCGAACTTACCCCAGGCTGAAAAATCCCATCGCATTCGCGATTCAATCGCAGAAGGTTAGTTAGTTATGACGACATGCTTGTCTGCGATTACTATTTCAATTTGCTCTTGAGCACCATTTCTATCGGCTCTATCGGAGCCTTTGCATCGCTTAATGCCCAGGCGGTTGTCTTGTCTTGGTTGGTGTGATCGCGTTGCAATTGGACATGTCGTAGGACGACCGTTTTGCCATCGTTTGGCATAACGACAAAGCCTTGCATGCGACTGCGATCGATTTTGTAGGCGGTTCGGTTTTGCACTTCCCATGCTTCAGTGCGAACCCAGTCGCTGCCGATGAGGCCAACGCGGATCGGCTTGTCCTTCGGGGCTTGTTTCAACCATGTTTCTTCCACCAACTTCAGCAGCTCCTTGCGATCTGCTTTGCTGTAGTTATCCGATGGCAATTCGTTCTGTTCCAGAATGCCTTCCAAGAGCTTCATTTGGATTTTGCGAACTTCATCGGCTGTCGTTTTGGCTAGTTCTTTTCCCTCGTTGAGTTCCTTTGAGTCCGGCATCAAGGTCGCGAGAACTTTCAACCTTAACTTCATGGAATTGGTTCGTCGATCGATGTCGTTTCCTGGTTTGAAGTACGCAGGAGCTTGATTTTCAACGGATCGATGGGCCGATTGGAGAACGGCGTCGGCGTCCTCGCGGATAGCTGCCAGTGCAGCGTAAGCTTTGATCGCCTCCTCGAACTTAGACAGTCGTTCGCGCGAATAGCTAATCGTACCTACGAGATTCCGATAAGGTTGGACTTGGGTGGCAATCTCTTTGGCGTACTCTTTTTCGGAATCGTCGCACAATTTCCGAATCGCGGGGAACTGAGTTAGAAGTTCCAAGTCCTTTTCCGCATCGCGTCCAACATATTCAGGGGCGGTTATCGCCATCGCCATCTTGTAAAGTTGCAGTCGGAACGTTTCTGCAGCGTTAGCCCGAACGTCCGGCTGCCCTTGTGCGAAGGATATGCTATACGATGCCATACTGAAGATGCACACGAGGATGGCCAATCGACTGTAATTCCAAAATCGATTGAATACGTTTTCATCGTTCATTTGCGTTCGTCCAAAAATCTCAGGTTTCATGATAGAGCAATAAACATATTAATCCCGGCTGGATAATCTCAGGTATCGCGAGATACGCAGAACCTTTCAAAAAATCTCGAAATTCGAGATTTACTCGGTAAACGCGTACCTACTGGTTCCCAGGCTCTGCCGCTCTGCCTGGGAAAGAGGGAAATCTTTGGGAGGGCGAGGCTCCAGCCGAGCTGGGGACGCAATGGCTCGGCAGGAGCCTCGCCCTCCCGAGGAATTGGTTGAGTAAACTCTAAGAAAACATGTTTTGAGCGGGAGGCAGAGCCTCCAAGGCAGTGCGTTCCCAGGCAGAGCCTGGGAACGAGGGAGCAAATTGGGGTTCTGTTTACTGTAGCGTGTAACGATGAAATCTTGAGCATTGCGTGTTATAATTCGCAATGTAATTGGCATTCGATCCGCTATCCATCCATTCTCATGCCACCCAATGCAACACGAGCGAGTTTGCTCTTAGAAATCCGAGACAAGGAGAACTCGCTTGCTTGGTCGGAGTTTATCTCAATCTACTTACCGCTATTGCACAGCTATTCGATGAAGGCCGGGTTGCAAGACTCCGATGCTGCGGATGTCGCACAAGACGTATTGCGGCAGGTCGTGACACACATCCAATCTTTTGAATACCAGCCAGAGCGTGGCTCGTTTCGAGGATGGCTTCTAACGATCGCTCGAAATTTGCTTCGCAAACGAGCAGGCAAGAAGCATAATGGCACGATTGGAACGGGCGAGAGTGCCGTGGCCGAAATGCTCTCGCAGCAACCCGCTCGGGAGGAGTCGGATGCTTGGGAAACCGAGTACCAACAACGCTTGTTCCAGGTTGCCGCCGAAAACATCAAACCGGAGTTTCGGCACGCAACTTGGTCCGCATTTTGGAGAACGGCTGTTGAAAATGCCGAAGCAGTCGCTGTTGCTGGCGAACTCGGAATGAGCGTTGGGGCAATCTACATCGCCAAGTCGCGCGTCCTGGCTAGACTTCGCGAAGAAACGAAACGGCTCGATGTTGAATCCGCTTAACGATTTGAGTCTGGCATGAAGTCATCCTCAGAACGAGGCGATTTTCCTCCTGAGCACGCTAGCTTGCTTGCGGTCGCAGCAAATGGCAAGTTATCGGTCGATCAAGAAGTAGAACTGGAGGAATTGCTGAATCGGATACCAGCTTATCGACTTGAGCTCGATCGGCTTATGGATCTGTCGGCAACTCGCGATATGCAGTCAGCCTGTTCGTCAGCTGACTCCCAGTTGCCTGCGCTTGCCGAGGCCATGAAGCGTTGGATGGACAATCCAGGCTGGAAACAGGAAAAGCAGGAAAACAGCAACATTCCTTTCGAGTCCGAAAGCATCGTTTTGGTGCGCAAACTGGGACAAGGTGGCATGGGAGTTGTTTACGAAGGATTCGACAAGCTTTTGAGTAGGTCCGTTGCCGTCAAATTCTTGTCTGAGCAATGGAGCAAAAATCCGTCATCCCGCGAACGACTTCTAGGTGAAGCACAAGCTGCAGCGCAAGTGCATCACGAGAATATTGTGTCGATCCATTCTGTCCACCCGACAGGGATCGTGCCTTACATTGTTCTTCAGTATATCCGAGGTGAGACTCTGCAGCAGTTGATCGATCGACGCGGTCCTCTTGCGGGGCCAAAACTAGAAGAGCTCTCCATTCAATTGACACGTGGCTTGGCAGCCGCACATCGCGGTGGTTTGATTCACCGCGATTTGAAGCCCGAAAATATACTCTTAGAGAACGATACTCAAATCGCACGGATCGCAGATTTCGGGCTGGCCCAACGCTTGGGCACGAGCAAGCAAACGGCGGCGGGAGTTTTGACAGGTACGCCAACCTATATGTCTCCGGAGCAAACACGAGGCGAACCCCTTGACCATCGCAGCGACCTATTTAGCTTAGGAAGCCTCTTGTACTGCGCAGCCGTTGGGCGGCCACCGTTCGACCATGACGATCCGTATGTTGTCATGGATCGCATTCGAAACGACTCGCCAATACCGCTGGCGAAACTTCGAAACGATCTCAATCCGGTCTGGATTGCGGCCATTGAACGCTTGCTGAAGAAGGACCGAAATGACCGACTTGAATCTGCAGAGCAGTTGCTTGCATTGCTTACGATGAAATCGACGACTGACTCTATCGGGTATAAGCCGTTGATATGGATAGCGACGCTGGCCAGTTGCGTTGCTTTGTTTGCGACGATCGTACTGCTGGTTGTTCAATTTCGTCCTCAATTTCTTCCTCAGGCCATGAACAATCCGCCGGCCGCAAAGGGTGTCGAGTTAGGAATTTCGGCCGTACCGCTTCTAGAGCCGATTTCCTTTTTGGTCAAAGGGCGTTCGGAACGGGTCAACTCGCTCGCACAAGCGGTTGAACTCGCAGCGAACGATTCGACAATCATGGTTTTTGGAACGGGAGAACTGGAGTGCGAGTCGATTCGCATTCGCGAGAAAGCGTTGCAAATCATCGCAGTGAATCCAGGACAAGTTTTGCTGAAGGCGAAACCGATACTGCCTAAGACGAAGGAACCCTTCCTTTCGACCGATACCGATTTGACGATAAGCGGGTTGAAGTTGTACTCGGAACGAACTGGGGCTGTTGAGAATCCAGTGCAATCCCTCATTAGTATCGAGGGAAAAAGCACGTTGATTTTGAACGAGTGCACCCTCACCAGCCAAGGAACTTCCGCCTGTGTTCTTGCCAATGGCAAAGAGATTCGTGCAGTGAATTGCAACTTTATCGCCGAGCAAGGATTCGCGGTGGCCGGTTCTTTGTCCAAGTTTCAGCTTAAAATGGTCGATTGCTCGATCATCGCTCGCAGTTGTTTGGAATTGATCAGCAACGAACGCACTGCCAATCCGACCGGTTTCCAACCCAACGCGATGTTTGACCATTGCAGGTTCGTCGGAGACAGGGCCTTGCGCATGGTACACCGAGGACCTGCAACCGAAATACTCAAACTCGACTTTCGCAGTTCGGTTTTGGATTGCACCCGTCAGATCGAGGTGACTTCGATTGCACCGAGACAATCCTTGCTATTGGACGACGCGAAGATGCTTGAATACCTGGGGCGAACGGTTCAATTAAACATGCAGCAGTCGATCTATCGAGCATCCATGGATTTTTTCGGCACGTCCGACTTCAGGAACGAATCGAAAAGGAATCCCCGCATCGTGGCCGACTGGGATCAATGGGCTGGCCTCTTTGGTATGCTGACGGACTCCGCGTTGGGTGTCGATTTGGAGGCGCTACGTGTTCGCCCAAACACTTGGGATTTTTCTAATTTGCCAGCCGAGTTTCAGGACTGCGGTGTGTCGGTGAAGCGGCCCTGAGCAGATTGGCCTGCGCTAAGAAATTCGGCCACGTCAAATTTTTCGTGAAAGAAAAAACGCTTAGGAGCATACCTGAAGCTAGCCAAGTAGTTCCCTCGAGGCCTTGGCACCCACATTGATAGCGGAACGGCGCAAAGGGCTTATTGATTTAGTCGTTTAACAGTCAGCCGTAGGCGTACTGTCAAAGCAGCAAAGTACGCCTTCGGCTGACTGTTAAACGGAATACATTTGGACAAATATTAAATCAACAAGCTCCCAAGCCGTCCGGTGAGTGACCAGTAAATGCCGCTTAACCGGAGGGCTCGCGCCCTGCCGCTACAAAAACGCAATCGAAAAAGAGTGCCTAGAAAAGCCGCAATCCATGTCCAGCTTGAAATTTGAAGCGAAAAACCCAGGTTCCTTGGGACTTCCCATCTGGCTGTCCTTCCTGATGGTCTCTCTCTTTTCTATTCCGCTCCTGCTGATTCCGATGATTCCGATTAGCGAGATCGTGAAGACGCCGTCGCTTGTCATCTTTTATCCAATTGCGGTTTTTCCACTTACGGTCCTTTACGTTCTGCGTCGTCTCATGACTCGGTATGGATTGCGAGTTTATGAGAATGGCGATGCTGATATTGTATTTCCATTCAAAACAGTTCAAATCAAGCAGGGTTCGTTGCGTGAGATTGTTGTTCAAACCCGATTTGTTGCTGCCTTGAACGGCTATCGAACATGGATTCAGTTTGTCGACTTATCGGGAAGTATATTGGCCTCCCTTTCGCCTAACGCCTTTGAGTCAGAACCACTTCACCAGTTTATCGTTGCAGTCAAGGAAACCAATCCAGGCGTTGACTTTCGCGTAGCTTAGCATTCACCCAAGAATTATGAATCGAAAGAAATCGAAACGAAAAAACGAGGCTGCTACAACGCCAGAGCCGCGGCCAGCCTCCTCTCCGCAATCGTCGCCTCCCAAAGCGAACGCTCCCCAACCCATAAACTTAAGACCGAAGCCTAGTCGTGCACAAAGAATTTTGGCCAAGACGAAGGCGGTTGTTAAAACTTCGCTAATCGTCCTGATTGTCCTCTCGCCATTCATCACTTATATCTCTTGCTACCGTTGGTCGTTGAAGCCTGCGCAGTTTACGGTCGATCGGCGCGAGCGAGTGGTCAAGGGTTCTGGCGATTCGACTCAGAGTTATTACTTGGTTTGGAGCCAGGAAGGGGAGGTGTTCACGGTGAACGATAGTTGGTCCTTCTTGAGTTGGAACTCCTCCGATCGCTATGGCAAACTACACGAAGGGGCTAAGATCAAAGCTCAAGTTGCGGGCTGGCGCGTTCCGTTCCTATCTTGGTATCGAAACGTCATCGTGATTGAGGACGTGCAAGCTATCGAAAATCGCGGGACGGAACATCGAGCGGACGAATGACCGTTTGTAAATCTTCAACTTGGCCAACCAAGACGTGAATCACCCCTTGACGGTTTTCAAGAATCCCGTGGACTAGCCAAGCGTTCGACTGCTTGCACAAGAGATAGTAGTGTTTCCAAGTCTCAGGACGAATCACCAAGTTGATGGAGCCCGTCTCGTCCTCCATGGTGACGAAGGTTATCCCTTTGGCGGTGCCAGGCCTTTGTCGCAACAAGATCAGTCCAGCAACCCGAATGAACCGACCATTCGAGACCGATAGCAACTCGGAGGCTGGGGTCACTCGCAACTGGGAGAGTTTTTCCCGATAGAAACCGATAGGATGCCCTTTGAGCGAGACCCCGGTTGTTTCGTAGTCGGTATAGACTTCTTCGAGGGGAGTCATTCGAGTCAAGCTACCTGGGATGAGTTCGTCATGGTCCATGTCGCTCGCGTCAAAGAGCGGCATGGCGATTTGCTTTCGCTCTTGAGCTAACGATTGCCAATAGGCCGCTCGTCGGTCACCCGAGAGAGATTCTAGAGCACCAGCGTCGGCTAGGGTTGAAAGGGTTGCTTGGGTCAGTCCGGCTCGACGCACGAGGTCGGTTTGGTCCACAAAATCGACAGCGAGCGTTTTGGCGTCCACGATTCGTTGAGCATCTAGTTCGTGCAACCCGCGAATCATCCGGAGCCCAAGCCGGATCGGGAGCCTTTGATTGGATTTGTTTGGGGCAGAAGGAGTGAAGGCATGGCCGAGAGTGCAGTCCCATCGGCTCGCGTTGACATCCGGCCCAAGCACTTCGACTCCGTGCCGCCTTGCATCCTGAATCAGCTGAGCCGGCGCGTAAAAACCTAGTGGTTGACTATTCAGCATCGCGCAGCAGAACACTTCAGGATAATGATGCTTGATCCAGCAGGAAGCGTAGACCAGCAGCGCAAAGCTAGCTGCATGTGACTCAGGGAACCCATATTCCCCAAAGCCTCGCAACTGATTGAAGACGCGCTCAGCAAACTGCTCATCCAGGCCGTTAACTCGCATCCCCTCGATCAACTTCAGTTTGAACTTGTCGATGACGCCGGGCCGTCGCCAAGCGGCCATGGCCCGGCGCAACTGGTCCGCTTCACCGGGCGTAAAGCCAGCCGCAACGACCGCCAAACGCATGGCTTGCTCCTGAAACAACGGCACTCCCATGGTCTTGCGGAGCACTTGTGCGATCTCTTCGTTGGGATAATCCGGTTGAATGCCAGAGGTGCGAGCCTTCAGATAGGGATGCACCATCTGTCCCTGAATTGGGCCGGGCCGAACGATGGCGACTTCGATTACGAGGTCATAAAAGCATCGCGGTCGCAGCCGTGGCAACATACTCATTTCCGCTCGGCTTTCGATTTGAAATACCCCAACTGTGTCCGCTTCGCAAATCATGTCGTACACCGTCGAATCACCGCTGGGTATCGTTGCCAACGTTAAGGGACGTTGGTAGTGGTCGTCGATCAAATCGAGGCTGCGGTGGATGGCTGATAGCATGCCAAGAGCCAAGCAGTCGACTTTGAGGATTCCGAGCTCATCTAAGTCGTTTTTGTCCCATTGGATAATCGTGCGACCTGGCATGGCTGCATTTTCGATAGGGCATAATTCGTGAAGAGGACCTTGGGTCATTACCATGCCGCCCGTGTGCTGCGAAAGATGCCGAGGGAAACCGAGCAACGACTGAACGAGGTAAACGTAACGAGCACCGACGGGCGACGTGGGATTGATTCCGGCGGTCAGGCACTTGGATTCAAACGACTCTTCGCCACCGCGTCCCTCCACGATTTTGGCGAGTGAGTCGATTCGATCTTGTGAGAGCCCGATGGCTTTGCCGCAATCGCGAACGGTGGAACGCAGACGGTAAGTAGTCACAGCGGCGGTCATCCCCGCTCGATGGCGTCCATATTTTTCGTAGACGTACTGGATGACTTCTTCGCGGCGTTGGTGTTCGAAATCCACGTCGATGTCTGGAGCCTCGTTGCGTTCTCGACTGATAAAGCGTTCGAATAGAAGATCGTATTGGCTGGGGTCCACACTAGTAACCCCCAAACAAAAGCAGACGGCGCTGTTGGCAGCCGACCCACGGCCTTGGCACAAGATGTTTCGCGATCGGGCGAACCGAACCAAATCCCAAACGGTTAGAAAGTACGGCTCATAGTGCAAGTCTTGAATGATGGAAAACTCGTGCTTGAGCATGGCGATGACGGTATTCGGTACGCCTCGTGGGTAGCGTTCTTTGGCCCCTTTCCAAGTTAGCTGTTTCAAATAATCGATCGGAGCAATGCCGTCAGGGGAAGCCTCGAGCGGATACTCATAGCGTAGCGATAGCAACGAGAAATCGATTCGCTTGGAAATATCGACCGTTGCCGAAATGGCTTTCGGACAGTCGCGGTACAATTTAGCAATTTCGCCGAGCGGTTTTAATGCGTAACTCGCATTCATCGGACGCGACGCGGCCACGGCATCTATCGTCGTCCCGGAGCTGATGGCAGCTAAGCAATCTTGCAGCAGCATGCGTTCGGCACAATGATAGAGACAATCACCTGCGGCCACCAATGGAACGTCAGAATCCGATCCGACTTTTTGCCAACGCGCCAGTGACGCTTGATCATCGACACCGCGATGGAGGCTTGCGACAAGGTAGCCTCGGTCGCCGAACACTTCTCGAAATTGATTGAGCCAATGGACCCACGGCTGCAATTCTCGTGAGTCAAACGAGACGCCAGCCGAGCACCAAAGTGTACTGGGTATTGGTTGGACAGAAAGCGGAGATTGGGTTTCTGTAAAAGCGCGAAGCGTAGGTGGCGCTAAGTTAGAATCAGGCAATCGCGGCACTAAGCCCGCCATGCAATCGAGGCTATGCTCGGCGATATCGTGCCAGGAGAGACAGCAGCTGCCTTTGTCGGCCCGAAGACGACCTATCGAAAGAAGCTTGCATAGGTTCGCATAGCCCTGACGATTTTGCGGCCACAGCAAAACAGGCGGACCATCGACCGGATGCAACTCGCTCCCCACAATAAAAGGCAGCTCCAAGTCGCGTGCCGCTGTGTGTGCTCGTACGATCCCAGAAAGGGTATTGCGATCGGTGACGGCGAGTCCATGATAACCGAGATGGGAAGCCTGCTCGGCTAGTTCATGCGCGTGCGATGCTCCTTCTAGAAATGAAAAGTTGCTTTTGCATTGCAGTTCTACGTAGTGAGTCATGCGGCGGCCCAAGTGTCCTGTTTTTGAACATCCTACCGCAAAAAACGCTCGGCAAGGCCATCTGAGAAATTCAATGCTCCTTTCGAATCATCCCACACTTAGACGCTAAAGCTATTTGTCGCTGCCCACAAGGCTGGTGATGGACTAATTGATAACTCAAGGCAATGTGGGCCTCACCCGAATGGCGTTGAATTAAGCCTGTGCTGGTAGCGGAAGTTGTAAAACTTCGTAGCGGAAGTTGTAAAACTTCCTGGAGTTTAAGGTGCTGTGGCACTCTCACGAGATTCCACTACTTCTTATCTTAACGCCATCCGGGCTTAACCCAGCTTGACGATATCGGCTTTGACAGCGATAACAAATTGATTGCCTTCTGACGCTTGGTGCTCGAGTCAAGTGAGCGAGTAGGCTAGAGTGCCACTACTTTCAACATATTCTGTTTGACTTCGCCCAAGCAAGTTGTTGCTCGGGAGGGTGAGGCTCCCGCCGAACCTTGACGTCGCAAGCTCGGCAGGAGCCTCGCTCTCCCATGGGTTTTGAAGGGAGCGGACAAAGCAACAATGTTGAACGCAGTAGGCTGTTGAAAGCAGTAGGCTAGAGTCCCAGAGTTTAATTGCAATGGAGGAAAAGGGATGGAGTCGCGATCTGAATCTCCAAAGCATGAGAGCGATGCGATCGAAATTCTACCGTGGATGAACGTTCGGCAATTGCTCGATCTCGCAAACGCTTTGACCTTAATTGGACTGGCAGCGGCCGTTGCGTGCGCTTTCTTAGCCATCCAACGGCATCTGGCGTTTGCGGTCGTAGCTTTGATGGTTTCTGGGGTGTGTGACCTATTCGATGGCGTTGTAGCGCGACGGCTGAATCGTAGTCCCGACCAACAAAACTTTGGTAGTCGACTGGATTCGATCGTGGACGCTTGTTCGTTTGGGTTCGCGCCGGTTGTGTTGATGTACTCAGCTGGCTTAAATGGAATCATGGAAGTGCTTCTGCTGGTGTTCTTTATTCTGTGTGTGGTTTGGCGTTTGGCCTTCTTCGACATGGTCGGGCTGCAAAGCGTTGGCAAGCAGCGATACTTTATCGGTCTGCCCGTGACCTACGTGGCGATGATTCTACCGATCGCTTTCCTGGCGGGATTTTGGGGGACGCTGTGGTTGAGAGGCTGCGTTGCGGTAGCGGTTGCTGGCTTGGCGATTGCAATGGTCAGCACGTACCGAATTCGAAAGCCTTCAGGCGTGTTCTATCTGCTATTTCCCGCTTCTGGTCTCGCTTTGGCGTTTATATTCATCCTATTTGCAGAACGCTTCGTTCCATCGGTAGAATAGGCTGAGAATTAATTCCAAACCCAATAGGCTTGCCGAATGACAGCAGCTCCGCCAGTATCGCAGTTCAAGAGCCTAAAGCCGAGTGATCTGATCGGTACCATGTTTGTCGTGGGCTGCTCCGTTGCAACGGGGGTTGGTTTGTATCTGTCGACGTTTGATTATCGGATGCTTTGGATTGCGGGACAGACGCTGTTGGCATTTGCGATGTTGCAATGGTTTGTGCTCATTCACGAAGCGGGACACAAAACGCTTTTCAAGAGCGCAGCAGGGAATAAATTCAGCGGACATCTGGCATCGCTACTTGCCGGGATTCCATTTGAAAGTTGGACGACAGTCCATGCCGTCCACCATCGCTGGACAGGGTGGCAGGACCTAGACGCGACAACGGCGACGTTGGTTCCCCGCCCATTGAAGCTGTGGGAGAGAATGATTATCAATGGTTGTTGGAAACTTTGGGTTCCTCTATTCTCTGTGCTGTATCGATTGCAGAACTACTGGAATCTTCCTCGGCTCTACAAACTGTTCCCACGCCGCGATAAGCGTCTACGGCTGACGGTGAATTTGTTCGTCCTACTGGCCATTTACGTTTCGGTCTGTTGGCTCGTTGGTTTGAAAGAGATCTTCGCGATGTTTGCTTTGGCGACACTCCTTTCTCTGATGATGCAGGACATTCTGATCCTCAGCCAGCATACTCACATTCCAATGCAGCTTAGTCAGGGACAAGATGTAGCGCCATTCACTCCAGCCGAGCAAGAGTTCTTTACGCGATCTCTCGAATTTCCACGTTGGTTTTCCGTCTTGGTACTTCTTAACTTGGACGCTCATGAGTTGCATCATATTTACCCAAGCGTACCTGGGTATTACTTGTCCCGGATCGGTTACGAAACTCACAAAAGTGTACACTGGTGGCGATGGCTACTCAAAGCCAAGCAGATTCCAGGAGAAGTGTTTCTGTTTCAAAACGCCAGTCGTTCTGGCTTCGACATTTAAGAAGTGGCTCCTATGAAACCAGATGCTGTGGTGTGCGCTGCCTTCTTGATACTTTCTTTTGTAACGGCGGGGTTCGTGCAAACATTCTGGTTGAAGAGTTCATTCTCAAAACGCTTCCAAAGACCCATCGATGGAGGTAGAACGTTTCGTGGAGTTCGCATATTTGGGGACAATAAGACGTGGCGGGGTTTCATGGCAATCGTGCCAGGAGTTGGCGTTGCTTTCGTATTGTTTCGCATCCTGTTTGCCGCCGTCCCTTACCACTTACTCGAAGGTTTATGGCCACTTTCGATTCTGCAATTTGGATTTCTTGGTTGCTTGGTCGGGATTGGATTCATGCTTGGTGAGTTGCCAAATTCGTTTGTGAAACGACGGCTGGGCGTTCCACCTGGCGAAGCACCGGAGAACTCCAGAGCGCGCTGGATCTGTTTTCTGGTCGATCGTTTTGATTCTATTCTCGGCGGAATGCTTGTGCTGGCGCTAATCGTGCCAGTACCCACTCTGACTTGGTGCATTATTATCCTCTTGGGCCCGATCATCCACTTGGGGTTCAACGTGTTGCTCTATCAGCTTGGAGTAAAGGCCCGGCCCCGATGAATACGGATATGCTCAAGTCACCAATGACAGCCAGTTCTCAAGGACTCTTTGTTTGTTCGCTAGAGTCTGCGTTGCATGCAGCAAACACTGATGGGGTTGGCGGCAAAGCGACGAATCTAGCGGAGATGACCAACCTAGGAGTGGATGTTCCGCCCGGTTTTGTGGTTACCGATGTGGCATTCCAATTCTTCTTGGATGCAAACGAGCTGCGTGAGCCGATTAAGCAGGCGCTCGAAGGCTTGGAAGCGAAACAACTCGAGAGGATCCATTCGGCATCGCAAGCGATCAACCGTCGGGTCCTCGCCGCGACAATTCCCGAACAAGTACTAGCGGCCATTCGAGCATTCGTTTCGGAGACTTTCCCCAACGAGGCGCTGGCAGTTCGCAGTTCGGCCATCGGTGAGGATTCGCGTCACGCGGCCTTTGCGGGCCAGTTGGATTCCTTCCTGAATGTCAAGTCGGAAGAGCGATTGATCGAAGCAGTGCTTGGTTGCTGGGCTTCGTATTGGTCGCCACGCGTTCTGTTTTACCAGTTGTCGAAAGGGATCTGTTTACGCGGGATGGGCGTCGTGATTCAGAAGCTCGTAGACTCGCGAATCTCCGGCATCTTGTTTACAGCCAATCCGGACTTAGCAATCGGCAATCGCGATTCGTTGGTCGTTGAGTACTGTTACGGTTTCGGAGATGAACTGGCTGCGGGCAAGTTGAACCCTGGGCGTATTCTGATCCAGCGAAGCGATTTTTCCTGTCGAATACAGGCGACTCCAGAACAAGCCATTGGCGATGAAGACGCCCATTCGTTGACTGCAAACCAAATGGAACCATTGTCGCGCACGGCCTTGAAATTGGAGGAGTATTTCGGTTGCCCGCAGGATATCGAATGGACGATCGATCAGCATGGGAAATTATTTCTAGTTCAGACTCGTCCAATTACGGTCGGTTTTGCTGAACCTGCCGCTAACGCCAACGCACCTCAGGAGGAACCATCCGTTGGTCCATTTGTGCTTTGGTCGAATGCCAATGTCAATGAGAATTTTCCTGAACCCATTTCTCCATTTTTGTACTCGATTGCCGCTGTTGGCTACTACCATTACTTCCGCAATCTCGCTCTGACACTTGGTTTTGATCCGCGCCGAGTTGCATTGATGGAGTATCCGTTGCGCAACGTCATTGGCGTTCACGGAGCGCGGATGTATTACAACTTGACCAACATTCATTCATCCTTGCGGATGGCTCCTTGCGGCGAATCGCTGGCCAAGTGGTTTGATGACTTCGTAGGGGTTAGCAAGTCGGCGAGCACGGAAGATTCGACCTTATTGAAAACGACTCGCGCTGGTCGCATCGCGCAATGGATTGAGTTGACGCGAACCGCTACTCAAACAACTTGGCAGCTCTTGTTTCTGACAAAACGCGTGGCAGCCTTCGAACGGGTAGTGGACGAGTTTGCCGCGACTACCGAATTGAGCATGCTTGAGTCAAAAACGTTGAACGACCTGCTGAAAGATCTGCGTGCGTTCATCGACATTCGTTGCAATCGTTGGACGAATGCATCCCTGGCGGACGCAACGGCGATGGTTACTTATGGGTTGCTCAAACGGCTGCTGAGCCAAGAGTTTCCTGATCGAGAGCAATCGGGGTTGCACAACTCTCTGTTAAAGGGCTTGCGTGATGTGGTCAGCGGAACACCCATTATCGAGCTGTGGAAACTGTCTCGTAGGGTACAAGAACTCCCGTCGCTGAGCGAGCTACTCAAGACCAACGACGATGCGAGGTTTTTGGCTGAAGCCTGCGTTAAACCTGAGTATTCCGCGTTCAATGCTGCGTTTCAATCGTTCCTTAAGTATTGGGGTTTTCGATGCTCAGGGGAACTGATGCTAACCGTTGCTAGTTTCCAAGAGAAACCGGAAGCATTGCTCGATATGCTGAGGTCCTATGTTGAACTCAAAGGCGAATCGCCGTTGGATTTGTTAAATCGCCAGGCGGCCGATCGCGAATCCGAAACCGAAGAGGTTATGCAACAACTTAGACACCGAAAGCTTTTTCGATTCTTGCCTTGGCCAAGCAAAGCTACTTGGCTTTCGATTGTGTTGAAGCGCTGTCATAAGTCGATTGCGTTGCGGGAACGAGCTCGGTTGAAGCAAGCGCTGTTGTACAGCCGGTGTCGGTGCATCGCATTGGCCATCGGAGATAAACTGGTTGACCGCGAATGGTTGCAGAATCGGAACGACATCTTTTTCCTGACATATCAGGAAGTCGATTCGTTGTTGGCGGGTAGCGCCATGTTTCCGTATCGGACCAAAGAATTGGTTAAGCTTCGAAAGGATGAGCACGAGAGGCTGAGTCGAATGACGCCGAACGACTCATTCGTATTGCCACCTGGCTGCTATTTGCCAGTGGACGGCTATTTGCCAGTGGATGGTCCCGTTGAAACGACGCCGTTGAATGCCGAAGACCAAGCTGACGAAACAACGCTGTCGGGAATTGGGGCTTGCGGCGGGCAAGTGACAGCTCCGGCTGCGATTCTGCGAGATATTTCGGAATGTCGAATGTTGAACGAAGGTGACGTATTGGTAACACGGCAAACGGATCCTGGCTGGGGCCCCGTTTTCTTCCTGATCAAAGGGCTCGTTATGGAACGAGGTGGTATGCTCTCACACGGGGCGATTCTAGCACGCGAGTACGGAATCCCCACCGTGGTTGGTGTGCACAAAGCCACCGAGCAGATTTCCAAGGGCCAGATGATTACTGTCAACGGAGATCGTGGCATTGTTCAAATTGTTGTCGATTAGCGAACTGGTGCGTTATCAGAGAAGTCGGATGCCGGCGCTCCTCGTAGGTTCATTAACAATGTTCCTCTGTACGGCCGCGTTGGTAACGGAATGGCCAGTGGCCGCGAGTTCTTGGATGCTCAACATTGTCTTGGCAGCTTTTTTCGTTATGCAATTTCGACTTTGGGATGACTTGAGCGATGTGGATAGCGATCGACGCGTTTTTCCTCAGCGAGTGCTGTGCCAGGCGAAGTCGTTGGTCGGATTCCGAATTGTTTTGGGGCTGTTGTTTGCTGTGAATGTTACCCTGCTGGCCTATAAATCAGAACGCTCGTTGATCGCGTTTTTGGTTCTTAATTTTCTGTTTCTTGTTTGGTATTCGGTGCGAGGTCGAATGCGATTCCGTTCCGTTTTTTCGCAAACCATCGTTCTCCTAAAGTATCCAGTGTTCGTCTATTTGCTGAGTTCAAATGCGGTTGGGCGAGAAAGTATGGTAAATTCCAGCTATGCCATGGGTCTGACTTTTCTCTGCTTTTGCATTTACGAGCTTCTCCACGATAGCCGCGTTGGTCCTCGCAGGGATGTCCAAACGTTGTTGACGGCGGAAATGTTTGCCATGATTTTAGTTGGGTTTTTAATGTTTTATAACCTGATCGGACACTCCAAAATGTTGGTTGTCGTTCATTCTGGATTGGTTATCACGGGGATCGTGGTGCTAGCCCGATTGTTCCAGCGATCTCGCAATCAAGTCGCGCCAGGGCGATGGTGCTATGCTGTGTTCTTGGTTGGCTTTGTCTGGCTGCTAAACTATGCAATAGGGAATCACGATTCGTAGCTGGATTCGCAAGAATTCAGTAAGTTCTGAATTCTGGCGAATCCAGCTACCAGACTGAACCGGACGCTCGCCATTCAGAACTCCACACCTCACCCCCGAACGCACTCCCCGAAAAAGGGGCGTTGGGGAGAAACCACATTGCCTTGATGTCTGCTTCCAAATCGGCCTTGCCTCCTGATCCTTCGATCTTTGAATCGATTGCGTGCTACTACTGTGGTGGAACGTCCCACAGCAAATTCTTGATGGCTCAAGATGATTTGACCGGCAAGCCTGGTGATTTTTGTTTCGTTACTTGCGATGCATGCGGCTTGGTCTATCAGAATCCGCGAATTGACGTGCTCAACATCAAAGACTACTACGATGAAGAGTACATCGCACACCGAAAAAAGCAGGACTGGGGAATACTGACATGGTTCTATAACCATGCGATGGGCAAGCATGATCGTGAGAAGGTCAAGCTCATCAGCAAGTATGTTTCGCTAGGTTCGAGTAGCCATGTACTGGACGTTGGCTGTGGGGCAGCCACATTTCTGTTGCGACTCAAAGAGCTGTTTGGGGCGCATGTGACCGGCGTCGATTTCAAAGACCTTTCCAAGCTTCCCGGTTTGGATCAAATCGATTTCCGCTGCGGATTGTTTTATGAACAGGATTTCGGTGGGCAGTTATTCGATCTCATCACGATGTGGCATTTTCTTGAGCACGATTACGATCCACTGAAATCGCTGGCAGTGGCCCGTGACCGATTGGCAAGCGACGGGCGACTAATCATCGAAGTCCCACGGCTGGACAGCCTGTCGTTTAAGTTGTACCGCAACCGCTGGGCTGGGCTGCAAGCCCCACAGCACACTGTGCTTTATGATCGCACGATGTTGCTGCAGTTCATTGAGAAGGCGGGATTGGAAGTGGTCGATTATCTGCCTTACGGTGCATTTCCTGCGTATTTTTATCTTTTCGCTGGCGTTGCCTTTAAGATTCGCAAGGGCCGCGGGCTCGATTTTGCGAAGGCGATTTATCCTTATTTTGCGGGTCAAATTCTGCTTAGCCCAGTGCTGCTGTTCGAGCATCGTTTGAATCTAGCCATGCAGACGGTCGTCTGTAAGAGAGCCGCATGAATACTGAAAGCAACAAGCAATCGCGTGGTCTATTCGATTGGTGCCGGATGCTATTGCAAATCATCGCCGGTTTTACCGTGATGACCATTGGTTCCGTGGTGACACTGCTGATTGCCGTGGTTACCTTGTTTCAAGCCCGCGACTTTTACGCGAGCCAAATCATTGCTCCGACGGCACGCCTAGCCCTGTGGATTGGCGGTGTAAAATTCGTTGTGCATGACAAGCAGTATTTGGGCAGTACACAAACTGTCTATATTGCCAATCACGCATCAACCTTAGATGTCTTCCTTTTGACTGCGATGCGGCTTCCCAATACGCGTTTCTTTCTTAGCGGCCATCTACGAAAGACGTTTCCGCCCTTGGGTTTGCTCGGATACTTAGCAGGCGTCTTTTGGACCGTTCCTCAGAACTTTCCACTGCGTCGGGTCGAGATCTTCAAACGTGCGGAGCGAGTTCTACGGAAGACCGGCGAGTCCGTTTTCTTAAGTCCTGAGGGGAACAAAGGCAGGATAGGGTACATCGCCCCGTTCAATAAAGGAGCCTTTCATCTGGCCACCAACCTCTCCGCGCCCATTGTGCCCATTTACTTTGCGATACCAACTGAAATGAACCCGGGCTGGGGATACAATTTTAAGCCAGGCGTAGTGCACATTTATGTCCAACCTCCAGTCCCAACCAAAGACTGGAAACTAGAAGACTTAGACGCGAATCGCGAGATGATGCATCGCGCCTTTTTGGAACTGCAGATTCGTTACGAAGGCAAATAATGGAACGCAAGCTATGGAGCTCGCAAGCTGATGGTTTTGTATCGCTAGTCGACATGCTTGCGGAACGTGCTGAAGCCCAGCCCGACCAAAGGGCTTACACTTACTTAGTTGATGGCATCGTCGAAAGAGACACGTTGACCTACCGACAACTCGATCGCCAAAGTCGCGAGATCGCAGTGATGCTGCAAAGTGCGCTTGACCAGGGGGATCGAGCGTTGTTGATGTATTCGCCTGGCTTGGATTTTGTTTCGGCTTTTTTCGGATGTTTATGTGCTGGCGTGATTGCCGTGCCGGTTTATCCACCTCAGTCTTCGCGCCCCGAGCGCAGCTTACCGGGCCTTCGAGCGATCTACAGCGAGTCAGGAGCCAAAGCAATTCTCTGCACCGAAGAGGGTTTCGGAAAGTTCGCAAGTCTACTTCAGGGCGATCCCGAACTTTCAAAGTGCCCTCTGCTGGCAACAGACCACTATGGACTGGAAGACATTGAGGAATGGAAAGTGCCCGAAGTTCATTCGGATTCGATCGCCTTTCTGCAGTATACGTCCGGTTCGACGGCAGCTCCGAAAGGAGTTGTGGTCAGTCACGGCAATATCGTTCATAATCTTGCGTACATTCAAAACATATCGCATCATGAAAGCGATAACGTTTTGGTTTCGTGGCTGCCGACTTATCACGATATGGGATTGTTCTCCGGAGTGTTGTTCCCGCTGTTCAACGATTGCCCTGCTTACTTGATGTCTCCCGTCTCATTTCTTCAGAAGCCGTTTCGCTGGCTGCAAGCGATTTCGTATTTTCGCGGTACCAATAGCGGAGCGCCGGATTTTGCCTTTGAACTATGTGCTCAGAAGTCGACTGCCGAGCAGCGCAGTCAATTGGATCTTAGTTCCTGGAAGATTGCCTTTAACGGCGCGGAACCCATTCGCAAAAGCACCTTGGAAGGATTCTCAAAAACGTTTCGAGAGTGTGGCTTTCGATCCAGCGCCATTTTTCCTGTGTACGGATTAGCCGAATCAACGGTTCTGGTTTCGGGTAAGCCTCGAAGCGGCGAAGATACCATTGGTGAGGATACCGATGGCAAGAATACCAGTGTTACCGAAGCTGCCGTGGCCGTAGATGGTAGCGTCCCTGCCGAGTCTGTCAGTTGCGGTTCGCCCAAGTTTGGCATGGAAGTAATCATCGTTGACCCGAAGCTGGCCGTTGAAATGGAGTCGGGGCAGATTGGCGAAATATGGGTGAGCGGACCAAGCGTGGCACAAGGGTACTGGAATTTATCGCGCGAGACAGAGGCAACCTTCCACGCTTTTTTGGAATCGGGCCGAGGCCCATTTCTTCGCACAGGTGACCTTGGTTTCATGCGCAAGGGAGAACTGTTTGTAACCGGGCGCATCAAGGACCTCATAATCGTTCGCGGCCGCAAGCACTATCCTCAGGATATTGAGCAGACCGTTGAGCAGAGCCATAGCGAAGTCCATTCGAAGTCTTCCGCTGCGGTTTCTGTCGTGGCGGAAGACGGTCCGCAATTGGTAATCTTGGCGGAGGTCAATCGCCGATTACGCTCAGGCAGATCAAAATCGAATATGGGTCAGACAAGTTCATTTGAGGGTGATTGCGACGAGATTATGGATGTAATTCGTCAAGCGGTTTCGGAACAACACGAACTGCAAACCGCTGCGATTGTGCTCTTAGCTCCAGGCAGCATTCCCAAAACTTCCAGCGGAAAGATTCGAAGACATGCCTGCTGCATGGCAATACTTGCTGGCACGCTCGATTGCATTGCCTCATGGTCACTTGCAAACTTTAGTTGCGGCTCCTTCCCTGAACCTTCCAGGCATTCCACGGATGACAGACTCAGTACAACTGCAGCGGACGATTGATAATGCATGGTTAGTGGATACCGTTTCTCGCTGCCTAAAAGTTCCTGCGGAAACGATCGATCCGAAGGTTTCGCTTGCGCGTTACGGGTTGGATTCGTTTGGAGTCATCGAGTTGACTACGGCCATTGCTGCTAAATTGAATTGTGCAGTGCCGGAAACGCTGTTGTTTCTCTATCCCAATGTTGAACTGCTCGAGCGGTACATCCATTCGATCCGATCGAACGAACAATCGGCATTGGCACCTAACGGCGGATGCCATTCGCTTTTAGATGAAATGCTGGCCGATAGTGTGCTACCGGCTGATATTCGTCCCAGGGAAGGCATTCAACGCAATCTTCACGTCCGATCCATTTTGCTGACCGGTGCGACGGGTTTTCTGGGAGCGCACCTCCTTCGAGGGCTACTGCGCGAGACACAAGCAGTTGTATATTGTTTGGTGCGAGGACAAGACGATGAGCCCATCAAACGAGTTCGCACCAACATGCATCGCTATGGGATCTGGAACGATGACTTTGAATCGAGATTGCGTGCTGTCGTCGGGGATTTGCAGAGTCCGCGACTGGGGCTTCGGGAAGCCAATTGGGATTTTCTTGCTCGCGAAATCGATGAGATCTATCATTGTGGGGCCGCCGTTAACTGGGTCTTGCCTTACGAGGGGCTTAGGTCGAGCAATGTTCTCGGGACGCAAGAATTGCTGCGTTTCGCTTGCGATTGCAAACCCAAACCATTCCATTTTGTGTCGTCGATAGCCACGTGTCACACCACTTTTCCTATCGAGGAAGTATCTGAACAAGACGAGATGTTAGCTTACATAAGCGGTATCCATCTCGGGTATGCTCAAAGCAAGTGTGTCGCCGAATCGCTTGTTCGACGCGCTAGCGAACGGGGCCTACCCGCAACGATTCACCGACCCTCGCTAATCATGGGAGACGGCACGACGGGCTATTCTAATGCCGAAGATTTGCTTTCAACGATGATTCGAGGCTGTATCGAAATGGGGTCCGCACCGAATCTTGATTGGTCCTTGGACTGTTGCACGGTGGATTACGTCGCGGATGCCATCGTTGGTTTATCGCGTCAAGCAACAAATCCGTTACACGTTTTTCATCTAGCCAATAAAATGCGGCGGCATTGGCGAGAGGTTGTTCTATGGATGAATTTATATGGATATTCGATCCGCTTGACCCCTTACCGCGAGTGGCTTGCACAACTGCGCAAGTCGGCTGTATTTCCCAGTCATCCGCTCTACCGACTGCGTAGCTTTTTTCTTGCCCGGCCAATTGCCGAAAGCAATTTGACGTTGCCGGAGCTGTATGAAGACAAGCACCTTAACGCCGTAAGTTGCGAGCAGACGCTAAAGAAGTTATCCAGCATCTCAGTCTCGTGTCCACCTTTAGATGCCAAGTTGCTTGAGCGTTATTTTTCAGCATTCATAGAAAGCGAAGTGCTGCCAGGCGTGACGAGCGCAAGGCAGGAGCAATCTGTTTCGCAGACGAGCCTTGATATCAATTTTTTCCAAAATATTCTTGGACAGTATTACGGAAGCGAATTACTTCGAGTTCACGGGCTGGCCAAACTGCAGGATGTTACAGACGAAAGTATCACGACGGAACTGGCTTCATGGCACTTTGCCAGTCAAGTTGGTCTTTGGAAGTATCACGTCAGGTTTAGTGATTCAGCGAGTAGCGAACCGAAGTCGCTGGAGCTGTTTGTCAAAGTCAAACCGCAGGATCAAGACGTGCTCGTCGTTGCCGAGCGCGTTGCTACGATGTGCGATGATACCATCGGCAAAGCTCTTGGAAAACATAAAGGTCGACTCGGGATTTTGGGGTGCGATCAACGTGAAATCAACGTCTATCGCCAGCGAGATCCTCGCTTCCGAAGGCACGTACCGGAAGTTTATGCCGCTATTGAAAATAAAGATCAGCGTGAATGGATTTTAATACTCGAATCGCTTGCGGGCATGGAGCTTTTGAACTCGGCTAGCGACGTGAGCGACTGGCGTCCGCACCATGTCGAGGCGGCCATTCGGGGCATCGCCCAAGTGCATTCGATTTGGTTCGAGCGCGAGCAGGAACTTACGGCGCAGTCTTGGCCTGCTCCAAGAGTGTCGGCAGCCGAGATGGCTGAGATGAGAGACTTGTGGGAGCCACTGACGAATTACGCTTGGAGGTATTTTGCAGACTGGGTCGACAGCAATACGCGATCGATCATTGAAAGTATCGTCTCCGATGTGGGGCAATGGTGGCAGGTACTTGATCGCATGCCGCAGACGCTGATCCACAACGATTTTAATCCTCGCAACATCGCATTTCGCAGCGACAATGGCGAGATACGACTTTGTGCGTACGATTGGGAACTTGGAACGTTAGGAGTACCTCAACATGACCTTGCAGAATTGCTTTGCTTTGTACTGCCGACGGACTGTTCCCGCGAAACTGTTTTTGGGTACCTACATCTGCATCGGGAGTGTTTGTCGAATGCCGCAGGACGCTTGATCGACGCAGATGATTGGCAACTCGGTTTTCAGTTATCGCTACGCGAGTTGATCATGAATCGATTCCCCATGTATTGCCTCATGCATACCTTTCGTCCGCAACGCTTTCTACCTAGGATCATAAGAACCTGGCGGCGATTGCACGACATGTTTGATGCCGTTCTGCCGTCACCGTAACAAGCAAGTTGTCAGGAATCATCTCGTTTAACAGCGAATCCAAAGCGCCCAGCGATACTTCCTCCAACGCAGTACGGGATTTTGAGATCGTTGAACGCAACCACGACGGCGGCATCCGTGACCGCCGTTTTCCGTTCTTACTTTATCGACAGACCCAGAGGCCAAAGGTGCGTCTTGAAGTGGTCCGCTTCCGCAACTGTAGCTGACATGCGGCGGCGACCGTCGTTATCCATTCGTTGGAACAATCACCGTCTCCGCCTGTTCAGCGAGTATTTCTCGCCACTTTGCCTTGCGAAAACAGAAAACAGGATCTGACCCCAACGTGCTTTCCCCAATGAAACGCTAATCGCCATGAACAACCTGGCTGTTTCGTATGGAATTCAGTTCAACTACGCCAGATCGATCGAATTACTTACGGAGGTTGCTGCGAGAGAGGCGGCTCGACCGAACGGAGAGGAAGCCTCAAACACTCTTTCGACGCGGCGAAACTTAGCCACCGGCTATCGCGAAATCGGTCGCATTGATGAAGCGTTGGAGCTGCTCCAACGTACACTTGAAACGCAGCGCAGGGTATTCGGCAACGATAGCATCGACGTGGCCATCTCGTTGAGCCGTTTGGGTGCCATTTATTTAGTCAAGAAGGAATATACTGTCGCTCAAAAGGCTTACGAAGATGCCCAGCAGATGCTGTCGAAACACATGCCGCCAACGCATCCCGAAGTCCTCATGAATCGTGCAGCGCTGGCGATGATTGAAAGCGAGCAGGGCACTACGGACAAGGCGATAGAACTGCTGCAACCCGTATACCAAGCTCAGCGAGAATCTCTGGGTGAGTCGCATCCGCATACGTTGGCCAGTCACCGCAACCTTGCGGCTTTTTACTTTAAGAGGGGGGACTACAACGAGTCGATACAGCGATTCCAAAAAGCGATCGAACTGATGAATGGTCCCAAACATGACAACTGGAATCTTTACTACGCGATAGCTCGTTTAGGGCGTGCTCTTCTGGCGAACGAGCAATTGGAATCGGCACGATCGCATCTGACCCAAGGCTACGAGGGGCTTGTAACGCGAAAACCGACGATTCCTTTTAGTCATCGCATGATCATCGACGAAACGATCGAGGATTTGATACAGCTTCACACAAGGTTAAACGAGCCGGATCAAATCAAGAAGTGGCAAGAAGCTCGTCTAGCCACCCGCGTAAAATCGCATTGACAGTCGTTCTTCAGACAGCCGTAAAAATTCTTCCATTCTCAGTCGGTGGCTGCTCTGCGAATCGCAGAAAAAGTCTCTTCTGGAGTTAAGGCCGAGGTTAGTTGAAAAATGCCTCAGGTTTTGAAGGGAGATTTCCCCTCTTGCTGGGCAACAGGTTCAACCTTTGCCCAGGTCGAAGTGGGTTCTTTGCGGACGTTTCGAAAGTACTCTGCTAACGTCGCAAGAGCATAAAACCTGTCCTGCGATTTATGGAGGAGTGCACCAACTGCTTCGACGTGCTGGCCGAATTCACGGGTTGATTTCTTTGGCAACTGTTTCGCACGACCAAAGATGGGGAAAAGCGCCAGCAACACGAGCATGCCCAGAAACACCGCATGAATCGACACGACATTGAGTGGCCAAATCGTCAGCATCTCAAAGCCTTTTTGTTGATCAGAACTATCATCCGATCGAACGATCGGATCTTGGCTACCACTCAAGAAGCCGATGTTTGTCCTCGGAAGCTCATCGACAAGTTTTTTCGCAATGGAAAGGTTCTCGTAGTTCGTCAACGAAAGATTCGATATGAGCGAGGAATTGGATAGGACCAAGACTCGCGAGTTTTTCCAACTCGTTTTGGTAACTTCCGCGATCAATGGTTTGTCGTCGGCTGTGGTTAGCCGGCTTTTCATCTTTGGAATATCCGAGGCAGAGATTGCATTGACATACTTCAGCATGTTTGCGTCCGAATCTTGCCACTTGAAATCGTAATCGACCGCGGTGCCCGCCGGGATGGGGATTGGGGCTGGCAGCCCATTTGGCATTGTTGGTGGCTTCGGCTTGGTCGGTTTCGCAGTTGGAGTGATGGCCTTGGTGCTTGTGTCTTCTGCTTCGCGGTCGAATTCCTTCTTGGCCGAAGCCAAGATTTTCTTGGTATAGCCAATCGGATGACTGCGAAGAAACAATCTCGCTTTAGACGGATCGATGGAACTCGCCCATGGCCCCTTGACCTTGAGCACTCTCTCCTCGCCCCCGCTGGAATGATCGAAGAGGCACCATGGGGTTGCTGTCTTGGGCCGAATGCGAGATCGCAATTGTTCGAGATTGCCCAACTCCATTGCCTGTTGTTCAAGTGCAAATACCGTATCTTGATTGGACGTCTCTTCATTCGAAAACGCTTCTGCAGATTGCGACCAATAGTCTGCCATTGGCGAAAAATCGCGGCCGACATAGACAAGCGTTCGATCGCCCAATGCGAGCCAGCGTTCAATCCATTCCAACGTCTCAGGTTGATGAAGCTCGAACGCGTCGGGTGTCCAAACAATCGCATTGAGCTTTTCCATTGCGCGTGGGGAGAAGGATTTCACTTCGAGCGTTGTGTGATTGTTTTCATTGCAAAGATTGCGAAACAGAAATACCGATGCCGGACTATTGGGAGCGTCAAAGCCTTCGCTCAAGCCGTATTGCGTGCTGAGCGACCTGTTGCAACCCGTAAAGAATAGTGAAGCGAAGCAGATGATGCTTGTCAGGAAAACGCAGTTTCGTAGTTGACACATCATGAGTTCCCCATGGATACGGAACGACTGTCCTTGCTCGGTTTCATGCCTATTTGCTTTATGTTCGTGTCAAATGCAGGGACCTGTTGCCATATTCTTTCAAATGCTTCTTGGCTCAAAACATGTTTCCCAAAGAACGCATATTCAAAGGCTGATACAAGTTGGTTCGTGAAGCCCCTCAAGCTCTCTTGATCTCGCAACTCTCGGAGATACGCTCGGTTGGTTTTCCCTCTCGCCAATCGTATGCAGCGAGCTCCATCCATTTCGACCAAAGCATGGCTGAAGAGGTAGATGATTGCTTTGGAGTAGTCTCCTGCCGCGCGGTACTTCTCCGCTTGCGCTAGCAGACCAAACATGGTTTGTTCTACTTCGAATGGTAAGTCTAGTAGTTTGGCCTTTTCTCGTTCAAGCATCGACACATCGCTCAACTTCCCGCCATGGGATTGAAAACTTAGGCCGTGACGCAAAATGACAAAACCCGCGATGATCAGCAATGTGATCAATACAACGAGCAGCAGAATCTGCCAGCTTTGAAAAAGCAAACTAAAAAATCCCGAGATAAGGTTCTTGATCGATACCCACCATGGCGGAGGTGTATTCGGTAGACTTGACGCGATTGCGTCATGTCGATCGTCAACATTAACGGATGTACCGCTTCGAATCGGTTGAACGGTTCCGTCGTTTGCATCATACCAAACCGAATGCGTCGATCGTCCAATGATTGCACGGTCTTTGTCGGTGATTTGGGAGGCTACGCCTTTCGACGGAGTTTCTTGTGGAGTATCGGCGGCAATGGACGATCGAATTGCAATCAATAAAAAGCAACACGCGGCAAAGGCAAATGCAAAAAGGAGGTAACGCAGCTTTACCATGTTGGTACCTCCTGAAGTCGTTGAGCTTCGGCTTTGAGTCGCAATTCGATTTCCCAGCCTTCGGTCCGAATTCTCGAGTTCATGTAGAACAAGAATCGGATGACAGTTGCCCAAATTGCGACCAGCCAAATGGTCAGGGGGAACAGGAACAGATCCATCCATACCCCCCAACTCCAATTGCCCGTCAAGACCCCAATCAAGAATACGATGCTCATCACTATGGAAAGGGCGGTCAAAATTTCGACGATCGTAATCCCGATATGGATTCCGAACAATTGAAGATCAAGGCTTGAGTGAAGCCATTTGGACCTCTGTCCGTAGGCGAGCTGATCTTGGCGATTCTTGGGCTTGCGAATCGGGCAACGTTCGAGCAACAAGATTTCCGCTGCAAAGGGGCGAAAGCCTCGAATGCAGAAGGCCAAACCACATAGACAAAAAAGATAGAGTGGAATCTCAACTTCTAGCTTCAAAGCAGGGTCAAGAAAGAGGAAGATCGCGGGGACAAAAACAATGAGTGACAATCTTAAGATACCAAGGATCAAAATGATTGCACCACACCGTTTCCAGACCGCTGAGAAAACTTGTCTTGCTGTCGGCTGTTCGATGAAGACCGCTTGTCCTATAAAATAAGTTACCGGGCTCAGAGCCATCGGAGCTTGGAGCAGGATGATCGCAGTAACGGTGCACAAATAACGAAAATGATACACGCCAATACCAGTAAAATCTCTTGAAGCGATCAAAAGCGATTCGTATTGAGTAATGGGCCACAGCAGGATAAAGTCCACGATCGCGAAAGGCAAAATCCCAACGAATGCAAAAAAAGCAATGGACTGCCAGTAACGACGTACGACGAGCAGACTCAGGTCGATCACATCGATCCCAGATCGTTGCGTTATGGTGATAGCGGTCTTATCGAGCTGCACGATCGACTCCGATTTTGCGCCAAGGATTGTCCTCGTTGTTTTCGAGTTCTCGATCGATTTCCGGGCGAGGGTAACCTAGCACGACAAAATAATACATCAACATGCCAGAGCTCAGAATCGCAACGCACGCTTTGACAAAGTAGGGTAGTGGCGATGGGGAAATAAAGCCCTCCGTAAAAGCCGCGAGGAAAAAGAGAACAACGGCGGCCAAAATAATGGGCAAGGCGCGTTCGGCATTCAATCGAAACGATTCTAAGCGTCGCAAGCCACCGGTTGCAAAAAGCCCAATACCCAAGCGCAAACCTGAGGCGGCCGAAAGGGCGATGGCGGTCAACTCAAAAACACCGTGAGCCGTCACAAATTGAAAAAAAACGTCTCCCTGATCAACGTCCGACCGGGCCATATATCCAAACGATGCCCCCAGAACCACCGCGTTGTATCCCAAAGCGCAAAGGGAAGGCAGGATGAGCGGTCCGAGAGCGAAGCACTGTAGGCCGATGCTCGTGTTGTGCTTGATGTAGAATCCAGCCATCAAAACGTATTGATTGAAATTGCCTGCCAACGGCTTATCGAAATTGTCTTTCATCTGTTTGAGTTGGGCCTTTCCTACCATTCGTTCCGGAAACCCAGGAAACTTGACTTCAGACCAAGCGATCATGGCGGACAGAGTAAAGAGTCCAAAGAAGACCACAAATGCTACCTTGACGCAGGGGTCTCGGAAAATACTCTGTGGGGCGATCTTGGATATGTAGCGTATCCACCTATCTGCACCAACACGACGAGAGCGATACAAATGGCTATGAGCTCGACCAACGAGTCGATGCAAATACTCGACACTTGCGGGTGGCAATTGGTATTGGTCAGCCATGGCCAAATCAGTACAGGCGGCACGGTACAACGCCGAAAATCGAGAAACCTGGTTGCCGCGGTTAGCAAAGGGATACTGAATGGACTGTAGAGCGTCACACATATGCTCCAGCTCGACCCAGCCCTGACGCCGTTTCTCTAACAGTTCTGCAATATTCATTGAGGGGCTTTCAGGATTGGCGGAAGGGATTCCGAGGCTAAGGGCATCGCATTGACTGCAGATGGGGCTGGAGCAAATGGTTTGACTTCCGAAAAAGCGTCCTTGGCAACGAACTCACGATAGTACAATGCGCAGATCAATAAGTCTGGACTGGTGTCGTCGAGTAGGCCGAACTGCTTTAAGAGGGGTTTGGCCAAATGCGTGGCGAGCTCGCTGCGTCGCCCAATAGAAAGCCGACTTCGACGTTCCGCATAAAGCGCGATCGCTTTGGCTAGAGTCGAAGTCATGCGGAAGTTGGGCGGGATAAGCTCGCTAAGCGAAGCGACGCGAGTGTCTTCCAGCTTGATATTCGCCGGAACCCAAGACCGTTGATTTACCACGACCATCGTTCCAGCCGCAAGATCGCCCAATCGCTGAAATCTTGGAGAAAAGGTCATGCACAAGAGCGACACGAGGAAAGTCGGAATTGCATAGACAGGCGGTGCGTCAGGACTAAACACTTCGAGTGAGAGCATTGGAGCAAAGTCCGCAAGGCGTAGGAAATTGCGGACGGTTGCCTGATAAGCATTAATTGGCCGACCATCCACCGATATCACGCGGATTCTAGTTAGCCATTTGCCTGGGGTCTGGCCGTTCCAATACGCTTCAAAAAACAGACCAAAAAACCAATCGAATGCGAAACTAACCAGGAAGATGACGAAAAAAATCATTCCAATAGGAAGGGCGGCCGTCGCGCCAATAAGCAACATCAAGATGAAGAACGCAGACACGCAGACACTGCGTAGGACAAAGTCCAAGAAAAAAGCGGGCAGGCGACGAAATGGTCCTGCAATGCGATATTCGAACTGAATATTCTCAGGTGTCGTAATGACGGCAGTCAAATCTATCGAATTTTGGGCGTTCACCAATCCACAATCCAGCAAGCGTCGTGTTCCTTAACTCTCCACGAATTTTAGTCGTAATCCATCAATACTTCACCAGCCCATACGAAGAAAGTCCACATCATTCCCGGGTTAAATGATTGCCGTGGCTGGAATGCCTCTGTTACAATGGAACTTTCCGGTACGTCATTTTTGGACGATTCGCGTTGTTGGCCTGTCGTTTTGACTCTTGGCGTCACACGATTAGCCTGCAATATTTCGGGCAATCGCCTGTAGTTCTCAGTGAAAGGCGCACTTCGATGAGTGAAACGGATCCGAACGCGGTGCCATCCCTCCCAGAATCCCCGCTTGAACCACTAGCGATTCCCGCAGTTCCAACTCCCACCGAATCGAGCAACGACTCCTCCTCATCCAATTCTGTCGACAATCTTCACGTCATCAACCGGCAACCCACCGCGGCATCGCTTCTCCTGTCAACTTTTTTGAGTCTCGTGGTCGTGCTCGTTCTCTTGGTTGCGTTGCGATTCATGCTGCCATCCATGCTCGAATACTCCCGGTACGCTTGGCATCGCGGCCAGTTGCGAGCAGAGTACGAAATGGCGGGCCAACAACTTGAGCGGGTTTCCTGGGAAGGTCTGAACCATATCTCCGAAACGGTGGCCAAAAGAACCAACGCGAGCGTTGTACATATCACGATGAGCGCTGAAGCGATCGAGACAGAAGATTTTCCTGTGACTACTCGACGTCCCAAAGTGGGACAAGGAAGTGGTATCGTTGCGGACGCTCTCGGTCACGTCATTACCAATTACCATGTGCTTGACGAAGGCTCACAGATCAATGTAATCCTCGCCGATGAACGATCCTGTGTCGCCCAGCTGGTCGGGTTCGACAAACTAACCGACTTGGCCGTGCTGAAAATCAATGCGGACGAATTGTTCCCAATCCGTTGGGGCGATAGCGACTGCATCGAAGTTGGCTCGCCCGTGTGGGCAATTGGCAGCCCATTCGGCTTGACGGGCTCCATCACGTTTGGAATTCTTAGCAGCAAGCATCGTCTAGATTTGAGCGGAACCAGTTACGACGAAATTCCAAGCAATTTCATGCGGGGTGCGAAACGGAGAGCTTCGGCCAGATATAGCGACTTGATGCAAAGCGATGTCGCGGTCAATCCCGGCAACAGCGGTGGGCCACTGGTTAACGGTCGAGGTGAAATGATCGGAATCAACACCGCGATCATCGGCGAATCGTATCGAGGCGTCAGTTTCTCGATCCCCAGCAATGTTGTCAAAAGCGTTTTCAATCAGATTTTGGAATCCGGAAAAATGCGCAGAGGCTGGATCGGAGTCGGACTCGCGAATGCCTCTCAAAACCTAAAAGGACCTCAACCCACTATTGCGAATGCCGACTCAAATGACCTTCGGGATATGGTTGATCTTGCTAGACTTCCTCTGCGCGGCGCGGTTGTAACCAGCCTGATGGAGAAATCCCCCGCTTCGCTCGCAGGGATCAAAGTCGGGGATACGATTGTTGACATCAATGGCCTAAAGATCAAAGGCGTTGAGGATCTGATTTTCGAAATCGGCAAGACACCCGTAGGGACAAGCGTCCCGCTCACGATCGACCGAGATGGTGAGCGAATCGCAATCGAAGTAACCGTTGGCGAACGACCAGATTTGCCCTGACCCAAGTGTCGCACAAGTGTCGCACGATTGTCCCAATCGTTGCTGCGGAGTACGAGCCGAAAGCGACTTGGCAAAAAAATGAAGGGCAAAAATTATCTCATCACTGCGATTAATCTTTTTGTCACCCAATTTTTTTTGCCAAAAAGCGAGCCTCAAAGACTTGTGACGACGCGTTTAGCTACTGGGGGCTAATAGCTACAGTGAACAATTGAGACAATTGTTCGACATTCGGCTGCAAAATCGACACGATCGATTCAAAGTGTCTACCCCATATTTTGGTGTCTTCTGAATCTTTAATTTTTTGCAAAAAACCCATCTTGCACGTTAGGGAAAAGTAGGATTGCTTATCGTAAGTCCGTCACCCTAAATTCATGCTGGTCACTATGATTGTCTTTAAAGATAGCCCCAGAGCTCATGTTCGACACCGCTCCGATGGAACCGTAAGCAAGCGATTGCGAGGCCCCAACGCGCGGGAACGATTTGAAAATGAGATTCGCGTGCTTCGTTTTCTAGAGTCAAAATCGTGCCCGTATGTGCCTCGGCTACTTCACGCTGACGCCGAGCAGTTAGAACTCGTGATTACGAACTGTGGAGCGGTCGTTCAGCACTTAAGTCCAAGGAAGTTTGAGGAGATTTTCTCATCGCTTGAATCCTTTGGAGTGCGGCACGAGGACCCAGCCATTCGCAACGTAACTTACCGAGCATCCGATGGTTGTTTCTGCGTAATCGATTTCGAGCTTGCAACCATAATTGACGAGTCCTATGGCCCCGCGTCATTGAACTGCCCAATCGACACGCAATTCGACGCGCTCGAAAGTTTGATATCAACGCAGTGAGCCGCGATACGCCTTCGTTATCCAGCCTCGTTCTATTCGCGGGTCCACGACGGAGTTGCCGAGAAATTTGACGACGTACGTCCCATAGGAACCAGCGGATTCACATGCGATTACAGACACGGGCATAGATTCCTTGAAATGCCCCCAGTGCAATTCCATTTTCATTTCAGTACCGATTTCAACGGAATCATAGTCTTTTGGAAAACGCTGTGGCGAGGATGGCAAGATGTCTACTTCGCACCGTCCCGGTCTAGTTGCATCTAGCGCAATCCAATTGCTAGACGCGAGCTTTTCTCGCCATCCTTCACCGATCAAAAGGCTACTGGACTGCTCATCGCAATAGCCGAAGCTTGTTTCGATCGAACCACCTAGTCCTTGAACGATACGAGTCAGGAGGCTAGGGCCATCGTGCATATCCGAATACGGGATCACTGCGATTGCCAACGCCGATTGGAAGTTGGTATAGCGAACGCCGATCGACTCAAACGATTCCACTGTGGTTGCGATTGGAGTGTTTGGGCGATCGAATAGGCTAATCAGGATGATGCAATCGTCTCTCAAGACTCGCCAATGCGCAACTCCGCCGTTTGCGTTTTCGGCTTGGATGCGAAGTAGTGGCTCGCTTTCTCGAAGAATCATGTTAAGTCCAACGGCCAATTGCTTTTCATCAAAATCCGCGGCCTTTCGATTCATCAATAGCTTTCCGGCGAAGGGAGTAGGTGTGAAAAAACTCGCTTTGACAGATCTTGGATCGTTGCTTTCCGATTTTTGAAAGAGCTTTCTCTCGACAATCCAGTTGCGAACCAAGGGACTATTCCAGAACTGGTAATTCGGCTCCCTCGATGGACGTTTCGATTCGTCAAGAGTGGTCAAGTATCGAGCCATTTCAATTTCGGCTTTCCAGTCTTTTCCGAGAGCTGCTGCCGCTTCATTGATTCGGGACGCGCTCTCGTCCCCGGAGGCTATCGCGGCTAGGATGCAGTCCGTCCCCCAGGTAGTCCTGCGGTACACTTCGCCCTTAACAGATTTGGCGTACCGAGAAGAAATTTCCCACATCGTTTCCGTATCACCGCGATCTTTTGCGACCTCCATTCGCATCCATTCAAGTGCATCCTGTTCGAATAACTCCGACTTGCTCATGGCTGCGATGAGACGATCTCGTTCGTCTGGTGACATTGTTTGCTCGGAATCTGAAGAGATATTGTGGTGAAGGAATTTCAAAGACTCTTCAGGTCCATTGCTGTCGTCGCCAGCCTCAGTTGTTTGCGGTTTGAATGTTGTCTTCAACCTGTTCAGCCATTCGTAGCTCCGCTTGCTTCGAAAGGCCATTTCAATGCGCAGATCACCGAGTTCGTCCGAGTACTCAAATGGGACAAACTGACTTGCTCCTACGTCGCTGTAAACTGCCTCAACTTGGTTTTCTTCTTTCGCAAACTCGATCGCGTTGGCCATCCGTTTGTCGGCTTCTTCCCAATTGCCAGTTTCAAAAGCCAGTTTCGATTCGAAATAGGCAGTCCAAAGGTTATCGTCAGTGGACGCTTCCTTTCGGTACCAAGCCAACATTTCCTTCCACTGGTCGATTCTCCCACGGTCTCGTTCTTCGTCAAAAGTAACCATGGGATGTTTTTGGCCAAAAGCTAATAGAACAAATTCTGCTGATTCGATTTCGTCTCGGTGCATCGCCCAACTTTGAGTTTGTTCCAGGCTGTCGGCAAGCAGCGACAGGACTTTTCCGTGGATATTCCGATCGCCCTCAGCTGTTGTTGCTAGATCCTGATGGCACTTCAACAATGGTTCGAGACATGCGTTCCAGTTTCCTCGCGTAGACTCGCCGATCGCCTTGAGAAGAATCGTTTTGGAATGCGAGTTAAATTCGGTATTCTCGGCAGCGACTTGGAGCACCAGTGCAATCGATTCGGAGACCCAATCTTCGTAGGGTTCGTATTGGTCCAGCAAGTAGTCACGTGCAATCGCTAGGACTTCGTCTTCATCCTCGGCGGTTGCCATACACTCTTTTAATCGGCCACTTCTTAGCAACGCTTGTGCATAGAGGCTTTTCAGTTGCTGTTCGACTGCAGTATCTAGCAATTCCTTGCGATAGAGATTCTCGAGGTCTGGAAGGGCTTTGTCCCATTGCTCGGCGCGAATGGCTCGAATTGCGGTCAGATAAGTTGAAGCGGAAAGTGTCCGTTCGTCTTTAGCCGCTAGTTCGGCCAGGGATTCCAGAACACGCTTATTTAGGCCCCCATTGGCTAACATCGCCAGCTTCGAAGCTGCATTTGGGAATTGACGAAGGTGTTCCCAAATGAGGGCCGCATCCTCAGCCGAGTGGAAGTATTGGTAGGCTCCGTAGTAAAAAGAATCGTTTAGGACCAGGTCTTTGATTAGCAACGATTTAGCGAACTCAGAATCAGCCTCCGTTTTGGCATGCTGAATCAAGGTTCTGCCGAGGCCAGGGTACCAACCCGTTCCGCTTACAAATTCTTTAGCTCGCAAGAAAAAATCTTCGCTGGTTATTGTCCCCTCGGCGATCTTGTGCATGGCAAGTCGCAGTCGTAGGAATTTTCGGCATAGGTTGGAACGCGCTGGCAACCCCTGAAGCACTTGTTCCAGTTTGTCCATTTGATTGAGAGCAAGGATGTATTGGCAAGCCTGGAAATTGGCGGATTCTCGGAACTCAGGTTGGACGGTGGCACGGGATGTCGCTTGCCAAATGGCGTTCGCCTTGGTTTCGTCGGTTTTGCCACTCTCATAGATTTCGGTGATCTCCTCCATGAGCTTGGCCATTTTTCCGTCATGCTGGGGCTTTTCTTCGTAATAAACTGCCATGTATTCGGCGTTTGTAAGTGGCTCCAAGATGTCCTTCCAATCAAAGACACGCCAATCGTCCTCTTGCCGTACGACCCAGATTGCATGTACCGACCCAGCTTCGAGGGAACTAAAGGGATAAGCGACCAGAATCCTTGCTTCTTGTCCCTCGATGATCCAGTCTGCCGATAAGACATGTGAATTGGCATTGACGTACGGCAGATTGAATTCCGAGTTCGACAATGTTTGCGAGATGAGCCAGCTACTCGCCCAATTGATGTCACTAGAAATGCCGGTGTGCTCCATGGCCTTAACGAATCTTGAAAAGTCGATCTCAAGCATGCCTTCCTTTTTGTTAGCCCAATCCTGGAACAACTTGATCGGGCGATCTGGTGACGGCGTCACTGCTCCTGCAAGTTCTAGTTCTTTGCGAAGGTCTTCAGGTAGTGGTTCCTCTTTAGGCAGCTTCCATTTGACTTGGGCCGAAGCAAGTTTTTGGGCATTTACCGTTGCTCGGTATGCGAGTAATCCAGCTCCGCTACAACAGAGAATCATGAACGTCATGAAGAGGCCGCCAAAGATCAAGAACCAAAACATGGTTGATGACATCTTCTTTTTTGGCTGTGGCAATTGGGCGTTTGACATAGTGAGCAGGAATAAAAAAGGAAAGGGTTGATAGATAGTCTCAATCGTTGCATTGCGTAGACACAACCAACAACTGTGAGCCTGAGGCGCTAGCCGAGTACTTTCGACTTGCAAAAATCGGCTAGCGCCTCAGGCTCATGTAAACGAACATAGACTGTTGACGGTTGGGTCTGCAGAACCATTGTCCAAATAGTTCTTCGTTTTAGCCACATGTTCTAGTCGAAGCCACGCTATCTGCCAATCGAGATATAACGCACCAAAGACGCGGTCTCGTCTTGCAGTAAAACGTGAGCCTCCAGTTTTGGTTTCTTCAGCGAAAGCACTTCGAGCCAACCTGCCAAGTCTCGGTTGGCTCGAACGCAAGTCGCCGTTGCAGCCGCGTCGGCATCTGCGGCGCTTTCGGCGATGATCGTTACGCTTTGTCGACCAGAAATTCCCGTGTTTGTCGCCGGGTCGACGATATGGCTTGAGTAGTTCCCCTTGGCTTCACCCGGGGCATTCGGGAAGCGTTGCCAGCGGTCTCCCGACGTTGCAATTCCGCATAGGCTGATACGAGTGCGAAGCAACTCGGCACCTGGGGCCTTGGCATCGGCCGATGGCACATCGATAGTGATCGGCCAGCCTAGACTCTCTTTAGGAGCTTTGCCGATCCGCATATTGCCGGACGCATTGACCACGAAACGTTCGATCCCAAGCTCTTCCAATTTTTCGGCGATGCGATCTACAACAAATCCTTTTCCGATTGCCCCAAAGTCGAACCGGACACCGGGCGTCGTGAATCGAATCGCTTGTTTGGCTGTGTCGAGTTCCAGCAATTTCCAACCACTCTTTTGGCGAGCCTCTTCCCACTGGCTTGCCACCGCTTGTTTTCGCTGCCGTCGAAGCCGGGTTAATGGCCCTAATGCGGCGTCAAATGCGCCGTTACTCCAGCGATGCCATTGATCGCACATTTGGATGATGCTCCACAATTCGTTCGAAACGGCAACCCAATTGCCGTTGTCAGCATTGGAACATGCCGCCATCGCTTGGCTGCTAGGATCGTAGTCGCTGAGCACGGAAACCCACTTGTCGGCGATCTGCTGAGCATGAGCAACGATTTGGTCTTGGAAGGGCTCCTTGTCGGCGTACCAGCGCAAGTTGATTTTGGAACCCATCGAGGGGAACTCAGCTTCGTAACCTTGCTCCACCTGGGAGCTGGCTGCAAAAAACTGACCGCTGCCAAAGAGCGGTGCGACGCTCAAGCCGAGGGTGCAGGTTGTAAGCTGCCGAATGGCGGTTCGTCGATTGATTTGCAGCTGGATTTGCATGGAAAACTATTTTTTGAAAATGCTTGACGGCAGCCGGAAAGGTTTGCCATATTGATGGGTACAACATGGACGGTGGTATCCTTATCCATTGATCCCACACTCATCTTAGAACGAACTCTGGTTTTTCAAAGTCAGTATCCCGTAATCAGTTTGAGGTTCTCGGCGATGAATCGAAACATTTCGGAACTAAACGGCATGAAGATGTGCCTGAATCACAGTCAATCCGGTATCGAAGAGGGGCTTGCTGAATTGGAGCAAGACTTTCGATCGTGGCTCGAACATCCACATCAGCGCGTGACATGGAGCAAGCTGATGGAACACTTGGTCAGTTTTCGATGGGTACTCGATCAGCACTTTACGCGAGTGGCCGGCGAAGGTTATCTTGAAAACGTTGCATGTCAGCGACCGGGTTTATACTCCGATCTCCGAGAGATTGAGTGTTGGCAATGCCGCCTGATTGACCAGCTCGATCTAACGATCCACCATGTTCAGAATTACGATCCGCAGCGGGACGAGATTGCCGACATGGCCGAACAGTTTCAGCGACTGCATCGCGAGATTCTCGAAGAAGAATGCCAAGAGCGGCAACTAGTCGAACGCGGTCTGGCCTAGTTTCGCACAATTGTCCTCAGTTTCGCACAATTGTCCTCAATTGTTGCCACTCTGAAAATGTTGCCGCTCTAATGACCACCGATGCAACAATACCAGACAACTATTTCTTGCCGGCTGCTTTCCGCTCCGGCTTCTTGGCTTTGGTCAAAATCATATCTGGCTCGTCTTCTATTTCTGGAAAGACGACATCTTCGCCGGTCTCCTCGATCCAATTCATCAACTCATCGCCGCCGCACTTAAGATGAGGATGAAGGTCCTTGCCACACGGTTGCCGTAAAATCGAAACCTAATACGCAAAGCCCTAATGTGCGGATGTCTTCAAATAGTTTTCCCACGGGCGAATAGAGTTCGAAGTCATGCCAAGAACTATTACCCTTGCGCAATATCTCGCTTCCAATCTGGGCTCGTAGCCTAGAAACCAGTTGCGATGCGTCGAGTTCCAATTGGAGCGGAACGTCATGACCATTCACTCGCAATTTGGCATTCTTTGCGTGTTCCAGTGGCGTGGGCGAGTGAAGGCGAAGTTGCAACTGACAGTTTTGGTTAGCGTTAAGAAACCAAGTAAACTTCGTTACGGGCTCCGGGCCTGTCCAACGAATCCACTTGCCGTGAAACTCCCTACTATGAAGATTGTCCCCGAGGTAGATATCTCGAGGTCGCCAGGAAGATTTTCTCTTTAGCGAGGGCTCCATTTTGACTCGCACCCGCCGTCGCAGTTCCGCTCGTGCTTTTTCGAGAGAGTCTGGATCCTTTTCCGAAATACCGAGTTCATCCAGCATGCGTTTTCGGTGGATGTGAAAGAGCCGCACTCCTTCGGCGTAGAGCGACACTTCTGTTTCGGTGATGCGATTTAGCAACTCGTTTTGGATTGGTGACAATTCGGATTGAATGGTTTTGCGTTTCGTTGGATTGACCCTTTGGCTTAGATCGGGCGGCCAAGCTCCGACGGCATGGCAGAGCATGAGTAGGCTGGTCTCTGGTTCTTCTTGGATTGTCACGACTGAGCACGATCGTAGGTTTTCCATCGCTTCATCGGCATGGTTTGCCATATGATGCCTTAGGCCCTCCAGACCTTTCAAGTTGAGTTGGCCGAGGCACGGAGTCAGAAGTCCCCCCATCATGTGATTCAACAATAAATCGTTCTTCAGCCACTCCTCGACAGTACGTTCCTGTGGAATTCTCTTAAGAGACTTTTGGTAGTCAAAGAGGGAAAGCAGCCTTTCTCTTGGCTGCCGAAGAAGGGTGACGATGCGCCCTGCGCTTGGCTTTGTATGGCCAATCAGGTCCCAGCCGAAATGGCCGCGATAAAACAAGCGACGTTTTTTGAGAGCCTCGCTTTGATCAGGAAGCTCATGTACCAAATAGCAATCATTGGTCGGCGCAAAAATATCTGCTGCGGGAAAGGCGTTTTCCAATGCATGACGTGCGGTCGTCCCCATGGTCTTCATGATGTGAAGAAAATAGACGGGCGCTTTCTTGGTTGTAATGGGTATTCGATCTGTCTGCTTTTTCCGATTCCAAGTAACGCTGAGAATCGGCAGCCCTAAAGCCCGTCTGTCTCCAGGGCTAGTCAACGGCTCAGTAACCCAACCTACATAGAGTCCATGCTTTTTCTCCACGTTGGCCTGAATGATTGCTTCCCCGTCAGACAGCACGACTTCCCTCGCGGTCAACGGACGGCCATCCATGAAAAACTTGATGCGATTTTTGCTTTTGAGCGGCTCTAAATTTAACCAGCGAACGGTGACTTCGTACTCACCTACGTCGGCGGGAATCCAAACAGCGGCTTCAGGAGCGGACCAGATGAATCGAACTCCTTTCATTACAGAACTGGATTCAAACCCGATCAATTCCGCACCCTTGCGCTCGGTCGGTGACCACCTTCCACTGAGCTTGGATGGTGCTGTGCGGCGTGATTCGCAACGTATCTGCTTGAAAGCCAATAACTGTCCAAGAAGATGCGAATGCTCGTTGAAAGCATGATACGCGATTTTTGCCGCCTTCCTGTCCCCTAAAGCGAGCGCGGTCTCCACAGATGCTCGGAAGCTAGTTCGTTCCTTCCGCACGGAACGAATTTCCCTACCTAGTCCACCCACCAATCGCTTTATCCATACGGCTCGACGGTGTTTCCATTCGTCATTCCTTCGTTTAGGAGCCAAGTGAGCGGCTCTGTGCATCATTTGCAGAACGCGCCAAGCATAGACACGACGCCAAGCAACTCGATTCTCCCAAACGACTGGTGTATGGAGCCCGTGATCGGGACTTGAGTCCGATCGACTATGGAAATATCGAAACTCCCCTGCGCCAAAATCTTCTGCAAACTCCGCGAGATCATCGAGATCGCCACAATAATAATGCCCGACGGAAACGTCTTCCGAATAACCTACTGCTAAATCTGCTTCATGTAGTCGAGCGGCCAGTACCCATTCGGCATAGTGGCCGTATTGAGGCTCGAGCCCTCCTATTTGCTCGTAAGCCTTTCGTTTGATCACAAAGCACTGATCCAAGACCTTCAGCCAGGGGTGGTGCTGCAAGTGCGATTCGATATCCGCGGCGTACATTTCCGCCTCCACTTCGGAGAGCAAGTTGTGTGTGATCGGCACGGATCTTCCACTAAACGCACTCAACTCCGGCCTTTTCTCAAACACGCTGCTACAGCAACTTAAGAAGTCTGACTCGGGCAAGCAGTGGGATTCGGTGAACACAAGGTTCTCGCCACGGGCCTGCCTCGCCCCCTCTGCTACTAAGTCCATGTCATGGTGAGCTTGCAATGTGATGATCCGGTCATGAACCCTGAGCAGAGCTTTCATGGCTTCAAGCTCTTCGGCTGGGAAATCCTCCGGCGCGATGAGGATGACCTCGAAACAACTCGGCAAACAAGTTTGTTCTTTTGTCCAACCGCGAACACACTCCAGCCCGATTCCTCGATGAAACTCAAGTGGAATGAGGACCGAATACGAAAAGTGCGAATCGGTGGGACTAGACATTAGACGGGGTACTATCTTGTCGCCTTTATCTCTGCGGACGGCTCGATTCGAATGTTTGGAACCGTCCCTTGGCTTGGATCGTTGTTGAAAATATTGAGGTACCTTAAGCGTCGCGTGGCGTTGTCGATCTCGGGGCCGTTTATGATGCTACCTTCGCGGAGCGTACCCAACTGTTGCGTTACGACGTGTTGCTTGGTGTGTTCCCCGTCTATGTGAATTCGAACTTCGCTTATTCGACAGACATCTCCCTCTCCGACGTTGTAGAGCACGTCTACTTCATTGTTGGGTTGGTAGATCAACTCGCCCACCACCTCCGCGAATACATGACCTTGAGCACCATACAAATCTCGCAAAAAATTCTCGTCCGTGTGTTTGTTCGACTGTTTAAAGGGCTCTCCGGGCTTCAGTTTCATGAATGGAAGCAGTTCGCTCTGTCGATATCGTTCCGTTCCAACGATGGATACCGACTTCACTTTGTAACGCTGACCTTCGGAGACAATGAACGTTAGGTCGATGAATTCACCGTTGGCAGTATAGTCTTTTCGGAACTCGACCCGAGCATCAAAATAGCCAAGAGACCGATAGTATCCCATCAACGCATCGCGATCCGCTTCCATCTTGGAATCAGAAGCCTTGTTGCCAATCCATTTCGATAGTCCCATTCGAGCGTCGCGACAACTGATTTTGGTCTTGAGCAGTTCCTTGGAAAAAGCTTGATTGCCCACAAAATCGATTTTGCTGAGTCGCTCTACTGGGCCTTCGTTGACGATAAACTCGACAGCACGTTGACCAGGCATGAGCCCTTGAGCGATCTGAATATCGATTTGATTCATACCTTTATCTTGGTAGAGTTCTATCAAATGTGACTTGGCCGAATTTAGTGAAACGGGGTCTAGTGGGGCTCCTTTTTGGAGCCCTGAATGTTTGGCAAGTTCGCTCTCTCCAACGCGTTGATTCCCGCGATAAATGACTTCTTGGATAATGGGCTTCTCATCCACGATCAAGCGGATGTGGACTCCGTTTGTCACTTCGGTGAAATACGGGTCGATCTTCTTGAAAAGATTCGTGCGGTAAAGTGCGTTGATATCCCGTTGAAATGCTTCTTTGTCGAACACCCGGTCCTCGCGCGACTGCATGGCAGAGCGAATGTAATTCTCGGAAGTACTTCTGTTTCCCTGGATGGTCACCGACAGAATGATCGCTCCGTCCTTGATCTCTCGCCCCATTGGCCCTCCGTTTTCGTACAATCGGTTAGAAAACTTTGGCTCGGAGAATGCGGGCGAGTTTCCGCCTGACGCTCCAGCGCCACCCGCCTGCCCAAGCGCGATGGACCCATTGACGGCCAATGTGATGAGAACGACGGAATGTATGACTAGCCATTTCGATGGGATCATGCTTAGACTCAGAATGTGGTGTGGGGCGAATTTGAATTACTGAATACACAAAAGAACTTTCGGAGAGCAACCTCAGCCGGGCGCCGCATCACCCCCTTTTTGTTCCCTCACCCCCTTAACCTTCCCAGATTGAGCCTAACTTGACACCGCTGATAAAAGTCAAAGTAGAAGGCACATGCCATGTGCCGTTCACCAGGAATTAGAGTAAATGAGCACCAGCGGACGGCACGACGGAGCGTGCCTGCTACTTTTGTCGACGGTGCTTAACTTAGGAACAGACCAACGATGCACTGCAAAACTCTGGAATTTGTTATGATTCACCACTTACCAACCAACTGGTGCATCCAGAAGGCTAAATTTTGACGTTTTTGTTGCTTGGTTCATTGCTGCAAGTGGGGAATTTCAGATTCCACAAACTCTGCGAACTTAGACATCGAAACTCGGTCTTGTCGATGCACTAAAATGCTCTTTTACATTGCCCTCACGATCGTTTTCGAAATGTCGACTCTCGCTCTTCCCAACTCTCCCATTCCAAACCAGATTTTGAGGCAAGATTGGTCTCAATTGATGCCTCGCTATTTGGTCCCGATTGAGCCGAAGCGTTGCGGGCACTTTTTTACCGATGTGCTCATCATCGGTGGCGGCTTGGCGGGCCTTCGTGCTGCACACGAAGTGGATCCCTCACTGCGAACGATGATCCTGACCAAGGATAAGCTTGAGGAGTCGAATAGCAGTTATGCTCAAGGTGGCATCGCCAGCGTTTGGGATCCCGAGGATCGGTTTGACAACCATGTGCAGGATACGTTGGTGGCTGGAGGCGATTTGTGCGATCCGCAGGTGGTTGATCTTGTCGTACGCGAAGCCCCTGATCGTGTTGCGGAATTGATCAAGTGGGGGACACGTTTTGATCAACATGATGGGCAACTGACGTTAGGGCGTGAGGGTGGGCACTCGCATCAACGTATCATCCATGCGTTGGGAGACGCGACTGGCAAGGAGATCATGAGGGCGATGATTGCGCATACGCGTGAGCGGCCCCATACGGAGATTTGCGAAGAGACTTTTACCATCGACTTGCTGACGCATGAGGGGCGTTGCCGAGGCGCTGTCGCTTCGTATCGAGGCGGAAAGCCTTATTTGATTTGGGCCAAAGAAACCATCCTGTGCACCGGGGGATGCGGACAAGTGTTTCGCGAATCGACGAACCCTAAGGTCGCGACCGGGGACGGCCACGCGATTGCATTCCGTGCAGGGGCCGTCATGCGAGACATGGAGTTCATGCAGTTCCATCCGACGGTCTTGTACATTGCAGGTAGCTCCAGAACATTGATCACCGAAGCGGTTCGCGGCGACGGGGCTTATTTGATCGATTCGACGGGGCATCGCTTCATGGGAGACTACGATTCGCGTTTGGAACTTGCACCGCGCGATGTGGTGAGCAAAGCCATTGTGAACCAAATGGAAAAGACGCAATCGCCATGCGTGTATCTAACGATGAAGCATTTGGATGCGGCCCATGTACGTGCAAGATTCCCCGGGATCGCCAAAGTGTGCGCCGGTTTTGGGTTGGACATCGCGACTGACTCCATTCCAGTTCGACCCGGTGCTCACTACATGATTGGCGGTTGTGAGGTGGACGGAAATGGCAGGACGACATTACCCGGGCTATGGGCTGCTGGCGAAGTGACCAGTACCGGGCTACATGGTGCCAATAGGTTGGCATCGAATAGCTTACTTGAGGGGCTCGTATATGGTGCGATCACTGGTCGAAATGCGTCTCAGTCAGCCTTGGATAACGAGGACAGTGAATTGCGAGTTTTGCCGGTATCCAGCACATCGAAAGGTGCGCCGAACCAGCCGATTGACTTGACGGATATTCGCAATGCGGTTCGAGCATTGATGTGGCGAAATGTTGGCGTACAGCGTCGCGAGGATCGATTGAGCGAAGCCGTGCATGCGATTCAGCAATATTGCAGCTACGTTCTCGCTCAGGACATGCCCGGAGTGGATGGATGGGAATTACAAAACATCCTAACGGTTGGCTTGCAGATGGCCACAACAGCTTTGGCGAGAACCGAGTCGCGGGGTGTTCACTTCCGGACCGATTATCCAAACGTGGATAACCATCTTTGGCGCAAGCACTTGGCGATTCAACGTCTAGCGTAGTATTCAAACTCGAAGAAAATATTGGCGGTCCGATGAGTGAAGTGAGTAACGAGCAGAGCAGTAACGAGCACGGTCCCATTAAGGATGGGCGCCTTGAGCAGAGTGGCACAGACCCCAGCAAACTGCGATCGAGTCGATGGTTTGCCCCGGATGACCTTCGGAGCTTTGGCCATCGGTCGCGGCTGAAAGGGATGGGAATTGACGATGCCGATTATCAAGGCAAGCCAATCGTAGCGTTGCTCAATACATGGAGCGATCTTAATACATGCCATTCGCACTTCAAGCAACGCGTTGATGAGATCAAGCGGGGAGTGTTGCAAGCAGGCGGTTTTCCGGTCGAAGTTCCCGTCATGAGCCTTGGTGAAATGCTCATGAAGCCCACGACCATGTTGTATCGCAATCTTTTGGCGATGGAAACCGAAGAGGTGATTCGATGCCATCCTGTCGACTCCGTTGTGCTTATGGGAGGATGCGACAAGACGGTTCCTGCATTGATCATGGGAGCCATCTCTGCGGACATTCCAGCGATCTTTTTTCCGGCTGGTCCGATGCTCAAAGCGCGATGGAAGGACCAAACTTTAGGTAGCGGCACCGACGCTTGGAAGTTTTGGGCAGAGCGGTGTGCGGGAAATCTTTCCGAATGCGATTGGAAGGGTGTTGAGAATTGCATCGCTAGATCGGCTGGCACTTGTATGACGATGGGCACAGCCTCCACCATGGCGTGTATCGCTGAGGCACTTGGGCTGACGTTGCCGAACGCGGCCAGCATACCCGCGGTGGTTGCGGAGCATAGCAGGCTGGCGGTAGCGACAGGTAGACGAGCCGTCGAATTGGCCTGGGGAAATGTAACGCCGCGTAGTGTGTTGACACGAGCTAGTTTTGAAAATGCCTTGGCAACACAATTGTCGATCAGCGGTTCGACCAATGCGATCGTGCACATGATTGCCATGGCTGGTCGCGCCGATATTCGATTGACTTTGGACGACTACGATGCGATGTCCAAAGTGGTGCCTGTTCTGGCGGATGTTCGCCCGAGCGGAAAATACTTGATGGAAGACTTTTATGACGCGGGTGGATTGCCGGGCTTGCTCTCAAGAATGCGCGACTTGCTGCGCCTCGACGCGAAAACGGTCAACGGTATGACATTAGGTGAGCAAATACAGGCCGCCGAAGTGATCGATGATTCGGTCATTCGAACCCGCGATAACCCTTTGTGGCCTACAGGTGGTACCTGCGTTTTGCGAGGTAACTTGGCCCCGAACGGCTGTGTTATCAAGACGGTTGCAGCGGAGCCACGGCTTCAAAAACACGTTGGCCCGGCACTTGTGTTCGATAGTTATGCTGAGCTCAAGAAGGAGATCAATAGGCCTGACTTGGACGTTACGGAGGATACCGTCTTGGTGCTTCGGAGCGCTGGTCCGATTGGGGCACCGGGGTTTCCCGAATGGGGCATGCTTCCAATTCCCGACAAGCTATTGAAACGAGGAATCCGGGACATGGTTAGGATTTCTGATGCTAGAATGAGCGGAACGAGCTATGGTACCTGCGTTCTTCATATTTCGCCGGAGTCGCACGTGGGAGGACCGTTGGCATTGGTTCAAAACGGAGATAGGATCGAACTGGATGTGGCCAATCGAAGCCTGATGCTTTTGGTGGATGACGCGACTTTGGCCATGAGGCGGGAAAATTGGAAACCACCTTCCGCGACTTGGACTCGCGGATATCATCGTATTTTTGCGAGTCATGTCACTCAAGCCCATGAGGGTTGTGATTTTGACTTCCTCCATGGTAATTCTTCGAACCGAGAACCGGATATTTTCTGATGTGGACATCTGCGATAACCCCTGATTTACTCTCCGCTAGCGTGATTGCGGTTCCTCCGTTGGCTCGCGATTCGAATCGCAAAATTTCCAGCGTTGAGAACACAAAGATCATTCGCAAGATCGAGGAGGGGGGCGTTTCGACTTTGCTGTACGGTGGAAACGCGGTCTTTTATCACATGCGGCTTTCGGAGTATGCCGATGCGCTTTCGATGCTCGCACAAGCCGCAGCTCCGAAAACTTGGATTGTTCCGTCGGTTGGACCGACGTATGGAATCATGATGGATCAAGCGGAAGTCCTCAAGGATTTTGATTTCCCAACAGTCATGATTTTGCCGCAAAAGGAAATTGCTGACGAGACCGGAATAGCGACGGGCGTTCGGCATTTTGCTGAGAGTTATGGCAAGCCGATCGTGCTGTATTTGAAGCATGATCGTTGGTTGGCACCGTCACTGGTTGAGTCTTTGGTTCGCGATGGGCTTGTGAGTTGGATCAAGTATGCGGTTGTTCGAGACAATCCCAGTATCGACCCTTATTTGACCGAGATACTCAATGTCGTTCCGGCGAACATCATAGTGAGTGGCATAGGCGAACAACCAGCCATCATTCACTTGCGGGACTTCGGTGTGGGTGGATTTACGAGTGGCTGTGTGTGTGTGGCTCCCTCGCGATCGACGGCCATGTTGCGCGCGATTCATGCGAAAGATTTTGTCCAAGCGGAAGCCATTCGAGCTAGCTTCGGGCCCCTGGAAGACTTGCGGAACTCGATTCAACCCATTCGCGTGTTGCATGAAGCGGTAGCCTCCGCAGGCATTGCCGAAACAGGTCCGATGCAGCCGTTGCTTGGGGAACTTTCGAATGCAAACAAACAGGCGATCAAACAAGCGGTCCAAACGCTTTTGGCTCTGCCGAACGTGCATTAATTCGATGTACGGGACAGGCAAATAGCCGAATAGATTATGAAGTTAGTTGCTCAATTCATCGATCCAAACATTTTCACAGTGTCAGACGTCTTCTCTTCTGCAGAGTGTGACGCACTTATTGAACGGGCCGAGGTCATTGGCTTTGATGCCGCATCTGTAAGAACACATTCTGGCCCGAAGATGATGACCAATATTCGTAACAACGACCGCGTAAATCTTGACGACCCTGACCTTGCGAATCTGATGTGGACTCGCATTTCGCCTTTATTGCCTTCGCTCGATGGCCAAAGTGCTGTGGGCGTTGATCACAACCTCCGATTCTATCGTTACGAACCTGGGCAAGAGTTCAAGCGACACAAGGATGGTTCTGCAACGAACGAGGCTGGATACGTTACCAAACTGACTTACTTGCTCTACCTAAACGATGGGTTCGAAGGGGGCGAGACAACGTTTCGCGAATACACTGGCTTGGGTGATTCCCGCCGAAAAATCGAACATGTGGTTACGCCAACTGTCGGCTCGGCCCTGCTGTTTCGCCATGAACGCTGGCACGAAGGCTCCGCAGTTATCGCGGGACGCAAATATGTTCTTCGATCTAATGTATTCTATACGGCACCATAGAGCCTGGAGGCCGTCTCGCTTTTGAACCCAACAAACATTGGAGGGAAATTGGGAGGGCGAGGCTCCTGTCGAGCCATTTACGCATCAAGCTCGGCTGGTCCCTCGCACTCCCGATGGAATTGCAAGCAATTCCAAAAAGAAAGCGAGACGGCCTCCTTGGCCCATCGGACTCACTAGCTCACATCATTTCGATCAAAATTCAGGAGGATACCTTGAGAATTCCAATTTGCATTTTGTTTTTCGCAGTTGCGACGAGTCCACACTTGATCGGACAGGAATCCAATGCGGTCGGAGAAAAACCCGCGTCAACGCAACCTGCCCCCAAACTGCCTGAACTCGGTACTGAACTGATCGCAATGGGAGACGAGGACCAGAAGTTTCGAACGATCCTTCAGGAAGCCATGATCAAAGCTTCATCATCGTCAGGAGCCAAGACTCTAAAAGACCTACCTGAGTTGATCAAAAAACAAGCCGAAATCGATCACAAGAACTTGGCGAGATTGGAGGAGATTATACAAAAGCACGGTTGGCCGGGCAAAAGCCTTGTAGGAGACAAAGGGAGTATTGCAGCGTTCCTCATCCTGCAGCACAGCGAACAATCGACTCAGGAAAAGTACCTCGAAGTGTTTAAGAAAGCGGCGAAATCAGGAGAAGCTCGCAAGGCAGATGCCGCCATGCTCGAAGACCGGGTTTTGATGCGTCAGGGGAAGAAGCAGATCTATGGTACCCAACTTCAATCGAACGCGGAGTCGCAGGGAAAACTGTTCCTGTATCCAGTTGAAGACGAAGTGCACGTCGATGAACGTAGGGAGAGCGTTGGACTACCGACCATGAAAGAGTACTTGAAGCATTTCGGGCTGGAATATGAGCCGCCGGTTGCCGCGAAACCGTGAGTTCTTCATGTCAACTAGCTTGTAGGTAGCGAAAGTCGTCAAGACTTTCGGCCGCATCGACTAAACGGCCGAAACTCTTGACGAGTTTCGCTACAAAATGCTTCATACGCAATTTTTGACTCGGAGAAAGAACGATGGGTTTGTTTGACGGGACGGCTTTGGAAAGACCAGTCTTGTGCGATCGCTGTGGCGAGGAGATTCGTTCTTGCAATTGCCCGCCCTTGGATACCCCCGCGGCCAAGCAGTCTCTCAAAGTTCGGCTTGATCGACGAAAACGTGGCAAGCTAATCACGGTGGTAAGCAATTTTCATTGCTCAGACCAACAAATCCAAGAGACGCTGACCGCACTTAAAAACAAATGCGGTGCAGGCGGTTCCATCGAAGAATGCAATATCGAACTTCAGGGCGATCACACGCAACGCGTGCCGGAGCTCTTGATTGCTCGGGGATATCGGGTGCAGGGAGTTAGGAGTTAGGAGTCCATGCTTTTTATTTCCCTTGGACTAATTCTTTTCCGCGGTCGTGCAATTGTTTTAACTTGCCGCCCAAAAATTCCAGAATCTCGGCATCGGACATTGGCATGTAGACACTTGCTGGAATGGACTCGCCAAACACAACTGCGATTGGCCGCCTCGTTGGCAACTTCGTCCCCTTTGGTAAACAATCGTAGGCACCGACGATTGCAATTGGCATCATAGGTACTTGCGAGCGACGTGCGACGGGAATGAACCCTGGCTTGAGCGGCGCTATCTCACCGTCCGAAGTCCTTGTCCCCTCCGGAAACATCAAAACCAATTCACCTTGTTGCAAGCGTTTTAGCATCTCGCGCAAGCCCGCCAATCCGCCTCTCTCGCGATCGATTTCGATGGCGTCGAGCATTCCAATCATGAACCCGAAAAATGAGTTCTTGAAAAGTGTTTTGCGGGCCAAGTAGTTGAGCCTGCGATTGGCAATCAGACCGACAAGCACTGGATCCAGCATCGATTGATGCGTTGAGAGGAGCATGCCGCCACCCTCGACATCCAAGTAATGTTGCCCTTCGGTACGAAGCCCGAATGTGACGGCTGCAATCATTCGCGATGTCAATCGAACCCATCGGTAGAAAAGCTGCCTACTGACATATTGAAAAGTAAACTTCGACTTTTTGGTTGTGGACTTGCTCATCGAGTGTCTGCCGTCATACGGGTAGACATTTCTTCTTGCTTGCGTTGAACGATTTCGACTAAACTCTGAAGTACCTGTTCCTCTGACATACCGTCGGTCCAAACGGTAGTTGCATCGGGGGCAACTTTTAAAGCGCCCGATGGACGATTGATGTCATGGCTATCGCGTTGGTTCTGCTGTTCCAAGATCTCTTGGTAGTCTGCATCCATTCCCAGTTCGATCAACTGGCCGACGCGTCTTCGAGCTCGCTCCTCAGGTGTGGCGGTCAAGAAAATTTTGCATTCTGCATTGGGAAAAGCCACCGTCCCTTGATCGCGCCCTTCGGTGACAACATTTCTCCCTTCGGTCCATCGACGTTGTAGAACCACCATGGCTTCCCGTACAGATGGATTGTCCGCGATAGGTCGTATCGATTTCGTAATGGTAGGGCGTCGTATTTCTTGCGAAACATCCTCGCCATCCATCAAAACGAGTGCGCCTCGGAATTCGATCTGGACAGACTTTGCGACGGTGGCGACTTCGTCGAATTGCGTTAAGGGTAATTGTTTTCTCAAGCAAGCAAAAGTGACGCAACGGTACATCGCCCCCGTATCGAGGAAATGAAAACCGATCTCTTTTGCCAACCGTTTCGCCACCGAGCTTTTTCCAGCTCCAGCTGGCCCGTCAATCGTTACTATCACTCCGGCCTCTGCCCTTTTTATGGAAAACAATTTCGTATCAGTGCCGCCGGAACTTTTTGCCGTGGTAGTAGCCACCGCTGCCAAGCGGTGGACAACACAACTTTAAGACGAGCGGCGGGTTCGAATGTACCAAGCACGGCGTGCAAGCTAGTGAGTTTACTATCGAATTCACTAGCTTGCGCGTCGAGCTAAGGTAATTTTCATTCTGCTGCACGCCTCTTTAAGGATGCGATTTTACTCGAAACCAGAAAAATTGCTTCTGGGAATCGCTTCGCAAACCCCTTGAATCTCAGGCTATACTAAAAGCAATCGTCAAAATACCTGCAGCCATTGAGCATTTGGAGAAGCTATGTTCAGTTTGTTCTTGCGAAAAGTCCTTTTCAGTTCTGCGTCCCTCGCTCTTCTTAGTGCCGCTTGTTTGCTAAGCTCCGCGTTTGGACGCCAAGAAGCAACTCCAATAGCCGAGCAGGCCAAACCGTCTGCCGACCCAGCTAAAACGGATGAGAAACCTGCAGACGCAAAGGCCAGCGATCCGGAGGAAGCGACCGAAAAGAAAAGCTCCGACAAGAAGGAAGAGAAAGCCAAGGTCGCCAAGGAAAAACTTCCTCCGAAGAAACAATTGCGGCAACTTGCTCTAAGCGGATCGTACGACGACTTGATGCAACCGCCCAGCCTGGACCCCGCCAGCTTGCTTATGGGCCAGAGCCCTGCCAAAAGCAAATCGTTCTTTCGGCTCTGCGAGTACATCCAAGAAATGGCCGACGACGAAAATGTCACTCACGTACTAATCGACCTTTCGGACTCTTCTATCGAATTCAACTCGGCTCAGCTCGATGAGCTCACTCGTCGTTTCGCTGCGTTAAGGACCAAGGCAAAGAAGACGATCGCTTGGTTGGAGGATGCCGGCAATGTTCAATTGGCGATTGCCGTTTGTTGCGATGAAATCATCATGGCTGATTTCGGAGGCATTGATATGCCTTCGTCCGCTATGGAAACCATGTTTTATCGCGACGCCATGGATCTGGTAGGGGTCAAAGCATCGGTCGTTCGTGCCGGAGACTTCAAAGGTGCCGTTGAGCCTTACACCAATCCAACGATGAGCGACCATCTCAAGCAACACTACTTGGAAATGTTGGAATCGATCAATGCAGCTCAAGTCTCTCGTATCGCCAAAGGCCGCGGATTGACGAACGCAACGGTTCGCGAGCTTCAGAAGAAACGGATGCTTTTGCCATCGGAGGCCTTAGCCGCCGGGCTCGTCACGAAACTTGCTCCCTACGGCTCCATGAAGAGCACAGTCCAGGATTCGATCGGCAAAGAAATCGAGTGGACCAAGCCGAAAGCTAAACCCAAGCGAGAGATGTCGATTTTCGAGGTGATGAGCAAAGCGATGGCTGGCCCCAAAGAAAACGCCAAGGTCAAAGACGACTCTATCGCCATTCTGCATTTGAGCGGCGCAATTGTCGATGGCAAAGAAGCATCGCCTGGTTCCATCGTCGCTGGCCCGACCGTCAAATCCATCGAAGAACTCATTCACGACGATCGAATTAAAGGGGTTGTCGTGCGAGTCAATTCTCCTGGCGGAAGTGCTACTGCTAGCGAAGCCATCCGACAAGCCTTAGATGAGCTTGCGAGAAAGAAGCCGGTCGTTGTTTCTATGGGGGAAATGGCTGCGTCAGGCGGATACTGGGTTAGCTGCATCGGGCAGCCTATCTACGCGGAACGAGGAACTATTACTGGCTCCATTGGCGTCTTTTCATTGAAGATTAGCATGGGTTCGTTGCTTCGCCGAGTTGGCGTGCATGTCGAGTCGGTGACGCTCGACGATTCGGCCGCCTCCAACGCGATCAACCGAGCTTGGTCCGACAACGAGATCAGTAATATGCAACGTTTCATTGATGATATTTACGGTCGTTTCTTGAAGCTCGCCAGCAAGTCCCGAAACATTCCGGTCGAGAAACTGCAAACGTTGGCTGGAGGCCGTGTGTGGTCTGGAGAACAAGCGAAGTTGAACGGCTTGATCGATGAGATTGGTGGTGTCGATGATTGCATTGCGGTAGTTGCCAAGAAAGCCAATGCCGAGAAGTACAAAGTGATTCATCGCCCCGAGCCCGCTTCGGGTTTTGATCTGTTTCGGGCCTTAGACGATTCGAGCGGGAGCGACATTGCCATGGGTGAGGTTGGCATGCTGCAATCGCTGGAACAAAAGCTATTCGGTATCTTGGCACAACGAGGTTTCCGAATGGATACGACGAAAGCCCTGTTGCGATCGGCATGGCAGAACACCACGGGCAAGCCAGCCGTTTGGGCCTTGATGCCCCAAGAAATGCGTGTTCACTAATCGCGTCGAACGCTGGTTTCGTGAGAAACCAGCTGTGACATGACGGTTCTTGAACGCAGGTTTCTCACGAAACCGGCTACACAAAACACCTTATGAGCTCCCTTCGGTTCCAATTCCTATTACCTATGCTGCTTGCGGTATCCGCTGCGGCGTTGGGTGTAACCGTTTGCTCAAAGTGGTTTGCTGATCGCGACGCTCGCAATGCCACCCTCATGCATTTTTCGTCGACAGGAAGGCTCTGCGTCACTGCCCGTTATCCGCTCACGGCAAACGTCTTAACTCAAATCCAAGAGCTCTCTTCGCTAAAACTCGCCATCGTTTCCCGGGACACGGAAAAGGGACTTCGGCTGGATTCCAAGTCCAGCTTGTTTCCACAATCCGAAGACTTGCGTTGGATGGAATCTCTCGTAGATCAAGCCGCCGATTCAAATGGCAAGGCGTTTTTTGTTGCAGTCGACCTTCAAGATAGCAACCGCTCAAATGCAACCGCGTTTGAGCTTCCCAAGCAGGAAAACGCCAACGAAAAGCAGCGGTACTTGATCCTGCTTGAGCCTATGTCTCTTTCGACGCGCGGTTCTGTTCAAGCATTTGTATTGCCTCTGGCAACGGGATTATGCTCATCGATTTTGATCGCTCTCGTTGCCGCTTTCGTTGCTTCCAAAATTGGAAAACGGATTGAACGCTTGGGAAAGCATGTTGAGGAAATCGCAAATGGCTCCTTCGAATCCATTGTTCCCACAGGTCCTTCTGACGCCATTCATTCGCTCTACGAATCCGTCAATCTGATGAGCGAGCAATTGCAGAAGTCCTCCGCCCAGATTGCCCAGAACGAGCGTTCAAGGCTCATTAACTTGATGGCAAGCGGCCTCGCTCACGAATTGAGAAACCACTTAACTGGTGCAAGACTTGCGATACAAACCTGCAAGTCCGATCCAGAGACTCAGGAAGCGTTGTCGATCTCGCTCAAGCAGATGAAGCTTGCCGAAGAGTCGATCCAAAGACTGCTCACGTTGCGAGTGGATGAGCCGGATAAGATGGCGGGACCGATGACGATTGAGCAGATTCAAGACTCCATTCGCGAACTTTTGCAACCCATTGCAGCCCATCAGCGCGTCCATTTTCAGATGCACGCATGCTGCGATTTGCAAAACGATTTATGCGACCCTTCGGTTTTGCAACAGGCCGTGGACGATGGCAGCTCGATCGTGGGCGCTCTCATCAATCTGGGACTAAATGCACTGGAAGCGGCAGGGCCAGGAGGCGCGGTTGAGTTGTCATCCCGCGTGCTTAATGACGGGTGCGCTAAAATCGAATGGCAGGTAAAGGACAACGGCCCTGGACCAACAGCCGAAATTGCGGAGACTATGTTTGAGCCGTTCGCAACCACGAAACGAGAAGGCGTCGGGCTTGGGCTGGCGATGTGCAAACGCATTGCCCTGAGACATGCTGGCGATGTAACTTGGCAACGGCAAGATGGTTGGACGGTATTCACAATGACAATTGATACAGGTAAATGACTGAGCCGCCGGCGGGTGACGCGAAAACAAACCCTAAGAACGAAAAACAAACCCAGCGAACCCACACCGCCACAAAATTTTAAAGGAAAAA
>JANPHB010000170.1:0-6780 GCA_031424235.1 Pirellula sp.
TAATGGAAGTTACGACTGCATCGTCTTGGACTGGATGCTTCCAAAGATGACCGGAATTGAGGTGCTTACTCGACTGCGGCAAGTCGCCGACCAAACTCCGATCTTGATGCTAACGGCGAAGGATGCCACTGAGGACCGCATAAAAGGGCTTGACTTCGGAGCGGACGACTATCTTGTCAAGCCGTTTGCGATCGGCGAACTCCTCGCCCGAATACGAGCATTGATTCGACGTCACTACTCGGCAAAGAACCCGATCATCACCATTGGAAATCTTAGCTTGGATACTATTTCGAAACGGCTGACGCGAAACGAGCAATGGATTGAATTATCTGCCATGGAGTATTCGTTGTTGGAATACTTGGCTCTTCGCGTTGGTCAAGTTGTTTCGCGGTCGGACATTTGGAACCATCTTTATGACCTATCAGATGATTCGCATAGCAATGTCGTCGATGTGTACATTGGATATCTGCGAAAAAAACTGGAATCCGATGGGAGCGCTCGTATCCTCCATACGCGACGCGGCCTTGGCTACGTCTTAGAAGTTTCATCATGAGCACGTCACTTCGTTGGCGAGTATTGTTAGGTGCAACACTAGTCACATTTGTTGCACTGCTAGTCGCCAGTGAGATTGGAAACGCTATGCTCCGCGACGGCCTGATAAGTCAACTCGATGAGCGTCTTGCACTGGCTGCACATGGATTGACGCCGGCGTTCGAGGACGATGGTTCATTTGTTCACTTTGAATGGGAAGGCGCAGGCGTCGGCCCGCAAGTCATCTTTCGTGCCTGGGACGCGTCGGGTTCCATTCTTGCGGAGTCGAGCGGCAACGTAGCAATACCTCAACGAAATGCACCAAGGCTTTTGGCATCCGAGAGCACCCATGAAACCCTGAAGCTGAGCGACGGTTCCAACGCGAGAGCAATGCTGATAAATTTTTTGCCGAAGCTAGATACCCAATCCGAGCCGCTTTCGGACGATACCCTCGCTTCAACTCGACCAGCCACTCCTGTGACGCTTGAGGTCGCGGCCACGTTGGCGGATGTGGAGAGCGTCCTGGCGCTTGCGAAAAAGCGAATGGCGATCGTAATCGGTTCAGCTTTACTGTTGACCATCGCAGTTCTTTGGCCTATCACAAACATCATTCTTCGACCAGTAAGCTCGATCGCCGATCGTATTCGTTCACTCGATGTATCTGAGTTGCGCAGTCGCGTCGATACGACGAAATGCCCAACGGAGCTGCGGGCGATCCCAGTTAGACTGAACGAGTTATTAGGACGATTGGAAGAGTCTTTTGATCGAGAGCGTGCGATAACGGCGAATGTTGCGCATGAATTGAGAACTCCCTTGGCTGGATTACGAGCGACAATTGAACTAGCCGAAACCAAATCGCGAAGCATCGAATACTATCAACGCACCTTGAGTGACTGCGGGCAAATGGGACGCGAGCTTGAATCGTTGGTTGAACGCATTCTCCTTTTGGCAAGAATTGACGCTGGAAGAGTTGCGATTCAGGATGATTCGATAGAACTAGAATCGTTCTTGAAGTCGACTTGGGATTCTGTTGCGCACGCAGCAAACCGAGATTCAACGTCCGTGATTTGGCGAGTCCCCAGGGGAACTATCGTTAGAAGCGATCCTGCACTAATGCTGATTGTTTTTAGGAATCTGTTTACCAATGCTCTGTCTCATGGTGATGCCGACCATCCAATCACTATTGAGTCCGAGACGGACCACAATGGTATCAGAGTTCGCATTACGAATAAGTGCGATGGCGTTCATGAGAGTGAGCTTCCTCGCCTCAAAGAGCGGTTTTACCAACGCGATCTCAGCCGAAGCCAAACGGGTAAACACTCCGGCATCGGCCTATCGTTGTGCGACGACATTTTGAAACTATTGAATGGTCGGCTTGAGTTGAAATTGCTCCAAGAAGGTCGATTTCAGTCTGCCGTATTCCTCTCAATGGCATCCGTTAAATGAGTTTTAGTCGGTCTAACTCAGACATGAATTGAGTGCATGAGCATTTCACTGAAGGAAGGTGGAACAACTAATGCAGTTCCGGTTGTGCCGCTTAGCGAATAGCTTCGTTGTAATCCATGAATAGTCACTGAATAGATCGTGTCGATCCGAAAGTTCTATTGTACGGGTCCTGCCTGTTGGATCGATACTGTCAGTGCTAGCAATTGGATCGAAAATGACGCAAAGCACCACTCATGGCAATAAACGGTCAGGAAGGGCAGAGTTGTCATTTCCTGGATGCGTTTGGATGTATGGTTCATTGCTGTTGCTTGCTGTTGGATGTAAGTCGCCAACGGTTTGCTGCAATCCTCGTTTCGTTTCGGATGAGCTATTCTCCAGAACGACCGTGAGCATAGAAAAGGTCCAGCCTTGCAGAGAGGTCATTCCTGCTGGAGTCGTGCTGGAAGACGGGCTGGATGAAGTGGAAGCGGTCGCAACAGGATTGGCGAACAATTCACTCTTTCAGGCAGCGTTAGCTCAATTGAGAATGGCCGGAGGCGATGCCGTACAAGCCAGCTTAATCGCAAACCCTCAAGTATTGATGTTCTTTCCCTCTGGAGCTAAAGAAGGGCAGTACACAATCTATGCGCCTATCGAGTCGTACTTTCTGAGACCGACGCGAGTTAAGGTTGCCAACCGTGAGTACCGCCGCATCGGCGAACAACTGGTGCAAAACGGGTTGAACGTTGCGCGCGATATTCGATTGGCCTATATCGATTTGGCCTTGGTGACCGAGCAGTCTCGCTTAGCAAATGAAGCAGTCGAGATTCGTCAGGGTATTGCCAATTTGACCCGTGATCGTTTTAAGGATGGCGACATTAGCGAACTGGAGACTATCGCTTCCAAGGTCGATGCACTGAACGCCAAAGCATTCAACGGAGTTCAACAACAAAACGTTTCCATCAGCAGAGCAAGACTAGTCTCGCTACTCGGAATCCCAACCGTCGAGACGCCACTTGAGCCGACAGCGCTCGAAACGATCAGCGTTCCAGAGTTTGACGAACAGCAACTCATTGAAACGGCGTTGGCATGTCGCCCCGATTACCACGCAGCACGTTGGTCTGTCGCCGCCGCAAGTGAGCGTTCTCACCTTTCGAGATGGATATTCTGGCGAGCCGACAGTGTCGTCGACGTGCGGCATGGGCCAGACTACACACGGACAGGTAGCGGACTCCGTTTCGATCTACCGATCTTCAATCGAAATCAAGGAGGAATTCTTCGCGCCGATTGGGAACTGAATGCGGCGATGCATAATCGCGATGCTATTCGAGATCAAATTTATCAAGATGTGCGTGTCGCGTGCCGGCAACTTAGTCAAGCCAAAGCTAACTTAACGATTCTTGAGACCGATGTTCTTTCGAATCTGTCGGAAGCGGTCAGCATTGCAGAAAAGGGGTTTGCTGATGGTGGAACAGACTATCTTCTGGTTCTGCAAACCACCACATTGTATTTGGACGCCCTAGCTCGGATTCTTGATCAGAGAGCCATGTTGAAACGCGCTGTTGCGGAACTCGAACGCAGCGTTGGAAGGAGTTTGGATGCTTCTTCACTGGATGTACCGAAAATGCTTGTGGAAACCGCTCCAGTTGAAACCCCAGCTGAGTAGGAAATGTCTCAGGCTTCCGGTATGCCAATTTCGGCAGCGGAAGGCCTCTCCGACTACAATGGATTTAACTTGACCATAAGTTCGATTCGAAGACTTGACTTTCCCACATGAACACAAAAAGAATACCGCAATTTTGCCTGCAAATTAGTGTGGTTGGATTATTGATTGTGTCTTTTGGATGTCGACCGAAACCGACAGCGGTCGCAAAAGCTGCTGCCCCAGCCAAGGTCGAGATGGTTCCTCACGAAAGCGACCTAGCGACGATTACGCTTACCAAGGAGGCCGAGGAACGTCTTGGAATCACCACGGTAACTTCTGAGTTGCGCAAAGTTCAACTGCATCGAACATTTTGTGGCGAGGTTGTCATTCCTTCAGGTCGATCGATCATGATTGCAGCTCCTGTCGCAGGAATCGTATCACCATCTGGAAATTCTAAGATTCCGGCTCCGGGTTCGAAAGTTAAGGCCGGTGATGTTGTTTTAGCACTTTCGCCTATTCTCTCTCCGGAACGCGATGTCCCTACACCTGCCGAAAAAGTTCAAATGGCGGGTGCGAAAGCGACGTTGGTAGCCGCTCAAGTTACGGCTCTTGGTGATGTGCAATGAGGAAAAGCCGATGTTGCTGCAACCAAGATTAATTTGGATCGCGCCAAAAAGCTCTTGGCAGACAGAGCTGGTAGCCAACGCGCTTTCGATGACGCCCAAGCTCTTTCCAATGTTGCGGCAACGGTTTTGACCGCTGCAGAAGAACGATATGCACAACTGACTAAGTTAATCGGATCGCTGGAAGGATCATCAAGTCATGACTTGGCTTCCGAGATCACCCTTAAAGCGCCAGTTGACGGAGTTATCCGCAGTCTCAACATCTCTGCTGGGCAGCAAGTGGTTGGCGGATCGTCGCTATTTGAAGTATTGGACATGAGTACTGTTTGGGTTCGAGTTCCGATTTTCGTCGATCTACTTTCCTCGATTCAGCCGAATGCTTATGGCCGTGTCGTTTCGCTAGATGGAAAGCAAACCAGCCGAACTTCGCGTGAAGTCGAATCCCAGTCTGAGCGTGCGTTACCGATCGAGGCGCCACCGACTGCTGACGCGGTTAGCTCATCGGCAGATCTCTATTTCGAAGTTTCGAATCCGCAATCTAACCTAAGACCAGGACAACGTATTGGAATTGAACTTCCAATGGAAAGCGAAGTCGAAGCCACGATCGTGCCAGCCGCTTCTGTTCTTTACGATATCCATGGTGGGACATGGGTTTATACTCAGAAGGAGCCACTTAAATTCGTCAGACAACGTGTGACGGTGCTTTGGTTCGATGGAACGCAGGCGATACTTCAACGCGGTCCAAGTTCGGGAACTTTGGTCGTGGCTGATGGAGCGGCGGAATTGTTCGGCACTGAATTTGGTCCAGGGAAATAGATGAACTAAATCATGAGATGGCTTATCCGTGCTTCCCTTCAATTTCGTGTGATCGTATTGATGATCGCGTTGGGATTGATTGTCGTTGGTGTCCGAACCATGGATTCCATACCGCTGGACGTGTTTCCAGAGTTTGCGCCACCGTTAGTGGAAATCCAAACCGAAGCACCGGGGATATCGACGGAAGATGTCGAGAGTTTAATTAGCGTTCCCATCGAAAATGCTGTGAACGGCATTCCATTCGTCAAGGCGGTCCGTTCTAAGTCAGTCCTAGGTCTTTCTAGCGTTCGGCTGATCTTTGCCAATGGAACGGACTTATTGATGGCTCGGCAGCTCGTGCAAGAGCGAATCACTCTGGTTGCAGCCCAATTGCCCTTAGTCGCACGTCCACCTGTTATCTTGTCACCGCTTTCCTCTCTAAGTCGCTGTATGAAGATTGGTCTTTGGTCGGATACGAAGAACCAAATGGATATGACGGTCCTGACGAAGTGGACGATTCGTCCAAGATTGATGTCGGTAAGCGGAGTCGCCAACGTGGCCGTCTGGGGCGAGAAAGATCCGCAGTTGCAAGTTATCGCCGATCCAGACCGATTGCGAGCCAATGGAGTAACGTTAGACGCATTGATGCAAGCAGTTCGCGATGCGACTGCCGTCGGAGCGGGTGGTTTTGTGGACACTCCGAATCAACGTCTCGCACTTCGGCATGTGCCCGCTGTCTATACTCCGGAACAACTTGGTGAAATGGTGTTGGCTTTCCGTGGGAATAGCTCCTCGGCGGCTTCCACCAATTCGTCCAATGCAGGACCAGTCGCAACAACAAATTCACTGCGTCCTGGAATTGTTGCCAGTTCTGGCGGCAGCCCAATACGAATTCGCGATGTGGCAGATGTCGTCGTCGATTATGCCCCACCGATTGGCAATGCAATTATCAATAATCAACCTGGCTTGCTATTGATCATTGAAAAACAACCTTGGGCAAACACTCTCGATGTGACGCGAGGAGTCGAGAAAGCGATGGAGGAATTAAAGCCTGCGATGGGAGAGGTTCAATTCGATACGACCATCTTCCGCCCTGCAACTTTCATCGAACGCTCGTTGGCTAACCTCAGCCATTCGATGCTGCTAGGGTGTGTCCTGGTGATTGTAGTTTTGTTGGTTTTCCTGTACGACTGGCGATGTGCCTTGATCAGTGCGATGGCAATTCCACTTTCACTGATTGCTGCGATCATGGTGCTCTATTTGCGAGGTGGAACCGTCAACACGATGGTGCTTGCTGGCTTGGTTATCGCTCTAGGCGAAGTTGTAGACGACGCCATCATTGATGTCGAAAACATTATGCGACGATTGCGATTGAATGCAGTCGCTGAGAATCCACAGTCAGCGTTCCAAGTTGTTTTGGATGCTTCCATGGAAGTTCGAAGCGCCGTTGTCTACGCAACGATCATTGTCATCCTCGCGTTCTTACCCGTCTTCTTTTTAGAGGGGCTCTCAGGTTCATTCTTTAGGCCATTGGCCGCGTCCTATATCCTTGCCATCTTGGCCTCGCTGGCCGTGGCGCTCACAGTAACACCTGCAATGTCTTTGATGCTACTTCCTGCAACGAATCCTGTAAAGCCGTCATTCCATCGGTGCGTATGATGAAAAGGGTAACCTTTCCATCGCACGAGGAGACTGGCAATGATAGCAAAAATCGTAGGGCAGTTCGCAAAACAAGCGCCCGCAGCGTTGATGTTTCGTGGT
>JANPHB010000171.1:0-18173 GCA_031424235.1 Pirellula sp.
ACAAAGCGGAGCGGAAGCAGTACGACCGAGCAAAACGCCTGCTGGATGCGAAAGCAAAGCGCGCTCGCCAAACGTAGCCCTCACCATGCGGCCCCCCGCGCCGCTACGCAAAATCACACTGGTTGTCGTGAACGCTTACAACTAAGCCCTCTGGATCACGGGTTCAGCGAAGGAAGCGAAGAGCCCAGTTGCACGTTTTTGAACCGGTTCCTCGGATTTCTTGCACCCGCGATTGGGGACTCCTCTGAGTTTTTTGTAGATGAAGAATCAGGCGAGGTTTCCTTGGATTTGGCCCCAGGTAGTTCGATTCGTTGTGATTGCGAGGGGTTGGAATGGATGCTTCCCATTCATCGCCGAAACTCAACGCAAACGTACGAAGGATTGAGAAAATATGTAACGAGCGTGAATGAGGTTTGCAGGCTTGGTTGTAAATTGGGATGTTCGTACGACCAAATGGCTCGGTTGCAAGAAGCAGGTGGCTTACCTGAGGGTTGCTACGTGTTTCGATTCGAAGGGGGCATTTCTCAAAGTGCCAAGGAATTCATTGCCAACGGCAAGGACTTTCATCAAGGTTACGTGCCAGCTTTTCGGTATCAAGATCTAAGTCGGCCGCCGATTCAATTCAACATAGCGGTCATATGCGAGGGTGCATCGTCCCGAATCGTCGTAAGCGCGGGCGACGAATTTAACGATGTGCATGAAGACAGCATCGTTTGGCGATTTCTTGAGGACTCGGGCCTTCTAATATTCTTTGCACGCGAAAGATTTGTTTGTACCTGAATGTCGAGCCGTATTGTGGTCCGGCATGCTCGCCAAGGAGCCTGGCAGAGGTCCGACAAAATCCGCCTTGGTGCATCCGAGTAAAAGAAGTTTTGAGTTCATGATCAGGTTTCATCCATTTGGGAAAACAAACGCTCGAAAACTACATAACCCGTTTCGCTGAAGCCGAGGCGTCGGTAGCTTTCCCGAGCGGTTTCGTTTTCTCGCTCCATGTAGAGGCGGATGCCGCAGCAATCTACATCTGCTTCACCTAGTTCTTTGATGTGCGTGAAGAGAGTGCGGAACACGCCCTTGCTGCGAAAATGGGTATGCACATAGACACTCTGAATCCACCAGATCTCGCCGTTTCTCCAATCGCTCCATTCGAAAGTGTGCGCGGCTTGTCCCACGATTTCGCCGTCGATCTCTGCAACGAAGTACCGTCCCCTGTTGGGTTCGAAAACGAAGCGTCTGACTCCGTTGGTTACCGTCACGGGATCGAGTTCCCGTCCTTCGGTTTCACTGCAGAGCGCGATGTTGAAATGGGCGATGGTTTCCACATCGGTGGATACAGCCTGTCGGATCTCAATCATGGTTCATTTCGTATTATCTTTCGAGCTCGGTAGATTCTGGATTGTCCGGTCGCGGGCCGGATTGCAAGTTGTTGACCAAGTAGCGCAGGATGTGCATCCTTACGTGCACTAACGTGCCGTCGCCTTCTCGCAGTCCGTGGTCGCGATTGGGGTAGACCATGTAGTCAAAAGGTTTGCCTAATGCAATTAACCGATCGACGAGTCCCTCGATAATCTGAATGTGCGTATTGGTCTCGCCAGAACCGGTCATGATCAGCAGCTTACCTTGGAGACCTTCAGCAAAGTTGATAGGAGCTGACTTTTCGTATCCGTCCGAATTGACTTCGCGAGTGCGCATGAAGATTTCTTGGAACCATGCGTTGTACAGATGAGGCTGGGGCTTGGGGACAACCGCGATGCCAACGTGATAAGAATCAGGCTTCCGGAAGAGAGCGTTCAGTGTGTTTGAACCCCCGCCGCTCCAGCCCCAAATTCCTACGCGGTCCGTATCGATAAAGTCGCATTTTTTCGCGAGAGCTTTTAGACCAGCCTCTTGTTCCTCAGTCGACAAGGGACCGAGGCTTCCAAAAATGGCTCTTCTCCACGCAGCTCCCTTCGGGCAGGGAGTCCCACGATTGTCGATCGACACTACCACGTATCCCAACTCGGCAACGACCCGATGGAAATCGATCTGCGCCGCTCCCCATTCATTCAACACCGTCTGAGCGTGAGGTTCGCCGTACACGTAAATGAAGAGAGGATACTTCTTGGCCAGATCAAAATTTTTAGGCTTTAGCATCCATGCATCGAATTCGATACCGTTGCCGATATCAAGCTTAAGGAATTCGGCAGGCTGACAAGTTAACGAGTTGACTCTGTCGCGAATCTCCGAGTTGCCCTCGATGTGTGTCACAACTCGGTGAGTCTCCGCCTCAATCAACTCATGCACGGGCGGCGTGTTCAATGTTGAGAAAGTGTGAATCGCCCACTTGGCATCCGGAGAGAAGAGATATCCATGTGTACCGATTTGACTTTCCGGCGAGACGCGCTCGGCCTTCCCGGTACCATCCATAGTAACTCGGTAAAGATACTTTTGCGTACCATCCTTTGGTGAAGCGTAAAAGTAGTACCACCCTCGCTCCTCGTCGACTACCGCACGATCAATAATGTCGTAATCTCCCGGCGTGAGCAATGCCAACTCCTTGCCATCACGCGAGTAGCGATAGGCATGCCTCTATCCATCCTTTTCACTAATGACGATGAACTCCTGGCAACCTCGTATCCACACGAGTCCCGAGTTCCAGCCTTGACTCGCCTCAACCCAAGCCTTGTCCGTCTCAGAGAAGATCGTCTTAACTTCGCCACCAACGGTAATCAACAGGAAGTCGCGTCGATCGCGAAATCGACTAAATCTCTCAACCAGGACTTCTTGCGAGTTTCCAGCCCATTCGACTTGCCCCAAATACATGCCTTCCTCGGGGCACTCGACAGGCAGCCAAGTCAATTGCTCACCGTCGCTGTTCACGACTCCAATTCGTAGTTTTTCAATCGGCCCTCCGACCCGAGCGAATCGATTCTGTTTCACTTCAGGATAGGAAGGATCGCCGGGAACCAAGACCCATCTCTGCATAACGTCGGTATAGTCAGCTTCGACAAACAACACCTTGGATCCATCGGGGCTCAAGACCGGATTGCGAAAATCAACTTCGCGATCGCTTGTTGATGACGCAAGCGTAACTTCCGTTTTATTCTTTTGATTGATGGCTAATAGTTTTCCGTCGCGTGCTTCAAACCGTAACACGGCATCTACTGATCGACGTTCGATACTTGAGTCGGTTCCTACATCGTCGTCTGTCGATGACCTACGCTCGCCCGTCTTCGCGTCATAGAACCAAGTAGTTTGCTTTTTCGTGTTCGGCTCAACATCGTCCAGCAAGAAACCCGCACTGTCGCTCCGCCACTTCGGCCGAAAGCGTTTGGGGCGAAAATCGCCGCGTTCATAGATCCCTTTAATTCGCGGCTCCGCATGACTTTGCCATGTTGAAGCTTTAGCCGTCTGCGCGCTGGAAGTCTCTGCCGTGATCACCGCGAACAACGGCGGTAATAACAAGACGGCGGCAAGCTGATATGACCGCGTAAAAAATGTGCGATGCATGGTTAGAGTCCTGGGTGATAAGCGTGCGAACGCCCAACTGACGATTCGCAGATGGGCGTACGTATAGGATACCCTGTAGAAGGGATTCTCGCTTGCACCCCTGAAACCACGATCTGTCAAAATGCGCACAACTCGCAACGCCCCCCGTGCTTATACCATTCGCGTCACTGACCTCAACAAGTTCTGGCCCGAAACCCTGCTAATCTGGTCGTTGAAAAGCTTTGCTTTTATGTCTATCCGACGCTCCGGCGTGTCAAACCGGAGCGAGTTGGGCACAAAACTGCAACCACAAACCATGCCTTCGGCCCACCGTCCTTAAAACTTGGATCATTTGGATCGCGGCGAACTTCGTACCTTGAACGCTCGATGCTCTGCAATGTGACGTCTCTGCTGCATATCCCACTATCCTGTTAATCTAATCAGATAAATGGTCATCACGAGTCCGGACAATGCGAGCAGCAGAGCGACCCAAATTGCGAACGTCGATCCAAACGCCGACCTAAACTCGTTGCGGTCGATGGCTGCGATGTATCGACGATGGCGAACAACGGAAACAGCGTTAACAACTATCCCAAAGCCAATTAGTCCGATCCCAATTGGCAGCGAAAAACTAGGATTTGCGGATTGCTGGTGTGTGCCTGCGAGCGTAAGTTCTCGCATGAACAATCCAAATCGCGCTACGACGAAGCCGAACCCCATGAGTGCGATGCCCGTACGAATCCAGGCAAGGAAGGTACGTTCTGCGGCCATGTAGATACGTGAATCGATCTCAGCGGGTACTGGATCAACAGTTCCGCCTTGGTCGGTCGTTGTGCTCTTATTCTCAAAGTGGAGTTCGTCTTTCACTTGTCTGACTTGCGATCGCTTTCCGAAACTTTCTCAAACTCGACCAAGTAGTTCTCCTTGAGAACATCCTTCAATTCCCCGACTCTTTTGAATCCAGAAGAAGTGATCTCCTTCTCGACGACATCTAAGCCGGCTCGGACGTGCCCCATCACCCATTCGGTACTCTTGCCTTCGATGCGATGATAGTCAACAACAATCAATCTGCCACTTGGTTTGAGCGCTCGATGGATTGTGCTCAACGTCTTAAATGGAAACTCAAAATGGTGATAGGTGTCGCAAGTAAAAACGAGATCCACAGACGCATCTGGCAGCTCCACCGAATCTTGCTTGCAAAGCACAGTTTGGATGTTCGCCAGGTTCTGCTCACGTGCCGTCTCCCGAATATGCTTGAGGAAATCCTCGGAGATGTCGACTGCAAGCACGGTTCCCTTGACGCCAACCTTTGGAGCAAACAGGCGGCTAAACAAACCAGTACCAGCGCCCACATCGGCGACTTGCATTCCTTCGCGGATTTGGCAAGCTTTCACGATTGCCTCGCGGTGTTCGAATGCTTCGCGACCTTCCTTTTCAAACTTGCCTTGGAAATCGGCGATATCGGGCTTCCGAAACGCCTTGTTGATTTCTGGCGAAACGCTCTTCTCTTGAGCGATTAGGCTTGTCCCCATGCACACGACGAATGTGGTTCCGACGAAGAGCGATTTACGAAATTGACTTTTACGCATTATTACCTCTGGAGTGAAAAACTACTAATTGCGACGAAATAAAGTCAGACTGACATAAAGTTATGTGGCGACCGCTACTCTTTGTCGAAGTACTCCATCCTCGATTTCGAAGATCGCGTCAAAAACTTCCAAGTAGCGATGGTCATGTGTGACGACGATGACGCCAGCATTTTGTTCGTGGGCAATTTTAGCAAATAGTTCCATGACTTGTCTGGCGCGGTGGCTGTCGAGCGCAGCAGTCGGCTCGTCGGCGAGAATCACGGCCGGATTGTTGGCCAGTGCTCGCGCTATCGCAACTCGCTGTTGTTCACCACCGGAAAGCCTAGATGGTTTGTCATAAGAACGCTCCAAAACACCAAATTCATCAAGCAATTCCGCCGCTCGTCGCCGAGCCTTGAAACTGCTTGTGTGGTTTAACTCCATTGCAATCTGAACATTTTCAATCGCCGAAAGAAATGGAATCAGATTGGCTTTCTGAAAGACAAAACCCACATTTTGACGTCGGTAGTCGCGTAGATTGGTCTTCGCCTGCGATCCATCGACGATCAACTCACCATTGATGAAAACTTGTCCGGACGTCGGCGGTATGACGAGGCCGATGATCGTAAGCAAAGTCGATTTACCGGAACCACTTGGTCCCAAAAGCGCCGCAACTTGTCCTTTGGGTATCTGCAACGTTGCTTCCCGTAGAGCAACTACCTCCGTGCGCCCACTGCTATAGACTTTGTTAAGACTGCGAGTTTCAATGGCTGGCGGTTCGGTCATGGCAATTATCCCATCAACGCTTCTGTGGGTTGCACTCGCATTGCACGCCAAATGCCCAGGACACTCGATAATACGGATATCATCAAAACAATGACCAATAGCTGAACTAAGTCTTCGTTCGTAATCACTACGCGTCTCGGGAAGAAAGGGAAGAGCTGTTGCCCGATAAGAAACGCGATGCCATACCCCAATGCACCTAAACCAATCGCTTGTTGCAAAAGTATTCCCAGAATCGTCCGGTCGGGTGCTCCGAGCAATTTTAGCAATGCGATCGAATGCAGTTTGTCCAATGTGAGCGTATACAGGATTAGAGCCATAATGACTGCGGCGATGATCGTAAGGAGAGCACGAAACATCCCCAACTGTCGTTTGGCCTTATCTACCATTCCTTGAAGCAAAAGATCTTCCTGACCTGCTTTCGTGAAGACCGATACGTCACCCCAGTTGGCGATGGTTTGTTGGACTTCTTCGGTGTTGTAACCAGGCTTGATGCGTGCAACGACGGCACTGATCTGTGGCGAAGAAACTGCGGGCAGCTGTGAAGTAGGTTGCGAGAGTTGCTCAACCAACTGAGGTTGCTTGAGAAATAAGTCCACATCTAACGCTCGACGCTCGCGAGCAGAACGCTCAAGTCGCAGAGCCTCGCCCACGCTATCGAACTGAATCGATTGAGAATCGCTCAGGGTAACGATGCTCATCCCATCGCCCCCGGAACTCACCATGCCACTGGTTATGCCGACAACGATGTACTTCTCTTTTCCAAGTTGGATCGATTCATTGAGCTGAAAGCCGAGCGTTTGGTCGGCGATCAACTCAAAATGATTTTGGGCGAGAGGTCTTCCTGCCACCATGGGTAGCCATTCGCCTTTGTCAGTCGGCCAGCTCAAGCCGAGAATCGACATTCGAAGTGGCTTGCCGGCGTGCTGTCGCTGAATCGTGTGATAGACAAATTCGCGTGCCGTCTCGATTCCAGGCACAGCTTCCACTCGGTGGACCATTGTTTTGGGAAGTCGTGAAACTTCCGCAAACGGGCCTCGCGTATCGCGTTGCACGATCCATAGGTCACTTCCAATGCGATCGATAACCAGGGTCGCATCTTCAATGAGACCACGATAGATGCCAGCCATACCCATTACGATCATGAGCATCATGCCGATACCGACGGCAGTCAAACTGAACCGACCTAAGTTGTGTTGTACATCCTTAAAAGCTAGGTTCATGGAGCCACCTTAACTCGGTGGTTTTCGAGCAGAACATTTTTGCCAGTAGCAGGCATGCAGACGGATTCACCCACTTGAACGCCTTCCGAAACCTCAGTGGTCTCACGTCCTCGTATTCCTAGAGTAATAGGCCGCCAGATGGCACGATCGTTGACCTTACAGAAAACGCCAGGCTGGTTGTCGCGATAGAAAATGAATTTGGTGGGTATAAGCAAGACATTACTTTTGCGCTCAACTTCAATATAGACCTCGGCGCGTTGCCCGACGGCCCAGTTTTTAGGCAACGAATCGACGCGAACATCGACCACGAACTCGCGAGTCTCTCGATCAGCCTCTCTTCCCAGGCGAGAAACTGTACCTTGAAAGCACTCTTGAGGCTCGGAACGGAATAGTATCCTGGAACGCTGGTCTGGATGAACACGGGACATCTCTGTTTCATCGACCCAGGCACTAACCCATATCTCAGTGGTAGATGCCAACATCAGAATGGGGCTGCCAGGCACACCGATATCGCCCGGATCCCGATAGCGTTTAATGATCAAACCATCGAAGGGTGCCGAGACGCGAGTGTCAGCCAACCTCGCTTCGTTAAAAGCGAGGGTTTTGTCCGAAGTCGTTATCTGACGTTGGCCTTCTAACAACGCCGCATTGCCACGTGCTAACCCAGCTTCAGCAATGTGCAATCGTTCAGTCGATTTCTCTGCTTCATCCTCCGATACCGAGTTTGATCGCAGTAACTGTTGTATCCGCTTAAACTCTTTCTGAGCGCTGTCAAGAACCGCCTTTGCTTGATCTTGATCTGCCTGCAATCTCGCGAGGGACGCTTGCCACATTGCGGTGGTCGCTTGTGCAATCTCAACTTGCTGCTTCAGTTCGGCATCATCCAAGGTGAATAGCGACTGGCCGCTTGTTACATTCGAGCCTTGATCAACCAGGATCTCGTGAATGCGACCAGCGATTTTGGGACTGATGGTTGACTTTACTCTAGCCTCTAAGGTGCCCGTCCCCATTACCTCGGCGATAATTTCACCGGAGGAAATCTTATGGTCGATCACGCTGATCGCGGCAAAGTTCCAGTAGGCAATTCCACTGGCAATTGCAACAACAATCGCCAATTGCGATATTCTCCACGCCCATTGCCGAAGTATCTCCCAATCTTTTTTCATCTGCATCGTTTTCCCTGCCCGCACTCAAAAGGCAAATTGCCTAAGGTTAGGTCTTTTGAAATACGGCCAAGGTAAATTGCTGTGTTTTCCCTGCAGGTGTTACGTGGCCAAACTCAGTGTTTGACACCAGCTTGAATCCTCTTCCGAGAACGGTCCCGAGTCCGTCGACGCTATAACGACAAACGGAAAGACCGCTACACTTTTCTGGGCCATCGGGTGCAAACGTTGCGACGATGAAGTAGCCGCCGCTGACAACGGATTCGTTCAATCGGTTGAGATACGCTTGGCGATCATTGGGATTGGTAAGAAAATGAAACACGGCTCGGTCATGCCAGACGTCGTATTTTGCCAATTGCGATGTCTCAGTAATATCATCGCAAATCCAATGAACCTTACATGCCGTTTCGCCAAGTCGCTTTCGTGCGTGCTCAATTGCTGACGAGGCGATGTCGAGTACCGTAACCTCCCAGCAGCCCTTCGCAACGAGCCTATCGACTAGAAACGAAGCGCCTCCGCCGACATCAATGATACGCCCCCCCTGCGGCAAAACGCGATCTATCAGGTTAAGCGAAGTGGTCGGCTCCGCTTCGAACCAACTTACTTCCGTTGTATGCTTTGTGGAGTAGACATTCTCCCAGTGGGCTACTCGATCAAAATCTAGTCCTTCAACGCCCATTTACGATCCATTCATTTTCTTTTTCGTTGTGCAATAAGTAGCATGGAAGTTTATCATGTACCGACCGTAAGTTTCTTGAGCCTGAGGCGCTAGCCGATTTCTTGCGGCGTGGATCGGCTAGCGCCTCAGGCTCAATTAGTAGCCTTCAGCCTCGTTTCCAACATTAGCCGAGTCCACGCAGCATACCGTGCCAATACAATCTAGGGAGCGCGTATGCCTTGAGCAAATACATCGAGAGACGCTCTTTCGACTGATCGAACCGAAACGTCTCTTTGGGTTTGCCTTCGTAATCGAATTCAGCCAAGACCAGCTTACCATAGCCAGTCACTATCGGGCATGATGTGTAGCCATCGTATTTCGTTTGGAGTTGCTCGCCCTGAATCGCTGCGATTAGGTTCTGAACTAGTACAGGAGCTTGTTTGCGAACGGCTGCGCCCGTTTTCGAGGTAGGCAGCCCACTGCAGTCACCGATCGGAAAAACATTCGGAAACTTAGGGTGCTGCAGCGTGTATTTATCAACATCCACCCAACCCGCTACGTTGGCAAGCGTACTCGATCTTATAATGTCGGGGGCGCTCATGGGTGGAGTGACGTGAATCATGTCGAAGGGAATTGTCACTCGCTCCTTGGTGTCTAAATTCTCGAAGATGGCTTCCTTTTGGTCTGGCCTGATCTCGACTAGGTTGTGTTTGAGCCGTAGGTCGATCGCTTTACGAGCTGCCACTTTTTCGAGTGTCTTGCGATACTTCTCAACGGCAAACAACGATCCTTGTGCCGATGCGAATATGACGTTTGAGTTGTCTCGCACTCCCGACTTGCGAAAGTGATCGTCTGCGAGATACATGATCTTTTGGGGAGCGCCACCGCATTTAACCGCCGTGTTAGGCATCGTAAAGAGTGCCGTTCCACCTTTGAAGCTACTTACGCATTCCCAAGTGTAGTCGACTTGTTGATACGAATAGTTGCTGCAAATCTGTTGTCTACCAAGGCCTTCCTGAAGGCCCGGAATTTTGTTCCAATCGATTTGAATACCGAGGGCGATCACAAGGAAATCGTAGGTAATCCGTCGTCCGCTTCGCGTGACAACGCAATTTTGTTCTGGTTGCAACTCCGCAACGTAGTCCTGAATCCAGTCTGCCCCTTTGGGAATGAAAGCTGATTCTTCCCGTTCGCTCTGTTCCTTGGGAAAGACGCCGGCACCGACAAGAGTCCAAAGAGGCTGATAGTAGTGCTTGGTCGACGGTTCGATAATCGCAAGATCGTAGGTTTTGAGCTTGCGACGTAGCTGCGCAGCAACGGTAATACCTGCAGTTCCACCGCCAAGTATGAGTATTTGATAGTAGTCTTTTGTTGTTGATTTGGACGTCATAAAAGGGTGCTTGTTGTGGCAAGTGAAATCGAATCAAAACATCAATCATGCGACTGTTGGGTATCTAATACACGGATCGAAAAATGACATACGTCGCTACAAACAGAATCGCTCCAGCAAAAACTCGCTGTAATGTTGGGCCGGCCATTCGCTGGGCCAACCAACTACCCAATGAACAAACCGGCGAGGCTACCAGCCGTGAAGATTGCTGCCGTTTCGATGGAGAGATGCTTACCGCTGAGGACGTGACTTGTTGTTCCGGAAAGACTAACAAGGGTGATGATTAGTAGCGAAGTGCCAATGGCACGCTTCATTCCCATGCAAGCGAACGTCACAAGGGCTGGGACAATGATAAAACCGCCCCCAACTCCGAACATACCGGTGAGCACACCGGCTCCAAGTCCGACTAAACCTAGCAGCATCGAGCATTGCGAGGTGAGGCGCAATCGTCCCTCCGGATCTCGTTTGCATGTCGGTCCCGCATTCTCATCGATACGATCTGCGATAATCGGAAGGTATGCAGAACTATCCTGAGCTTTGATCCACATTCGAACCGAGATCAACAACATCAGGAAAGCGAACGCAACCAAGAGAATTGCTTCCGGAATCAAGTCCGCAAGCTTGGAGCCGATTGGGGCTCCGATCATGCCAGCTAATGCGAACAATATCCCAGTTGGAAACTCCACCAATCCGTGTCGAGCACGTTGAATGAAGCCAACCATCGCTGTACTGCCAACGGTTAGAAGCGATATTCCAACCGCTTCTCTTGTTGGTATTCCCAGCACGTACACTAACAACGGGACGGCAAAGATCGCTCCGCCTCCACCGGTCATACCGAGCGAAAAGCCGACCAAAGTTCCTAGCAATAGAGTTAGTAGTATCATCCTATTGACCTTTCGCTCTACCGACTCCTCTAGACTCCCATCGCGATGTCGACGGGCAATTGCGTTGGCAGATTCGAGGCTACCCAGGCTTTGTAGCCGCCGACCATATCCATAATGTTGCTTCGGCCCAAGTTCGCAAGAATGCTCGAAGCGATCGCGGAACGATATCCGCCCTCGCAGTGCACAACCACCATTCGATTTTGATCAATCTCACGGGCTCGTTCCCGCAAGTGATTCAACGGGATATTGAGACTGCCTTCGAGGTGCCCCGCATTCCATTCTTTTTCATTTCGAACATCGAGAACAAGCGGTGGATTATCGTGCTTTAGTTGCTCCGCCAATGCAACAGCGGTGATGCGTTCAATCTTTCCGATCAATTCCGGGTGATCGTGAAGAGACTGCATCCCGTGAACGAGATAGCCTTCTACATTGTCAAAGCCGATTCTGCCCAATCGCGTTACCGCTTCTTCTTCATCACCTTCATCGGTGATCAACACAATCGGATGCTCTGTATTCAGGACCGTACCACACCATGTTGCGTACTTCCCTTTCATTCCAACATTCAATGAACCGATGAGATGCGCACCTTCGAAATCGATGGCCTCACGGACATCGAGAAGCTGTGCACCTGCCTCCTTCAATTCCAAGACTTCGTGTAACGAAAGTGTGTTCATGGAATCCAATACCGTTTCCTTCAGGTTTGGACGCTCTTGTCGATTCAAAATTGCGTCGTGAACAAAGTAGCCCGGCGCCTCAGGCTGCTCTTGCGTGACGAGCTTCTTGAAGTCCTCACGGCTCATGGGTTGCAACGCGTGGTTGAATTTCTTTTGTTCGCCAATCGTTGAAACAGTTTCTTTGCTTAAGTTCTTTCCGCACATAGAACCTGCACCGTGGGCTGGATACACCAATGTCGAGTCAGGCAGCTTGACCAGCTTGTTCGTCAACGAGTCGTACAACATGTCAGCCAGTTCGTCGGCTGTAACTCCGATCGAGGCAAGCAAATCGGGGCGACCGACGTCGCCAATGAAGAGGGTAACGATCGAAATTCCATTGGCGTGCGAACGTCGATCAGATCGATCTTTTTGCCAGAAGCGACCATGTTCGAAAGTTCATTTGCTGTAATGCTTTTCATTATTCTTCAAATCCGTTTAAGTTTGGTTCTGTGACTGTGGATGACTTTTGATAGATGCTTAATTAAGGCCTTGGCACCCGGCATGTACTGAGTCCTAACGGACAATATGCGGGGCAAAATCCGATAGCTCCTGTCAGCAAAGGAACTAAGCCAAGGTAGCCCCAGGCAGTTTGTGGTCCCACGAAGACCAATGCCAGCAAGCAAATTCCAGCAACGATTCGTACAGCTCGGTCGATGTTTCCGAGATTTGGTTTGATCATGATTGTTCCCTTGAATTGATTTCTCGCGTTTGTTGCTAGGGTAGAGCCACGAAGAATGAATTGGTTACAACGAAAAGTGGTGAAACCATAAAAGATCGAGCACTGATTACTTAGCGCACAATATGAGACGATTGAGCATGCGCGACCGCACACATGTGCCAATCGAGGTGCGCGAGGCAGCCTACCTAAGATGCTGCAGTGTCGGTCGTGCAGTCATTTGTTGACAAGATCGGCAATGCGAGGTTAGTCGAGGGTTAACTCAATTGGGGTTTGCGCTTGCGACTCATCCAGCCCAATGTGATCAAGAATGCAGCAATTGGAATGATCCACACCCATGGCGAGGTCCCCGTCAACTGAGGGAATGTCAACTTGCCACCATCGCCCATGGCTCCAGCGAGGAGCGACAACTTCGAATAGAAGAAGACGTAGACTGCAGCTCCAACAATCATGCCTACTAGCCCAACATAAGCGTCTTTGCGGCCTTCACCACAGGCTACTACTCCTGTGCCTGGGCAATAGCCCAGCAAAGCCATGCCAATCCCAAAAATCGTCCCGCCGACCAATATGCCCGACCATAGAGCGGGCTTGATGTGCAGCGCGACAGAGCCAGAGGGTAACAATGCGTATATCCCGATGGAGCCCACGATGACGGCCGTTGCCATGATCTTCACAACTGTAAAATCGCGACCCAGGAACTGGCCAACGATGACTTCGTATTTTGCCACGCGTCCTTTTTGGAGCAGGAATCCGAAGACAACGCCGCTTAACAAACCGAGTATGAGTTTCCAGGCTGGGTCAAACATGGCTTTGCTTCTTTCGTCCAAAGAGGAAAAAGGTTGTGAGAATGCCGGCGGGAAATGCAATTGCCACGAATAGCCAACTTGATACTGCCAGCTGAAGTGATCCGCTGATTCCGTGACCGCTCGTGCAACCACCAGCCAGTCTCGCGCCCAGCATCATTAGCAAGCCGCCTACAAAAGCCGCGGCTAAACGTCTCACGGAAGACGAACCAAAACGCTGTGCCCAAAGCGGTGGAACCGTCTCAGAACCACGATCACCGGAAATCCTTGAACTAATAAGTGCTCCAACAAAAACACCCACGACTAACATCCAGCCCCAGTCAATCTTCGGGACTTTCTTTTCGAAGAAGGGATTCGTTGCCGCCATTTGCGGCAAAATCTGCTGCTCAGCGATTGCGGCTGTCGATTCGAAAGCTGTTGAAATCCCCAGCGCGTTGCCCGCGGTTAGGAAGGTAAACCAACTGAGAATCCCAATTCCAGCGCCAACGACGTACGGCGACCAGGATTTCATCTTCAATGCATTTTTCACGTTGGATTTCCTAGATAAGCCGTAATTATCTCGCCTCGGTATTGGTTTTGCACCATGCGTAGGGTTAGAGCCACGAGAAGATTAAAGGTTACAATACTTTGTGTCCGAAATCGGCAATTCGATTCGAGCCGACATTTCCTTGCGATTGATTGGGATGGGAAAATGGAGAGTCAACTACTGGACAAACAAACAGATATTGGCTTGCTGAAGCGCGCCAAAGTGGGCGATTTTGCCGCCTTTCAACAGCTTGTTGCCAAGCTTCAGCCGCGAGTTTATGGGCTGGCCTATCGTATTCTCCAACAAACTCAGGATGCCGAAGACGCTACTCAGCAAACCTTCTTAGCGCTCATCGAACATATCTCAGACTTTCGAGAGGAGTCGTCGGTCGCGACCTGGGTCCTCAAGATCGCCACAAACTATGCGCTCAAGATCTTACGCAAAAAGCGTGGTGGAAAGATGGTATCGATGACGGACATGGCGTCCGACGATAACTACAACGACATTCCGCACCCAGAGTTTATTGCCCCGTGGAGTCAAACTGCGGATGAAATCGTTCAGCAAGCCGAGGTGCAAGAGGAATTGGAAAAAGCCCTGTTGGAACTCGATGACAAATATCGTTTGGTTTTCGTTTTACGCGACGTCGAGGGCCTTTCCGTGCGGGAAACGGCACAAGCGTTAGAGCTGACAGAATCGACGGTCAAAGTTCGACTCCTAAGGGCTCGATTGGCACTTCGTGAACGCTTGACGAAGAAATTTGGCGATGCCATGCAAGCTATGATTCCCGACCACAAACATTCCTAATTTCTTGTAACCTTTTCCGCTTTCTTGGATCAAAAGCCATACGCAACGTTTGCGAGGAAAACCAATATGACCTGCGAAGAACTTCTGAAGGCCCTAAACGAATACGTAGACGGAGCCCAGTTGACTGAGATCTGCGAGGAATTTTCGCAACATCTTGCCGGCTGCAATCCGTGCCAAGTTGTCGTCGACAATATTCGGCAGACGATTTCGCTCTACCGCGATGGTCAACCCTACGAAATGCCCAAGAATTTCGAACAACGATTGCAGCAGAGCTTGAAGTCCAAGTGGGAAGAAAAATTCGGCTCACCGATTAAGCCCGCTGCGAACGGATAAATTTTCACTTTCATGATTTTAGAATGAGCAAAGGATGATTGTTCACCGACAAACAAAGCAGCTTCGACAGGATGTCGTGTGGGTTGTAATTGCATCCACTTGCCTATTGGGTCCTGGCGTAGCAGCATTCGGTCAAACACCTGCCACAAGCGAACCCGCCAATGGGAAGTTCGCAAGCGTCATTCAGCTTGGTGAGGCAATCGTTAAGGGCACGACGACGCATTCTCTTTCCAAGGCCTATGTAGCCAATGCACTGAATTGTACGAGTTGCCACTTGGACAGCGGTAGGCATCCTCGCGCGGGAACTTTTTTGGGAACTGCCACCGCTTATCCCGCGTGGTCACCTCGCGAAGAGCGTGTCATCACACTCGAAGACCGAGTTCTCAACTGTTTCATGCGAAGTTGTAACGGTACTCGGCCGCCGCTGGGCAGCGAAGTTTCTGTCGCGGTAACGACCTACATCACTTCGTTGTCGCACGACATGCCCATTCAGATGAATCCAAAGCGTCCAATCGGTCCGGGAGCTGTAAAACAACTTTCCGTCAAAGCTGATCAAGCGGACGTCAAGCGAGGTGCATCATTGTACGCTGTTCGCTGTGCCGAATGTCATCAAAAGGACGGACAAGGCGACAAAGACAATCCGCCAGTTTGGGGCGACCGGTCTTATAACGATGGCGCTGGTCTGTCCTCGGTGGACAATCTCGCGGCTTGGTTGAAAGTCGCTATGCCACTCGATGAAACAGATCTATCCGATGAACAAGCCATTGATGTTGCGGCCTATGTCAACTCGCAAAAACGGCCCCACTTTGAATTGAGTCAGCATTTACCAGTCAAGGAAAGACTCGGCGAATACAACGCGTCGACAGCAAAATGAATAGTTGTTTTTTACCCATTAGAAAACGGAGTTTAGAAATGATGGATCGATCGAAATCGCTTTTGCTTGCCAGTGTCGCAGCTTTGCTTTTTATGATGCCCCAAACTGTCTACGGCAAGGATTCCGACGCATTGGAATTCACCAAAGACTCGTTGGATACAGTGAAAAAGAATGTTAGGGCAGGTGACGCGATCCTGGTGGACGTCCGCGACCTCGTGGAATGGAACTCTGGACACGTTCGAGATGCAATTCACCTTCCGTGGCGCGACTTGCAGGGGAAAAAGGTAGATGAGATGCTTGAGAAGCTTCCCAAAGACAAAGTCATTTACACGTATTGTGCCGTTGGCTATCGATCGTCCCGCGCTGGCAAGATCATTGCGAAGCACAAATTCGAAGTGAGACCATTGAAGCCTGGCTTTGAAGAACTTGTCAAAGCAGGGTTTGAGGCTGAGAAAAAGTAGGGTTGAAATGCGATCCATGACGACCCTAACCTTCTAGCCATGTATTCTCATTGAAACCGTTCCTTCATTCCACTTCAGTCTCGTTGCCACAATTGCTGGAATGAGTTTGTGTCTGGAAGCCATTTGTCTTGGTGTTCTTGGCTAATAAAACCAACTTCGTCGAGTCAGACGAAGTCTGTTGGGTAGTATCGCACAATTTGCTTTGTAACTTTTCTCGAGCTCATGGGTCTGCTCTTGTAGTTAGATTCATGGTGATTCTTGAAAGGAATACAAATCATGGCATGTGGCATAAACGGCTCTGGTTGCAAAGTTTGTCCGGGGATGTGGATTGCTGGCCTCTTGTTTCTGGTAATGACGCTCCAAAGCATATTCTTCCGAGCTCCAACACCATCCAACGCTTCATCCGCGAATTCTGCAGCTCAAATCCAACAGACTAAAGGCACTTCCGACACACCAGAATAGGATTGCTCGGGACTTTTCATTTCGTGTTAGAGCGAATATCGCCAATCCAAAACATCGATCAATTTCATCGTTTTCCCAAAGGGCGTTCAAAATGAGTCATGCAAAACAAGTTTCACTCGCAACGTTCGAGAGCGAAGTGTTAGAATCCTCGATGCCAGTTGTGGTCGATTTTTATGCCGACTGGTGTGCACCTTGTCGGATGCTTGGTCCTATATTGGATCGAGTCTCGACCGCTTTCGATGGCCGGGCCAAGATTGTGAAGGTCAATATCGACCAGGAACCAGCGCTTGCCCAGCAATTCAACGTTTCATCGATACCGACCCTCACGTTCGTTCTTCGAGGCGAAGTGGTTGCTCAATCGGCAGGTATGCCTTCCGAATCGGAATTGAGTGCCGTGGTGCAACAAATGGTGGACTTGAACTGAGAAAATGAAAATGATGCAACGTTGGATGAATCGTATACGAAGCATGGGTGTGTGGCTCGCAATGCTCGCAGGCATTGTCGGAGTAACGCTTCTGCTTATGGTCTTCGCTGGTTATTTCCACACCAAGGTCGATGCGACACCGACCCCCCGTCTTCGCCCACCGTCAGCGGGCGCGAAGTATGCTGTGGTTACGGAGATAACGCAGCCGAGATATGAATCTGCCATTGGCGCCATAAAGCCAGTTCACGAAGCCAACGTTGCATCGAAGATCCTCGCTCGCGTTTTGGAGGTCAATGTTACTGCGGGAAAGAAAGTCACTGCGGGCGAAATTCTTGTAAAGCTCTCTGACGACGAGCAGCGCTCAAGAGTACAACAAGCGGAGGCAAATCGCGATTCGATGATCGCCGAACTGCAATTGGCTAAAAGCGAAGTCGCTCGGGCTCGGCAACTCATAACAACCAACTCGATTTCGCAAGCAGAATTCGACACTTTAGCGACGCGTGTTCAAACCACACAAGCGAATGCTGATCGAGCGAATCGCGCTGTGGAAGAAGCTAGGGTCTATCTCGACTTCGCAACTATTGTCGCTCCCTTTTCTGGAATCATCGTAGACAAATCAGTTCAACCAGGAGACACCGTGAGCCCTGGCCAGACTTTGGTGTCACTTTACGATCCGACACATATGCAACTCGTTGCCAACGTTCGTGAGTCGCTCGCAATGAAACTGCAAGTTGGTCAACAATTGCCTGCGAGAATGGAATCACTGGGTTACGAATGCCTCGCCACGGTGAGTGAAGTGGTACCTAAAGCGGATGTTTCCAGCGAATCCTGTAAAGCCGTCATTCCATCGGTGCGTATGATGAAAAGGGTAACCTTTCCATCGCACGAGGAGACTGGCAATGATAGCAAAAATCGTAGGGCAGTTCGCAAAACAAGCGCCCGCAGCGTTGATGTTTCGTGGTT
>JANPHB010000172.1:0-13910 GCA_031424235.1 Pirellula sp.
AGCATGAGCACTATCGCAGCAACCCTCGATCCATACAGAACACCTATTGGCTTGAGCCCATCGCTTCAGCGTCCAACGTTGGTGCTGAACCGTAACTGGCAGCCGATCAACGTGGCGTCGGTTGCGCGTGCTCTGATCATGCTGTGGAACGACTCGGCAAAAATCGTCGATCCAGTGGATTACCAGTTGTATGACTGGAGTGATTGGAGCCGGCTCGTGCCGGATCGCGACGAGCCGTTCATTCAGTCGGTACGCCAGCGCATTCGTATCCCAGAGGTTATTGCATTGACCAAGTTCGATGCGATGCCGACGCAGACGGTTACCTTCAGCCGCAGAAACGTATTCAAGCGTGACAAGATGACCTGCCAATACTGTGGAAATCAGCCTGGCAGCGAAGAGCTCACGATTGACCACGTTGTCCCGCGTGCACAAGGTGGGCAGTCGACTTGGACGAACTGCATATTGGCTTGCATCGACTGTAATTCGAGAAAGGCAGACCGTACTCCGGCTCAGGCGCACATGAAACTCCGCAAGGAGCCAGTGCGTCCAGCATGGAAGCCGATCTACGCCGATCGAATGAATCGCGTAAAGAGCTGGTCCAAGTTCATTAGCGAAGCCTACTGGATAGCATTCGCAGATCGTCTCGGGCTCAACTTCTGGACCGTTTTTGGTCTGGGAATGCTCCTCACAAGTTGTACGGTCAGGACTCGGTTCTGGCTTGGTCCAAAACAGAGCTTCAAATGTTGGCGTCTGATCTGATCGAAATTGCTGGTCTCCTCCCTTCCGAGCAATCTTGCCATCGACTTCTCGATGCATTTCGATCTCCCAAACCGGACAACAGCAAGTCAGATGCTCTAGCATCTATAAATTTGACGCCGAGTGCTCGATGTTAACTTCAGCGACGCAGCCTTAGACCATCATCGATCCGTCAGCCAGTTTAAGTGCAACGAGCTATTATTTCTCGCAGCATCCCTTACAGCAGGTGGCCAAATCAGAAGCGACAACCTGGGCTTCAGCCTTTTCTGTGCAGCAATTTGCTCCACATTCTTTCGCGTTTTCCGAGCAGCAATCGCATGCGCATTTCTCACACGAACAAACCCCTGATTCACAACAACAGCCGCCATCTGGGCAGCAGTTTTCACAAGCACAGGAGGCCGTCGCCGGACCTGAAGTGCTAGCGTAATTGGCACCCAAAGCGAGACCAATTCCAACGACCAACAACAAAACTAACGATGCAGTAACTTTCATGGCTTTCCCTTTATTTGTCTTTGATTCTCAATTTGCGGTGGTACTTCCACGCAACTCTATTTGGATGCTTCTTGTGCCAAGGAACTTCAGCGAAATTTGAAAAAATCTACTCTGTCGTTGTCATTTATCGGCGTCTGCGAGGCCTAGTTCTTCATTTAATTTAAGGAGTAACTAAGTGGAGCCTCAACGAACTTGATGAATTGTCGATGGAATCGCGTTCGGGCAACTCTTGAATCTTTCGGTCTTGAAAACGGCTTATTTCAGTTTTTCGGAGAATAGACCCCAGTTGCCTTAATCGGCAAATTCCGTAGGGTCGATACGTTATGCATGCTGTCTTTCAGTCAGGAACGGCTCCCATTTGGTTTGCCGTCAATTTATTTGCTAGCGTTTTCCGCATGCGTCATTCTGAGTTGCTTCGGCTGCTCACTGGGGCCGCGTTCGCTTATGCACAGTCGGCTACGGTACAACGACGCAGTGAAGACGACTTCCGAACAGCAATTGCTGCTCAACATTGTTCGATTGCGTTATGTCGACACGCCCAGCAGCCTAGCCATTTCGAGCATCGCAGATCAACAAGAAGTTGTCGCCGGGCTAGGAATTGTTCCATTCTTCACTTCCGCCGGCGCTGGCGACGTCGGTAGCTATAGAAATTCCATTCTTCCCCAAGCTCAGTTTTCCGGTGCGACGCGTCCAACGCTTAGCTACACTCCGTTGGACGACGAAGAATTTACACGCAGACTCTTTTCGCCGATCTCGCTCGAGGGAGCTGCGTACCTTTCAAAGACAACTTGGCCGATCTCAACTGTCTTTCGATTGTATTTGGAAAACCTGAATTGGGTTTCAAACGCTGAGACCGCTAGCGGGCCAACGCCAGCCGAACCACCTGACTATGCGACTTACCTCGAAGGGGTGCAATCGCTTCAGCGACTTCAAGATCGAAAACTGATCACACTCTTTACCGAAGAACGCGAGGAAGCGGTTTCGAGCACATTCACTTCCGATGAAAACAATGTCAAGAACACCCTCGAGTCGGTACAAAACAATCTGGAGCTGAAATCCTCCAAAGACGGTGTCAGTCTGATCCGTCGACAAAAACAGCCAGTGCTTCGAGTCGATCCGACTGTGAATGATGACGGTGATTGGTTGGTTTTCTGTAATGCGTTCAAGCTCAATCCAAACCTCAGAACGTTCGACCTGACAACTGAAAAATTAGATCCGTTCCTGAAGGATATGCCTCAAACTGGATTAGAGACGCTTGATTTGGAGACGCGTTCGCTGCTCCAAGTCCTTTTCTTTGTCGCCCAGGGAGTCGATGTACCCCGAGAGCACTTGACGAGCGGAGTCGCCCCTCGGACCAACGACTTAAATGGTGGACTTTTCAATTGGCAGCAGGTTTTGGGTGGACTCTTTCGTGTCTGTAGCGTCAAATCGAAGAAGAGACCCGATTGTGCACATGTAGCCGTGCAGTACAAAGGCTACTGGTACTACATTGATGAACGAGACAGAGATACCAAGGCGACCTTTGCGCTATTGCTGGAAGTATCCAGGTTAGAACTAGAGTCGACCAAATCCAAAGCTCCAATCTTGACGCTTCCTCTCAGCAAATGACGCAGATACCGATATTTTGAATTCGACTGTTGAGTATGGTTGAGTTGAAGTTTATCCCCATCGACCAGAGAAATCAACGAGAATCATATGCTTGGACGACTGCTGCTGCCAGAAGTGCGAGATCTCATCGCGAGCGGCGACGAAAAAACGTTGAGCGAAATCTTAAACCGTTGGTCTCCTGCCGACGTTGTCGAGCTATTTGACGCCCTTTCGGACGAAGAAGATCTGGCAGGCATGAAGATGATGTCGGGCCCGCAACGTGCGCGCGTGTTCGAGTACCTCGACAGGCGTTCGCAGAAGCAACTGCTTGGAGCATTGCCACCGGAATCTGTTCGATCGCTACTAAACGAGATCGCTGACGATGATCGGACGGCGATACTCGAAGAGTTTTCAGAGTCTGAACAAGAGCGGTTGCTAACTTTACTATCAGACGAGCAGCGGAATATTGCGGAATCATTACTGACTTATCCGGAAAACAGCGTCGGCCGATTGATGACACCGCATTTTGTGGCCGTGCTTCCACACTGGACAGTGCAACATGTTCTTGACCATATCAGGCAGCATGGTCAAGACAGCGAAACGTTGAACGTTGTCTATATTGTGGATCACAATCACAAATTGATCGACGACCTACGAATACGAAAGATTCTGCTTGCGAAGCCAACTCAATACCTGTCGGAGATTCTAGACAACAACTTTGTCACTCTTAAAGTCAATGACCCAAAACGCGAATCTGTCGAAGTTTTCAGGCAGTACGACCGCAGCGCTTTGCCGGTGGTCGACGAAGATGGGAAACTGTTAGGAGTTGTCACGATTGACGACGTAATCGACGTTGCGGAAGAGTCTGCAACAGCGGACATGCAGAGGCTCGGTGGTCTCGAGGCATTGAACGAACCCTACGACACAACGCCACTAGTCACCATGATTCGCAAACGTGCTGTATGGCTAGTTGTCTTGTTCCTTGGCGAAATGCTCACTGCGACGGCGATGGGATTTTTTGAAGTCGAGATTGAAAAAGCGGTCGTGCTTGCGTTGTTCGTTCCGCTCATCATTTCAAGCGGTGGTAACTCTGGATCACAAGCCGCTACACTTATAGTGAGAGCGTTAGCGCTCGGCGAAGTTAGACTGCGAGACTGGTTTCGCGTTTTCCGTCGCGAAGTACTATCTGGTCTTGCATTGGGATGCACGCTCGGAGTCATAGGTTTTTCACGCATCGCGCTTTGGACAACGTTTACAGACATCTACGGGCCGCATTGGTTTCTCGTCGGATTGACAGTTGGTATCTCGCTAGTTGGCATCGTGCTTTGGGGAACCATTGCAGGAGCGATGCTTCCATTCGCTCTGAAGCGATTAGGGTTGGACCCAGCAACATCTTCTGCACCGCTGGTCGCGACCTTGGTAGATGTTACAGGTCTCGTGATCTACTTCAGTGTTGCAATCGTTCTTCTAAGAGGAACATTGCTATGATAACGTGATGGCACAGGGCTTCTCCATGATCGAATTGGGAGTTTAGTTTGAGTTCACAACGAATTGCTTTGTTAGCGGTCTTCGCAATCGCATTGGTTGCTGTCGCTCAAAATGCTTGGTACTGGGGCCAAACGCCTGATAGAGTAGCGACCCACTTCAATTTGGAAGGCACTCCCAATGACTGGATGACCAAGACCAACGCGACGATCGTCATGTGTGGCTTTCAAGTTGGGATGCCTTTCCTACTGATGGCAATTACGTTACTGGCCGCACGATTACCGGCTTCAATGGTCAATATTCCGAATCGCGAATATTGGCTTCATCCTGATCGTCGTGCTTCGTCCATGCGGTACGTGCAAACCTTCATGAATTGGATTGCGGTGGCATTTGCACTTTTTGCGATGGCGATCAACCATTTGGTCTTTAAGGCCAATCGTGATGGCGATGGGCTTAGTACGGGCTGGTTCGGTGCTCTGATGACTATATTTCTGATTTCGATCTTTCTTTCAGTAGCTACCCTTATCAGTCACTTTCGACTGCCACGTTAGCGAACGGGTTCAAATGCATGGCATTTTGATCTCTTTGCGTGGCACATACCAGCGGGATCGCTGCCGAATCGATGTTGTAATTGCCAGCCAAAGCTGCGATAATCGAAGTATGGCTCGCATTCCCGTAACTTACCTGCTGCTTTTCGCAATTGTTGTCTGTCCCTTCAATTGCATGGGGTTTTTTCACCACGATCGTTCGTTTGGTGAGACAGCGAAATCATGCGCGTGCTGTATGGAATGCCAGGCTTTAGAGCCGTCGGATGATTGTTCGAACGAGAGGGACGGGAAAGACGATCGTCCCAATAGCGGTCACTCGAGTTGCATATGTGATGGTGTAATGCTGTCGCAACTGGACAGTTCTGACATTGAATTAACGGATTCAGATTTTAATTGGGATCTTCTGGTTTACTGTTTCGCTGATCTGAAGATCGTAGCGGTTCAGCATAACTGGATTTTCGAAGAACAAACGCGCCCGTTCATCGTTTCGGGCAGCTTCGTGCGCATTTCGCATCGTTCTTTGCTCATTTGATTAGTCCCCTGCGTCGACGATTGAATCGTCCATCGTCATCTATCGGGGATCGAGAGTTCTCGGCCTAAAAGTCGATGAACTTTGGTAACCAGTCCGCCAACTAATCGACAACGTAGCAATTCCAACACGCGGTCGAGGCAATCCAATCAGCTTGCCAATCATTTGTTTCTACCGCAATTCCGCTCGCAATAAGGGAGTTCCACTTATGACACTCAACAAACCTGTTGTTCCAACTTGCACATTCAAGACGATGCCCAAGGTTAAGTAGCATGTTGCGAAGCCGCCTTTTACCCTGGGACTATGCCGTCCGCAATTTGATGCGGCGACCGACTCGAACTGCGCTCACGCTCGGTGCACTTGCGACAGTTGTCCTCTTAATTCTGGTTGTTGTTGGATTCATTCGAGGATTAGAGTCATCTCTTGCAACAAGCGGAGATCCCAATACGGTGCTCGTCTATTCGGTAACGGCGGAAAGCAATATCGAAAATTCGGCAATTGCAGCGCGTACTCCTGCATTGCTTACTGCTAGTTTGCCAGGCATTCAGAAACGCTACGGTGTTTCGTACGTATCTCCAGAGCTGTTTTTGGGTACGCGGGTCAAGGTGACCGAAAGCGATAATAGCGGACTCGGATTGGTGCGAGGCGTGACCAATATTGCGCCAATGGTTCGACCTCGTGTAAGGCTAGTCGACGGAAAGTGGCCCAGCCCTGGCGAAGTCATCATCGGACGCCTGGTCGCTTCAAAACTTGGTTGTAAAGCCGAAGCACTTCAAGTGGGGAGTGAGATCGAATTCGAAAACAAACGATGGCGCATTAGCGGCACATTTGTAGCGGGAGGCTCAACATTTGAGTCTGAGATTTGGTGTGCGCTTCCAGACTTGCAGAACGCGCTCAAGCGTCAGGATATCAGTCTGGTCGCAGTTATGCTCCAACCTGGATTTGCTGCAGCGGAAGTCAATTTGTTTTGCAAGCAGCGAACAGACCTCGAGCTACAGTCGATTGTTGAAACGGAGTACTACGCAGCGCTCCAGAAGCATTACAAACCGATGCGCATGCTTGCATGGTTTGTTGTCTTGCTTGTTTCTGGGGCAGGAGTGTTTGCAGGTTTGAATGTTATGTATGGAGCTGTGGCTGGACGAGTTCGCGAACTCGCGACTTTGCAAGCGATAGGCTACCGGCGCAGAGCAATAATGATCAGTTTGATGCAGGAAGGAATGCTCCTGTCCACTGCGGGAACCTTGATCGCAGCCGCATGTGCCATCCCTCTGATCAATGGACTCGCCATACGATTTACGATGGGAGCATTCATGCTTCGTATCGATCTAGTTGCTTTGGTGTTTGGCGGCGGAATTGGAATGCTACTGGGTGTACTAGGAGCCATTCCGCCCGCCATTAAAGTGCTGAGAGGTCCTGTAGCCCAGGGGCTCAAGGCGATTTGAGTTGAGAGTTTAAAGCCTTTTTCAGGAGAACATGTGATGAAATCGAATTTTGCGAAGTTAAGTGCAGTATTGACCGTGTCCTTTTGCCTTCTCGGTTGCAATGGCAGCGATCGTGCCGAAACGCCATCGGCTAGCAGCCTCTATGTTGCTACGACCGAGCCAACCGGTGCGATACCTGTTGGCGATGCACGTCAGACTGCGAAAACCAACGAGCCGATAACTCTGGTCGGCCATATCGGAGGGTCAGACAAGCCATTTGTTGATGGCGTGGCCGCGTTTACAATCGTTGACCCAAAAGTTGCTTATTGTGCGGCTGCAGAAGGCTGCCCAACGCCATGGGACTACTGCTGTCAACAAAATGAAGTTAAGGAGAACATTGCCACTATCAAAGTTGTTGACGCCAATGGCAAACTCGTTAGCCAAGATGCCAAAAAACTCTTGGGAGTCAAGGAGCTTTCATTGGTGGTCGCCGAGGGAACAGCCCAACGTGATGAACAAGGAAATCTTGTGCTGCTGGCCACCAAGGTCTTCTTAAAGGGACAGGCAAAGTAAACAGCATGTCCGCAATGCATCCTCCAACTTCGCAATTGGACTTAAGCTCCTTCGCAACAGAGCGACCAGCAACCAAGCCCTCCAATTCCAACTATCGCAAACCGCGATGGCTGAGTTGGATGTTTGCTGCCTTCCTGATTCTGGTACTAGTTGCGATTTTAGGAATTCTATTGGAGTCGCTTCTGTTCCCCCCGCATTCGGTTACCGTCGTTCCCGTCGTCACATCTAGCTCAGAAGTGCAGCACGAGGGTTCAATCGTTTTCCAAGCAGCCGGATGGATTGAACCGCGGCCATCGCTTGTAAACGTGGCAGCCATGGTTGAGGGGGTGGTTGAGCAAGTCTTGGTTGTGGAAGGGCAAAACGTCGAAGCGAATGAGGCGATCGCGCGGTTGGTCAACGCTGATGCGAAGCTTGCACTTCGACAGGCGAACGCAACATTGCGACTCAAAAAGTCGGAACTAGAAAGTCGCGAGGCTGAGTGGAAGGCAGCCAAGCTGCGATTTGAGAATCCAGTCCACTTGCAGGCGCCTCTCGCAGAGGCTCAGTCCTTGCTGGCAAAGAGCGAAACCGAACTGGCAAAACTTCCCTTTCAACTTCAAATCGCAGAAGCACAACTTAAATTTGCTGAAGAGAGTCTGGAGGGCAAAGAATCCGCGCAAGGGGCAGTATCAGGTCGTGTCGTGAGTCAAGCACGCAATGATCGATTTTCCTCATTTGCAACGGTTCAAGAACTTCGTCAGCGCAAGCCGCTGCTTGAGACAGAGATAAAAGCGCTCCGATCGCGTGTCGATGCTTTATCAAAACAGCTTTCGCTGCTCATTGATGAGAATCGGCAGGTTGAAGATTCCGCTGCCCGCCGTACCGCTGCTGCAGCAAGTGTTGATGAAGCCGAAATTGCGGTTGAGCATGCGGAACTGAGGTTGGACCGAACTAACATTCTATCGCCGAGTCCAGGGCGCGTACTTCGTGTTTTGGTGCAACCCGGGAGTCGTGTTATGGGTTTGGAAGTCACCGGTACTCAAAGCTCGAGCACCGTCGCATCGATGTATGACCCCAACAAACTTCAGGTTCGAGTCGATGTTCGGCTTGAAGATTTTGCGAGGGTCGCACCGGGGCAACCCGTACGAATTGAAACGGCATCGCTTCGTGCTCCTATTCTTGGAACCGTGCTCTTGCCAACTTCTTCGGCCAATATTCAAAAGAATACGATTGAAGTCAAGGTAGCCATCGATGAGCCTCCGGTTGGTATTAGGCCAGAGATGCTCGTGAGCGCGTCGTTTCTCGCGATCGCAACTGAAGCGAGCACAAAGAATTCGAATTCAGAGAAGCTCACAATACTTGTGCCACGAGAGTTGGTTCAGTCCAGGGATGGCGGGAGTTATGTTTGGATTGTGGATACTTCTAACCGAGCCATTCGGCGTTCGATTGATGTCGGATCAACCAGCAATGGCAACTTGGTCGAAGCGAGAAGTGGTTTGTTTCCGACTGACCGATTGATTGCATCCGGATATGATTCGCTGCGAGAGAACGCCAAGGTTTTCGTACGTGGCGAACACGAGACGCTTGGAGTCAACCAAGGCAAACCAATCAACTAAAAGGTGGTGAGATCATGGCATTGGTTGAAATTCGAGGGCTGTCTAAACGATTTAGGAAAGGCGAGGAGACCATTTTCCCAGTCCAAGATCTCGATCTTGATATCGAGGCTGGGGAGTTCGTTTCGCTTATGGGACCAAGCGGCACTGGAAAGAGCACGCTCCTCAATTTGATAAGCGGGATCGATAAACCAGATTCCGGAACGATTCATGTAGCCGGCACGGAGATCACTAAATTGTCTCGGGGCCAACTCGCAGACTGGCGGGCGAACAATCTTGGGTACATTTTTCAGACCCACAACTTGGTTCCCGTCCTTTCTGCCTACGAAAACATTGAGCTACCGGCGCTCCTGCTGCGAATGACTGCCGCCGAGCGCCGCAAGCGTGTCGAGCTCGCATTGGAAGCGGTTGGACTGACCGATCGAGCCGGCCACTACCCGCGTCAACTGTCGGGTGGCCAGGAACAGCGTGTGGGAATCGCCAGAGCAATTGTCTCCAACCCAAAAGTGATTGTTGCTGACGAACCGACTGGAAGTCTGGACGCCGATACCAGTCAGCAGATTCAGGTTTTGCTTCAACGACTCAACCGAGAGTTCAACATGACCATGGTTATGGTGACACATGATCCAGAGGTGGCCAAACTAGCCACGCGACAGTTGCGCATGATTGGTGGTCGACTCAGAATTGAGCCCTCCGTGGCAGATATTCACCAAAACACTTTTTGAAAACTGATTCGGCAAGTAAAGCATGTTCCCCTTCGCGACTTACGTATTCAAAAGCCTATGGCGTCATCGTGCTCGAACGTTGCTCACTGTTAGTGGAGCAGCGATTGCCATATTTGCATTCTGCATGGTCGAAGCTGTTCAAAAAGGACTCGAACGGCTCACATCCGACGAAGATTTGAAACAGACTCTGATCGTGTTCCAGGAGAACCGATTCTGTCCTACAAGCAGCCGCTTGCCCGAAGACTATGCTCGAACGATTTCAAAGATTCCCGGGGTACGGTCGGTGATGCCAGTGCAAGTTTGGACCAACAACTGCCGCGCCAGTCTCGATATCATCGTCTTCAACGGTGCACCACCGGATCAACTTCGAGCTGCCAGAGATCTAAAACTGCTTTCTGGGTCGTGGGAACAATTTCAATCGATACGTGATGCGGCCATCGTTGGTCAAAGTGTTGCAATGCGTCGCGGACTCAAAGTTGGAAGTCAATTCACTATTGGGGAAATCTCAGTAAGCGTTGTGGGTATATTCGCTTCGTCGATTCCCTCAGAAGAGAACTTGATTTTTACAAGCTTGGCCTTCTTGCAGCTTTCACGGGGAATGGAGGCAGCAGGGTTGGTAACGCAGCACGAGGTGTTTCTTAATCCTGGAGTCAACGCAGACGCAGTTGCTTCGACCATCGACGCGATGTTGAAGTCTGGTCCCGTGGCAACGACAACGCGATCCAAAGGAGCGTTTCAAACAAGCACGCTCTCCGATCTAGTCGATCTCATTGGTTTCGCACATTGGCTAGGATATGCATCCGTCGGGTTGGTCCTCTCACTTGTCGCGACCACCATGTTTATGTCAGTCCATGACAGAATGAAAGAACATGCTGTGTTGCAGGTTCTCGGAATGCGACCGTGGCGAGTGTTTCGAATTGTGCTCGCCGAAAGCATGATCCTTTGCGTCCTTGGAGGTTGCATCGGTACGCTGGTAGGTCTAATTGTTCTTCACTGGGGCGGACTTGCGATTGGTGCGGAAGGTGTGACGATTGCCTTTCGTCCCTCGTATTACATTTCGAGTTCTTCGATAGCAGTCTCAATCGCAGTCGGTCTCATTGCGGGTATTGTTCCAGCGATGCAAACAGCAAGTGTCGAAATTGTCGCCACGTTGAGAGACTCGTAAAATTACCCTTTGAGCCTTTAGTGGATTTTCAATAGGACAGGAGGTTCAAATCGATGTCACTTGCCGGAGTCAATTTATTGCTATTACCATTAAACAGAGTAGTGAGCGCAAAATATGAAGGTCCGTGACAGCGGAATGCCCGAGGAGGATTATTGGGAGTCTCTTTTTGACGTTGAGCTCACGATCGAACGATTCGGTGTAGGGAGCTACACTGATGTTGCGGAGTTAGGATGCGGCTACGGAACATTCTCCATTCCAATAGCAAAAGTGATCCATGGCACGCTGCATTGCTTCGACGTTGATCCGTTCATGGTCGAGCGAACCTGGTTGCGAGCAAAGGGTCTCCCGGTACGGGTCGAACTGCGCGACGTTTTTGAAAGCGGGTTTGGAATCAAAGCCGATGCAGTGGTCTTATTTAATATACTCCACTGCGAAAACCCAATGAGGCTTTTAAGTCTTGCAGCTGATGCGGCACCAAATATTTTGGTCACACATTGGCAATCGAAGCAGACACCGCGAGGGCCAAGGCACGAAATTCGTCCAACTCCAACTCAGATTTCCAAGTGGGCGAACGACTGTGGCTTGGAAGTATGTGATCAGTTCGAACTACCTCCCTGGCACTTTGGAATGGTACTGCGCAACCAGTCGCCAATTAAAATTCGTCGAAGTACTGCGTTGAAAATTGGTCAGTGACACCAGTTACTGGAAACCTTAATCGTCAAATAACTTCGAATTCACTTGAGCATTGACCTAAGTTGTCACCGGCTAAGCTGATAATGAATGTGTTGGGACGTGGCAGACCAACAATTCCCGAACTGCCGCAGCAATCGAACTCATGGAAGAATCAAAATGCTAGTCCTAAGTCGCAAAGTTGGTGATAAGTTAGTAATCAACGGCAACATCACTGTGGAAGTCGTCAAGATACAAGGCAACCGGATTTCGCTTGGCATTGTTGCCCCTTCTAATGTCAAAATCCTCCGTGGCGAGTTAACTGAACCGCAACCTAAGGCACAAATTGTGGATCTGGTTGTTGAAGATGGATTGTTGGTGGCTTGCTAGACTCATAAGTGGTTTGAGTCGAGGCTATCCACGACCACCTTCACAGCAAGTCTCGCAAATCCTGTGACACTTAGAGCATTGCCGCTTCGCGCGGATGTCAATCAGTGATCCGCCGCAAACAGGACAAGCCGGTTGGCACGGCTTTTCGCTCTTCTTAACTTTCGCTTCTGCCGTGTTCCCGCTTGGATGGTTCTCATGTTGGAACTTCATGGGATTGGACCTCTACTTCGATGATCGTTCGATGGAAAGACTGACAAGTATACAACTTCCATCATCGATGACGTTGAGTCCCGCTTCCCGAGGGGCCTGGCTTCCGTTGGAATCCTCTGCTCAGGGTTGCATCCCAGCTCCGTGCCAAGACATTCAAGAGTTTAGTTTACGAGAACACGACAATCAGTCGTGCTGATGCTCGCCGTGGGTGCACCTCACTAAATGCGCCCGGATGTTCGTTCATTGGTTAATAGATTCCGCGCGGTTCAAAAACTCCGCCACATGATTGGACGTTGATTTCCAAGGCTAATGTTACTCTATGACGCTGATGATGCCCCGCCTCTCGAGTTATGCGTTTCACCCTGACCATACGGTGCCATGTAGCGTTTATTGAGCTCGTATCTCAATTCAGGTAGCTGTCCATCATGTTGATTCGAAGGCTCTTGCATGGATGGAAGTCCATATCGATGCACAACGATAACTTCGCTGTAACACCCTTTCCAATCTGCGGTATGGCATTTTTTTTACCACATTTTGTTGAAAACGATCTCTTGGTTGACGGTGAACCGCACAGCGAGGGTATTTGGCATTGAAAAATTCCATCCAGCTTACCCATAGATGTATAAATGAAAATTTGGATTAAATATTGGCACGTGAAATGCAGTGGGGTGGACACAATTCGTGAGATTGGGTCCCATGTCGTACTTGTCCACATCGGCCAAGTTCTCCCCATTGGATGACAACAAGAGCTCGAAGAACGTGAAGACAAAGTTGTCGGAATTGGGATTCGGTTTTCAAACGACTAGGCAGGTAAATAGTCTTTTGCCCAGAGTGAACGTCTGTAGATGAAGATTCCAGAAGCCGGTGGGTTGCTTACTTATAATTGCTATCGAGCGAGGAATGGGTTTCAGAGGTCGATTTATGAATACTTACGATAATTGCGGCAAACAGTCCGGAGTCTGCATGGAGATCGTAGAAGAAGGACGATCCTATTTTTTTGACAGCGTCGAATGTGCGATTGAAGCTTTAGAACCGATCTGCGAAAAATGTAAACGCCACATCGTTGGACGCTCCTTGGATGTGAGCCGGAATGCGAAACAGTGTGACACCTGCTCAAGATCAAAGGATGCATTTGAAATAGATGATAACCGAATTGCAGTCATTTATCATTGAACCGAACGCAACTTACCATATGGGCTTCAGTTGGTCTTGTTTTCAATAAATCAGGGGCAATAGGGTATGCAGGCTCAGCAAGTTTGCTGCAAAAATCGTCTTCCGGCAAGTGCGAAAAGCCGCGCGGTACAAAAACTCCGCCACAGGTTTCGGCAGCGATTTTCCGGACACCTACGCCACTCGTCGATAGGACTTCAAATGCCCGCCAAGTTCAGAATCACAGACTATCTCCCCGGAAGGAAATGCAGTCAGTATCGGCGGGTCGCTATCGCGAACTGGCGGTAGATTATCTCTCGCCGAATGGCCACGACGATTATTGTACCAGTCCATCGCAGTTCGAAGTATCAGGTCCATATGCCGATTGCTAACGATACAGAATCCGTTGAGCACTTCGTGTTTGAGCGTTTGGATGACTCGCTCCAAGTGAGCTTGCAAGTTGGGTGACTTGGGTGCTATGCGTTTTGTCTTGTAATTGGAGCTTGTGAAGATCGTGTCAAAGTCCTTCACATACTTTGTGTCGTTGGCTCCGCAGGCAAACGGTGGCTCTTTTGGTTTTGTTGTGGGACAAGCTCAAGCCGAAGGGTGGCAAGCAGCT
>JANPHB010000173.1:0-67413 GCA_031424235.1 Pirellula sp.
AGGCCGATCTCAAACGATATCGAAAGCATGTTCGTGGGCCAACAAAACCCAGGCCAAAACGCAAGTTCAACGGCTCAAGACACGTCGCAACTCAAGCTCTACTCAATGCAAGGTAATGACGGCTTTACAGGATTCATTGTACAAAGGTGTGACATCAATCTATGTCTCCGGCGGTTCAGGTAACGATAGTATTACCGTCGATCCAAGCGTAACGGTTCCGGTGAAACTGTTTGGAGGAGATGGGAACGACACGCTCATCGGCGGCAGCGGCAACGACGTTTTGGTGGGAGGGGCTGGCAATGACAGGCTCGTCGGAGGTGCGGGTAACGATCGTTATGTCTTCGCAGATAGCTGGGGCACGGACTCCGTAACCGAAGCCAAGACGGGTCCGGACAACTCCGATATCTTTGACTTAAGCGCCGTCACGACGACACTCAACGCTACTTTGGGCAGCTCACTGCGCGTCACAAGCAGCGGAAACGTCATCAATGGGGGCGTCGATTCGTCAGGCAACACCCTGCAAGTTGAGGGAATTGATGTGGTTTTAGGGGGCGTGTCAGGCAGCGATACGTTCATAGCGAATGCTGTTGTAGGTAGCTCCAATTCCAATACTTGGAATGCACTTCGAGATAATTCTGCGATGATCAATGGATCGGTTTACTTCAGTAGCTTCGAGAATTGGACTGGGGGCTCCCAAGACGATCGCTTTATCCTTAACCCAGGGTTCAGAGTCAGTGGCGTGGTTGATGGAGCGGGCGGAGTTGACACGCTCGACTATTCGGCGTTTGGATCACAAAGCTTTAGTTGGTGGGGCGGCTTACTTCAGAGCAACGTCGTCGTGAATCGTGAGGCGAAAACAGCTAACAACATTCGCAGCTTCGACAATATCGAATCGGTGCGTGGCGGTTTTGGTACCAATGACTTGATCATTGGTCGAAATATCAATGCAGACTGGAGCCTAAATAAGCTTAACGCAGGTAGCGTTCTCGACGCGGGTTCAAGCACACCGCTTAATTTTAGTGGCTTTGAGAACGTGACCGGCGGTGACAATAATGATCGATTTGTTGTAACAGCCAACGGTAGATTGACTGGAAATCTGGTCGGCAACGCAACTCCTAATCGCATCGATAGTGATACGCTTGACATGTCGGGTCAAACGGCGAGTCTAAATGTCCGAGTGAATGCTCGAAACGGCGGTATCGCGAATGTCGGACTGGCGCGACTCGTAAACTTCAATCAAATCGAAAACGTCCTGGGCGGACTGGCAGACGATTATTTCTTCGTCGAGCCTGGTCAAGCGATTACCGGTTTGACTGACGGTGGGACGGGAGTTCGCGACTTCATCGACTATTCCGCTTGGACCTCGTCTATCAACGTCAACTTGAACGTTGGCGGAGTGAATCGCACGGCGGTCAATTCGACCGGTACGATCGCTAATATCGAAGACATCGTGGGAGGTTCCGCTGCGGATACCTTAACTGGCAACGCGTCGAACAATCGAATCATTGGTTTGGGCGGAGCGGATATCATCAACGGTGGCGAGGGTGACGACGTCTTGATTGGCGACAGCGGACAGTTTCTTTTCGCTTCTGGGAACGTGATTACGTCGATTCGATTGTCGCCCGATTTACGCGACAACGATACGATCACTGCGGGCAACGGCAACAACTGGATATTGCCCGGTCTCGGCAACGACATTGTTGTTGCAGGCAACGGAAACAATTTCATCGCTGGCGATTTGGCCATGTTAATCGCAAGTGGCGGGGTCGTTACTTCGTTCGAAACAGGACGATCACCCTTCGATGGAGACGATTCGATCACGTCAGGGACGGGGAATGATCGTATTCTTGGTGGAGGCGGAAACGACATGATTGTCGATGGCGGCGGCAACAACATTTTTGTCGGTGACCGAGGCTCGCTCGGATTCAGCAGCGGCGTTCCAGTACAAGTTTCCAGTACACCAGGCGTGCTGAGCGGCAACGACAACATAACGTCTGGCTCGGGCGATGACATCATTATCGGAGGTGGTAAAGCAGATGGTATCAACGGGGGAGCAGGGAACAATTTCATTCTTGGTGATGATGGGCTGGTAACACTAGTCGCCGGCTCACCGACGACAGCGTCCTTGACCACAACGTTGTTCGACGGCAACGATACCATTACGACGCTTGGTGGCATCGACATCATCTACACCGGTGATGGCGACAACATTGTCAGTGCAGGAGATGGGAACGACGACGTTCGGGGCGGGTTGGGAATCGACACGCTGAATGGCCAAGGTGGCAGCGACTTCATGGTCGGTTCCTTTGGTGACGACGTTTTAGACGGTGGCAGTGGCGACGATATGATGTTCGGAGGGAATGCGATCGGTCTTCGCAGTAACTATCGATTTAACACCAACGACTTTTCTCTACCACCACAATATCTCGATTCGGAGAACCGTTTTTCGAGTAGTACTGGAGCGAACTTTGGACTGCCAGGGATCACTTCTGGTGCGTACGTTCCCGCAGTCTTGATTACGCCTACAATCGTTGGCGGACTCTCGATCGACGGTGCCGCAGGGGATGGTCGGGATACGTTGCTAGGTCAAGACGGAAACGACGTGATGTTTGGCGGTGCGGATGTTGACAACCTGCAAGGTGGAACGGGTGTCGACTACGTTGATGCTGGCTCCGGCAACGATGTCAGCGTCGATGGTGGCGATGGGGACGACGTGGTCCGCGGTGGAGCTGGCAATGACGTAGTCAACGGCGGCAACGGCATCGACAATTTGTATGGCGATGATGGTGACGATACGCTCTTTGGCGGTGCTGGCGATTCAACCAGTGCGACGGCTCGACAAGCGGGTCAGCGACTTTACGGTGGCGAAGGGCGTGACAACTTGTACGCCTACGCACCCACGATCGCGACCAATGCAGACTACCTGGCTCAAAATCCATTGGCAGGTGATCAGCTCTTCGGCGGTGGCGGTGGTGACTTCTTGTACGGCAATGCTCGCCGCGAGGTTTTCACTGGCGATGACGGCAACGACTACATCGCGGGTGATATCTATGTTGGACCGAATTACCTGCCTCACAATCTTGCGAACGTCGGAACGCAAGCCGACATCAACGGTGCCGACGACGTGATGTTTGGCGGCGGCGGTGAAGATCAGCTCTATGGCGGTGGCGGCAACGACACCATATGGGGTGGTGCAGGAAGCGACTGGATCGAGGGCCAGCGAGGCGCAGACAAGCAGTACGGCGGTTCGGGAATCGATCTGTTTATCATTCGAACCGATGAACCTGCCGCCGTCGATACCATTGACGGTCACTTCGGAAATGCAACGCAAGGAGACTTTGCCGACGACAACGCAACCGATATCGCTACGATTAGCGGGACCACGGCTGCGGATACGATTCTGATAGGTGGCAATAGCGCGAATGCAAACCAAGCGATCGTTCGATTCAACGGACTGAGCATCGGTGTCAATGTCCGCGATGCAGCGGGTAACTTGCTGATCGAACAGTATCGAATCGCCGGCCTTGCAGGTGATGATACAGTCGGATTCTACACTTTGTCGGCGATCGATGCGGGCATTATCAATCCAGCGACCATTCCTTCAGGTTTTGTGCCTATCGATACGACTTCGTTGTCCGCCCGTTCGCGCGATTACGTTGGCGTATTTGATGGCAACAGTGGCAACGATTCTTTGATTGGTTCCTCTGGTCGCGATCAACTCGACGGTGGAATCGGCAGCGACGCGCTTTACGGATTCGGCGGTGACGATCGTCTTTGGGGCGATATCGGCAACGGCTCGACAATTGACAACGATCGACTCTTTGCCGGTAGCGGCAACGATGATCTTATCGGCGGCATGGGGACTAACAATCTCTACGCATGGAGCTTTGATCCGCAACCAGCGGGTGACCTGCAATTCGGAGTTTTCGTGGATGCTCAAGGACGACTCTTTAACAACGATGGTGGTGGCTTGCGCCAACAGGAAAATACGGGGCTCAATCGTTTGCTCGGTAGCGAGCGCAACGACAATCTTTATGGTGGAACGGTCGTTGATTTCATGTATGGCAACGGCGGCACGGATGTCCTCTATCGTGCCAATGGCACGACGTTTGAATCGATGGATGGAACGCTTGCGGGGGACGAATGGAAAGCATATGCACGCGAATCGGATCAAGTTTGGTATGTGGGTGGCACGAACGCTGATGACCAAATCGATGTGAATTTCGTAACAGAACCTGGTTTGCTGACGGATCACCACTTGATTACGAGGTTAACCAACAACAACGGCAACTTCAGCTTCGCGGCGCAGATTCGTCTCGATTTTGATGCGACCGACTCAGATGGAAATCCAGTATGGGACGCGGACCGGCTCAAGTTCCGATTGGATGAGATTATCGCGAACAACGACCCAGCGGCGAGAGACGCTGAGCTCACGAAGATTTCGACTGCCACGGTTGATCTTACGAATGAACAATTGTTGGCGAGCATCATTCCACCTGAGGGAGATTTTCAAGTCATCTTGATCGATGCCTTGGGGGGCAACGATACGATCACGGTTGGGCCGACCGTTCAGAAATCGGTCTGGGTCGATGCAGGTGCCGGAGATGATACGGTCGATATTCGCGCTGGCAACGCGATACTTGTCGACAAGACCGAAAGCTCCAACGGCGGTGGTCTGCGTGGAAGGAATGATATTCCTGCTCAGGCTTACTCGTTAACCGATGCATCGAATGGCGTCATGCGAGGTTCGGACGGAACATTAGCGAACGCTGATGGCATCGAGTTCAACGGGCTGACGATGGATAGCGCATCGGATGTGGATTGGTATCGTTTTACCTTGGCGAATGCACCGACCGCCCAAAGCGTCCTTCAATTGGCGAGTGGTTCGCCGATCGACAATTTGAGTATGGAGATTTTCGGAGGTGTTTCCGCAACAGGTGCCGAACTGAGCGGAGCAACATTGGTCGGATCGGCTGGAACTGGCAGATCGGTAATGGCGGCTCGCCCAATTTCTGGTGCAACGAATACCAGTCCGATTGTAGTTACGGCTAACTCACAGCTCGAACTTGCAAATGGACAATCCGTTGTCATTTCCGGCGTGCTAGGAAACACAAACGCCAATGGAACCTTTTTTGTAAGGCAAGAATCCCTGTTTAGCTTTTCTTTGTTTGAGGATAGCGCATTAACTGTTCCTCGTGCCGGTAATGCAGCATACGTTGTCAGTAGCGGCGATTTCTGGCGATCCGCGTTTGCAAGCAACGCAAGCCCAATTGTAATCACGAATACCGACGCTATCGGTGCGTTCATTCCAACTAATCTACTGAATGGACAGCCTGTATTGATTTCGAGCGTGGTTGGTAACACGAATGCAAATGGAACCTATTTTGCCAAGGTTCTCACCCCTTGGTCCTTTGAGCTATACAGCAACGCAGCTTTGACAACGCCAGTTGTGGGCAATAGTGCCTATATCAGCGGCGGTTCGTGGAGACCCGTTTTTGCAAGCAATACGTCTACGATTGTGATCTACTCCGCCGGCACGACGGGCCTAGTCAACGGGATGGCCGTGTCAATATCCGGCGTGGTTGGCAATACGAACGCGAATGGAACTTACTTTGCCAAAGTTCTTTCTCCAAATTCGTTTGAGCTTTACACAGATGCGGCATTGACCATCCCTCAAGCAGGCAATGGTGCATATATAAGCGGCGGTTCTTGGAAAACAGTTTTTGCCTCCAACACGAGTCCCATCGTAGTAAGTACCAGTAGTACGGCTAGTTTAGCAAATGGGCAGTCCGTTTTGATTTCAGGAGTGTTGGGCAACACCAATGCGAACGGAACACACTTTATCAAGGTGTTGAGCCCGACATCCTATGAGCTTTACGCAGATGCAGGGTTGACGACTGCGCGTGCGGGCAACGGTGCCTATGCAAGCGGTGGATTATGGACAACCCGCTTGGGAGTGAGTTCTACGACCGGGGACGCTGGAACCGTGTCCCTTAGTAATTTGGCTGCCGGAGGCAGGTATTACCTCAAGGTCTCCACTCCGAATCTAGTTCCGACACCTTACAGCTTACGGTTTAACACGTCGGGCACGACCTTGCAGACGGACCTCGACGCGATTCCCAAGATCAATTTGGGAGTGCGAAGCGGATCTGCGGATCGACGCGATGTGATTCTGGGTGGAACCGGCGATGATATTTTGCGTGGTGGAGCCGGCGAAGATTGGATCTTCGGCAACGATGGCGACGATGTTTTGATCGGCGGCGACGATCGCCAGGCGAGCGATTTGCTCTTCGGTGGGAACGGCAACGATACGTTCCAAATCATTCCTGATGCTCTGCCATTGCTGGGGAATCAACCCAACACGGATTTTGATCCCGCGACACAGACGTACTTGCCAACCTTTAGCGATCAGTTCATTGGTGGTGATGGCAATGACCGGGTCTTATTCCTGGGTGGCGATAAAGATCGCCGAGGATTCGACGTGCCTGACTATGCCAGCATGCGATACAACACATTATTGCATCGCTACGAGTTCAGCAGCCTCGTATGGGACATTGGAACCCAGTCCTATCAAACGACGACTGCGAATGGTCTAACGACATACAACCAGGAATACGCATACTTCCAAGCACGCGATGTGGAAAGCACAGAAATCAGTTTGCGCGGCGGCAATGATGTATTCCATGCTGATGGGGGTTTCCAGTTCTTACCGATAAGTGGTACGTACAACGCTGCTGACTATGAAACGTGGGGCTTTCAGCTCGGGGACTACGAACAGAATGCAACGATCTCCAAGCTCCGAATCGATGGCGGACTCGGCGACGATGCAATATTTGGTGGCCCGCAAGCCGATACTCTCATCGGCGGTGATGGAAACGATTATCTCGTCGGCGGCCCCGGCGATGATACCCTGCTCGGCGGCGGCGGTTCCGATAACTTGTTCGGCAATACGCTTCCAATAGGCAGCACGGTCGCCTCAACACCAGCGACCTTTCCAATGCCACCCAACTTTCCATTGGGTGCCCCAAGTGAAGTTTTTATCTACAACCTAGCCCCTGCGTACATCGATTTGCCAGCACCAATGCGGCCAGGGATTGATGTGTCCGTGCCAGCACCGATTTTGAATTTGTCCTTCGGTGATTCAACCAACTTGGGCAAGGATTTTTCGGGCTACGCTAACAATACAACCCTGACCGGCGTAACGCTGGATCTAAGTGGAGTTCGAGGAGGGAGCGCAGCATTGTTTGCTAACAGCAATTCGGGGGTGAGCTTGCCGGCTGGGGTTGTCGTGTTGGGGGATACATGGACGATTTCGACGTGGTTCAAAGGCCTGATCGACACCACGGCATTGAATCATTTTGCGGAAACGTCGGAGGGAAGCTTCCCCGTAACGATCAATGCTAGTACCAATGATCTAGGGGCGACCATCGGCGGTACCTTCCGCGACAGCGGATTTAACTTGCTGCCGAGTTCATTCGGATCCGGATGGAATCAGTTGACGGCAGTTGGTATCGGCGGTGCGACGAACTATTATCTCAACGGCGTCTTCGTCGGCAGTATCCTGTTCCAAGCCAAAGGTTCGTTGCTATCGATTGGCAACAATGTGGCGGGGACAGCTCAATTCGCCGCCTCGATGGATGAGGTCGTGGTGTTCAATCAAGCCTTGACGGACGATCAAGTTTCTCAGCTTTATGTTTCGGCACCGGCATCGCGATTGGATGTAGCCAATAACGCATTTGTCGTTTCAGGAGACAAGAAAAACGATCACTTGTCGAAGTTCACATCGATCGGAGATTTCAATGGTGACGGTCAGTCGGACTTCATCGCGACGGACGTCGCTAATAGCTACATCGTTTTTGGTCCTCTGAGTCTGAACGACTCTTCCGAGATCAGCGACTTGGCTCAGATTGTGATTACCACGAGTGCGCTCGGAACTCCGGCAAGTCGTTTTGGTGATATCGACAACGATGGAGTCGCAGATCTAGCTTTCGTGCGACCCGATGGGTCGGACTACTTGGTCACGGTCGTGTTTGGAGGTAAGACGGGTGGTTCGGCGGCAGGCACACCTGTTCCATGGCCGCGCACTTGGGATAGTACGTTTGTGAGCACGTATTTGCAGACGACAGGAGCCGGGAACAATTCAAGGACCATTCGCGTTCCGCAAAGTCAGCTCGGCAAATTTGGCAACATCACGTTGCAAATGGCAGATTTGACGGGGGACAAACAGAGCGATCTGATTCTTAGCAGCGACTCGACTTACGGAGCAGCTACATCGGTTACAGGCAGATCGCAGTTGGGTTTTGTTTTCGCGGGTCCAACGATTGATGCTTTTGTAGCAACACATGCCAAAACCAGCTTGAATCCATCCGATAGTTTGGCATCGCTCGAGTTTGCACAACAGGATCCATTAGCAAATGCGTTGGTGCACAGATACAGCTTCAATGAAACGAGCGGAACTACGTTTTCGGATTCCGTCGGAAGCGATGCGGCAAGGTTGGTTGATTTGTCTGGTACCGGGCAGGTGAGTGGTGGTGGAGGAAACCGGTTGACAGGGTCGGGCGTCAGGCTCTTTGGCGGTGCAAATGCATCGGCAGACTACGTTGAGTTGCCCGACAATCTGCTTGCGGGGCTAAATAGCGCAACGATCGAATTATGGGCTACTCGAGAGAGCATACAAACGTGGGGAAGAATCTTTGATTTTGGTCCGTCAACCTCGGAGCATTTCATTTCGACGTGGTCGGATGGTAGTGTCGGTTCCAATACGGTGACGTCTTGGGTTGACTCTGTTACGACTAGTATTTCTTGGGCATCGGGAATTGTAAATGGAGCTCAGGTCCATCTAGCGTATTCGATCGCGGCCGGTGCTGGCACTGGTGGGACGACACGCGTCAGCGTCTATCGGGATGGTAACCAAGTAGGAATCGTCGATACTGCAAATACACTTGCTCAGCTCACGCAAGACAACAATTGGCTGGGGAGATCGAAATTCTCCTCGCCGGACTTAACTGCAGACGCGACCTACAACGAGCTACGCATCTACAATCGTGCGTTGACTCAGGCGGAAATACAAGCCAACACGGCTAGCGGTCCCGATTATAGCTTCACGCAAGTGACGAATCCGGTAGAGCTGAAAACGCTCGTCGCGGGTGACGTGAATGGCGATGGTATCGACGATTTGGTCTTTGGTAACAATAAAGCCGCAGTCACGGTCCATTCGGCGACGCAGGCTGTTCTTACGGCAGCAACGGTTCCAGCGAATCAAGGGGCTCCGGCCACTCTCAATGTATCCCTCAATGGAGTCTCCGCATCGGTTACTGTGACAGTCAGTTCCCGTGACGTTTCTGGCCCACAGGCTACGGCAGATGCATTTGTTAATGGAATCAATAGTCAGTTAAGTAACACGCTGCTTGCGGGCAAGCTCTATGCGAGACGAAACGCAGTTAATCTTGTTGAACTAGTATCTGTTGAACGAGGCTCCGGGGTTAAGTTAACGGTGACACCCGGTACCAATGGAACCCAGATTGGATTCGCAGCATCGTCAAGTCAAACGCTGTCTCAATCTCCGAATCTGGGTTTCGGAGCAAGCCCCAGTACAGTTACTAGTGTCAATGCAATTAGTAGTGTCATAGGAAGAGTCTCGGACGTTAATATCACTGTCAATATTACACACACCTATGACTACGACGTCCAAGCCACGTTGATCGGTCCAGATGGAACGCGAGTTTTATTAACGAGAGCACTGGGCGGCGGAGGTGACAACTATTCGAACACAACCTTCGACAGCCAATCCAGTATTCCAATCACGTCTGGGGCTCCCCCATTTACAGGGACTTTCCGGCCACTTGAAAGCCTGGATGCGTTCAACGGCAGAGTTGCAAATGGAAATTGGACTTTGGAGATCGTAGATATTTACACAGCGGCAGACAATGGGACGCTGAATTCATGGAGCCTTTCCGTCGTCGGCGAAGCACCGTCGGTTTATGGTTCGGAATCCTTCCAACCCACGACATCCCTTGGCGCCCCGTTCTTGACCCGACTTATCGACGGGCAACCGACACGGGTCACGGTGACGACTACCAACAATCAACCAACGACACCCTATGCATTAGGCGACTTAAACAATGATGGTTACGAAGAAGTTGGCTTCGTCGACCAGAATGCTCTTTACGTCTATCGCGGAGACGCTACGCCCTCAAACATCATGCTTGGAATTCCGTGGACTGTTGCTGGAAATGAGTTGAGCGTTACTGCCGGCGACTACAACAACGACAACTTGGGTGAGCTTGCAGTTACAGGACGAGCCACGCACAGCATTCCTCTCGGAAACCTGTTTGACGATGCCAAGGGAGCCAAACTGAGCTCTGCTTTGGTCTCCGATACCTACAAGGCAACCGCTCAAATAACGGACTTTGGGATAAGCCAAGTGGTCGCGGGAGGGGCTGCCACGACGATCAATATCAATGGCACCGCAAGTGCCGTCAACTTCAACTTCGCCAATCTGGGCTGGGCGAACAACACGGCGGGAAATGTCACGAATGACGCATTCCGCGAAGTCAGTACCGATGTAGGAATTCGAACGACCGGTGTGCATCTAGTTGAGAACACAACCAACTCGGTGGAATTGGAGCAAGGAATCGGCATCCACGCCAATCAAATCGTTACCTTCGACCTAAATGAAATCCGCACCGCCGGAGGGCTCACGGCTGCAGACGTCCTTCGATTCGTTTCCGACAGGATTGGAGTCAATGACACTGGAGACATTGCGAATTCTTCAGCTCATCTTATCGTGCTGGTAAGCGATGCAACCGGCGTGACGGACGGCTATATCAATGGTCAGAAAGTAGTTGTGACGAATGTTGCAGGCACGTGGAGCTTCACAGGAGCAATACCGACAAGCATGAAGGGTAACGGTCAATATGTATCGGCAGATATTGTATTGCCCTCCACAGCGAGGTTTCTGACATTGGGCGTGACGCAAGCGGACACGAATCTGCACGTTCTTGATCATGGAGTCTTCTCCGGCGCTAGACTAGAGGTTGGGTCTAGTACCCCCGAAGCCATTCGCAGCACGCATGTATTCCAAGGATTAGGCGGTTTGCCCGTCGGGACATCACTCGATTTTCCAAAATCGAATACGACAGCAACGGTTTCGGGTGTGGATCGATCCTTCTCCGGCTTGGACTTTGACGGTAGCGATATCGTTTCGCTACCTCCGAGTGTCTACAACGGAGCCACAGAGCTTACAACCTCGTTGTGGTTTTCCACGACACGCACCTCACCGCAAACGCTGGTCGATGGTTCATTGATTCAGGATACAACGTACTACGACAATCGATACGTCATCGCGATCCAGGATGGGGGGACGAGCATTGTCGTTGGGGTAGCGAATGGAACAGTAGGAGTTCAACCGCAAAATGCCTATTTTCCAGCTCCGTTTGTGAGTGATGGGCGTATGCATCATTTGGTTGTTGTATCGAGCGATTCCGCAAACCAGATTACCGTTTACCTTGATGGTGTCTCGTTAGGAACGCAAACAAGAGATATTGGTGCGATTCTTGTCGGCACGCCTGGAACGACGTCAGCCCTTGGCCTGATACTCGGACGGGATCGTTCCGCCTCAGACGGAACATTAGCATCGACTCACTTGTTCGATGGCGTACTTTCGGAATTCAGTGTCTTCAATCGAACACTATCGCAGACCGAAGTCGTCAACATCCGCGATACTGGGTTGGTGGGGAATGAACAGGGGCTGACTGCCCTTTACCGGCTGAACGAGTCCTCGGGATCGACGGTCATCGATGCCACTGGTCGAAATGGAGCTGGCAACCTCGGGAGTCCATTGCTTGGATCCGTCACGGCAGCGTCCAATGCAAGTCCTATTGTGATCACAACCGCCTCAACGTTAGGGATTTTTGATGGGCAATCCATTACGATCAGCGGAGTTGTTGGCAACACAAATTCAAACGGGTCTTACTTTGTGAAGGTTTTAACTTCGACGACCTTCGGGCTGTATACAGACGCTGCACTTACGTCAGCTCGTGCTGGCAATGCCGCTTACATCAGCGGCGGCAACTGGACGACAAACATTTCTACCCCGTATGCTCCTACTCGAACTCAGTTGTTCGATGAGTCGCGAACTTTCTCGTCGTCATCGAGCATCGACATCAACGGCGATCGAATCGACGATTTGGTGATTGTGGCTGCCGATGCAAACGATCCAAGTTCCACTCTGTCCACCGGGGTAATTTATGTTGGATATGGCTCACTGAATAGGGTTGCTCTCCCGATCACATACGACGTTCTGGAAAACATTTCTGTCTCTGGAAGCGGATCATTTGTTGTTGATCGAGCAACCGGAGTGCCCGAAACGTTTGACAATGGCGGTGTTCCATACGGCCTTCCTGCCAGTGGCGAACGCTGGTTCCGTTTCGCAACACTCGGTGATGGCAAGAGCGGCAATTGGATTCGATTCAATGGCAGCGTTGTGGCGGATTTGATCGATGCGAAAGGTGGCGTTTTGGTATCGGACCGCGGTGCGATTGACATGCGAACGCTTCCTGCGGGAACGTATTATCTAAGAGTGCATGCACCGACGATCCTTTCTTTGGGGAATTTGTTTGATGACAATTCTGGTTCGCGGCTAAAGACCGCGATCGCAACCGACACTTTCCGCGCTACCGCGCAGACCAGTGATTTGGGTGTCGACAAAGTTATTCAAGCGGGCTCCAGTACGCTTACACTCAATTCGGCCAATACGGTGACGATGGATCTCTCCAATCTCGGCTGGGAGAATAATTCGTACTCGCTTCCAACCAACGATGCAGGTACGAGCAACGCGACAGAAAATGTCATCAGTACAGTACGAGGTACGACCGCAACCTCGTTCAAGATTGAGGACGGAATCGGCATGCACGCAAACGGTGTTCTGACGTTTGATCTCAACGAGTTGCGTGTTGCCGGCGGATTCTCCAATTCAACCGATTGGCGTTTTGTCGTAGATCGAGCTGGCGTAGTGGATGGCTATGGCGGGTCTATTCGAACGGCGGTCGTCGTCAGCAATGATTCGGGGGTACTCTTTGGGGCTGTCAATGGAATCAATCTCCCTATTTCCAATGAAACAGGCTCTTGGGCGTTTGGAGGAACGATTCCAGCAGCGGAAACCAATGCTACCCCCCTCGACTCCTACAACTTTTTGATACCCGCAAATGCTCGCTACTTAACCCTCATCGTGACATCGGCGGGCAATGGCATTGGCTCCGATGTTGGAGCGTTTTCGGGTGCTCGTCTCATTCCAAGTCAATTCTCGATTGAGATGACTCCACCGATTCGCGGCCAATCCTATGAGTCGACGGACTCTCCGGACCGAGATTTCTTGATGGGCGGTGATGGCGATGACTTCTTGGTAGGCAACCAGGGGGTTGATCGGCTGTATGGTCAAAGCGGGCAGGATCAATTCACGGGGGAATTAGTCGAGATACATGATCGCGACATCGCCGACCTTGCCGATTTGGTCGTTCCCGAGCTGCAGCGTTCGTACAATACTTTTTTGACGCCGCTAGACCGGCCAATCGCGAATATCTCTAGCGTCGTATTCTTTGACGACTTTGACATTGGCACTACCTTCGACTCAGGACGTTGGATCGTTGGAGGGGGCGCAACCATCGATGACGTCGGAATCGCAGAACCTAGTGGAATCCAATCTGCCCGACTTAACGGTCAGGACACCATGACATCGACCGCCATCGATTTGTCTTCTTCGACTCGAGCCACCCTCGAGTACAGCTACGAGAAAAAGGGGGGGGGTGACTCACCTGATCCGGGTAACGATTTGATCCTTGAGTACTCCCTGGATAATTTCACGACATCTGTCCGGTTGGAGGCCCAGATTGGTAGCGACGTCGATATGACGGCTTATGCAAAACGAACCGTTGTTTTGCCCCAATCGGCTCTTCGAAAGACATTCCAGTTTCGTTTCCGATCGACTGGCGATACGCCAGCGTATGACGATTGGTTTGTCGATAATGTATCTATTACGTCGCAGACAAATGGTTCGCCCGAACTGCGCGGTGCCATTGCCAGAGCTTTAGGCGAGACGGTGACGCTCTCGAGCAGTGATCCCGGCTCGTATTCGGTCGATTTTGACGGAGCCAATGATTATGTCTCTGTTCCCTTCAACGCATCATTGAATCCAGCCGGAAGCTTTTCGGTGGAAATGTGGACCAAGGTCGAGGGAGGGTCGGGGACTTTCCGGTCACCAATTACCTCACGAGACAACTTCAGCAACGATCTTCGTGGATTCCAAATCTACGCGACGCCGAGCGATACGTGGCAATTCTGGACGGGGAACGGAGCTGGGGCTTGGGACATTGTTCAAGGGCCTGTTATCACGCCGAATCGCTGGACGCATCTTGCTGTCGTCTTCAACGCAGTCAGTGGCCCCGATGCGACTGGTGCCTACACTGGCACGAAGATTTTCTACGTGAATGGCAAAGAGTTCACTCGCAAAAATTCGGCACTTTACCAGCCGAATACTGCACGCCCGCTGTATATCGGTGCGGGTGAGACAGAAGCTGCAACACCGAATTACTACTTCAATGGTTTGATCGACGAAGTTCGAATTTGGAACATCGCTAAAACGGATGTTCAGATTGACGCCGAATACCGTTCGACGATTTCGCCAACGACCAACGGATTGGTCGGCTACTATCGATTGGACAATGGCGCGGGCACGGTCGCGACCGACCTAACGGCAACGCCAAAGCCCGGCACTTTAACCAACGGCCCTGCATGGACGACGCAGTCCTTTTCTCAAGTTCCCTACGTCCGTCGTTCGTTGACTGCGAGTGATTATGCTTCCATCGTATCGCTGGACGCATCGAACACAGGTATTTCGGATCTATCCACAGCGGAATTTTTGGTCAATGCCCGCTCGATCGATTTGACCAACAACAATTTGAATATTGCCGACATTACGGGGCTGGTTCCTCGTCGCATCACCAGCGGCGATTTTAGCAATGAGCTGGTCGGCATTTCGAAACTCGAAGATTTGAATTTGACCGGCAATTCTGGATTCACGACGTTAACGGGGCTGAATAGCTTCCCAACACTGAAACGCCTGAAGCTGGATGGTACAGGCGTGCCTCCCGTTGCCACTGCGACAACACAAAGCTTGACATCGCTGACCAATTTGGAGGAGGTCACGATGTCCGTGAAGGGGCTTGGCGCTGGTCAAAACTTGGTGATCACCGAAGGCCAGAATGTATCAATTCCTTACAGTTTCCCGGCACTTAGGTTCAATAGCTCGGTTGGGAGCACGAATGTCGTGGATATTGGAACCGCTGAGAAGCTCGGCGGATTGACAAATAACTTTACGCTCGGAGGTTGGATTCGGCCAGATGTTGCCAATGGGGCTGGCATGATCCTTGCGACCAAGAGTCCCGTAGGTTCCCAAGTCACTTCCGGTTGGTTTCTAGAAAATATCGGTTCGATTAGCGGCCTTCCCAATAATTCGAGAATCAAGTTTACAACGAATTTCGTGAAGGATTACATTAGTAACGACCTGATTATTCCTGTCGGCCAATGGACCCACATTGCCATAACGATGAACTCGAGCAACTCGGTAGAATTCTTCGTCAATGGCGTATCGATTGGGATCGTAACTGGCTCTAATCCAGGTAACGCAACGTCGGCAGGCTTTAACATCGGAGGCAACGCCACCTTCAATTCGTATTTCAAAGGTTCGCTCGCGGAGATTGGAGCTTGGAACCGGACTTTGCTTCTACCAGAACTCAATCAAGCACGTACGCAAACTCCAGGCAGTGTCCCATTGAACTTAGTTGGTTTCTGGCCTTTGAATGAGGGCTCCGGAACCGTTGCCGATGACAAGAGCTCGAGCGGCCATATCGGAACGATTATCGGTGCTCAGTGGGTTCAGGATTCTGGGTTGGCCAACTGGAGCACGACCGGTTCGACCGTGACGAGCAGCAGTTCGAATCCGATTGTGTTCGCTCCAGCGGACAATGGTCTGACGATTGTGTCGGTTGGCTCAAATCGAGCGACTCAGTTCCCTCTTATTGTTCGCAATGCTGCTCCGAGTGTTTCGAGCCTACCCAATCTTACGGTGACAGAAGGCCAAACCGTTCGAATCGGTACTCCGAGGATCAATGGCTTGAATGAACTTTGGTTCAACGGTTCGTTTACCGACGCGAATATCGATCCAATCGCTCCTTCCATAAACGGATCAAGCCTATTGGTGCGTTCCCCTGGTACAAAGAGCATGCTCGATACTCCGCTGTCCTTCAGCGGATCGCAAATTAACACGCGATCGAGCGGGTTAACTGGTGCGGATACTTTTGCAGCAGCATGGGTCGGGCGGGTTGTTGTGGGTGCCCTTGGCTCCGGTGCTCCTTTAGCAGCGGGTGCCATTACGTTTGGAACCGCCAGCGATGACGGTTCGGTGCTTTTTGTCGACAGCAACCAAAACGGTGTCTTTGAAGTAGGGGAACGCGTCGTCGACAATCGCGGTTCACACGGAACACAGAATCGAGTTGGTACGATTACCCTTGCTGCGGGGACGTACAACTTTGCGATTGGTTACTATGACCAGGGTGTAGGTAACTTCATCGAAGCACGCTATGCGCAAGGTACAGTTCCCGAAGCGAACTACGGGACGATGACGGTTATTGATCCATCGGCGGTGTCGCAACGTGGACTTTGGCAACCACTGACGGATGCTCGCGTCGTCCTGCCAATCGAAGTCGGTAGTGGAACGACGTTCACCGAGGTAACTAACTTTACAACCACGGAAGCGGTCATCGCTGATGCCACATCCCTGAACCAATTGGTCTCAATCGTCGCTCCAGATGGAACGATCTCCGACTTGAGTTTGACGCGAGCCAGGCTATTCGATGACGATACGTTGATCGTTTCGGGCAATGCAACCAACAAACTTTCGGAGGCAACTTTCACCTATTGGTTGAAGACAGCCAAAACAACTTCGCAAACGATATTGAGCTCGTCACGCAGTGCAAGTTCACTCAACACATTTGTGATACAGCAAACCTCGTCCGCCATCGCTATTACCGACGAGGGGCTCACGTGGACCTTTGCCAAGCCAGCTAGCATCGCTTCTCTGAGCGACAACAGCTATCATCATTTCGCAATCGTGCGGAATGCACGCTCAGGTACCTACAGTATGTTCGTGGATGGGCTGGCGGCAACGACCAGCGATCCTGTTCGAAAACTGGGACGGATTGCGACCGATAGCAACGGGTTAGTCATCGGACAGCGACAGGCTGGCCTCAGTGGTGTACCTGCTCCTGGTAGCGATCTTGCGGGACTTCTTGATGACGTGACGATTTGGAGTCGAGCTCTAAGCTTGAACGATATCAATCGAATCCGATCAGGAACGGTAGACCGCAGCTCATCCGCACTTCGTTTGTGGCTACCCATGAATGAACCGTCTGGAACTAGGGTTGCAGATCGTAGTCGCCAGAGTTTTGATGGCCGATTCGTGGCTTTCGATACTTACCAGAATCTTGTTATCGCATCCAAGCCGCTGCTCTATTACACGATGAACGAGTCGACGGGAGCGATAGTCTCGGATGTATCAGGTAACGGACGCAACGGAACGGTAGTCGGTCCTGTTCAGCTGGCACAGGCACCCTTGAATGCTAATTTTGGAAGTTCGTTTGGATTCACGAGTGGCTTACCGACCAAACGCGTCGCAGTACCTGCGTTAGGGACGATGAATAGTGTTTCGGTCGAAGCGTGGGTGCGACCAACATCATTTTCATCAGGCAATGGCCTTTATCCAATCTATGCAACGGACATTTGGACGACAGGTGCTTTGCATCTGCAGTTCAACAACTCCGGGGGGCTTGGTGTTGGGCTAAATGGTGTGGCGACGACACCATTTGGTTCGGCTGCGGACTTCCCAGTGGGCCAATGGTCCCATGTGGTTATGACTTACAATGCAGCAAATTCACTTTTGAGCGTCTACTCTAACGGCAGACTGGTTGGAAGCACTTCGGTGTCCTTTGCATTCAACTTAACCGCAGGTTCGATCGGAGTGTGGACGGGCGACAGCCGTCAATTTGATGGTCGCATCGATGATTTCTCAATCTACAATCGCGCTCTAAATGCCTCTGAAATAGCCAATCGATTTGCTTCTCGAAACACGGGTGTATTCTCTAACGTCGCAACGCCTAGCTCAGACATTGCGAGCGTCTTTGTGAAGAATTTCAGCGCGATCAACAACGGCATCGGTTACAAGATTCGACTTAATGTGTCGGACAAAGATGGTGGAACGACCTATGCCGAACAATTGTTCGATGTCCAAAACGCTGCGCCCGTGATTGCGGATTTGAATCCAAGTGGACCGACTGGAGCCAGCTCCGTTGTACCGGTCAGCTTTGGAGTCTATTCGTTCAACGCAGGTGACGTCTCGGATGCTGGTGTACTAGATACACGTACGTACCTTTGGGAAGTTGTTTCCAACAACGGCCAAAAGATACTAACTTCGACCGATTTCGCATTCCAATTCTCGCCCCAGTATGCCGGTGTTTATACTGTCAAGCTGACTGCGACGGACTCGGATGGTGCGGCAACTCCGTTTGTGCAAACGATCACGGTTAATCCAGTCTCAGTCATTGCCGGGCCTTCGACGGCTCCCCAAGCTGGCACGGTTGTAACCCTGAACTCGAGTAGCTCAAGTCCACTCGCGCCGGCTGGCGGTATGCAGGGAACTGCCCTTTCGGTCGCACGTCAGTATGCCTGGACTGTTCAATTCGGAGGGGCGACCATTGCATTGGGTTACGGTGCGAATTCAAGCTTCTTGCCAACCATTGCCGGCACGTATTCGGCAACACTAACGGTTTCGGATCTGTTCTCCAGCAATGGTTTGGTCACGAATACGCTGACACACACCGTAAACTCGAATATCGTTGTCAGTACAGCAGGTGTTGTCTTCATTGATTCCAGCAACGAAACGATCGCTCCCGACTTCGACGGTGTGAACGATCAAATCAACTTGGGTAACGTTTCTTCTCTGACAGCGCTAAGGAATAACTTTACGGTTGCAGCGTGGGTGAAACCGGACATCCTGACAGGTATAAGACGGATCATTTCAGGTGGTAACTGGGGCTTTGGATTGAACGGTGCGGGCCTTCGCTTTACTACCTATGGAATTCAGGATTACGACCTGCCCACATCTCTGCTTTCAATCGGACAGTGGAATCATGTCGCTGCATTGATGAAAACAGATAACTCGGTCGAGTTCTTTGTGAATGGTTTGAGTATCGGTGTGGTGGCTGGATCGTCGATGGCAAGCAGCACTTCATCCAGCTTCTTGATCGGTTCTGGCAGTGGAGTTGAATTCTTCGATGGTATGCTTCGAGATGTTGGTGTTTGGCCTTCGACACTTACGACATCGCAGCTCAATCAGATCCGAACGGGCGACATTTCAGGCACGGGGCCGGTCGGTTTCTGGCGACTCAATGAAGGAGCGGGGGCTTCGGTTAGCAGCTCAGGATCAACAGCAATCAATGGGACGCTCGTCAATGGACTCGGTTGGGCCAGCCATGTCATGGCCGTCGAAGGGGATACGTTGACCTTTACGCTGAGTAACTTGCCAGTTGTATCAGAGTTAAGTTCCCGATCGGTCGTTTGGAGCGCCACTCCGTCAACCTTTATCGTTGTTCCCACAAACGATCCTAAGACGTATCGCATCCGAGTAACAGCAGATGGATCGTACACCATCAATGCAACGATCACAGATCGACTGAATGCGGTTGCTCCGATCACTACGACGACTTCGAGCAACACAGTCTTCAATGTTTTAAGCACCGATTTGATCCAGAATCGAGTTCCAGTCGTTACGAACGGTCCCATCCAATTGAATGAAGGCAGTTCCACGAATCCGCTTACACTGACGGATGGCACGTTTGGTCTAGCTCGGACTTCGGGATCCTACCCAGACGCAGTTACGGTTACGCCAAACCTAACCTTGACCTACACGCTTGATACGGTTTCTTCTCCCAATGGGTTTGATATCAATGGAATCGATACCTACACTGGCTGGAGAGACAATGGACGTGAAGACCAAAACTACATCGTTCGCTATTCGACGGTCCAGAATCCAACAACTTTTATTGATCTTGCAACCGTCAACTTTGCCCCAGCGAACAATTTTCCATCGAGTGGAAAAGTGAGTCTTGGCGGCGGATTGCTCGCGTTCAATGTCGCTGCGATCCAGTTCCAGTTTACAACCGTCGAAAACGGTTACGTTGGATATCGAGAACTGGATGTGTTCGGAGTGCCATCCAGTTCATTCATTCGCGTGGCCAATCGACCTTATGCGACCGCAGTCAACACGGCTGCGACGATCGTCGCTGATGATGTAGCGGGGACGGAAAATGTTCCGGTTATCGTCACTGCAAGTGTGATAGATCCAGGTGCAACAGATACTAACACCTATGTCATTCAGTGGAGCGACGGTTCCGCGAATTCAACTGGTAGCGTTCCGATTGGTGGTATTGTCTCGGTGACGAAGACGTTTGCTCAAGACGGAACGTATACAGGAACACTGACCGTTACAGACAATCAAGGTGCGTCACGCGTGCAACCCATTTCCATCGTGATTGCCAACACGGCACCGACAGCGAATAACGATTCTGGACTAACGACTGGCGAAAATTCCCTGCTAACGATTCTGGGCAGTTCTATCCTCGGAAACGACACGGATGCTGGACCATTGGACGTTCTTACGATTGCCAGTGTTTCTGGAACTTCATCCAATGGTGCCTCGATCACTTTGAACTCCAATGGAACCGTTAATTACGACCCGAATAGCTCGGCTTCGCTGAACTCATTGCCACTCGGTCAGTCACTGACAGACACCTTCACTTATGTCGTTTCTGATAACACGTTTTCCTCTTACTCAGTTGATATCCCCAAGGCGATCACGCCACTGACCATCCCAGTCACGATTTCCGACTTGAAGGTTAGTGGACTAGCAGGCACGATTTCAGGCTTGAAGGTCAGATTGAATATTACACATACTTGGGTCAACGATTTGGATGTTTTCCTGATCGCGCCTGACGGTACGCGAATCGAACTTTTCACCGATGTAGGCGCAGATAACACTCAGAATTTTTTCAATACCATCCTTACCGATTTGGCGAGTACCTCGATCACTGCTGGTTCGGCTCCCTTTACCGGTACATATCGCCCCGAGGGAATGCTTGCGGCATTGAACGGAATGGATCCCAATGGGCTTTGGCGAATCGAGATTACCGATGACTACGCCCCGGGCGACAACGGGACGTTGGATCGCTGGGATCTGATGATTGCGACCACGGCAGGTACTGGCTTGACCAATACGGCTACCGTGTCGATCACCGTCAACGGTGTCAATGATGTACCCGTTGCCGTCGCCGATTCGGCCTCGATTAGTGAAGATGCTTCCAACGCTATAGCTGGTAATCTACTAGCTAACGATTCGGATATCGACACAGGTACTGTTCTCAGCGTGGTTACAGTCAGAGGACTTGCAACCAATCCAGCAATTGGCCTTTATGGTTCGCTTAACTGGAACACGAACGGAACCTATACCTACACGCTCAACAACAGCTTGCCTGTGATTCAACAACTTGCAGCGGGTCAGTCACTCACGGAGTCCTTTGCTTATACGCTCAGCGATGGCGTCGCTTCCGTTGCGTCGTCACTTACCATCAACATCTCGGGCGTCAACGATGCACCGATTGCAGCTTCGAATGCGAACACGGTTACAGCCGGTTCCGTCATCAGCATCGCTTCGGGCAAGTACGATGATGCGATTCTCGTTGATGCGCCAGTGGCTTATTGGCGCCTTAGTGAAATCAATGGCTCCGTCGCCGCCAATCGCTTGGCACCAAGCACTCCTGATGGTACGATCAACGGAACCATTGGCTATTCGGCTGCCGGGCTGCTTGCGAATGCCCCAGACAGCGGGCTAGCATTCAATGGAACTCAAACAATATCAGTCGCTTCATCGCCCCTGATCAACAGCTATTCAGGCAGCGCAACCGCCAAAACTATTGAACTCTGGTTCAGCGCACCCAATGTTCAGCCGCGTCAAGTTCTCTATGAGCAAGGGGGGACGATTAACGGCCTAAATCTTTACATCGATGCTGGTCAGTTGTACTTCGGAACCTGGAATGCAAATATTTTCGGCCCGACGGTCAGGACCAACATCGTTGGGAACACGACCTACCATGTGGTGGCAGTTTTTGGAGCGAGCAGAGCAACGTTGTACGTCAACGGAGTCGAAGTCGCAACCGGAGCAACTACGTTCAGCGGCATTGCCTCCCACACGGGAACAGCCATGATGGGTGGTGCAAGCACAACTCGCTTCCATGACTCAACCGTGACAACCGCGAGCAGCCATAACTTTGTCGGTACCCTGGATGAAGTTTCTTTGTACAACACGGCACTGACTGCGGCCCAAGTTGGTCTGCATTATGCCGCCACCGGCTTGTTGGCCGGTGACACCGATGTCGATTCAGGTGACGCGCGAGTAATTACAGCGGTGAATTCGGTTGCAGCGAATGTTGGCAAGCAGTTCAAGCTTACCAGCGGTGCATTGCTAACAGTACAACCGGACGGTTCCTACGATTATGATCCGAATGGGGCGTACGATTACTTGAATGTTGGCGGTACGGGAACCGACACGTTCACCTACACCATCACCGATTCGGCAGGTGCAACTTCGACCGCAACTGTTACTGTTACCGTTCAAGGGAAAAACGATGCTCCGACGGGTGTCGTGCTCACTGGCAACCGCGTGACTGCGGCGGATGTGGTCGGCAATTTGAACACCATCGACATCGACTTGGCCGACATTCATACTTATGCAATTATCAATCCTGGTCCGTTAAACACGTTCGCGATACAAGGTTCGCAACTCAAAATCAACAATCGAGCTGGCCTTACGCTGGGTGAGACGCGAATCGTAACCATCGAGGTTACCGACTCGGGCAACGCCAAATTGCAACAATCCTATCCCATTACGATTACAAATGTCCCGCCAACTGTCGGTGTCTTTGGCACGTCTATAACGCCGAGCTCAGTCAAATTCCAGTTCAACAGCTCTATGGATCTGTCCGTTTTGAATGTCTATGACGGAGTCGATACAAACGTGGATGCCACGGACATCACGATCGTGGGCGCTTCGACCGGTCCCGTCAAGGGATCGATTCTATGGGATTCCGCTTCTAACACGCTTACCTTTGTGAAGACAGGATCGCCGCTTGCTTCGGATTCCTATACGGCTACTTTGTTCAGCCGTACGGACGGATTTAAGAGCGTGACCGGCGAACTGCTCGACGGCGATAGCGATGGGCTGCCTGGTGGCAATTTTGTTTCTACCTTCGGTGTGGCTAGCTCGACGGCACGAGTTGTCTCCGTTCCTGATTTTGCTCGAGGAGCGACGAGCACAGCCGGCCAAAACGTCAACCTCTCGTTCGACAATGGCAATCCTGGAATTCCTGTTACCATCAGCGATGGTGCTGGCGTACTTGCAATGGATTTTGATGTCGTTTACAACCCCAGCTTGATCAACTTCTCCAGTACGTTCTTTGGCGTCTTGCCTGGTGGTTGGACGACGACGGTCAATGCGATCTCGTCGAGTCGAATGCGATTGTCGTTGTCGGGCACAACGCCATTGAGCGCTGGGCCGCAAACGATCACGCGACTGTTGGCATCGATTCCATCCAATGCACCTTATGGTGCCTCCGATTTGATTCGTATTGAAAACCTGGCCGTTTATACCCAGACTGGCGGCAGTACGCCGGTTCCGTCGGTTGGCGACGCAGGATTGCACAAAGCAGTCTTTGTCGGCGATACCAATGCAGATGGTCAATACACGGCACAGGATGCGGGTTGGAATGCAGGTGTGATTGTTGGAGTTACCAGTGGCTTTGACGCGCATTCATGGACCGACCCCACGATCGTGGCAGACGTGAATCAGAATGGGGCTCTTGATGGGCTAGATTCCTCTTGGATCGCTCGCAAGGGGCTGTCTAGTACCTTGCAGCCAGAGATTCCAAATTTGCCAGCGGGTAGCATAGCGATTCTGTCCGGCATCGATCCGACGATCGCTGCCGATTCGTTGGTTCCTGCTCGACGCGGTACAACGGTAAATGTCCCCATTCGCATCACCGATAGTGCTGCTGGTCTTTGGGGTGTGGATGTCTTCCTGGACTACAATACCAGTGTCCTCGATTTGCCCAGTGGTCTCAACGCGGGTGGAGTGACGCTTGCTGGCATGTTCACCACCGAAGCGGGTTGGAGCATCGATTCGTTTGCGGACGATGCGACTGGCAAAGTACGACTGGCCATTTATCGGGCCACGGCGTCTGCCACGACGACTGGTGTCATTGCCAACGTGGCAATGCAAGTAAAATCCAATGCTGCCACAGGAGTTTCGCCGATCCTGGTGGATGGTTACGCCAACGTGCCACCGTTTAGCTTCAGCTTCGTGAGTGGTTCGATCAATGTGCTCAACAACGGTGCACCGACCGATATCAACTTGAACCAGAATACGGTTCTGGAGAACACGAGCACATCGGCGGCTGATTTGTTGTTTGGACAACTGGGTACAGTCGATCCGGATCCGGCGGATTCGTTCGCTTACGATTTGGTCACTGGCGCTGGAGATACCGACAACGCTCGGTTCCGAGTGGTTGGGGACAAGATCTACATCAAGCAGGGGGAATCGCTCGACTTCGAAACCAAGCCGAACTATTCTGTTCGATTGCGTTCGACCGACTCCGGTGGACTGGACGTTGTCAAGCAATTGACGCTTAACGTTACGGACGTGAATGAGCCCGTGGTTTTGACTCGGGCAAATGCAAGTGTCTCAGGAAACGTTCTTACGCAGTTGACCAACTCAGGAACTTGGTCTGATCCCGAGTCAGGTGCGGTAACGCTGTCGGCATCGCTGGGTATGGTGACGAAGAACGTCGATGGGACTTGGAGTTGGAGCTATCAGCCAACGATCGCGATGGCAAATCAAACGATCACGATTTCGGCAAGTGACGGAACAAACGTTTCGAACGTGACGTTTAGCATGACAGCTTTTACAACGATTGCGACGCGTGGCATTCAGTATGTTGGAGCAACAGGGGCGAGCGCATCGACGTCGCTAGCTACGGACAAGGCGCCTTTGTTACCCGGACAGTCGTCAACGTTTGCGAACTATACGAACTACAGTCGTGGTTTGAATGGTTTGGTGATCGATGTGGTTGGATTGCCAGCGTCGGTGACCAATGGACAGTTGGCAGCAAGTTTGCAGTTTGCCAATTGGGATGGAATCGCCGCAGAAGGTTTCGTGGCTTTGCCAGGGGCCGCGGTTCCGACGATTGCGATCGTAGCGGGTGGGGTTGCGGGCTCGACGCGAGTTCAGATCACGTTCCCGGACAATACGTTACAGAATACGTGGTTGCGAGTTACGGTCGTAGCCAATACAGACTCAGGTTTAGCGGCAAACGACGTTTTCTATTTTGGTAACGTGATAGGGGATTTCAACGTTGACAATACGGCGTCCCGCATTCGGGTCAATGAACTGGACACGTCGGCAGTTAGAAACAATCAATCGACCGGCATCAATAGCGTAGGTGTGACTAGTACTTACGACGTAAATCGAGACGGACGGGTCAATGCCCTTGACACGAGTATCGTACGTAACAATCAGCAGTCGTCTGGAATAGTGGCACCGATCTCGGTGCCATCTTTAAGACCAGCAGCCGGAAGGGGCGTTGCAAACTCAAGTGGTAGCAGTGATGGTTCTTCGACCGGCAACGATAGTTCCAAGTTAAATTGGAATCCGCTTAGCGACGGAGAGGGGAAGAGCGAACCATCCTTGGACAGTTTGGATTCCATCTTGGCATCGCTATGGTTCAAACAATAGCCTGTCGGAGGAGCGGTCCTCTCACCGATGCTTTCGAATCTTTACCTTAACCCGTTTGATCACTTGATGAGTGATCAAGGCTATCGCATGGTTCGGTACGCAGACAACTTCGTTGTCCTGTGTAAGAGCCAGGGAGAAGCTGAAGCCGCTTTGGCAATCATTCGGGAATGGGTAGAGTCCGTGGGCTTGGTTCTGCATCCGGACAAGACTCACATCGTCGACAGTCGTGAAAAGAGCTTTGCTTTTCTCGGCTATTCGTTCCGAGGGCGCTTTTGCTTCCCTCGTGCGAAGAGCCACGCGAAAGCGCTTGATCGCATCATTGAGTTTACGCCTCGTACAAGCGGGGAATCACTTCCATCGATCGTTGCACAGCTGAATCGTTCGCTTCATGGCTGGTTTACTTACTTTCGTCATTGCTTCTGGAATATCTTCGAGGATTATGACAAGCGGATACGTGTACGCCTGCGTCGGATCTTGCTGAAACGTAATCGGACGAATCGGGAGCGACTAGGAAAGCAAAAAGGGGACGGAAAGCAAAAAGGGGACGCAGCTCTTTTCTAGACGCTAAAACCAAAAACGATGAGCTGTGTCCCCTTATTTCTGTCTTGGACGAAAAATTGGCTCTTACGCTTTCGTGACAAGCCGACCCGATCCGCCAATCAATTCTATCGAAACTTCTACATGGCGTAGTCCGATGGGCCAATCTTGTTTCGTTCGATTGCAAACTCGGCTTTAATCTTCCGGTGAAGAACCCATCGACGGAAAAAGATTGCCGATTTCAATTCAGGCTGGTACTTCGCTTCGATAGACGCTCGAAGTTCGGCCAGTCTTCGCTGATGATCCGCAGAAGAAAAAAGGGGACGCAGCTCTTTTCTAGGGGCTTGCATTTTTATACAATACTCTGATGCCACGACGACCACGAGTTTGCCCCGCACATCATTGTTTTCATGTTTTGAATCGCGCGGTAGCGAGGCTGCCACTGTTTGAAAAACCTGAGGACTACGAAGCCTTTGAACGCGTCCTTCAGGAAGCTTGGGAGCGGGAGTCGCTTCCTCTGTACTCTTATTGTGTTATGCCAAATCATTGGCATTTTGTGGTTTGCCCAGATACGAAGAACCAACTATCGGATTTTTTCCGCTGGCTTACGCACACGCATACGATGCGTTGGCACGCTCATCACCACACCGAAGGGACGGGGCATCTTTACCAAGGCCGATTTAAGACTTTCCCTATCGAAGACGACGCGCATCTTCTGGCGGTACTGCGTTACGTTGAACGCAATCCGATTCGAGCAAGGCTTTGCAAACGCGCCGAAGATTGGAAATATGGAAGTGCTTGGCGTAAACAAAACGGGGATTCAAAGCACCAAAGTATACTCTCGAAGTGGCCAATTCCTCGACCTCGATCTTGGCTTGCCTATGTCAATGAGGCTCACTCCGAAAGTGAGCTCGAAGCAATTCGAAGGAGTGTCTTACGCGGTACACCCTATGGTTCCGAGTCTTGGGTAACCCAATCCGCCGCACGACTGCAGCTTAAACACACCCTACGCCCAAAGGGCCGTCCAAAAAAACAATCGTTTTCTGCCAAACCGAAAAAATGAGCTGCGTCCCCTTTTTTCTTCCCCGGAGGAACGCAGTCACTCGGGTAGATTCTCCTTCGGCAACCGACCGTCGGTTCTGGTCAATCATTTGGCTTGCCCACGATTTGAATCACTTCAAATGAATTTGCCTTCATTTTAGCAAGGTACGCTGGTACTTGCATTGCAGAAGCGCAGACCCGTATGGTTTTTCCGTAGGCTTTCTCTGGATCACGTTGAGTCGTGTGAAGGATTAGTTCTTTTTCGAATTGTTTTGCGTCGCCGATACAAATCTGGAGTTCGGTCACGACTTGCTCGCTTTTCGGTTTCGAACCAGTGATTGCCAATAAGTATCGAATTTGACTTCGATGCCATCGTTGAAAACCGCCTCGAAGAGAAAGGATGTCAGTACGTCGGTCGAACAAGAGCCAATGATCTGGGTTCATCCAACCAAACGGCATAAAGTAGTAAAGATAGATTGGGCCGAACACGGCGACGAACCATATCGTCAATGGAACTATTTTCATGAACCAAGGAAAGCTGTTAGCAGCGTTTCCAAAAACGAGCGATGATGACAGAGAATAGAAACAGATTAGAGGTGTAGCAATGGTCGCTAACGCAATCGTCATGACCCAGGTTCCGAAACCCATTCGAGAAATTGGAATCAGAACGACATTGCCTCGGTTCTCAGCCGGATTCATGGGTTCTTCCATTGGAAACCCGTCATCAGACGTAGCGATCAACTCGAGTGATTCTGGAACGACCATAAATGTGGAGCAACTGAAAAAGGTAACGAATGGCAAACTGAGTTTGCCCCCGTTCAAAGACGGGAGTGTAACGAAGGTTACTCTACCACCCTCATTCAATCGCCGTCCAAATGAACTCGGGAATGGATTTGGGAAGCAAAAAGGGGACGTGGATTTGGGAAGCAAAAAGGGGACGCAGCTCAATTCTAAGGGATAAAACCAAAAAACAATGAGCTGCGTCCCCTTATTTCTGCCCCGGCTCTAGTTCTTTGATCCCTTCGGGATCATGATATTGGTATTGCCAGGGTTCCGGTGGTGGCGCTTCGCTTACCACCTGCTACTTTCTACGATCCTTTCAGGATCAAGTCGCAAAAGGAATTTCATCGCACTTTCCTTGGCACATTGCGATTCTCAAGTCATCGACAATATAAACTCTAGTTCCCCGCTCCATTCACCCAAGCTGCGGCGAAGTACGCGGATGTCTAGAAAAACAAAAAGGGGACGAAAAGCAAAAAGGGGACGCAGCTCATTTCTAGGCGCGAAAAGCAAAAACAATGAGCTGCGTCCCCTTATTTCCGCTCCGTCCCCTTATTTCCGCTCCCACTCAGTGATCCACGAGAATACTTCACTTCGAGTAACATGCATTTGTATCCCCACTCTGCCCTCAATTACCTCTTCTCATTGCCTCAATTGCATGGAACAAACATCGTGGGAACCTTGCGATTGAGCTCTCGAAGATCCCCTCTCTCACGCGAACTGGTTTCTCGGCGCCCCTGAGCCCGGGCTCCCAACAGAGTAAAGCGATTGTCTCAATCGCTTGGCCGCCACTTTAGGCTCCTTACAACCAATCGGCAACGAAGCGAATTGCCATTGTCTCGATTTTGGTTTAGCAGCGCAGAAACGATTGAGGACAATCGTTTTACACTGGTGTGCTTTTCCTGCCGTTCGCCTCAGTGAGCGTGGCTTTCGAACAACTCGTTTTTCTTGTCCCCCTTTGCATAAACATATGCCAGGAGGTCAAGAATTTCTTCTTGAGTTAGTTTATTGAGAAGCCCTTGAGGCATGATAGAAAGCGTTGACTTCTTGCGGAGTTCAATGTCCGATACATCCAAAACAGCCGGCTCACCCTTGGCAAGTGGATCGACTAGAACTTTGACCTGAGTCGGAGTTTCCGAAACAATCATTCCAGTTACCGTACTACCTGAACTCATCAAGAACGAATACGACTGGTACTTTTCGGCAATCTCTTTGGAAGGCTCCAAGATCGATCGCAAAAGTGCCTCCGTCGTATGTTTCGCGGGTTCGGTCTTGGTCAAGTCGGGTCCAAGTTCACGACCGTCGTTGTTCATTTTGTGGCAAGCGACGCAATTTGAATCGCTGAACAATTTCTTACCCACTTCAAACGACCGCCCATTCGGCAACTTCCGCACGCTCGCTACCAAATCGTCATATTTCCACTCGGTATTGCGACCAATCGATTTTAGTAAATTATCCTTCATTGTCATCGGATTGGCTGCGAGATAAGCTTCCGGTGCACGTTGGTATTCGTCCAGATTTGCAACGACGTAAAGCGCTCCGAACATACGACGCCAGTGCCCTGGGTAGGTGCATACATAAGGATAAATGCCAGGTTCCTTCGGCGTTTCAAATGTAATCGCTTGCGATTCACCAGGCGATAGCAGCCGGCTGGCCAAGAGAACTTTCGCCGACTTTGGAACGTATTGCCGTTCTTTGACATCGGCGTCCCCCGCAGTTGCCTCGGCCGCTAATCCAATTTCTTCTAACGAACCTGGCTGAACGATGGCCAAATTGTGGGGCATATTGTCGGTGTTCGAAAACCGGAACTCGACGGGCTTGCCCGCTTGGACAGCGATGATCTCTTTGTCATAAATCATTCGCTCAACCACGGTCCCGAGAGCAATGACGCGGACATCCAAATTGAGTAAACGCGTCTCGACCGCCTTGGCTTGATCTGCAGGCAACTTAGACGAATACGATTTGACCAGCGATACCGCCTCCAAAGCAGCGGCGCCATTTCGCATGCTTGCAGGGATATTGCTAAGGTACCCAATAATGTTATCCACCAAGGCTGGCAGTTCTTTCGTCGACCATTCTTGTGCAGGGATCGTACTAAGTAAGCTGATCGAAGCGGCCCGATTGCGATCTGCCTTCACCAGCGTGACCAGATCTTGGAACTTTTCTGCGTTATGGCCAGGAATCGAAGCGAGCGAACGAATCGCTAGATCGTGAACGGTTTCACCTCCGCCATTAAGCGATAACGCTTCTGCGGCAATCTTTTGTTTCTTAAAGTTGGGGCCAGACCACTGTACGGTAAGTCCATCGCCTCCACCATTGTCAAAGTACGTAACGGCAAAGGGATAGCTACCTGCCTGCAAATCGACTGCTCCCTGCTTTTCAACCATGCCGTGAAGGCCATCGTTGTTGATTAGCAATTTATCGTTGACATACAATCGCGATCCATCGTCTGAAGCGATAAAGAACATGTACTTGCCAGTTGCAGGGATTTGAATCATCCCCGTAAACCGCAATGCGAAAGCATCTTGCTCCAGCCTTTGCGGGACATTCATCACAATCTCAGGCACGACGCCGCTGGCCTTGGGCTTGAGCGTCGCCAGAGTTTCAAGAGCCACGTCTTTCGGGTTGGGATGATAGAAGTCAACTTGAATTCCGGGCTGATTAAAAGATGCTCCCCCCGCTTCTGCTTTCAAATTGGGAGGCAACTCAAACATCAACGATCTGACTGCGGCATAAAGGCTACCGCGAAGCTGCTCATTAGCAATCGAGGGAATGGCTGCCAAGAAATCACGGAGCGATTCTTTGCTCTTCGACGCTGCAAGCAAGGAGGCATCCGCTGAATTGTCGGCCGAAATCCAAGTCACATATGCTAGTCTTCGCGTAGCTGGAGCCTTTCCTTCCGATGCCAATTTCTCGATGCGAGTTCGAACCTTTTTTAGTTCGGCAATCGGCTGTTCGGCGAGCAACTGCGCAAGCGTTGGCAATGCGTTGACTTGTGCTTGGCGATCCCGTTCCTCAACAAGTTGCAACAGTTGCGGAACGACTCCTGTTTTTCGCAATCCCGCCAAGCCGTTCAGAGCCTCACGCAACGGACCTGCGTCCACGTTTTGGCGAGACAAGATCGCCTCATAAACCGCCTCGCTCTTTTCCAACTTGAGCAGGTCGCTTGGGCTCGCATTTCGCAAAGCGTACTCACGAGCTGCCTTCGACAGCGGCTTTCCGCTGCTGATGGCTTCGGAAAGCAATTTGTCCAATGGAATTTTGCTGCGGCTATAAGCCAAAACTGTTTCCAATTCAGGGTCGTTAGTGCCGATGGACGCTTCGAAGATCACTTCGGCTGCCGTAAGTCCTTCGAAACTGAGAGCAGACTTGACCGCCTCGGCTCGCACCAACCCGGATTCGTCCCGAACAGCTGCCATCAAAGTTGTTTCCCAATCGGCGACCTTGGACCCCCAATGGCCCAAAGTCCGAATGGCAGCAGCCCGCACGCGCGGCTCTTTGGCCTGGAATACTTTCCTTAGCAAGTCTGCGTTTGGAACCCGATGCTCTTCATGGACCCATAATGCCTCAAGCATCGCTTGAGCATCGTCCGCTTTCGCAGGATTCAGCTTGCTTGTCCAACTCGCGATGGCGGAGGTGACTTCCTTCGAATCCCTCCCGCTCAACTCCAATCGAGCTCGATATCGCAGGCCATTTTCTTTGGCGTAAAACGCTTGGAGAACGTCTTGGACTGACTTACCTTTCAACTTGGTCGGCTTGAGCGCGGGCCGATCTTTGGCGGTGACTCGGTAAATGCGGCCGTGCTCGTGGTCACGATTAGGATCGCGCATGTTGTGCTGCATGTGACCGACGATGGCATTGCTCCAGTCCGAAACGTAGAGAGCTCCGTCGCCACCGATCTCTACATCGGTTGGACGGAAGTTTGGATCGCTCGAAACTAAGACCGGCTCGACTTCTTCGGCGGTAATCTGCGCGCCGTTGTACTTAATTTCGTGCTGCAACACTCCTAGGAACCCGATGCAATTGCAGATCAAAAAGTTACCTTGGTTCTTGTCCGGGAATTGACTGCTTGAAAGAATGCCGGTAGCTGCCACTGGCCGTACACGCATCTTGAACCAAGGTTTGTTCGCAACACCTTTTCCAATATTCACGTACGAACCCGTGCCACCGGTTCCATCGTTTGCGAACTGGTACCCCCATTGATCGAAGACATCTCCGTGCGGATTCGGACCGATTGGGAAGTGAAATTCCATCTCAAAGGTTCGAGGATTGAATCGATGGACGCCACTTTCGGCCGATCGATATGTTTTTGTTGGTGTTTCCATGGCGGCCACATTGAAAATCCCGCGTGACCAATAGAGCCAGCCATCGGGGCCCATCAACATCGCGTTGGCCGAATGGTGCGAGTCCGCACTCGAGAGCCCTTGAAGCATTCGAATCTTCAAGTCCGCTTTGCCGTCACCATCGGTGTCCTTGAGGAACCAAAGTTCGGGCAAGGCAGCCACGAGCATCCCGCCTCCCCAGAACTCAAATCCAGTAACACTATTGAGCTCATCCGCGAAGATCACGCATCGATCCGCGACGCCGTCCCCATTGTCATCGGGCAGAGAAATAATGCGATCCTTCCGAGACTCGGTAGGGTTCCAGTGAGGATACGATGGCCATACCGAGGCATACAGTACTCCGTCGGGATCGACTGCCATCTGCACTGGATTGACCACTTCCGGGAACATCTTTTCGTCAGCAAACAAATTGACTTGCATGCCCTCGGCGATCTTCATCTTCGAAATGGCTTCTTTGCCATCGATGTATTCGTGTTTTCCATCTTCCAGTTTTCCAGGAATGTTGGTCTTCACTTCAAGTGCGGGTGGAAGATTGTTGTCCACAACGTGATGGTCGCTTCCTTTAGAGACAGCCCAAACACGTACATCCCGATTGGCTGTCATCACATCAAACATCTCCATCTCGCGCATCATCACGTCCGCATTCGATTGACCGAACCAAGCGAGCTTGGAGCGACCGCCGAAGACGTTGTAGCCGTCGACGACGCGATAGCGACTAAACCAATAGTAATTCTTGTCCAAGATCGCTTGTCGCAATCGTTCCAGCTCCTTCTCGTCCTTGGTCTGCTTTTCAATTCCGAACAATTGTTTGACAACGACATCGGCAACGGCCCTATCACCATGATCGAGCAAGTGAATGCCGTTTAGTGTCAGCGGTTTGCCAGCAGACGCGTAGAGCTTCTTGGTTGCCGAAAACAAATCTACATAGAGAACATTCTTGGCTTTGCAAACGTCTGCCATGGCTTTGCTGTAGAGCTCTAGATTTGCGTTGTTCGCAGTGCCGTCTGGAAGATGCGGACTTTTTAGATTCTCGTGAGCGATAGGTGAGAAAAACACAAGTTGTGGAGCGGAGGTCCCGTCGTATTTTTGTGCCAACATCCCATCGATGGATTCGGCGAGGTCTTTCTTGAAACCCTCTAAGCCTGCGGGGCCACGTAATGCTTCGTTGTATCCAAAGAAAGCAAAGACCACATTACTCTTGGTCTTGGTTAGCCATTCGTCCGCCGAACCGAAGTTGTCTTCGCGAGGTCGCAATTTAATCTCGTCACCGGAGAACCCAAGGTTGCGAACGGTTAAGTTCAAGTCTGGGTGGGTGGCATAAATATAGGTCTCCAGCCAAGCCGCATGCTGCATTCGGTCAGCGAACGTATTACCGATGTAGCTGATGTGGTCCCCCTGCTTTAGCTTGAGAATTGGCTCGGATCCACCTGCAATTGTGAACAAACTCAAGAAGCACAAAGTGAAACAACATGCAAAAAATCGCGGCATGATAGTCATTGGTTTTCCAAAAAGATTCTTGTGGAGTATCTCGGGGAAGCGTGGCGGGATGGATTGGCCACGACGGTAGGGGATTCGGCGGGGGAACCCGCCATTGTGCTCTCCAAGCCGGGAGCGTGCAAGCCGGTGACCGCTTTTTGACACGAGAGGCAGAATGAAAAAACCGTAGCTGGATTCGTAAGAATTCAGTACCGGCTGAATTCTCACGAATCCAGCTACGAATTCTCACGAATCCAGTTATGAATTCTCACGAATTCAGCTACGAATCATCAAAACATCCGCACACCCACCGAGAGCAGAATGTTGGCATATCGCTGCGTGTCCCCGGTTTGAACGGTCAGAACATGATCGACTGTGGAAACTCGATTGTAGAACTCCCACTTTTCGATCGGCTCCAACGCGACGTCGATGTTCGCTTTTCGAATGGTTTCTCGATAATCGGCCCAAACCGGCGGATCGCCATCCAATGCGTATGGCCCACTTGTTTCCGTCATCATCGTCTGAATCGCTTCAACAGAGATCGCGGATAGGATTGCTTCGAGAACTTGATTGCATGTAACGAGCCCTGGCATCAAATTCAGAGAAACGAGCTCGCTCCTTGGACCGCGTTTACTTGACGCCGGGTAGTTTCCATCGGCGATGAGTATGGTCGCGTGATGTCCCGCTTCGGCTAAAATTCGCGAAATGGCAGGATGAATCAATTGGCTTCGGAGCATAAAGTGTTTTCCAGATTTCGAATGTTTTAGAGGGTACAGCCAGCGTGCTTTCAGCGGCAAATTTCGCGGGGCAGCCCCCAGCGATTCCTGTGCAAACAGTATCGTAATCGACCTGCTGGATTAGAACAGTAGGACGTTAAGCACATCCAAATGAGCCCGTGAGCGAAACAATCCTATAGACGTTGGGCGCTAGCCAAAAATGGCACTCACTTTGTCAGCGGAACGGCGCAAGCCGTCCGGTGAGTGGCCAGTAAATGCAGAGAAACCGGAGGGCTCGCGCCCTGCCGCTACAGAAATACAATCGAAAGTGAGTGCCATAGTGCCGGTGGGCATATGCCGAATGGCGTTGAGTTAAGACTATCCCCGTAGCGGAAGTTGTAAAACTTCCTGCCGTTTAAGGCACTTCAGGAACTCTTACGAGATTCCACTACCTGCTAATTCAACGCCATTCGGGCCTATGCCGGTGGGTCTATGCCTGAGGTTCGGTCATCGTAAACGGATCGAGTGCGGCATCTAGCGTTTCTTTTGGCAATACGCTCTGCTCAACACACAGTTCACGAATCGTTTTGCCGGATGCAAACGCCTCTTTTGTAAGCTTTGCCGCCTTCTCATATCCGATGAACGGATTGAGACTCGTCACCATCGAAAGGCTTTGCTCAACCGCCGCTTCGCAGGCCTCTGGATTGGCTTCTAGCCCATCCATGCAGAACTCGATAAAGGCACCGACTCCATTCGATAACAACGCAACGCTTTCCAACATCGCGTCCCCCATGACCGGCATCATGATGTTCAATTGGAAATTGCCACCAGAGGCACCGCACAGCGTCATGGTCGTATCATTGCCCATCACCCGCGCAGTCAACTGCATCATGCTCTCGCACATCACTGGATTGACTTTTCCTGGCATGATCGAGGAACCAGGCTGACGGTCTGGCAAGATCACTTCATAAAATCCGCAACGCGGTCCCGAACCGAGCCATCGGATGTTGTTCGCAACGTTAAACAATGTCATCGCAATCGACTTGATCTGGCCATGCGATTCGACCAAACCATCGCGCTGCGCGTTGGCTTCAAAGTGGTCCGCTGCCTCGACAAACGGAATGCCCGTCTGACTGGCCAAGTTCTCCGAGACTCGGCGACCGAACTCGGGATGGGTGTTGATCCCGCTGCCGACAGCAGTTCCACCGACTGGCAACTCGAGCACTGCCTTCATTGCGACTTTGGCTCGTTCGATCGAAAGCTCGATCTGACGCGCGAAGCCGCCGAACTCTTGACCGAGTCGCAGTGGAGTCGCGTCCATCAAGTGCGTGCGTCCAATCTTGATGATCTTGTCCCACTTCAGAGCTTTCTCTCGCATCACACGATGAAGCCGTTCCAATTGCGGAATGAGACTGCTGTGGATTTCACAAGCGGTCGCAACGTGGATAGCGGTCGGGAAAGTATCGTTCGTGCTCTGGCCCATGTTGACGTGATCGTTTGGATGGATCGGCTTGCTCTTGGCAAATCGATCGCCTCCGATGATTTCGATGGCGCGGTTCGAAATCACTTCGTTGATGTTCATGTTGCTCGATGTGCCTGAGCCAGTCTGAAAAACATCGATTGGGAACTCGCCGTCCATCTTGCCATCGATGACTTCTTGGCAAGCTGCGACCATCGCTTTGACTTGTTCGTGGCTCAGCGTGTTTTTGCCGGAGCCAGTGAGTTTTCCAAGATCGTTGTTGGCAATCGCGCACGCTAATTTGACTCGTCCCATGCCTCGAATCAGGGCGGTTGGCAATCGCCAACCGGAGATCGGGAAGTTCTCGACGGCCCTCTGAGTTTGGGAGCTGTAGTAAGCATTGACGGGCACTTGGACTTCGCCCATCGAATCAACTTCGGTTCGGTACGTTTCTGGTTTGTTGGTCATGATTTTGGGTTAAAAATGGGTAGTGATTTGGCTAATGGATGATGAGTGGCAATTTTACAAAAGCCACCCTCCCTCCGGGAGGGGCGGCCAAAGGCCGGGGAGGGGGAACTGATTTGTACGATTGCCGCTGGCACTTCACCCTCCCCTCGCTTCGCTCGACCCTCCCAGAGGGAGGGTGACTTATGGTACCGGAACAATTGGGACAATTGTTCGACACTCTTTGGGTCAACTCGACACTAGGCGTTGACGACTTTTAGACCGAGTTGGACTGAAAAGTCGGCTAGTTCGACCGCTTCGAGTTCTACGCCGACTGCCGATGTGTCCATGGTGAGTCGCACTGCCAGCGTTTCTGCGCAGATGTGGTCACGGTTCTCTTGGATCGCGTTCTGGATCAGAGTCTCAGGGCTTTGCAACACGACTTCGATCCGATCCGCGAAATCGCATTGGCGTTTTTTTCGCATGTCCTGGATCAGTCGAATCGCATCGTTTGCAATTCCATCTCGGATCAATTCGTCTGTCAATTCGGTATTGAGCGCGACCACGCAGTTCTTGCCCTGCGATGCAGCCCAGCCAGCTTTGGCGTTCATCCGAACTTGAATGTCCTCGTTATCCAGCTCGATGGTCTTGTCATCGATCGATAACGTGATTTTTCCATGCAATGTCATTTGCTCAAGCAACTGAGCGCCGGAAGCGGTCCCAAGGGCTTGCTTGAGCTTGGGCAATAGTGGCCCGACCCGAGGTCCTAGCTTTCGGAAGTTAGGTTGCACGGAGTATTCCACAAATGGACTGGCCCCGCTTGCGTAGTGGATCTCTTTCACGTTGATCTCGGCCCGCACAATGTCGTCGTGCTTTTTGAGCCACTCGATATGCGATTCGTCGGCCAAGGTGACTTCGACACGGCTCAGTGTTTGACGGACTTTCAGTTTCGCGTCCATTCGAGCGGACCGGCCTAGCGACGCAATTTCACGTAGGAGGTTCATTCGCAGATTGAGCACCGGATCGGTTGAGGCAAAATCTCCGCTCGGGAAATCGCAAAGGTGAACGCTTTCGCGAACCCCGCTTAAGTCTCCCTTGAGATGTCGCCAAAGGACTTCTGCAACGAATGGGGTAAACGGCGCTATCAGCTTCGAGATAACGACTAGGCTCTCGTAGAGTGTCCAGTACGCATCGAGTTTTTCCGGCGCTTGCTTGTCCGCAGCCCAATAGCGGGATCGGCTGCGTCGAACGTACCAGTTGCTGAGGGCGTCGACCAAACTGTTGAGAGTTTGGCAAGCGCCATAGCTATCGTATTTGTCCATCCGTTCGACGACGTCTTTGCATGCGGCGGCCAGTTCGCTCATCATCCAGCGATCGAGTTCACTACGCTGTTCAATCGGTCGATAAGTCGGTGACTTCGCAAACTCAGACGAATTCATTTGGTCCAACGATCCCACGATGTCGGCTGGCCCTTGGAATCCATCGATCTCAGCATAGATCGTGAAGAAGCTGAAAACGTTCCAAAGACGCAAGATAAACTCAGGGATGCTGTCCTTGATCGCCCGTTCGCTATAGAGGATCGAATTCCAGGGTGGCTGATTGGCGAACAAGTACCATCGGAGCGCGTCCGCACCGTACTTGTCGAAGATCTCTTGCGGGCTTCGATAGTTGCGAAGCGACTTCGACATCTTGCCATTTTTGACGACAAACTCGCCCCCAAGGGCATCGCGAGCTTCGTCTTCGGTGAGGAAGCGTTGTTTGCCGTCCTTGCTCTCGTACCATTCCGCCATCATCAGCCCGAGCACAATGCAATTCTTAAACGGGTGCGGATAAGCGATCTCTTCTTTGCTGAAGAGCATCGTGCTGATCGCAAGTTGGCTGTAAAACCAACCACGCGTTTGATCGAGGGCTTCGCTGATGAAGTCGGCAGGGAATTGGTCTTTAAACGACTCAGCATTCTTGTGCGGGTAGCCCCATTGGGCAAACGGCATTGCACCGCTGTCGTACCAGCAATCGATCACTTCCGTGACGCGACGCATCTTGGCACCGGATTCGAATGGCGAATCGTAAAGAACGGCGTCGATGTAAGGCTTATGGACTCGCAAGTCGTCGACCAACTCCGGATTCTTTGCTTTGGCCTCGAGCCAAACTTCGGTGCCGGTGATGCCTGGTTTGGCGAGCAATTCATCGTAGCTGCCGATGGCTTCCATCTGCCCGGTTGATTCGCAAACCCAGATTGGGAGCGGTGTGCCCCAATAGCGTTCACGCGACAAAGCCCAGTCGACATTCGACTCGAGGAAATTGCCAAAGCGGCCTGGGCCGATATGCTCCGGCAACCAACCGATCTGCTTGTTGTTCTCAAGCATCGCGTCCCGGAACTTGGTGGTTCGGATGAACCAACTTTCGCGCGGGTATTGTATGAGCGGGTCTTCGCTTGCCCGCCAGCAAAATGGATAATCGTGCAAGTATTGTTCTTGATGCCAAAGCTTACCTTCGTCACGCAATCGGCGTGTGATGGGTTTGTCAGCATCTTTCACCCAAACTCCTTCGTAGTCCGGAGCTTCGGCTGTGAAGCGACCGTTGGGAGCGACAGCGCATAGCAGTGGCATTTGCGATGGCGTTTTGAAACGCGTTTTTTCGGCAACGAGCACTTCGTAGTCGGCTTCACCGAACGGCGGCGCCATGTGAACGAGCCCGGTTCCGGAATCGATCGTGACGAAGCTGGCTTCCACGACTCGCCATGACGGTCGATGTTTTCCACCACCTTCTTTGAGCTCAGCCAACTCTTTCGATTGCTGATCGTAATAGTAAGGGAAAGGAGGAACATACTTGAGATCGAGCAGTTCGGCTCCTTTGACCGTCTTTTGAACTGTCAACGTTCGCTTGGTCTTTTCAGCCAACGAAGCCACCAACGCGGCGGCAACGACTATCGTTTCCCCCGTTTCGCTATCGGTGCAGTAAGCGTAGTCAAGCTTAGAATTGACGGCTGCAAACTGGTTGCTTGGCAAAGTCCATGGGGTTGTGGTCCAAACAACCAGCGAAGTATTTTCGATCCCTTCGAGTGGGAAGCGGACATAAACGCTTGGGTCGGCCACTTCGCGATAGCCTTGGCCCACTTCGCCAGAGCTAAGTGCGGTACCACCTTGTGCCCACCACCATACGATCTTGTGGCCGCGATAGAGGAGGCCTCGATCGAAGAAATTCTTAAGCGACCACCAAACGCTTTCGATGTAGCTTTGATGGTACGTCACATAAGCTTGAGAGAGATCGATCCAAAAGCCGAGGCGTTCGGTCATGCGTTCCCACTCTTGCATGTAACGCCATACGCTTTGTTGGCAGCGTTGGATAAAGGCTTCGATGCCGAAGGCTTCGATTTCTTCTTTGCTATGGATGCCGAGTTCTTTGCAGACTTCGACTTCCACGGGCAAGCCGTGCGTGTCCCAACCCGCTTTGCGTTCGCAGCGGTAGCCTCGCATGGTACGGTAGCGAGGGAATAGGTCCTTGATCGCGCGTGTTAGGCAGTGGCCGGGGTGCGGCATGCCGTTGGCGGTTGGGGGGCCTTCGAAGAAAACGAAAGCCGGAGCATCTTTTCTGAGCTCGAGTGACTTTTCGTAGATGCGATTTTGTTTCCAAAAAGCGAGGGTTTCGTCTTCGAGTTTTGGAAACTTGATGTCGGTCTTAACAGCTTGGAACATGACCTGAAATCGGGAGGGCGGATGAAAGGGGTCGGCAATACGCGGATCCGAGACCCGCGCAAGAGCGATGGCGTCGCTCGTGGACGCAAATCATAGACTTTTCATGCCGTTTCGGGTATCGCCGAATGGAGATTGAGTGATCATAAAGTCGCATCCGGCAGATGCGCCCCACGGTGAGATATCAAGTCGCATCCGGCAGATGCGACCCTCGGTGGGTCACTCTTGCCGAGAGTGACCGTGTTTAAAGCTCTCGACATTTTTGCTACGCCAGCTTGATTGAAGGCTTCGGGAGAGCGAGGCTCCTGCCGAACTGAGGGCTTGCTGATTTAATACTTGTCAAATTCGCTTCGTTTAACAGTCAGCCGTAGGCGTACTGTCGAAGAAGCAAAGTACGCCTACGGCTGACTGTTAAACGACTAAATCAATACGCCCCTTGGGACGCAATGGCTCGGCAGGAGCCTCGCCCTCCGAGTCGTTTGTTTGGCGGGCAAAAGGCCCCTGCTTTCCAACAAATCAATCGATTTCGTCGATATGTGGACCGATTTCCTCGTCTTCGTCGAGGATTTCGCCGGTCCCAATCTCTACATCAGCATCGGTAACCAAACCATCATCGGCTGGCTCGATTTCGTACTCGTCGTCGAGTTCCTCTTCAAAATCATCGTCGAAGTCGTCGTCGAAATCGTCTTCGTCGAAATCCTCAAAGGGATCTGGATCTTCGTCTTCAGAATCCTCTTTGATCGGGTCTTCTTCGATCTCGTCCTCGTCCTCGCCCCACGAAGCGCGAATGGGCGGACGAGCTGGCGATTCGACATTGAGGGCCATTTCGAACCAATCTTGCAATGGCTTACCGAACTCGACGGGGGGCTCAACGGTCCCGATTTCGCTGCTATTGGCGTCAGCAGGGTCGATGTCGTTCACTGTGGCTAAATCGAAACCACAAGTGAGTTCTGGCAAGTACGGTTCGTCTTGAACTGCACAGTTGCCGTCGAATCCGTTTTCTAAACGTGAATGAATGACTAAGTTCACCGACTAGCTCCACCAATAGGCGTATCGAAGTGTGTGTGTGTGTACGATTAGTGCGTTTCGCAACAGGAAATGATTCGAGTGCGAAACCTGACTTTGCTTTGGTTTCGGAACGCTTAGCGTCTCTCGACTGAACCGGACTGTCAACTACCATTTCGAGGGTTTTGGAAAGTAGATCGTGCCAGACCCCGACCTTGTATCGGATAGTATTTTGTCAAGCCGGTTTCTCGTTGAAAATTCGTTCAACAGTCAGCCGTGGGCGTACTTCCAACGGCGCCCAGTACGCCTTCGGCTGACTGTTAAACGAGCAAAGGCATGAAAACTACCTTAGCACGACGCGCAAGCTAGTGAAATGAATGGTGGATTCACTAGCTTGCGCGTTTTGAAGTTTCACTTTATTGAGAAATGTAGCTGAATTCGTGAGAATTCAGACGCTTTGCAATCAAGACGCGGCCAGAATTCTCACGAATTCTTCTACAAAAACACAAGCGTGCAACTTCAAAGCTTGCGCGTCGTGCTAGGTCCTTGGGGCAAGCCGGCAGAAGCAAGTACACCAGCGCGAACTAGCGGGGGAAATCTTCAATCGTCAGCAACGTTGCGAGCGGAATCCCGGCTGCTTGAAAGGCAGCCGCCCCACCTTCCAGTCGGTCGATGACTCCAAGCACTCCAATCACTTCCAATCCAAACTCTTTTGCCGCTGTTGCAGCTTTCAATGCACTGCCACCACTTGTGATGACATCCTCAACGATCACGCACTTCATTCCAGGCTTTACTGGCCCTTCGACCAGCTTTCCTGTCCCGTGCTGTTTTGCCTCTTTTCGGACCATGAAGCCCAGCAAATCTCTATTCTTCAAACCGGCATGAACCACAATCGAGGCAGTGATCGGATCAGCACCGATGGCTAGCCCGCCAACCGCATCGGGAATAGCCCCAAAATGCCCCGCAAGGATTAATTCGAGCATTCCGGCTGCGATTTGGTTTGAACCCTGAGGATGAAGCGTTATTGTTCGGCAATCCAAGTAATAAGATGCCTTCTTGCCGCTGGCCAAGGTGAAATCCCCGAATTGAAGAGCGTGCTCTCGAACAAGTGAAATGAGTGCATTGCGATCGTAGGCGAGATTCATGAGATTCAACTATTTAGGGGAAAGTGAATGCGATTTCAGCCGGACAAAGCTAGCTTTCACAGCGAGCGTAAGTGTATCGCCGGGATCAAAAGTCGCACAGCGTTGTTAGGCGAACAGCGGATTGAGAACTATCGTAGCTGCATTCGTGAGAATTCAGCTGGGTCTCGATTCTTACGCATTCAGTTAGAGCTGAATTCTCACGAATCCAGCTACTAATCGTCTTGCTCACGAACCGAGGATTCCGTTACTGTCCGATTCGAGGATTAAGAACATGTGCGATAGAACCCGAACAAAATCTTTGGCTCTCAGCCAAAACTGCCTACTGGCGGTTTTGTTCGCGCATTGCCTAGGCTGCCACATGACTGCCCCCATGCACACCTGGAAGGCCTCCAAAGTTGCAAAAGCTGGGCACGTCCGCGTCGCCGTAGCACCGATTGGCGGAAATCCAGTCGTGGCCCAACGATTGCAAGACGTTATGCGACAAGCACAACCGCAGCCGAGCCCCTTGGTGGCTGCACTTCATCCAGCCGAGTTGGAGCAAGCGGGCGGAATTCGGCTGGTCTCTTTCGACAATCAGCCCAATGAAATGGCTACCTTAAACGCCGCGCGGCATGCCGGCATGGACTTTATTTTGCAAGGTCATGTTCTCAGCGATGATTTGGAAACTCCACCGCCCGATCCGAACAAGAAGCCTCGATTCAGCTTCTTCAAACCGAAGAAAAAGGTGGAGACCATTGCCGTCCACTGGGTTGTTACCGATGTTAATTCGGGCCTGAAAATAAGGGAAGAAACCGTCGCGATGGATCGATTGCAAGCGGAACGTGACTTTCCCGACCTGGAAAAACAGACTCCTGCCGGTGACGGTCGCGTTTTGATGGCGACTGCCCGTCGATCTTGGTCTCTTGTCGCCCCAATGAACGAGCCTGTCGACGCAACATTGGATTTGCCGTGGGTTATGCGCGGCTCATCGCAGGTTCGAAAAGGCAACGGATATGCAAGGCAAGGGCGATGGGATTTGGCAGAGGTGGAATGGCAGGAGGCAGCTTCATTGCATCCGTGGAATACCGCGGCTTGGACCAATCTCAGCCTAGCTGCAGTTGCCAAGGAGGACTTTCAACTCGCTCGAGATCGATTGAAACATGCGAATACCTTTTTGCCAGGCGACTCGACGTTTCCGACGCTCACCTGGATCGAACAGCGTCAGCAGGAGCATCACCTTTCGCTGAATTTGCCGGAACCAGAATCGGGCTGGACCCTCGCAAAACCTCCTAAAACCGTTCGCCCCGATGAAGTTCCACCGTCTCCGCCTCGCGATCTCAAGGAAATGCCTTGGTGGACCGCCATTCCGTTCCTCCCGCCACCAGGTTGGACATGGAAGAAATGGTTGACGCAGCCGATAGTGCTCTGATTCAAAAGACTGCTATACTTGGGTTAGCTCGCTTGTGCTGTCAGACTGTTTGTCTTCGGCCGTCATCCCACCTTGATTGCAAAACTATGCCTATAGCCCCCCGTTGGCAGACTGAGAATCGTACCCCACGCATCCTGATCGTGGACGATGACTTTGAAATTGCTGACCCCGTTAAGTTTGCCTTGCAGAAACTCGGCTACGAAGTCACTCATGCGCTGGATGGGAATAAAGGGGTCGCGGCGATTCCCGTCGTGGATCCGGACTTGATGGTGCTGGACATGATGATGCCTGGACGAAGCGGTTTCTTGGTCCTTGAACATCTGCGGACGACGAAACGCGATGGCGTTCGAGTCATCATGGTCACGGGCAACGAAGGGGAACGGCATCAAACGTATGCCCGCATGCTTGGGGCGGACGACTACATGCACAAGCCCTTTTCTATGGATCGTTTGGTACAACGAGTGCAAGAACTCTTGGCAGAACCTTTTGCCGATGGCAAACCTGCCGATGGCAAACCTGCTGACGGCGAAACAGTCGGAATCGAAACGGTAGGTGACGAGCACGCTGCCAACGATCGGAAAGCTCCAGAATGACCGCGACGCAACTTCCGGTCCAACAAGTTTATTCCGTCCAATGGGCTGGCGACATTCGCGGTTGCCTGCAACTCATCGATCAAACCTTGCTGCCTTTGCAGTTCAAAGTGCTGTCGCTGTCCACCATCGAGGAAGCGTTTGAGGCCATCGTCACGCTTCGGGTACGAGGCGCTCCAGCGATCGGCATCGCGGCGGCTTACGGTGTGGTCTTGGGATTTCAGAAAGCGCTCCATGGTTCGTCTGTGGGCGAGTCTCGCGAGATCGCCTTTCAGGCCTGCGATTACTTGGCCACAAGCCGACCCACCGCCGTGAATTTGTTTTGGGCGCTGGATCGCATGCGAGCGGTTGTCGAGCGAAACAAAAATCTCGCGGAGCCTGCCGACCTAGCACAGGCGCTGCTTCGCGAAGCTCGTTTGATCCACGACGAAGACCGACGCATGTGCCATGCGATCGGCGAGTTTGGGGCACAATTGCTTGAAGACAATTCTGGCGTCTTGACCCATTGCAACACGGGCGGCCTAGCGACTTCGGAGTATGGCACGGCTTTGTCGGCCATTTTTACCGCACAAGATCAAGGCAAAAACTTGCACGTTTATGCCGACGAAACTCGACCATTGCTGCAAGGTTCTCGACTGACCGCTTGGGAATTGCAACAGCGACAAGTGCCGTGCACGGTTATTTGCGATTCGATGGCAGCTCAAGTGATGCGAGAAGGCAAAGTCCAGGCTGTCATCGTTGGTGCCGATCGAATCACAGCCCGAGGTGACACGGCGAACAAAATCGGAACTTACGGCGTAGCAGTTCTAGCAAAGTACCACAACATTCCTTTTTACGTGGCCGCGCCGAGAAGCACGTTCGATCTATCGATTGTCAGTGGCGACGACATTCCGATCGAACAACGCAAAGCAGACGAAGTCGTGAACGGTTTTGGTCGTCAAACAGCTCCGAGCGGCATCGAAGTCTACAATCCAGCATTCGACGTAACGCCGGCGGAGTTGATCACTGCGATTGTGACCGAGCGTGGAATCATTGCACCTGTTTGTGAAGAGAATGTGCGTGGTCGCATCGGATAGTGATGCGCGAGACAAGGTCACTCTCGGCAAGAGTGACCCACGGTGGGGCACACCTGCCGGGTGTGCCTTGAAGCAGGCTGTCCGATGAGCATGAAAGCAAAAGCGAAAATGAAACTACCGATTCTATTGACCTTTGTTTTGCTCGCCATCTTCCCACAAATCGGTTCTGCGCAAAATCCCGCGCAACGATTCAAGGCCACCCCGGAAAACGTTGCTGCAGCCATAGAAAAAAGCGTCGCTTTTCTATCTAACTCGCAAAACAAGAACGGCGAGAAAAAAGGCTCTTGGGTTGGCTCTCCTCAAGAGGGAACTGGGCAAACATCGCTCGTCGCTTTGGCACTGCTCAGTGCAGGTAAATCGCCCAAGTCGCCTGAAGTCAGCTTGGCGCTCAACTTCATTCGCGACAAGGAACCTCGGAGAACCTACGAAGCGTCACTCAAAATTATGGTCTTGTGCGCTGCTGAGCCAACAAAAAGCAGAATACAAATCCAGAATGCCGTTGACTTTCTAGGAAAAGGACAGCTAGCCAATGGAGGTTGGACCTATGAAGGTAAAAATGGAGCTGGCGACGAATCCAATACGCAGTTTGCCGTGTTGGCACTTTGGGAAGCCAGCAAAATTGGAATCTTCTACAAGGACAAGGACAAGGAGGAGGGGAAAGCGCCAGGAAACGTGTTTACTCGTTGCGCTGGTTATTGGCTCGATCAGAAAAAGGGGGCTGGATGGGGATATGGCGGTAGCAACCCTTCCGCAAGTATGTCATGTGCAGGAATTGCATCCATGATCATCTTGCAAGACGCCTCTTCAAGTTTGGATTCGTCAGCTGATGAAAACCGTGTTTATTGTTGTGGCAGTCAGAAGACCGTTAAGGACGAAAACGCAAAAACTTTTGATGTTTCGTTGTCCATTGACGCGCTAGGCCGAAATTTTGCCGTCAGTCACAACAACGGTGCCGCGGGTTGGACCTATTACTATCTCTACGCTTTGGAACGAGTTGGTCGATTGACTGGACAGCGGCTAATCGGAACACATGATTGGTACCGCGAAGGCGCTGAATTCATGCTAGAGACGCAACAGTTTGGTGGCTCATTTCAAGACACCCCTGACAACGTTGCCACAACCGCCATGGCCCTCTTGTTTCTTAGCAAAGGGAAACGTCAAGTCGTTGTCGGACACCTGCAGTTCGGCAATGATGACGATTGGCGACATCACCGCCGTTCGGTACAGAATCTCACCGGACATATCGAATCGGTTTGGAAACGGGAACTGGCATGGCAATCTGTCCAGCTCGAAAAGGCAACGCTGAAAGATCTGCTTGAGACACCCGTCCTTTTTATCAGTGGCTCGCGTGAGTTCAAGCTCAACGACAACCAGCGAAAACTGCTGAAAGAATACGTTGAGCAAAATGGTTTTATCTTCGCTGAAGCATGCAATGGCGAGGGCTGCAACGGGGCCGCGTTTGAACGCTCATTCCGCAGCGAAATGGAAAAAATCTTCGACAAACCGTTGCAGAAACTGCCTCCCTCTCACCCCATTTGGTCCGCCGAAACCAAAGTCGATCCAAACGCCTTGCCTAAGGATTTTTGGTTATACGGCGTCGAGGCCTGCTGCCGAACCAGCGTTGTCTTTTCACCGATCAGCCTATCCTGTCGTTGGGAGCTATCTCGCCCCTATGGCATTGCGAAAAAGTACAGCTCAACAGTTGATGCTGATATTCAGAACGCTGTCAAAATCGGAGTCAACGTAGCCGCTTATGCGACCGGTCGCGAACTAAAGGATAAATTGGACGCGGTTCAAATCGTCCAGTCCCAATCCAATCGTCCACCTCTCGATCGTGGTTCGCTTGCAATCGGCAAGATCATGCATAGCGGAGGATCGGACGACGCGAGCAAGGCTGTTTCTAACTTGCTCGAAGTGTACCACAATTGGACTCTTGCCTTGGTTGAAAAAAAGACTCCCATGGTTTCGCTGGCAAGCGACGAGACGCAAAAATATCCGCTTTTGTACATTCACGGCCGCAACAGCTTTTCATTCACCGAAGCGGAAGCAGCTGGATTGCGAAAGCACTTTGAAACCGGTGGGTTCGTCATGGGTGACTCGATCTGCGCTTCGGCGGATTTTACGACGAGTGTTCGCAAAGAATTTGCCAAAGCATTGCCGGAATCGACTTGGCGGACACTTGACCCTAAACATCCGATTTTGCTTCGGAATGCCTTTGGAAGTTTTGATCTAGGGAATGTTGCGCTGGTCGACCCATCCAATCCTAGTTCCGACATCAAGCAAGCGAAACGAGAGGGACCGGCAGAAATCTTTGCTCTTGAATGGAAGGGGCGAATCGTAATGCTCTTTTCGCCGAACGACTTAAGTTGTGCCATGGAGACAAAACACTCGATGCAGTGTCGAGGTTACGTTCGTGAAAACGCATTTCAAATTGGCTTTAACATGATTCTGTTTGGACTGGGGTTAGGGGGCTAGAATGACCAGTACAAACATCTTTGCGATGCCAAGTAGTAGCCACCGTCGCCAGACGGTGGAGCCTAACTTTCCTCAGGATGCCAAATCCCTTAAAAACTTCGGGAGAGCGAGGCTCCTGCCGAGCTGTCTACGCCAAGGTTCGGCAGGAGCCTCACCCTCCCTAGAATCTAATTCGTTAGGCAAACTCGTAAGAAACATGTTTACAGCGGTGGCCTCGCCCCCCAGTTTCCCCAAGCGTTTTGTTGTGAACGCCCCGATGGGCTTGTCCCATCGGACGTAACGGTTCGCGGCTAGAAACACCCCAGTCAGCCGTTTCCCGTCCCCCTCCCCCACAAGCCCAACGCTTTTGGCGTTGGGCTTGTAGGGAGGGGATGCGTGTGTTCTTGAATGAGAGCCGTTCTAGCCGCGAACCTTAGGCTCCAACGAGACGAGCTCGTCGGGGGCCAGTGAAGAAACAAAACTGAGAAAGTGAGACGACCTCCTTGTGCCGCAAGAGCTCCCATTTGATCCTGTACCTCCTAATTCCTGAGGCGGAAGGCTTTTGCATGCGATCGGGTTCTCGTAAGATACGGTGCATCGCAATTGCTCGATTTTCTCCCCGGACACAGGACTTCAATAGATGATACGAGTCGGCTTGGTTGGCATTGGATTCATGGGTTGGATCCATCAGCTTGCGTATCGGCGTAGCAAAGCCGCTCGACTGGCCGCTTTCTGCTCGACCGATGCCAAAAAGCGAACGGGCGATTGGCGGGGGATTCAAGGAAACTTCGGTCCGCCAGGCGATCAGATTTCGTTGGACGGAATCCACGTCTTTGAAACGCTCGAGGCGATGGTACGTTCTCCGAACATTGATGTCGTCGACATTTGTTTGCCACCGCATTTGCACACCGAAGCGGCGATTATGGCGTTGGAACATGGCAAGGATGTTCTGTGCGAAAAGCCGCTCGCTTTGAATGCTGAAGATTGTTTTCGGATCATGGACACGGCTAAGCGATTGAATCGGATGGTGATGGTGGCGCATGTGTTGCCGTACATGGGGGCCTTTGCTTACGCGACCGAGATCGAGGCAAAGAGGACATACGGGGCACCGATTGGTGGCTATTTCAAGCGGATCATTTCCGATCCGACGTGGATTCCCGATTTCTATGCCAAGGACAAAGTAGGCGGACCACTTGTCGATTTGCATGTTCATGATTTGCATTGGATTCAGTTGCTTTTTGGCAAGCCAGTCGGTGTCCATGCGGTCGGGCGAATGCGGGGAGAAGTGGCCAAGTTTGCGCATGTTATTTACGACTTTGGAAATGCAGACCTCGCTGTTTCGAGCAGTTCAGGGGTTATTGACGGGCCTGGTCGTCCTTTCACGCATGGCTTCGAGTTGCATTTAGAAGATGCAACGTTGCAGCACGAGTTTGCCGCCTTTAGCGATATTGCGGAGACGATGCCGCTCAAAATTGTGACTCGAGATGGACAAGTGATTCGCCCTGAGTTGCCAGCGAGCGATGATATTGATGCATTTGTGGCCGAAATCGACGATATGGCCGAAAGTGTTCGATCGCGATCGGTTGCGCCTCGATTGGATGGCATGCTTGCAGCGCAGGCGGTGGATTTGGCAATTACCATACAAGAGCAGCTTGCGAAGGCGAGCGGCAGCATGAAAACTGCCAATATATAACCCGAAACGTGAGTGAGGGACGTGCGAAATTGCCCCTCGGTCACGCATTTTGAAGTTGCGAAAATTAGGCCTGAAAGGCCGACATAACCCTAGCCTTGGCTGATATGCCACGGTGCGAAGACCAATCGAGAGACGAGCCCCGAAGGGGCGACACATGATCGAGTGTGTCGGCCCTTCGGGCCTTGAAATCCTCGGGATTAGCAAGTCCGGTGCCTCGCGACACCGGCAAAGGATGTGTCGAGCCTTCGGCCCTCAATACAAGTACACCAGCTAAAAAATTTGCGATTCGGGTTTGGACAACGCAGCCTGCAGGTTGCTAAAAAACCGTAACAAATCACTGGACCGGAGATTTGCAAGTGACAATTCAACCCCTCACCCCCCGGCCCCCTCTCCCCGAAACGGGGCGAGGTGGAGGAAAACACATCGTATTCGCTCGAATCCGTTGTGCGCTTCAGCTTAGCGTTTCATGCATGGCTTTCATTTTGCTGTCGCAGCCTGTTTCAGCGCAAGTTGTTGAACGCAATGCGCAGGGGTTGTACGAACTAAAGTCTCCTAGACTGACCCTGCTTACGGATATTCCGATCGATGATGAACTCAAGAGTTGGCCGGGCCTGGTTGAGCAAAGCTTGAAGCAATGGCAATTCTATTTCGACGTCAGTGAAGAGCGAATGTCCGGATTGAATGTAGATGCCACATTGATTGGCGATCGACCTAGGCTGACGCAACTTGGGCTTTTGGATGGGGTGCCAGGATTTGATGAAGGGTATCAATACATGAGGCACCTTTATTTGCGAGAGCAGCCGACGATTTATTTTCGTCGTCATTTATTTCTCCATGAGTTGACCCACTGGATTGTGTGGGAGTTGTATGGCGGTGGCGGTTCGCCTTGGTTTATGGAGGGGATGGCCGAGATGCAAGCGACTCATTTGCTGAGTGGGGGTAAATTAATACTAGGTACGATCCCTTTGTCGAAGGAACAAGTGTCTGGCTGGGGGAGATTGCGGATGGTCCATGAGGCATTAGAGCGAGGCGAGGCACCGTCGCTTACTCAGATTTTTGCGTATGGGGATGCACGCGAGGATCACATTGTTCGCTATTCATGGAGTTGGGCTGCGTGTGTCTTTTTCACGAATCATCCCAAGTACGGTCCAATGTTGCGAGACTTGTATCGGCAAAAACTGGACTACTCCGATGCCTTGTCGCGACGATTCAAAGAGCAGCTTGCGAGCGACTGGGAGAATGTCCAGGTAGATTGGAACGCGTTTGTATCCGATTTGGATTTTGGCTACGACCTCGCGAGATCAACAGTCCATCGAAGCTCAGTGCCAGCTGCAAAAGCACTGAGACCAGGGGAGTCGATTCGGCTTGAACTGGCTTCGGACCGTGGCTGGCAGGCGACTGGAATTTTGCTGGACGATGGTATTTCGGCTCAAATCAAGTGCAGTGGAAGTTTTCAGGAAATGCGACCGGTCCAAGGTGAACCCACGGCCTGGAACGTTGAGCCAAACGGTGTCACTTTTCAATATTACCGCGGAAATCCTTTGGGCTCGGTTGTGGCGAGCGTGGTGAGTTCGAATGAGCCCGATCAAACGAAGCGTTGGGAAACGCAACGAGTTGGACTTGAAACGACTGTCAATTCCGTCAAAAAAGGGGAGTTGTTTTTAAAGATCAATGAGCCCTCCAAGGGGCTATCGGACAACGTCGGTACGATTTCTGTCGAGATTTCTGTCACGAAACCGTAGCAAGCGATGGTGTTTGGGTGGACAACGAAAAAGAAAGGAGTCGGCACATTTCATACGGCATTCACCGGGATTCGCAATGGATGCGGACGGCGAGGCGGAGCCTGCTGCTTTTGTCGACTGAATTTTCCCGATTATCACCTAGTCAGGGCTTCCAATCCCTGGACCTGGGGGTGGAGTCGGTTCATAATCCAGGATTGGCAGACGTTACGGATTGGGGCGAATTTACGGGTTACGAGATTTATCCCGACTGCTCTCAAAGTTAGTTCGAAACAAACTTTTTCGTTGCCTGACTTGGGCATGAAGTTGACGTAGGCTTCGCCCAGACCCACCACCCTGTCGCCAACCCACCCCCTCCTACTGGTTTGCATTGTGGCGGTTGGGTTGACTCCGAATCTGTCTTGAATTGGTAGTTTGGACGTATCGTTTACAACCTTCTTGGAACAATCTAATGAAACTGGATCGTCGAATTGTGATGCGATCTCTGACGCTGCTTGCTGCGTTTGGAGCGAGCTTCGTGCAGTGGCAAGTTGTTTCGGCACAAGATGCCGCCGCCGTACCCGTACCTGAGTATCCTCCTTTTGAAAAAGTTACGGAGGGATTTGTCAAAGCGGATTCCAAGTCTCCGGACAAGCAGTCACTGTGTGGCATTTGGACCCGCGAAAAAGATGGACAGATGCTTTTGGAACTCCCAAAAGACTTTGCATCCAAAAAGTACTTCATTGCGCTGACTGTCAGTAGTGGCGACAGATACGCAGGCCTACAGTCGAACGATTTTTATGTGTACTGGCGACAGTACAATAAGCGTCTCGCGCTAATCGTACCCAACATGGACATTCGGTCCAATGGTGAGCCCGAATCCAAGGCTTCGGTTAAACGCTTATTTACGGATACGGTTCTATTGGATGTGCCGATCTTGACCATGGGTGCGCGTGGTGGTGGACCAGTAATTGACGCGGACTCGTTTTTCGTTGGCAATGCATCCAAGTTCTTTGGCCCTTCGGTTCGTGTCCAAGATCTCCAGTTGATCAAAATTGCCAAAGCCAAGTCGTTTAGCAAGAACGCTGAAATTGCATTTGAAGTTGTCGCGGCCGGTGGAAAGCTTCAAACGCTCCACTTCTCGTTCAGCGAAGTGCCAGAAGACAACGGTTACCGACCACGCAAAGCCGATCAGCGTGTGGGATACTTTTTGACGAACTATTCGGATTTGGGAAGTTACGATGAAGACAAAAAGCTTGTCCGCTTCGTAACGCGATGGCGACTAGAAAAGCGCGATCCTAGCCTTAAGATCAGCCCGCCAGTCAAACCGATTCGATTCTACATCGAGCACACAACTCCGGTTCGCTATCGCCGATGGGTAAAGCAGGGGATTGAGTACTGGAACAAAGCGTTCGAACAAATCGGTTTCTCCGATGCCATTGAGGTTCTCTACCAAGACGCGAAGAACCCAGAGACGATGGACATTGATCCAGAAGACGTTCAGTACAATTTTGTTCGTTGGCTCAACAACGATATCGGAACAGCCATCGGACCAAGCCGAGTGCACCCGCTGACAGGCGAAATCCTCGACGCTGACATCATTTTGACAGACGGATGGATTCGTCACTTCAATTTCCAATACCATGACATGATGCCTGATCTGGCCATGGAAGGAATGAGCGCCGAAACGGTTTCGTGGCTGGGATCGCATCCAAACTGGGATCCACGATTGCGACTTGCACCGAACTCGAATCGTGATCACTTGAAGAATTACTTTGCAAACCAGTCGAAGCTGCCATTTGGAGGCCATCCGCTCACCAAAGTGGATACCGCGTTGCTTGGCGATCAACCGTTCGATGGCCTTGTGGGTAGAACCAGCCAAGTGAACGGTTACTGCAGCGCTGCAATTGGCAAGCAGATGGACATGGGAATGGCCCGGTTGGCTTTCGATCTGTTTGACGACGAAGGCAACTTGCCAACTCAAGAGCCTGCAAAGAAAGAGGAGCCAAAACCCGAAGAACCGAAAAAGGTAGAAGGCGTTAAGGAAGAGCCAAAGAAGGAAGAGCCAAAGAAGGAAGAGCCGAAGAAAGAAGAGCCCAAGGTTGAAGAGAAGAAACCTGAAGCCAAAAAGCCGGAGAAAGCCAAAGAAAACCTTTTAGATGGTATGCCCGAATCGTTCATCGGACCTCTCTTGGCCGAACTGGTTGCACACGAGTGCGGACATACGCTCGGACTACGCCACAATTTCAAGGCTTCTAGCGTCTACACGCTAAAGGAAATCAACTCCGACGCGGTCAAGGGGAAGAAAACGGTAGCCGCATCGGTAATGGACTATTTGCCGATCAACATGCCGTACCAAATCGAAGGCGGAATCCAGGGCGATTACACCATGACTGGAATTGGCCCGTACGACTTTTGGGCGATTGAGTATGGTTACACGCCAGAGGAAGCAAAGCTTGCTGATATTCTTAAGCGAACGGGCGAACCTGAGCTTCAGTACGCAACGGACGAAGATACCGGTGGTCCGGATCCATTGGCACGACGTTATGACTATAGCAAAGACCCATTGGATTACACCGAGAATCAAATGCGGTTGGTCAAGCTGTACCGTTCGCGTTTGCTTGATAAGTTCGTTAAGGATGGCGAAAGCTGGGGCAAAGCGAGAAAGGGTTACGAACTAACTCTTGGCGAGCAAATGAAAACAGTCAGCATGATGGCTAATTGGGTTGGCGGTGCTTTCGTCAATCGCGACAAGAAGGGTGATCCGGGTAACCGCCGATCGCTGGTTCCTGTCCCTGCCGATCAACAGCGACGCGCGCTGGCTTTCGTTTTCCAGAATGCTTTCCGAGATGAAGCGTTTGGCATCACTCAGCCAATCTTGGAGCGCTTGACCAATGACAAGTGGATCGACGAAGGAATGCGTGCGATGGGTGAGTCGACATTCCCAATTCACGATCGAATCCTGGGTTACCAAGCGTCGACGCTGACGATGTTGATGAACCCGAGCACTCTGCGTCGGGTCTTCGACAACGAGTCGCTCGTTCCTGCGGATCAGGATGCACTCACGCTGCCTGAGTTGATGGACAAGCTTTATGCTGAAATTTGGTCTGAGTTGGATGCTAAGCCCGAGGGCGAAGTCACAGCGAGAAAGCCTCGAATCAGTTCGTGGCGTCGCAACTTGCAACGTGAGCATTTGGAGCGTTTGATCGACCTGGCTATTCCAAGCGATTCGAACGCGATTTCCAAGCCGGTCAAGGCGCTTGCCCTGATGCAGTTGAAAGAGCTAAAACGAAAATTGGATGCGACGCTCGAAGGTCGTAACAGTTTGGATCCATACTCGCTCGCTCATTTGGCGGAAGCTCAGACACGGATTGCGAAGGCGGTCGATGCGATCTATGTCTACAACATGCCGACCAGTTTCGGCGGCGGTGGCGGTTCGTTTCTTCTCTTTGGTCAAGACGGGCAGCCGATCCAAGCCAAGGAAGTTCCTGAACCAGACATGCCGTAGTTCGAAAACGAACGGTTTAAAAAGCAAGTAAGGCCCTGCGAGTTCGCAGGGCCTTTTTTGTTTTCCCGTTGCTGTAACGGCGCGAATTGAACTGCGATTCAATCGCGAATGCGATGGCAGTTTTTAGCCTGGGGTAAGTTCGCGGGGCGAACGCAACCCCAGGTAAAATGCCCAACCTGGTAGAGAGTTCTGAAGGAGCGACACAGGCCGAAAAGTCCCTTTTCAATGTGATGTATTTTAACGTATTCCTTGTGCACCATCTGGGAGTGCCGTCGCTTTGCGACTCTCGGCAAATTGGTGCAACAAGTTCCACGGATTTCATCCGTGGCTATCAAATGACACTGCTCCGCAGTTTAAGCCAAGCGACCTCTTGTTCGCAGCCGACGATGTGCCTGGTTTGTAGTAGATTTCGTGAGAATTCTGCGTTCAAGTACCATTCGATTGCATCAAGTTTCTCACGAAACCTCCACCAGCAAATTGCCCCGTAAATTATATGGCGATGCGCACTATCGAATCACATCGTCGCGCAGGCCGGGAGGAGCATAAGGATTCGGTTGGCTATCTTCAACGTCAGCAAAGTAACCGGTTTGCTTGCACGGCTCAACACTCGAATCAAGCGATATTGCAGCGTCGCGGTACCTGCGTCTTTTGATTGCGTTTGAAGCTAATCCTGAGGTTATGCACAAGATGAACGGCAGCAGTACGATCCGGGGGAAGATCACCACGCCCATGTCTCTAATCCAGGAAACGCATATGAGCCCAAGCCACAATCCAGCCCAAGACAGACAGGTTAATAGCAAATTCGTAAGCCCAAAGTGCATGCGGCGGTACAAATCAAGTAGGCGTTCCTCTGGCATACTGCCCATCCCATCTTTCAAGTCGACTGGTGTGCGCAGAGTTACTTGACTGCCGGACAAAAGCTTCCCTCCCCATAGATGCTTGATAAGGCTGGTGCGCTCAAGCTCCCCCCTAATTGAAAGCGACACGTATTTCTTTGCTAACTTAGGCAACTGCGAAAAATCCATCGCGAAGTGCACCGCAGACATTGCTATTGAAATCGAAATCGCCAACCAAATGTCGGACATATGCATGACGCCCTCTTAGACGCTCCTTTAACAATTTAGGCAATAAGCGCTTTGCAACAAGTATTTGAGTTCAGCTAAAATTACCAGAGCAGCGCCAGCATTGCCATTACCAAAATCTTTTTGGCTTCAATTGGCTAACTCCCACCCGGCTAAAGCCATTACACCAAAGGACTAACGAGCAAGAGACTCGCCCCACCGCTCCAAACTTCTTTGCAATGCCGGGTCCCTTAAAAACATACGGGAGAGCGAGACTCCTGCCGAGCTTTCGACGTTACGGTTCGGCAGGAGCCTCACCCTCCCTAGTAACGAATGGAGGACGGCACATGGAATGTGCCTGCTATTATCGGCAGGCTTACCGATAGAGCGGGCTACCTGGTGCTCGGTAGCGTTGCCATCCGCCTGAGTTGGCAGTTTGGTAAGGATAGTTCTGCGCGGAGGAGGTACCGTTATTCGAGCCCGTGTAGTAACTATTGGAGTTGTAGGCGGTCGAACCAATGCCGCTACTGAACAAAGACTGCTGGGGAGAGTAGGGCTCATAGGCGCTGTAGGGATTGGTAGGTGCACCCGAGTAGTTGCTCGCGGGGTAGGCTGAGTTCGACTGATAGCTTCCGCCATTATTAGCGTATATTCCAGAACCAGACGAAGTTGCCGAGTAACCGGGATAGGTTTGCGCTACGTGGCTTGCAGAGTTTTGCCAGGTGCCCTGATTCTGCTGATAGGTTGGCTGTGTAGGCTGTTGATACTGCTGATAGCTGAGTTGCGAAGCGAGATTCTGCGACTGCGGATAAGTTTGCGGATAGCTTTGTAGGCCGTAACTTTGTTGATTGAACCCCGCCTGCGTGGTTGGTTGGTTATAGCTGAATTGTGTTGTTTGATATGGATTCTGCCCGCTCGAAAATGACTGAGGCAGATTCGACTGATTTGAATAGGGCTGGGAGTAGTTTGGAGGCGAATACGGATTGTAGGCAGCTTGTGAATAGAGTGGCTGCTGGGCGTACGCGCCGAGTTGGCTCAAGTTGGGAGTCTGAGCATACTGAGCGGTCAAGAAACTTGGCTGCAGTGTACTTGTTACAGGCAATAAAGTGCTTGCAACATAAGGCTGGGATTGTGGCCAACCGCCAGTGTTTCCTCCGTAAAGATTGGCAGCAAGCGCCAACGATGGGCTACTCCAATAATCCGAGTAGCTTGACGATGGGCGGTTCTGGTAAGTTGAGTAGTAAGGATCTGTATCGGCGGAGTATTTGGCTTGGCTAGGTGTAAGAAGGCTTGTAAAGAGGCCTGGCTGCAAACCGAACAGGCCGAGCGCCATGAACCCGAGTTCCGCCCAATATGTTTTCGTTTGCCGTTTCTGGCGAGCAAAGTAAGCCATCCCGTTTTTCCTTCCCTTGTTGGGGACCATACTCGAAGTCACCCCTCAACGAATAGAGCAATCAGTCACGGAAGGATAAAATATTATTGCGAGGTTATTCAAAGGATGACGTAGTCGCTATCGCGTTATCGATGAGTTCGGAATTCCCCTTGGCTTTGATCCGCTTCGTCAATTGTGGAACCGACAACATTGCAGGCTGAGCCGCAATGATGATTTTGTTGTCGCCGCGTTGGATACCTTCACCCTCGCCTTGCGAAACAGCAGGGACACTCAGGAGAGACTGTGACAGGACTTGATTGCTGGGGCTCAAGTTCGAACCCGTGGTTGCTGCCGAAACTGAATTCAAAGCGGCAGCGGAATCGGCAAGCTGGGAGATTTGGGAGATGCTGCTTTGCCAGTTGGCAGATCCGACCGGCATGACGAGGGTGGTAAGAAGTCGATTGCTAACAAATGCGGGCTTGAGTCCAATTTCACGAAAGTCTTGATTCGTCAGGCTCTGACTTGAGGTCAATGTTATGACAAGTTGGTTTTGGCCTCCATCGACGAAGGCATTTGGCTGCGTCTGCTCAATTCGGAAATTGCCTGCTGCAAGATTTGCGAATTGATAGCTGCCATCCGCGGCAGTTGTCGTAACCTGCCTACTTCCTGTGCTAACGTTGACGAGAGTGACTTGGCACCCCGAGATTCCTTCGAACGAACTAACCAAAGAGTCCTGATTGGAATCAGCATACACAAACCCCGCTATCTGCGCCGCCCCATCCGTGGTAGATGAAGCGACCGTGATGGAACCATCCGTAAAATCTGTACCTGCGACGGGAAGAGGATCGACTGCAATTGCCCCTTCGTTGAGACGTACTTCGGTTAGGTCGATTTTCGAAATGGTTCCGGCTGTGGCTCCGGATTTGACGACAAACCCAAACTGCGCGAGGGTGCCACCGGTCGCTGTTAGGTCGGACGATGCGTTCAAGAAAACTACGGCCACTCCAGTTGTCTGATTGACATTGGTGGTAATTTGCGTATCCGTTGCCGAGTTCCAGGCGGAACCTGCAGTTACATTTTCCTGGGAAAGGGTCAAAACAGCGGGGTCGTATTGGATTCGAATCGTTACAGCGCGTACGCCAATCGCGCTATCGATCGAGACTGGAGCAGAGACCAATGCACCGACTTGGCCGCTCAAACTCCCAGAAAAGCCGACCGCGGCCAAGAGCTGGCGACTCTCAAGCTGTTCCAAAACTAGATGTTTTCGAGTCGGTTTCATAACGAAATCTCAATTAAGGGGAGCGGAGCTGAACCTAGGACCGTTAATTTGGATCGAATCCAATCTATCCACCTATTCGATATCGGCTGATCGCAAATGTTTCCTGAGTAAGGAACCTTTTTGCATTTTCCAGCAACTAATTAAAGCGATCCATGCGGTTGCAACCAGGGTGACACTGTGGGGGTATTGGGGTTGTTCTTCTGATAACTCAGGTTGTTTGTTGCCAATTCGTGGTTCTTCGTGCAATTTTGGTCCCTCGAAGAGTGTATGGCCGTGTTTTTGCTGATTAACATTGAGGGACTCCGTCGCTTTTTCGTTTCGTCCACTTTTTTGGCAAGCAATTCGAGCCTTTCGCTGAAAGCCTAAGATGTCACAAGTTTTACGAATCCGAAATTGGATATCTTCTGTCAAACGCTCATTGCTAAGCGATTGGGTTAAGCAAGACCTTCGCTCGAATGCATCGCGAAAAGGGCTCCGGCTTGAGAAACTTGAGGATCGAGAGTTGATGGCGGTTGCGGTCAGCAGTTTTTCTCCGACCCCAAGCGGGTTCACTGCTCAGTTCTCAGAAGAAATCCGCGTCGCAAATCTCAATCTGTTTGATGCACAGAATGGAGCTCTCGGAGCTGCTGACGTAACACTACGAGGCAACTCGACTGGCGACATCAAGGGTTCACTGGTGATAAACGGAACAAACCTTTCGTTTGTCGCCACGGGTGGTGCGCTAGCACCAGACACTTACACAGCTGTCCTCAAAAGCGGTGCAAATGCGATCGTCGACGCTGCTGCTGGTCAACTCCTCGACGGCGAGAACAGTGGCACACTCCCGTCGGGCAATGGCACGCCTGGCGGTGATTTTTCGTCTACCTTCACGGTAACTTCGTCGCCCCTCGTCGTAAGCTTGCCGGACTTCGCTCGGGGACCGTCGCAGACCGTCAACGTTCCAGCTGTAGGAAGCGGACAATCGCCGCAAACAGGACTCCCGATTCGGCTAAGCAATGCTCAAGGGGTCACGTCACTGACTCTGACGCTTGCATACGACTCCAGCCTCTTGACTGTGTCCGAGGTTAAGCTTGGGCGAAATGCACCGTCGGGCAGCCAAGTACAATCCAATCTAACGGTACCAGGCCAAGCAACGATATCGTTTTTTGCTCTCGCCCCGTTAGCCAGTGATGCAGTCGACATTATCGAATTGGTCGCGACCGTCCCAACTGGAGCCACGTACGGGAAAGCTCAGGTCCTCCGTCTGCAGAACCTCGAAGTCAACGCAGGGGCATTGCAAGCCAGAGCTGACGATGCCGTTCATGTCGTTGCCTTTCCCGGAGATGCTAACGGTAATCGCCGATATGACGCCGAAGACGCGCGCTTGATTGCACGTGTCGGTGTCGGACTTGACTCAGGTTTCGTATTGGCGGACCCATCAGGCGCGGTGAACAGCTCCGCGGCTCGCATTTTCCCATTAACGGATCCAGTGATTATTGGAGACGTGACTGGTCAAGACGGTTTAAGCCCGCTCGACGCAAGTGACTTACTTCGCAGAGTCGCTGGACTTCCAACCCTGAACATTCCAACGATACAATTATCACAAGCGCCTACCGCTCTATCGATATCGAGTTCAACTGTTTCCGATAGCGTCTCCATTGGGGCGGCGATCGGCAGCTTCACTACCACAGACGCAGATGTCGGCGACACCTTTACCTATAGCTTGGTCTCTGGAACCGGCGCTACCGACAACGCATCCTTTACTATTTTCGGCAACCAGCTTCGAACAGCCATCACGCTCAATGCTGGCACAAAGAGCTCGTATTCCGTTCGCGTGCAGACCACCGACTCCACAGGCAACACTTTCCAGCAAATAGTCGCAATCACTGTCACGTCATCCAATCGTGCCCCGACTTCCGTTGCGCTCAGCAACGCAACGGTTGCTGAGATCGCTTCGATTGGGACCGCGATCGGTTCACTATCGGCCGTTGATCCTGATTCCAGCGACACACATACGTATACCCTAGTCACGGGAACAGGTTCTACTGACAATGCAAGCTTCTCGATAGTTGGTGCTTCGCTGCGAACAGCGACAACTCTCAACGCGGAAGCCAAATCCAGTTACACAGTTCGGGTACGGGCAACGGATGCCGCTGGATTGTTTGTCGAATCCGCCTTTGCAATAACCGTCAGTAACACAAACGAAGCTCCAACCTCGATCGCATTGAGTGCTAACTCGGTGGCTGAAAACGCAACAAGTGGAACCACCGTTGGCAACTTGACAACGACCGATCCCGATGTTGGCGATTCCCATACGTACACGCTCGTTAGCGGTACCGGCAGTACCGATAACGCCTCGTTCGCCATCGTTGGCGGCCAACTGCGGACCGTATCCGCACTCAACTTTGAAACGAAGTCGAGTTACACGGTTCGAGTGCGCAGCACCGATGCCGGCGGGTTGTTTGTTGAGTCTGCCTTTACCATTGCGGTTACCAATGTCAACGAATCGCCAGCGAGTCTAGCGCTGAGCAATGCGTCTGTTTCCGAGTCGGCTTCGATTGGGACCTCCATCGGTACACTGAGCACCGTCGACCCGGATTCCGGCGATACGCATACTTATTCGTTCGTCACAGGTACAGGATCAACAGACAATGCGAGCTTCTCCATTGTCGGTACCTCGCTACGAACAGCTACGACTCTCAACGCTGCAACCAAGTCGAGCTACACGGTACGAGTACGCAGCACCGATGCGGCGGGTTTGTTTGTCGAATCCGCCTTTGCAATAACCGTCAGTAACACAAACGAAGCTCCAACCTCGATCGCCTTGAGCGCTAACTCGGTGGCTGAAAACGCAACAAGTGGAACCACCGTTGGCAACTTGACAACGACCGATCCCGATGTTGGCGATTCCCATACGTACACGCTCGTTAGCGGTACCGGCAGTACCGATAACGCCTCGTTTGCAATCGTTGGCGGCCAACTGAAGACCGCATCCGCACTCAACTTTGAAACGAAGTCGAGTTACACGGTTCGGGTGCGCAGCACCGATGCCGGCGGGTTGTTTGCTGAATCTGCCTTTACGATCGCAGTTACCAACGTCAACGAATCGCCAGCGAGTCTTGCGCTGAGCAATGCTTCTGTTGCCGAGTCGGCTTCGATTGGCACCGACATCGGTACATTGAGCACCATCGACCCCGATGCTGGCGATACGCATACTTATACGCTTGTCACTGGGACAGGATCAACGGATAACTCGAGCTTTTCCCTAGTTGGCACTTCATTTCAAACAGCCACGACACTCAACGCGGAAACCAAGTCGAGTTACACGATTCGCGTTCGCTCAACGGATGCCGCGGGATTGTTTGTCGAATCCGTCTTCGCCATTACGATCACCAATGTAAACGAAGTGCCAACATCCCTCGGATTAACCAACAATACCGTGGCTGAAAACACGACTAGTGGAACCGTCGTTGGGAATCTATCCACAGTGGATCCAGATGTTGGCGATTCCTTTGTGTATACGCTGGTCAGTGGCACTGGCGGTGACGACAACGCTTCGTTTGCTATCGTCGGTGGCCAACTGCAAACCGTCTCGACGTTCGATTTCGAAACCAAATCCAGTTATCTGATACGCGTCCGTAGCACGGATGCGGGCGGATTGTTTGTGGACGCTCCATTTGTTATTTCGGTTACGAACGTCAACGAGGCGCCGACCGCGATGGCACTCAGCAACAACACGATTACTGAGAATTCAGCCAGCGGGACGGTCGTCGGAACGTTGTCGACAACGGATGTGGATTCTGGCGATACGCATACTTATTCACTCGTAACAGGGACAGGCGACGACGACAATGCCGCTTTTGCCCTCGCTGGAGACGCGCTACAAACACTCGCGAGCCTGGATTTCGAAACCAAATTAAGCTATTCCGTCCGCGTTCGGTGCACAGATGCAAACGGGCTTTTTGTCGAGACAGTTTTGAACATCAACGTAATTGACGTCAACGAGAATCCAACAAGTGTTGCGTTGAGCAACGCAATTGTAAATGAGGTGGCATCGATTGGGACCGTCATCGGCTCGCTATCGGCAGCCGACCCAGATTCTAGCGATACGCACACCTACACACTAGTGGCGGGCACAGGCGATGACGACAACGCCTCTTTTGCGATCGTGGGTGGACAGCTCCAAACTGTTTCGGCTCTCGATTTTGAAACGAAATCGAGTTATACCGTACGAGTTCGAAGCACGGATGCAGGTGGACTATTCGTTGAGAACGCCTTTGTTATTGCGATAACGAACATCAACGAGGCGCCGACTGCGATTGGCCTTAGCAACAGCACAGTCGTAAACAACTCTACTTCAGGTACGGTCGTAGGTCAGTTGTCTTCCACCGATCCAGATGCTGGGGATTCGCAAACCTATGCATTGATCTCAGGCACCGGCGACACCGACAATGCGAGCTTCACCATTGTGGGAAATGAACTGCGTACATCAGGAACGTTGGACTTCGGATTGCAGTCGAGCTATAGCGTACGCGTTCAGAGTACAGACGTTGGTGGGCTTGTCGTGGAAGCGGTTTTTGTCATCACGGAAACTGTTTAGTAACTTGGAAGACCAAGCCTAAAAGCTAAAGACGAGGCCTGTCTGCAAGCCATGGATGAGCACACCTTCTTTTTGGAATGGGAATGAGGGGTGCTGGTCACCCGTGGGTGTCTCAGGCGGAAACTGTGATACGCGTCGGTCTATCTGCGAGCCAGATCGAACCGCGTTGCTCCAATAATGAAGATTGTAGCCCACGTTGAATTGCCAATTCGTATACAGCTGTGTTTGCAGGCGAACGGTCAACTCGGGTATGGCTACTAATTTTCGATCCGTATAGGTACCGATGTTTGTCGTTTGCGCGAGTAAACCACCTTCGAACTCGGCACTGCCTGCGCCGGGTACCGTATTCGTTGTGCTGCCACGAATGCTGACTTTGGCTTCATTCATACCGAACGCTACCCCGGGTCGGATGCTAAATACGGAGAGGCCGATCCGCTCTCGATACTCGATCCCCAAAAGCCCGCCGTAAAACTGGTTTCGAGCTTGGAAATGATCTGAAATCTGCTTGGTAGTCCCTGCGAGAATTGGCCCCTGGCCAGTTAGATACTGCGAAAACTGATCGATGGAAACGGAGTCGTTCAAACCGGCATACTGAGGACCAAATAGTACATCGAGTTGCGATTTTGGACCGCGCATCCATCGCTCGCGAAAGAGACCACTGGCAAACTGTTGGTCGGCAGCGGCACTCACGGTAACATTGCCGCTGAGTATGTTTGGATACGCGATCAAGCTTGCGGCCTCTTGACCGGTCGCGGAATCAAATACCGGCCTCGCAAGAATCGGTGACTGATCGCTCGTAAGCCGACTTCGCTCGACTTGAGAAGGTAAGCCCATGTAGTCGATTTCAAACCCAAGCTCATGGGAGCTATCAAACCATCGGCCAATACCAATCTTGAATCCCGATCGCATGGAACTTCCCAAATTCGAACCGACCAAGGACTTTGTGTTGGGAAAACCCAAAACGCCAGCATTGTTCAACGACGTGCCTAGCGAACTACCTGTAATCAACTCGGGAGAAGATTTATGGCTTATTGACCAAAGCAAGTACTCCGTGTCGACCCACAATAAACTCGCGGCTGGATAGCTAGCGATTTCAGTCGATGGCTGGATGCTATCCAAGTCGTGGCTATGTTGAGAAACTGGAGGCAGGTCGCTGTCAATCTGAGGAGCCAAATGAGATGCTTTGGTTACGGCGGACTTGGACTTGCTTCTTGTATACTGTTGACCGTGAACTGGGGAAACGAAAAGAAGGATAGCAAACAAGCTTACGGTCAGGTAGGGAACCAAGGAATTTTGCGTACTTCCCCCGCCAACGAAGCGCATTAGGACGTACGGGTTGAACCGTGAGGTGATCACTTGAAAGCTAAATCTGTAGGTATCCCCCCTACATATTCTTTTCTGGGTATCGGCTGATTCAGCCCGCAAACTCGACTCAATCTCCCCATCTTTCGCGTGATTTCGGCAGGTTTGTCGATTTTAGAGTATCTTGGAAATTGATATAGGCTTGAAGCGAGAATTAGGTTGTCTCGTTGACGTTCTAGAATCCGGGTCGCTTGAACGCAATCGTCGCGGAGCGACGAGCGACAATGTCGCCCTTCGCTCCGCGAAGGTAGCGTGCGGCAAGACCGATTATGTAATGGTCCTGTCTTACGCTGCGATGTTTGATTGAAAAATCATGGACTAATCTCCAGAATTCCTAACGCGTGAATCTCTTTTGGCAAGCATTTGTAGCTGGTTTCGTGAGAAACCAGCACTCAAGAACCACGAATGGTTCGCGGAGGAAATCATCGATGAAATCTGTCGCATTGGCTATTTTGCTGTTGCTTGGGGAACCGTACCCGGCAAGCTTACTTTCGCAGGATGAGCGGCGAACCATTTTGCCAAGAACATCGATAACGTCGTATCAGAATGACTTTGTTTATGTCATGACGTACCCACACACTTCGGATGACGGGACAATGGTTCCAGCCAGAGGGACGATGTACCGCGCAACTTCGGAAGGAACGCTAGAAAAATACTACACAACGAAGGATTTCGCATTTGATGAGCACTTCATCACACACGATGGACGCTACATCATCGGCCTCAACAATTCGATCGGCAACCCGTCAGATAAGCAAACCCAGTGCATTGGGATTGCAAGAGAAGGGCAAATTACGAAGGTTTTCGCCCCAGCAGACCTGATTGAACGGCCGAAAGAGCTTAAATCTCAATGGCATTCAGATTGGCTATGGATCGACAATAGTTTGCGCCCCGAAATTGAAAACCAATATGACTTTCGATTCCTAACAGTTGAGCACCGAGACTTAGTAATTGATGTTACGGCGGACCACCCATCGGCGCACCTACGAACTTCTTCGGTTTTGAATAAGAACAAAAAAGAAGTGTTGCGAGTAACCGTCCCTGACCACCCAAAGAATGTTGGCAAGACGTTACTATTGGAGGGACATGACGTTCCCTTTGCTGAATTCGAATCCCGCTATCGCTCACTTGTTGCGAGTGGACGATTCAACTTAATTGAGGTCTACTGGGAACCGGCCTCTGAGTCGGATGAGTTGGAGAAAATTTTGAACGACATCGCTGATCATGCCAAAATTAAAATTGAGAGATGGATTTTTACTTCTTCTGGCGTGGAACTTTGGCCACGCGAAGGCTGGTCTCCAGTTTTAACACGGAAAACAAGTGACGAACCGATGTTCGAAAAGCAGGGCAATCAACCGAAAAGAAAACAATGACACCTAAGAATGTAAAGCAGCATGCTCTTTTTGTTTTTTGCGTCTTGCTTGTTACCAACGGATACCTCAGTTCTGCTGGCGAACCAAGTTTTGTTTCCGAACTTGTGTTTCCGCTCAATCCCAAGCACAACCATGCGCCAGGCATTGTAGAGTGCCCTAACGGTGATCTGTTTGCAACTTGGTATCGCGGCGCTGGGGAACGCCAAGCGGACGATGTGGCGGTGTACGCTGCTTGGAAAAAGCGTGGCGAAACAAAATGGTCAGAACCCTTTGTCCTGGCAGATACGCCGGGTTTTCCGGATTGCAATACTGCCGTTTTTGTGGATCGAGACAAAAAGCTCTGGCTGTTCTATCCCACCATCCTTGCAAATAGCTGGGAATCTTGTTTGACCAACTTCAAAATTGCGAAACAATTTGATGCACCCGAGTCACCGAAGTGGGAAAGAGAAGCGATGATCTTGTTAAAGCCGGACGACTTCTCTGAAGAGGCTCGAAAGAAACTGGATGTTGAACTGGAACCTTACTTGGACAGCCTTTCGGCCAAAACAAAGGAAGGAATTCGCGTCGCTCGGGAGCGACTTGGAGAAAAACTTTACCAGAGACTCGGCTGGCAACCGCGATGCAAACCGACACAATTGCCAAGCGGACGCATCTTGTTGCCTCTCTATACCGACACCTTTTCGATCTCCATCATGGCGATTACGGACGACAGCGGTGTGACTTGGCACGCTAGCAAGCCGCTCTTTGGTTTTGGGAATATCCAGCCTACGGTCATGCGTCGCAATGATGGAACTCTCGTCGCTTTCATGCGAGAAAATGGGGTCAAAGAAAAAGTGCGTGTTTCAGAGTCGAGCGACGATGGAGAGACCTGGGGCCCCGTCGGAGTTAGCGATCTCCCCAATCCAGGGGCGGGAGTCGACGGGCTTCGACTCGCAAATGGCAAGTGGCTGTTGGTATACAACGACACAACACAAGGTCGGAACCGACTGGCGGTTTCGCTATCGAAGGACGAGGGGCGCACATGGCCTGTCACGAGGCACTTGGAAGACCAGCCGAATGGTTCGTACCACTATCCCGCCGTAACACAAGGAGCTGACGGAACGATTCACGTCGTCTATAGCTATTTCGTCGAAGGTGGGAAAAGCATGAAGCATGCCGCGTTCGATGAATCGTGGCTAAGCGCGTTGGCTCGAGACTCTGAGTGAAATGAACGATTAGGCGTTAGGCGTCGTTAGTCCAGGTTCTCGAGAAAAGTCGCCTTTCGCTCTCTAAGAGGCCATCTCAATTTTGAACCCAACAAAACACTTGGGGGAAATTGGGAGGGCGAGGCTCCTGCCGAGCCAATTACGCATCA
>JANPHB010000174.1:0-43893 GCA_031424235.1 Pirellula sp.
GCGGACAAGGTGAATGCCCGTGTGATCCTCGTGGGTGATCGCAAGCAGCATCGAAGCGTCACCGCAGGTGAACCGCTGAAGCTGCTTGAGCACTCGGCGGGATTGCATGTCGCGGAAGTGACAGAAATCCTTCGTCAGGGCGGCGACTATAAGAAAGCCGCCAAAGCCATGAGCGAAGGCGAAATGGCCAAGGCGTTCCATGAACTAGACCGACTGGGCTGGGTCAAAGAAGTGGACGATGAATACCGCAACGAACAGCTTGCCGGTGCGTACCTCGCCGCGTCAGCGGAGAGGAAGCCAGACGGCAAGATGAAAACGGCGTTGGTGGTTTCGCCAACCCATGCCGAATCTGCCCGTATCACGGATGCAATCCGTGCAGGGCTGAAAGCAAAAGGCAAGATTCGCGATGAGCATGTCATTGAAGCCTGGGTTCCGGCGCATTTGACCGATGCCCAAAAAGCCGACGCGACGGAGTACGCGGAAGGCGAATTGATTCAGTTTCAACAAAATGCACCCGGCTTCACGAAGGGGAGCCGAATGCGGGTAGGCGAGGGGGCAAAGCTCCCCACCGACAAGGCTGATCGGTTTGAAGTGTACCGGCCAAGGCCTTTGGCGTTGGCGACGGGGGACCGCGTCCGCATCACGGCGGGCGGCAAAACCAAGGATGGCAAGCACCGATTGAACAATGGTGCGTTGTTGAGCGTGCAGGGATTCACTAAGCAAGGCGATATTGTCGTCGATCATGGCTGGGTGATTGCCCGAGACTTCGGGCATTTGACGCATGGATATGTGGTGACCAGCCACATCAGCCAAGGCGTCACCGTGGATAAGGTTTTCGTGGGCATCTCCAGCCAGTCGTTGCCCGCAACGGATGAGCGGACCGCTTATGTAGCGGCCACGCGAGGCCGCGAGAAAGTGGAGATATTCACGGACGACAAGGAAGAATTACTGAGTGCGATGACACGTCAGGATGATCCGATGTCAGCGACGGAGCTGACAAAGAATCACCGCTCGAAGAAGCGGGGCCTCGGTCGAGGCCAGAACACAAGAGCCGACACGCAATCAGCGGCCAAAGAAATGAGTGATAAGAGGGAGAGAGACAATGAACGATGATCGAACAACCCATCAGGAGCGGTTGCAACGCAACCAGCATCTTGCTGGGAGAATGAGCCAAACGCCTAAAAAGGATGGTGACTCTGACGGCACGGAAGGCGCATGTCAGGCGTTTGGCTTTCTACGCGGTATCCGCGACCGTGCCGATGCAATTGAGTTTCGCTTTGTGGACGGTAACAGCGTTTGGTTTCCTTACGGATGGCTGGGCGTTTGGAAGTTCAATCCATCCGAAGGCTTGCTGCTGAAATTCTCCGGTGACTTGGTTTATCTGGTGCTTATCAAAGGGAGCAATCTCGATATGCCACTGGGCGATACCGGCATCAACTTGATGCGAAGCGGTTTGCAACGCCATCGCATCATCTGGGTTCGTGAGATGACCAATGAAGAAATTCGAGAACTAGGAGATTCTGCACCGACGGTGGACAGCATCGAGATCGGCGAATGTGAATCGAATGATGATGTGCGAGTCTGGGTCGGCGAACACGCCCCTGCTTTGCTGCATTGATGAAGGGAGTTTGTGTATGTCGATACCTACAACCGTACCGTTTCAAGCCCTGGGCAATCATGCCCAGTTCATGTCGCGGCAATGCGGCAATGACCGGCTTGCCATGATTTTGCAATATGTTGCCCTTGGCTCATTCATTGCCATGACGGGTTTTACGGCAAGTAAAATTCTGCATGACGTTTTTGATGATCCAAAAAAACCGCAAGACCGTGGTCATCATTGAACGAGCGCTTTTTTGCATGTCGGCGATCTCAGGTGCCAGCTCGGTTGATACGTTTCTCAAGCTCAGCCAAGGTCATGAGGATATCGTCAAAGCTCGTGGGTTCTTCAAGATACATATCACGCATCGCTTGGTAATCACGTCGTAATGCAGGCAACCGCTCGGATGGAGGCACAAGACGGAAGGTTCCGGGTTTCGCCAATCCATAGTTTGCCCATGAACTGCCAAAGAACTGGCTCTTCCATTCCACGACTCGGTTGCGAATGTCATCTTGGTCAATGGCGTTGTCGGCGGCTGGGTGTTGCGCCAGTGCCGCCGTATCCGCATAATGGCGGGAGAACCTGTCCGGGGTCGCCTTCTCGGCTGGCCGGTGGTATTCCGTGTGGAGAATCGTCGCTTTCTCCCAGAAACTCCGTTCCAATTCCAAAGCCACAACTTCGCATCGCCAATCGGGAAACGCGGCAGGGAGCACATCGGCGACCCAAGGTCGCACCGGATGGCGACCGAATGGTTGCTGGTCGGTGAGAGAGCCGAATTCCAGTTTCACCGAGCGTTTGAGGTAATCGAAACCTGCGGGCTGTAACGATGGGTAATGAAACAGGAGTACTGGCGAGTTGGTATGGGGGTCCAGAAGAAACTCAAACCACGGCCCGTTATTTTCCCCTATTACATTCACTACCTCCGCTTCCATCACTGGCCCGATCTGGTCCCGTACTGCGGCTGCGCAAGCAGCTTCTGCCTTGGCCATCCACTTATTGGCCTGATTGCGGCTTGTACCGGCGTAGGGGAGTTTCAGAAACACCGGCGAGAGCGACAGGTCGATGTCTTCAGAGAAACGCTCGATGACGCCGAACACTTTCGAGAGAGATGTGCCGCCTTTGAATACCAGGCTTCCTGCGAATTCCGACTCGAACAGAATGCCAAGCAACCAGCACACCCAGAAGTCTTTTTCCAAGACCACCGGGGATATGTTCCTTGCGATCGCTGCTTGCTCGAAATACAGGCGGCGCTCGTCGTCAGCTAATGTGAGAAAGCTCAGTTTCATGAGCCTTCCTCGGCGAGTTCCCGGAAAATTGGGTGCATCCAGGCCGGTGCAAGTCGTAGGTCTTTAAGAAGCTCCCGCCGCTTGTCTGCGGGGAGCGTCCGCCGCAAATGTTCCCGCCGCTGTGGGGTCACATGTTCTTTACCCAGTTCGCGGAGGGCCTGTATCAGAAGTCCGCTAAGCCTTCCTGCCGCTGCCATATTCTTTGCGGTCGTGCGCCGGAGTTGGATCGTCGTCGGGCCGATCTTCACCGTCCGGGTTGGGCCATCTGTCAGGAATACCGCTTTGGCTGGCACTTGTTCGGACAGTCCCAGGGCGTTAGCCGCATAGGCACCGGCTGGTTGAAATCGAGTGTGGTCGCGACCCGCCAAGGCCTCTGCCACTTTTTCGGCGGATGGCTGGAGTAGCCCAAGCACGGGATGTTCTTTTGGGAAATCGTAGACCCCGCGAGCAAGTCGGCGTATAGTTCCTTTGCGAACGAGTCTATGCAGGACAATATCGACTGCTTCGCGGCTGCCTTTTTCCAGGAAATCAGCCGGGACGAACACGGCACCTAGACCACGGCCCTTTATGGCCGTAAGTATCTGCGAATCAATGCTTTGTATCTGTTTTCGTTCAGTCTTCATGTAAGAAATAATAGGCTGTTTTTCTTACAAAATCAAGAGGAAAATAGCACCGGATCTTGGCCAATTTACGACGTGAACCGCCCTTGCCATCATTGTGAAATGGACGCGGCGAAAATCGTGCCCTGAATTTTGCGATTTAGGAAATGATTGCCCGACACGATGTCGGGCGTAACACCGGCATGGATGCCACACACCGGCGCGATAGCGCCGAAAATTTCGGCGTGCGAAATTGACTGCCTGTGAATGGCAGGCAGTTTTTGCAAAGTGGCAAGAATCACTTGGTTGATTAGTCGTGATCGTCGTCTTCGATCTTGCGGCAATCGGGGCAAAGCCCGATATGCGTGAAATTGGGCAATTCCGTTTCAGGGTCAATCTTGATCCACCCCGAATCAATGGCTTGTTCAAGACTCTCGATGTCTTTTCCTGCATCGCAGTGAATGCACACGATATTTACGAAGGGGAAGCGAAGCGCGGCGGGCCTGCATGCGGGCCGCAAGATTCGCCCAAGCGTATCAAGGATTTCATTGACGTTGAAACCCTTCGGATAGAAGCCGCCGGATTCGAGCCAGCATTTTAAGATTAGGGCGTATTCTCTCGCTCGTGCGTAGTCGTGGTCGCGGATGGCTTCAATGATGGTGATATAGCAGGTGGTAGGGTCCATTGTGTTTGCCTTGTGTGAATGTGATGGAATGCAAAGAAGCTCAGCGGGAAAACGCTGAGCGTTAAGAATCTGAAGCCAGTTGCTTGAACTGGCTCGGGGTCGATTAATCAGACTTGCTTTAAGTCTTGGGGGATCGATTCCGCAAAGCTGTAATGCTCTCCGCCTGCTCCGATGATCAGATGGTCATAGATGGGGATTCCGAGTAGGTTTCCCGCTTGGGCGAGTCGTTTCGTTACGGCTCGATCCTCATTGCTTGGGTAAACATCGCCTGACGGGTGATTGTGTCCAATGATCAGCGATGCAACGCCATTCATGATGGCATAGCGGAACACTTCGCGGGGATGTACCAGGCTTGCATCAAGCGTGCCCATGGTCACCACCTCGATGTATTTCACTTTCATCTTGGTATCTAAACCGATCGCCCAAAAATGCTCTTTGTCTTGATCGACAATGCTTTGAGCGGCGAGCCATGTTCGCAATGCTTCGGCAACTTTTACGTTGCTGTCAAGTTTTCCGGTGATCTTGGTTTTAACAAGCATGGTTACACCGATTCCCTTTCTGCGGTCGATGCCTCGGAAGTGGTTTCGTCCTTGGGCTGCAAGCCGTGCATAAATTCAACGGCTTTGGATGCGTGAGAAGCGGCGGTAAAGATGGCTCGTTTGTCGTTCTTCAAAACATGTAACCAAGACGCGAGATACTCGGCGTGGTCTGCTCGAAGCTCGGGGGTGATGTTCAAATCGGCACAAAGGAAAGCGGAACCGAGTTCGGCTACAAGTTCCTCCATGGCGTAGCCTTCATCGCCAAAACGTTTTCGGCCTAAATCCCGATCAAGCCTCTTTGGGTGGCGGGTCCAGTGGCAAAGCTCATGGGCCATCGTGGCGGCGTGGGTTTCGGCGTCGCGAAACGTTTCCAAAAACGGCATACGAATAAAATCATGGGTAATGGTGTAATAGGCCTTGTCGCCTCCCTCGCGAATGTCGGCGTTGAGGTTTTTGAAAAAACGGTCGGCTTGTTCAACCCGTTCAATGGTCGAATTTGGTGGCTCCTTGGTGGCGTAGTATTTTTCGGGCAGGCCTTCGCATTGCTCGGCATTAAATACCGTGTATTGCTTCAAGAAAGGAATTTCCCTTTCGACTTCGTCGCCTTTGTCGTCGGCCTCCGACTTTTTGAAGGTCGAAGCGTAAACAACAATGGAACCGTGTTCGCCTTTCTTCACGAATCCGCCTAGCTCTTTGGTTTGGTTGAAGGTGAGCCACAACGGGCAGCAATACCCCTTGTCCTCGGACTCGGCCCAAAGCATCAAGATATTGATACCGCTATAGGGCAAGCCGTTGAAGCGAAGAGGCCTTGTGATCCGTCCGGCGGCATGCTCGGCGTTCCAAGGTTTCATCCAAGGCCTAACGCCTTGTTCAAGCTGTTCAACGATGCGGTTAGTGACTCGCTCGTAAACATCGATTCGAGCGGGTTTGGTCGCTGCGGTGATAGTGGTTTCGGAAGTGGTAACGGTTGACGACATGGTAAAGCTCTCCCCAGTGAATGAAATGAACGCGGTTTCGTTGCTACTTGCTGAGAAGCAGCCCCGCTGTTTTTCGAACAGCCGGGGGGCGAATGCCAAAGGCCTGGGGGGAAGGGCAGTCAAGGCCGAGCGAAGGGGGAGGGGACCCGTCTGCACAAGCGAAGGTACGAAGCGCGGAAGATGGGGAGGCAGCCGCATTTGCTCGCGCGGCTCCGAGCCTTGACGGCCCTGGGGTCTCCCCTGTTTTTAAGAAATCAAATGTTGCTGTGCCCAACGAGGCATCCGATTGGGACGCCCTAAACGCCATACTTAAGGTGTGAACGCGTACTCGCGTCTCAGTCCGCAAGTTTGACGCAAGAAAGGGGGAGCAGGCGGTTTCAGCGGAAAGGTGCAACCCGCGTAGCGAGTGTTGCTGCTGCCCGCACCGCACCGTTTTAGGCCGATGATGGATCAGGAGGCCGTTGCACAAGAGGGCGAGAGGGAGCCTTAGCTGTCCGCTAGGACCGCAGCGAAGCGAAGCACGGAAGCACTCGGTCACCTGGATGGTGAGGTGCCCAAGACGCAAGAGAAATGAATTGTTTCAAACGGTCGGTACCATTACTGTTAAAAGGCGCGGAGCCAGTGACGTGTTTATACGGAGACATTTATGACCCAAACGCTGCATGATGTCACAGAATGGCTTCTAAGTGCCTCCTCGGAGGTCGCACAGGAGTATTTTCAGTTGCCAGTTGCTGGGACTGAAGAACCGGAATACCGCGAACGAGTTTACTGTTACGAGCTGTATCATCGATGGCGTAGTTCCTGGCCCACCCCGTACCCATTCGCGCTCTCAGGCGAAATCGATAAGGCTGGCCATCCTTTGATTCGAAACAGCCCAAAACCTGATTTCCTCGTGCATATTCCGGGGCAAATGACAAATTTGTTAATTGTGGAGGTGAAGCCAGGCAACGCGGACGTATCACGAATGGTCGATGATTTGGTAAAACTCACCACGTTCCGCCGGGGCCTAGAGCTAGCCGATGGTACGCCGGGAAATTACGACGCCGCTTATTTCTGGATTTACGGGATTGATGATAATGGGTGGAAAACGCTGAAACCCGCATTGATTAGACAGAGCGAAGCACGCGCGACGGTCGATCTGCGGCTTATCACTTGTTTTCTTCATTTCGCCGCAGGCCAGCAAGCTAGAAGGGTCGATTGGTAGGCGAAGCACAGACGGCCAATTATGCCATTGAGCATAACTTCGTGCGTGAAGCGGTATCGGAAAACGCTCGCTGAACAGCTTCCACAGCCATTTTCCAAGGGACAAGGTCGTAATTCTGTGATACCTTCAATCATGATGGAGTTTGGAAATGTACGATATTCCTGAGACCGGTTTCTTACGGTTGCCCCAAGTTCTGAGCGTGATACCACTCGGCAAGACAAGCTGGTGGGAGGGTGTGAAATCCGGACGTTTTCCAAAACCAGTAAAGCTGTCAGAGAGATGCACGGCATGGCGTGCCGAAGATATAAGGGCCTTGATCGCGACCCTCTCCGAGGATACTCAGAATCATTGATTTGAATGATTGCGCTTTGCAGCGGCGCTTGCGGACGTTGTTCGAATTGCCCATAACGTGGCCGAGTTGGCGTGATCGAGTTCGTAGCCGGTCTGTGAGCATGGCTCCTACATTAGGTCGGACTGCGTTCGAAAAAAGCCACCGGCTTTCTGCCCCGCTCGAATGAATGGTGAATTCACAGATGATTGCGTGGGTGGATGAGTCGTACACAGATGCGGCTGACGTCTTTCATTGTGATTGTTCACTCAAGCTTGCTCTAATCAGACGAGTGATCCAGATTTGTAACAATCATTTGTTAATCATATTTTTGCTTGTATGATAACTGCGGTCTGTTGCCTTTAAGCCGTTGTTGTTTGAAGCGTCTGGTGGTAGTACAGCTTGAAATCCAAGGAGAGTAGATGTTGCCTTATTTACGCACAACCACGATGCCCATCAAGCCGGATTAGGGTGTGCGAAAATCCCTTTGCATTTCCGCGATAATCGCAGCGCTCAGTGGCTGTACGACTCAGACTGAATCGCTTCCGCCAGCAATACAGACCGCCAACCAATACGCGGCCCGCAAACTGGACGATTCAGGATTAAAAGCGTTTATTGAACAGACAACGGGCAAACCATCTTCTGGCAGATGGGACGTGCGTCAGTTGACGCTGGCCGCACTCTATTTCAATTTCGACCTTGACGTGGCCCGTAGCAAGTGGGAAGCGGGTAAGGCGGCAGGGATTACTGCCGGGCAGCGCCCCAACCCCAGCATCGGTATCGCGCCGAGTCACGATGCGGTCAGGGCTATCCCATGGCTGCTGGATTTTGGTATCAACCTGCCCATCGAAATGGCGGGGAAGCGTGAACTGCGCGTAGAACGGGCAGGGCATCTGGCCAGCGCCGCCGAATACCAGGTAGGAAGCGCCGCCTGGACGGTACGCAGCCGTGTGGTGTATGCGCTGATTGATGTTGGAGCAGCAAACAAGTCAGAAGCACTTTATGGGAAGCAGGCGGAGGCGCAGAAAGCCGTGCTTGATGTATTCAATGAACGTACGGCGCAGGGACAGCTACCTTCGGTGACCGCCAGCCAGATGCTGGTAGCTTACCAACAGACATTACTTATCGGGAAAGATGCCGCAAAGCAGGCGGTGGAAGCCAAAGCACGCTTGGCCAGCGCCATCGGCGTATCGCTGGCGGCGATTGATGGCGTGAATGTCGATTGGCGCGGAATGGAATCGGCATCGGCTCCAGCCTTTGATATGTCCACTGCGCTTAAGGCGCATACGGGGTTGATGGTGGCACTGGCAGAGTATGAAGCCGCCCACAGCGCCCTACAACTCGAACTTGCCAGACAGACCCCGGACATCAATCTCGGCCCCGGTTATCAATGGGCAAATGACGGCAATGTGCTGACGCTGGGACTGTCGATCACACTACCTGTGTTCAACAATAATGAAGGGCGGATTGCCGAGGCGGTGGCCAACCGCAAACAGGCGGCTCAAAAAGTAAATGCAGCTCAGTCAGACATCATCGGGCGGATCGAAGGAGCCGAGGCCGGTCTAGAAGCCGCCCAAAGCAAACTTGTCACTGCCGATCGGCTGCTTGTGGCTCAGCAGGATAAGCTCATACAACTGCAATCCCACCTGAGACCTACTGAGGCCAGCAAGCTTCCTTTGCTCCTGGCTGCGTCCGAAAATTATACCGCTACTATCGCCCGTCACGATGCGCTTATCCAATTGCTAAAAAGTAAGGCGGCGTTGGAAGACGCTTCTCAGCAGCCGCAGTTTGGCCGTGGGTTTGATGCCAGCGCTTTCCTCCAGTCGACGCGACCGGAGGGGCAATGAAGAAATTTATGATGTTGGTCGTCCTCATCGGCCTTGCCGCATTGATGGTGTGGGGGTTCGTAGAAGGGCAGCATGAAGCCGAGATGGAATCCCTGCGCGAAAAACCGGTCAACGCCCCGCCGCGTGTCGTCGAGGAAAACGAGCGGCAGGTGGTCGGACTCACCGATGCCGACAGAACGTCGGGCGGTATTGCAGTGGAGGAAATATCTCCGCAAGCCTTGTCCAATTCGGCGCTGGTTTGGTGGGGCGACAAGTCATGGGTGTATGTGGAAACCTCGCCGGGAAAGTTTCTCAAAACTCCCATTACTATTAAGACATTTGAGCAAGGGAATTACGAGGTGGAAGGTTTGTCCTCCCCGGTGCGGATCGTAACGCACGGTGCGCAACTTCTGCTTTCCGAGGAGGAGCGGGCCTCCATCGAAGTAGGCGAGGAGAACGAATGATATTGCGCGAGATTGTTTCGTTCTCGGTCAGACATGCGGGCGTTGTGGCGGGTCTTGCCGTCGCCGCTTTGATCTACGGCTCCTTTAGCCTGAGTAAGGCGCAGTACGATGTATTTCCGGAATTCGCACCGCCGCAGGTGGTGATTCAGGCGGAAGCGCCGGGGTTGTCGCCGGAGCAGGTGGAAATGCTGGTGACTCAGCCGATTGAAAACTCCGTCAACGGCGTCTCCGGCATCGAGTCGCTGCGCTCATCGTCGATTCAAGGGCTATCGCTGATCAAAATCACCTTCAATCCCGGAAGCGATATTCATCTTAACCGCCAGGCGGTGGCTGAGCGGCTATCCGCCGTCGCCGGTCAGTTGCCGCAGGGCATACAGCCGCCAGTGCTGACGCCACTTACGTCTTCTACCAGCATCATGCTAGCGGTCGGTCTGAGTTCGCAGAGTAAATCCTTGCAAGATATACGTACGCAAGCCGATTGGGTGGTAAAGCAGCGGCTGCTCGCCGTGCCAGGTGTCGCCAAAGTATCGGTCTTCGGCGGCGAAGTCAGACAGTTACAAATTCAACTCAAGCCGGAGCAATTGAAACGCTATAATCTTTCTCCTGCTGAAGTGGTGGATGCAGCGCGCCGCGCGACCGGAGTGCAGGGCGCGGGCTTCATCGACACGCCGAACCAGCGCATTGTGATTCAGACGGACGGCCAGGCTTCGACTACCGAGGCGCTGACCAGAACCGTGCTGTTGCATGGCACCGGCGAAAATATTGACCTTAACATCACGCTGGATGATGTGGCAATCGTCGCAGAGGGCAGGGAGCCTCGCCTGGGTGCGGCCTCCATCATGGGCAAGGAAGGCGTGATGCTGTTGGTCTCATCGCAATACGGGGCCAACACCCGCCAGGTTACGCACGAAGTGGAAAAGGCGTTGGAGGAAATATCTCCTACATTGAAGATGGCGGACATTACCCTCTCTCCCGATCTTTTCCGTCCAGCCAATTTCATCGAAACCGCCATCGGTAATATCAAGACTGACCTGTTTCTAGGAGCGGCATTTGTGGTGATCATACTATTCATTTTCCTAAGCAATGTCAAAAGCGCCCTGATCTCAGCTACGGCCATTCCGCTTTCACTCATGACCGCTGTTGTAGTGCTTAATCAGTTCGGTTATACACTCAATACCATGACGTTGGGTGGACTAGCCATTGCCATCGGTGCGGTGGTGGATGATGCAGTAATTGATGTCGAAAACATTCTGCGCCGCCTACGCGAGAGTCATCGCCTGCAATTGAATGAATCCAGGCTGCAAACGATTTTGAATGCTTCGCTGGAAGTTCGCAGCGCTGTGGTATTTGCCACCGTTGCGGTGATTGTCGTCTTTCTTCCGGTGCTGACCATGTCAGGGCTCGGCGGCAGGCTGTTTGCGCCGCTCGCTATTGCAAATATCGCGGCAATGCTGGCCTCGCTCATCGTGGCGCTCACTGTCACGCCCGCGCTTTCCATGCTGCTCATACGGCATCAGGATACCGAAACCCCCGAACCTCGTTTTACGGTATGGATTAAAGATCGCTATGTCAGGACGCTAACGGCGTTCAGCCACGCGCCCGGCAAAATGTTGTTGTGTGTGTGCGTACTCTTTCTTGGCAGTCTGGCCGCGCTCCCATTTTTTGAGGAAAAGTTCATCCCCGAACTGCGCGAGGGACATTTCATTGTGCATATGTCGGCAATACCCGGCACCTCATTGGATGAATCTCTGCGTATCGGCAATAGGGTGACGGAAGGATTGCTTAAACTGCCTTTCGTGCGCTTGGTCTCGCAGCGTGCGGGGCGTGCGGAAAAAGCAGATGATGTGTGGGGAACGCATTACAGCGAGTTCGAGGTTGATCTGAAACCACTGACAGGCGAGGATGCAGAAGGTTCGCAGTTCGAGATTAGAAAAGTGCTGGCGCAATTCCCCGGAGTAAATTTCGCGGTCAAGCCGTTCCTCACCGAGCGCGTTGAGGAAACGCTCTCAGGATATACGGCAGAGGGCGTGCTTAATATCTACGGGTTGGAACTGGATACCATCGACAAGTTGGCTGCGCAGATTCTACCGATTGTGCAATCCATGCCCGGTGCAGCCAATGTGCAGCTGCAATCCCCGCCTGGCACGCCGCAGCTTAATATCCGCTTGAAACCGGATGCACTTTACTACTTCGGGTTGAATGCGGTTGATGTGCTTTCTGCTATACGCGTTGCCTACCAGGGTGAAACCGTGTCGCAGGTCTATCGTGGCAATCAGGTCATCGATGTGAGCGTGGTACTTGCACCTTCTGCCCGCATGAGCATGGTGCAGGTTGGTGATTTGCCGATCAAGACACCTTCCGGCTCCATTGTCCCATTATCAAAGCTGGCGGAGATCGGCATGTCGGCAGGGCGCTATGTCGTGCTGCGTGACGGCGCGCGACGCGTTCAGACCATCACTTTCGATGTTGGTGGCAAGGATTTGAGCAGTTTCATTGCCGAAACGAACAAGAAACTCTCCGAAAGCATTACCTTTCCGCCCGGCAGCTACATCGCCTTTGGGGGCGCGGCGGAAGCGCAAGCCAAGGCGCAGCGCGATCTGTTGATCAACAGCGCGTTGGCGGGCCTCGCCATTATCGCCTTGCTCGCCATCTTGATGAGAAATGGCCGCAATCTCGGCCTGATCCTTCTTAATCTGCCCTTCGCAATGGTCGGTGGCGTGCTGGCCGTAGTGATGACCGGCGGTATACTGACGCTCGGTGCGATGGTCGGTTTCGTCACCCTGTTTGGTATCTCCTTGCGCAACTCGGTGATGATGATGTCTCATTTTGAGCACCTGGTGCTTGCCGAAGACCAGCCGTGGAACATGCAGACGGCTTTGCGGGGTGCTTCCGAACGCCTGCTTCCCATCATTATGACGGCACTCGTTACGGCGCTCGGCCTGCTGCCGCTGGCAATCAGCTCCGGTGATCCCGGACGCGAAATCGAAGGCCCTATGGCCATCGTTATATTGGGTGGGCTGTGCACTTCCACCTTGCTAAACCTGCTTGTTCTGCCCGCCCTGGCCCTGCGTTTTGCCAGATTTTCACCTTCAGAGGATATACGGTGACTGCAAAAACAAACCGTATTGGAATACCGCGAAGCATCTGGGCTCTGGGCCTCGTCAGCCTGTTCATGGATACCTCTTCCGAACTTGTTCACAGCTTGCTACCAGTTTTCATGGTGTCAACTTTGGGTGCCAGCATGACTTCCGTCGGTATCGTTGAAGGCATCGCCGAGGCGACCGCGCTGATTGTTAAAGTCTTCTCAGGAACTCTCAGCGACTATTTCCACAAGCGCAAGCTGCTGGTAGCCATTGGCTACGGCATGGCAGCTTTGAGCAAGCCACTATTCCCTCTGGCTCATTCCCTCACGAGCGTGCTGACCGCTCGTTTTATTGATCGCATCGGCAAAGGCATTCGCGGAGCACCGCGCGATGCGATGATAGGCGATATTGCCCCGCCAGAGATACGTGGCGCTTGCTTTGGACTACGGCAATCGCTGGATACAGTGGGTGCGTTTCTTGGTCCTACGTTGGCGATAGTGGGGATGTTGCTGTTGGCGGATAATATCCGTGCTGTGATGTGGATTGCCGTCATCCCCGCCATAATTGCTTTCCTCATTCTTGTCTTCGGCGTGAAAGAGACAGATTCGAAACATGCGGATAATTCCAAACCTGCCATTCGCATTCGCGACATTAGGCATGTCGGTTGTAATTACTGGCAACTGGTAGCAATTGCCGGGGTGCTAACGTTGGCGCGTTTCAGCGAGGCGTTCTTGGTATTAAAGGCTCAGGCAATCGGTTTGCCTCTTGCCTTTGTACCACTGGTTATGGTCGTCATGAATATCTTCTATGCGGGTGCTGCCTACCCTGCGGGAATCCTTTCCGACCGCATGCGTAGGAAAAGCGTGCTACTGCTCGGCGTTGCGTTCCTAATCGCTGCTGATGTGGTGTTAGCCTATACGGCAAATCTATCGATGCTGGCGCTAGGCGTCGGCTTATGGGGGTTGCATATGGCTTTTACCCAAGGATTGCTGGCAACGATGGTAACGGATACAACGCCTCGAGAATTGCGTGGCACTGCGTACGGGGTATTTAATCTCGTTTGCGGCATAGCCATGCTGGTGGCAAGCGTTATCGCGGGGCTTGTGTGGGATAAATTCGGTCCTTCCGCAATGTTTTCTACAGGCGCGGTTTTCACAACGATTGCATTGATCGGTTTGCTATTTGTTCACACTAATAAAAGGGAAAAGATGTACAACGATGTATAGCCGGAGAGATAAAACACAAAACCTGCTTGGCGTGGTGGCATCGACCGCTAAAAAATCTGCTTGTTACTCGCTTGGGGAATGTGGTGGGGTTAGTGCGACTCAGTCAGGGTCGAGACATTAGAGCCTAAATCGTAAGTTTTTCCGAGACATCTAAAATCATTGATTTGAAAGATTGCGCTCCCGTATCCCGATGCTATAATTTGGCACATCGGGACTGTGATTGGGACTTAAAATACAGATCGATTATTCGGGGTATATATCGGGGCACATGGTTTTTTAACCATTTGCGATAAAAGATCAAAAACAATAGGTTAGCTACACCATTCGAGTCCCTTCCTGGGCACCATTTTAACGGATGTTAACGTCCGAAACAGTCCGCAAAACATAGAGCAGAAGCCCGTCACAGAGCGATTAGCGTCCGTTGCGATTCGCTAAAGATTGTTGACATTCGGGGATACATCGGGATAGATGTTGGGATAGAAACATGCAGCCAATAATTTCTATCCCAGACAATGCTCACAGACGCGGAAATACTAGATCTTAAGCCAAAAGATGGCGTGTATAGGTACTCGCTCGGGGAAGGGCTGTTTGTACTGATCCGCCCCGATGGGAAAAAATACTGGCGATTGAAGTATCGTTTCAACGGACGGGATACCACTTACGCAATAGGCGTGTTCCCTCGCGTGACTGTTGTTCAGGCGATGAAGGCCAAGGCCTCAGTGAAAGAGGCACTCCGCCAAGGGGCCAATCCGAACCAGATCAAGCGAGACGAAAAGGAATCCAGACAGAAGCCGAATACTAAGAGTGTCTTTCGCTTAGCAATGTCGTCCGAAGATGAGCTGACTATCGCCACCGCTACAAACGCCTTGACGCTCAACGCGTCTCAAACGAGGGCATTGCGTGAGTTTCTTGTTGCTACCCCTGAAACTGAGCGGGGAGGGCAGCAATGACACTGAAAGACATCGAAGTTCGCAACGCCAAGCCTAAAGAGAAGATGTATAGGCTGTTTGATGGTGATGGGCTTTACCTCGAAATAATACCGGCAGGTGGCAAATACTGGCGCTTCAAATATCAGTTTGCGGGCAAGGAAAAGCGGCTTGCTTTTGGGGTATACCCTGAAGTGAGCCTAGCGGATGCCCGTGAGCGCCGCGCACAGGCACGCAAGATGGTCGCCGCTGGTAACGACCCTGGGGAGGTCAAGAAAGAGGCCAAACGCCTCCTAATCCAAAAGCATGAGAACACGTTTGAACTCATCGCTCGGGAATGGCATGACAACCGCCTTAGCAAATGGACGCCAATCCACGCAAAGAAGATTCTCACGCGATTAGAAATGCACGTGTTCCCGCGAATCGGTACGCGTCCGATTGCCGAGATCAGCACCTCAGAATTGCTTTCGGTCATGCGCAAGATTGAGGAACATGGCGCAGAGATTGCTCACCGACTCCTGCAAGTTTGCGGGCAGGTGTTTACCTACGCGGTCATAACAGACCGTGTTTCCATCAATCCGGCGGTTTCACTACGCGGGGCGTTAAAGCCAGTGGTCAGGAACAACCACGCTTATCTGAAGCCGAACGAACTACCCGAATACCTCAAAAAGCTGGCGGTCTATGACGGGGCCATTCAGACAAGGCTGGCGTTGCGTTTCCTGCTGCTAACATTTGTTCGCACGGCGGAATTACGCGGCGCGGCATGGACAGAAATTGATTTGGACAAGGCGGAATGGCGCATACCCGCAGAGCGCATGAAAATGCGAGACCCGCACATTGTGCCCCTTTCTCGTCAGGCCGTCGCGGTATTGGAGGAAATGAAGCTCATTTCCCACAATTCAAAGTTCGTGTTTCCGAACCAACATAAGCCGTCGGGACAGATGAGCGAAAACACGATTCTCTATGCACTTTACCGAATGGGTTATCACTCCAGAGCCACCGGGCACGGTTTCCGTAGCACCGCAAGTACCGTCCTGAACGAAGAGGGCTTTCCGCCTGACGTGATCGAGCGCCAGCTTGCCCATTCCGAGCGGGATAAGGTGCGTGCAGCTTATAACCATGCTCAATATCTGCCGGAGCGCAAAAAGATGATGCAATGGTGGGCCGATTACCTCGATAAAGCGGCTGGCATGCGATCATGAGCTAATACATATCAGTATGTTACCGAAGGAAAAGCCAAATCTGGTTGCATGGTGGTGCAATTGTGGTTGGACTTATGGGTGTTTATGGGTGTAAATATGGTGGTGAAGGATGCCGCCCATGCTTAACACCGACTCGATAACAATTACTTCAGAACTGTTGGCACTCATTGCAGAACTTGATGAGTTCAAAGGGGCGTGGCGTGCCCTTGGCACGCTCGCTCCAGAACGCTTAAACGCATTGCGCCGCGTAGCTACTATCGAAAGCATCGGGTCTTCGACACGCATCGAAGGCAGCAAGCTTTCCGACCGTGACGTGGAGCTTTTGCTTTCCAAGTTAGAAATCAAGTCTTTCGCATCCCGTGATGAACAAGAAGTCGCAGGCTATGCACAGGTCATGGAGCTGATCTTCAGCTCGTGGCGCGATATTCCATTCACCGAAAACCATATTCGCCAATTGCACCGCGATTTGCTCGCGTTCAGCAAGAAGGATGAGCATCATCGTGGTGAATACAAGAAGACCTCCAATAGCGTTGCTGCATTCGATACAGAGGGTCGTAATATCGGCATTGTTTTTGAGACGGCAACTCCGTTCGACACGCCACGGCTCATGAACGAACTGATTGCGTGGCTGGACGAAGCCCGCGAGCTAGGCCGCTTGCACCCCTTGCTCGTGGTTGGTGTCTTCGTGGTCGTATTCTTAGAGATTCATCCATTTCAGGATGGCAACGGTCGCCTTAGCCGCGCCTTGACGACGTTATTGCTGTTGCAGGCGGGCTATGCCTACGTTCCCTATAGCTCACTTGAAAGCGTCGTCGAGCAGAGCAAGGAATCTTATTATCTAGCATTGCGGCAAACGCAGGGCACCATTCGCAGGAAGTCGCCAAACTGGCAACCGTGGCTTTCGTTCTTTTTGCGTGCTCTTCAGCAGCAAAAGCGTCGGTTGGCAGGGAAGATCGAACGCGAAAAGCTGGTTCTTGCCACACTACCAGAACTGGCCGTGGCCATCATCGAACATGCCAAAAATCAGGGGCGGGTAACAATTGGCGATATGATCCGTGTAAAGGGCATCAGCCGCAACACGCTCAAAGAGCACTTCAAGCGATTGGTAGCGGGCGGCTATCTGGTTCGACACGGGCAAGGCAAAGGATCGTGGTACAGCTTATCCTGAGAGTAGATCAAGGACGTGGGCGCATTTACAGTACTCGTTTTGGGCGATCATGAAGAACTTTGATTATTTCTCGTGATTTAAGCCCATTTCTTGCCTGGGAACCCATCAATAACCTCGTAACTCGTCGTCTTCGAACACAAAAATCGCGACCTCACGCCATCGGAACGTGTTCTCACGTCAATGCGCCGTAAGTCCCTTCTCACAGGCTGGTTACGGCACTTTAGTCGCTTCTCTCACACGTTGGCTTAGAGAACCCAAAGAAAGGCAGCAGAGTCAGATCCTCCGTCAGTGAAGCAACCCAAATTCAACGGAGGGTTCCAATGCCGCAACTTGCAACAAAACCACTGTCGTGGTTCAAGACTGCCTCTCAGGTGAGGCAACATTTCGACGAAGGCGAGCTTCGTTTGCTGGGCGAATCGCTCAAGGTCAAACAGCTTCAGCCCGTATTGGCCAGAACAGACGGAACTTTCATCGCGGGTGAACGGCGGTATCGGGCCGCAATACTCGCTGGACTTAAGGAACTTCTGGTCGTTATCAATGACGAACCGTTGACCGAATCGCAGGTGCGGATTTTCCAACTCACGGAAAACATCCATCGGGCGCCACTTTCCGACGGTGAAAAGTGGCGGGCTTGTGACGAATTACTTCGACTCAACCAAGGCTGGACGAACAAAGACCTCGCCAAACATCTGAATCTCTCCGAATCCTCCGTCTGCAAATATCTTTCGCCCTCACGTTGCATCAAGGAAGTCCAAGACGAACTTGAAGCGGGACGCATCGGCATTTCGTCGTGTTACGAAATCAGCCGTGCCGCAACCGAGCAGCAAGCGGAGTTGCTGCGGCTTACGGCGGCGGGCACGTCACGCGATGGCTTGACCGAGCATGTGCGAAAGCAACGCAAAGCCGCAAACCCCGTTGTGCGGTCCAAGCGAATTGTCTGCCCTTTGCCTTCGGGGGTCACCATCGCGATCACCGGCAAAGAGCTTTCACTAGATGACCTCATCGAGGCACTGGCCGAAGCGCAGCGCGAGGCTCGCAAAGCCCGAGAGCAAGGGCTTGATGCACGGACCTTTGGGGCCGTGATGAAAGACAAATCGAAGAAACATCAACCAAAACCTTAAGGGAGTGTAGCTCATGTATTTACAAAGTATCGCCATCGTGGTCGGCATGATGGCTGCATTCGCAGGGCACTATGTGGGTGCGGAAATAGCGTTGGATTGGCTTTATGGCTGGCACCTCGACTATGTGAAAAAACTCAAGCCGATCACGGACGCATACGGACGGTTCAAGCAGCGACATGATGAAACGGAAACGAAAGAAGGTGTCTCATGACAGGTTTTCTGGAAAACGCGGCACAACCATTCCTGTTCGTTGCATTCATCGCCATTTGCATCTGGGCCGGTGTGTTGTTCTGGGGCGTGAAAGTGTATGCGGAAGGCATCCGCGAAGTGCTCGAAGAGCGCAAGCATCAACGACAAATCGAACTTTTGGAAATCACATTCAAACTGGAGGAACTGCAACATGGTTCAGTCAATCGCACTACTGGCACTGATCGTGATCGGGTTAATAGTGGCACGACGCCTGGAGAGGCGGGCGAGCCGTCCCATGAAGAAAACGACGGAACCATTAGACAGCCCATTGCTGCAATGGTCACCGAGCAACCACTTCACGGTGCGTGACCTCCTTAACGGCGGCGTCAGCATCACGGAGCGTGCCGGTTCAGGCAAAACCAGCTCAAGCGGGCGTGAAATCGCTCAGGCCATTATTCAGCATCGAAACTCAGGCGGGTTGATACTCGCCGCAAAGCCAGAGGATTTGACCATGTGGCAGGACATCTTTGAGAGAGCGGGGCGAAGCGAGGACTTGCTCGTCTTCTCGCCTACGACGCCCCTACGATTCAACTTCCTTGGCTATGTCCTTGCAATGGGTGGGCATACGCGGGATGTCACGCGCTGCATCACGGTCATCGGCGAAACGCTTCGGGCCTCCGATACCAAGGGCGGTGAGAGTGCTGATTTCTGGGAAGCAGAACAGACCCGTATGATTTACAACGCGGTTGAAGTCGTGCGGCTGGCAACCGGCTCGGTCTCGGCACCGGCAATCCAACGATTCATCAGCACGGCGGCGATGAGTACGGCACATATTGCAACAGAGCAATGGCGGGCAGGTTTCTGCAACCAATGCTTAGCCGATGCTTTCGAGAAGAAGCTGTCAGGGGTTGAGTCACACGATTACCAACTCGCGGCGGATTACTGGCTCGCTGAATTCCCCGCGATGGCAGAGAAAACCCGCTCTTCGATCATGACGGGTGTGATGGGCATCCTGCATGTGTTCAATACGGGCATCATTCGGGAACTGGTCAGCACCAACACCAATGTAAGCCCCGATGACATGCTGGCTGGCAAGTGGGTCATCGTGAACATGGCTCCAGCGGAATGGGGCGATATGGGGGCATTGATTGCAGCGGGCTGGAAATACCTGGTGCAACGTCGGGTCTTACGTCGCATGACGCAAAGCGATGATCCGGTGGTGGTGATCTGGGCGGATGAATACGCCCAATTCATGAACAGCTATGACGCGCATTACTTGGCTCAATGCCGCAGTCACATGGGCTGCATGGTCGTGCTGACGCAATCATTACACAGCTACTACATGAGCATGAAGGGCGATAACGGCAGGCATCAGGCCGATGCCTTGCTCACGAACTTTGCCACGAAAATCTTCCACGCCCTTGGTGATGTCCAAACAGCGGAATGGGCTTCCGGTCTTATTGGCAAGGGTCGCGAAGTGTTCGTCGGCACGTCGTTGTCGCCGGTGGAGGATTTATATGCGGAAGTGACTGGGCGCTCGAAAGTCTCCACGAACGCAAGCGAGCATTATGAAGCGATGCTCAAGCCCAACCTGCTCATGAACGGTCTGCGTACCGGCGGCAAGGCCAACAACTTGATTTGTGACGCGGTGGTTATCCGCTCTGCGGAGCCGTTCTCCGATGGGAAAAACTGGCTGTGGCGGGAGTTCAGCCAGCGATGATTCACACGTGTTTTACCTAATCAACGAAAGGGCACATGATGCAAAGCGATCAAAACCAAAATCCAAATAGTGGGAAAGAGACAAACCCGTCGGGCCTTGGGCTGGTGTACTTCGCGGCCAATGTCTTGGCGACTTCCATTGCCGTGTTCATACGGCGTGGCTTTGGACGGGAAGCCCTGTCCTGGAATTCGCTTGTTGCATTCTTGCTGCTGTTGTTCCTTGCGGGTCTTGAAGGGCGTGCATTCCTGTTGTTCGCCGGTGCGTTCACGGTAGCGCAGATATGCAGGCGGATTGAGACATTCCGCATCATCCGCAGCGGCGGTGTGATTCATAGCCAGTATGCGGGCTATCCGCATTGGGCCATGAAAGTGCCGTTCGTGAAAACTGAGCATCGAGCGATGGAATTGATCGAACCGCTGTTTTGCATCGTCATCGGGATATTACTCTGTCCGGTATCAGTGGGCATCGGTGGCTATGTAGTGCTGTGCGGTTTCGGGTTCATGGTTCGCTACGGCATTGAAGACTTGGTCGCACGTAAGCGCATCGAGCGGATGCAAGACGCACGGATTGAGCATGAATGGTATTCAGAACAACTAAGGAGATAGTCATGTCGGAAGAACAGCAAAGCAGCCCTGGCCTCATTCAACGGATGATCGACCAACGCAACGAATGGGCGGAACAGCAGCCGTCGATGGCGGCGGAACTAAAAGCGATGGCGCGTGAGGCTGTCAAAGACATCCGAAGCACCGTGAGCGAAACGTTTCTGGGGAGTCCCGAGTTTGGCGGTGAGCCGGGGACGCCTTTGAATCCTACACCGCAAATGGTCACCCAAGACATGGGGACCGTGTACGGCAACTACAACCAAATGTTGGATTCCTATGCGGCGCGTGCGCCGGAGCCGGAGCAACAAGCCGAACGATAGACGCATTCGGTCTTTATCTGGTTGTCAATGTGGCAACTGGGGACTGAGAGCTTTACCTGTGTGTTACTCGATAGGGAGAAAATCATGTTACTAGCATTCCGCATGGCGAATTCGAGCGAAATGATCTGCTTCATCTTTGTCTGCATGATGTGGCTGATGTATTTCGGCAGAAAATACCTCACCGACAACCCCGATGTGAAGTCCGCTGCAAAGAAGGCAGCAGCAAGTAAGGCCATTGGCATCATTGGCAAGTGGCTGAAATAAATGCGATGGCGATCACTCGTTTGCGGCAAAGTGAAGAAGGAATATCCCATGACCCTTGAGGAAAGGCTGGAGCGAATCGAAACGATGTTGCTCGCACTGGTCCAACGTGAGCCGTCGCAAGATTGGTATTCCATCGAGCAATTCTCGCGGATCGTGGGGCGTTCTGTATTCACTTGCCGTGAATGGTGTCGGCTTGGCCGCATCCATTCACGCAAAAAGAAAAGTGGCAGGGGTGCTCACGCAGCTTGGGCCATATCGCATGAAGAATTGCAGCGTTACCAGCGTGAGGGACTATTGCGGTCTTCGTAAGCCGCAACAGCCCCCAGTGAATTCTGCGTTCCCCCGCATCGGGCCACGGTGGACCGTGCGCGCATTTCCAAAATCTTGTGCCGATTTGGTGGTGGATTCCAATCATGTCCCGAAGCAATCCAAAGAACGATTGCGTTGCCGCAAAGGATGCCCAACCGGGCATCCTTCCGGCAGGGACACCTGATTGGATCACGGCTGAACTCATCGAACAAACCATCCGCACCTGGCAACCGTACTACGCAACAAACATCACAATAGAGGATGCCATCGAAATGATTCATAACGTCGGAAGGCTTTTCAACGCCTTGTCCACGGGCAAGTAATCGTAAAGTTAGTCGGGAAGTACTGGGCCGTTATCGGCTTGATTTACCCTGCCAGTAAAGCCCGCTTGAGGGCGAGAGGCACGGGCACGGTGGACATGGGCATCGAGGTTTGTTACTTCGGTAAAGGCTGGTAGATGCGTCTCGATGGCACGGTCGAAGACATTCGGGGCGAAGCTGGGTCGGAATTGCCTTGGGGCTTTGAGCTTTCGCAGATGCTCTGCATCGTAATTGCTTGCCGAACGCGGATCGTATTCTTCTTTTACAACTTCGCGGAACGTATGATTGATTGCTTCGACAAAACGCGGAATTTGGTCTCGATGTTCTGCCTGTATAGCAAAGCGACGCTGCACGGATGCCGGTGGCACGTTATCTGTGGTCTTACTGAGTACCGGCTCCGCGACATCGTGTTCTCTGCCACGAACAATACCCAGTGTGAAGTGTACTTTGCCATCCTTTTCCGTTGGCTCGCCTACAGCCTGAATGGTCAGGTCTTTTTGAAATGGGCTACGAAGTTCGTTTTGCATATCGGTCAGTCGATTCGTATCGATCAAATGCGGCGTGGCGTTTCGGGCTGCTTCTGTTAGTTCGAGAAGATGCGTTGGGCGTTCTGGATCGATGGCCCACTGTGCATGTCGAGGCAAGGCATTGATCTGTTCCATGAGACGGTTTACCGTCTCAATAGCTCGATCTTCGGCGGCATGTCGGTCGCGTACATGTAAGTTCACATGGGTTGAAGCATTCGCTATACGCTGGCCGTTTACAACGACGTTAATCGGCAGAACCCACGTGTAGTTTGGGTCGCCATCCGTCCGCATTTCCTCGACCTGTAACCAAGAATCCTGCTGGTGCCCCCGCTCAGCGAAGGGGAATCTGAGCATTGCCGGAAACTGCTCGATTTCGCCAAGGGTGCGCTCATCCCATTTGCCACCTTGATGACTGACATGATGGTGGAGCTGATCGATCACGTCACGTTTAGTCACTGGAAGATGCGTATGTCCATTGCATGGTTGTCGCGCCTGGTTCAATGATTCTGTGACCGCTTCGGCTCGACGCACGGCTTCATCATGGTTGTCGGCAGAATACTGCAATCCAAGAGGGATTGTGATTTCCTCGCGTGGCTCGCGCCACTCAAGTTTCAATCGGTACTCGCCATATTTTGGGGTAATACGAGAATGAGGAGGGGGCGAGGGGATGAATTCGTCAAGGCCGACATGGGTTCTGCCTTCTTTCCTCGGACTGCGATAAGGTACGATACCCGGAATATCGAGCAGGTGCGCTTGCACTCGCCGTTTGATGTCGAGGGCACGTTCGGCATTTGGCTCGCCAATTGCGATGACCTTTTCGACTGTATCTCCTGCGTCATTGGTCAGCTTGAGGGCAATGCGATGATCGGGCGTCGGCTGAAGGTAGCTTCGAAGTTTGTAATGAGCGGGAAGATTGGCTCGGGCGAAGCGGTCAGCACTGGCAATCGCTTGCTCTTGTGTCAGCGGCGTATTATTTGGGCGATGCTCGTCATCCACGGCATCCACGGTGATATGCCGTGGAAGTGATGCTGCTTTTAAGCGTGTATCAATGCGATCATCCAGAGTATGCATGACCTTGGAATAATAGTTCTGAGCTTGATCAAAGCGGTCGCGAATCTTCGTCTTATCGGAAGCGTCCGTGTAATAGGTTAAAAGGTGATGCAGTTCCGCAAGCTGCGACGTGTTACTGTCATTTTCTATGAAATCTCCGGGGTTATTTGCGTTTAGCCTGGCGGTAGTAACAGAATCCGGGAACATCAGTATCGGTGTGCTAGCAGATTTGTTGTGCTTTTCAATTTCTTTGCGTTTGCGATCTATCGCATACCTCATCTTTGTATGGTCTGTGTCTGGGATTTTTGGAATCTCATCATCTAACAGGATGCCTAGTCTTTGTGATGTAAGTTGATCGAAGATAATCTGAGCGAGTGCAAGAGGCGCTTTGAAATTCTTGTTTGGCTTGTAGTCCAATAGCTCTGAGGGCAAAAACAAATGAGCAGCATCACTGGGTCTTAACAAACCGTCATTATCCGTGTGTGTGTCATAGGTCGCGGCATTTGCAGAGCTGAAAATCACAAAGGGAGTTCGTTCGGCAACAAAAAGTCGTTCCATGCTGGGCGTAACGGGCGAATTGTCACGTCCAAGCATCTTTGCAGCTTTTTCATATTGTTCAGTGGGTGTCGCCTGAATGCCTGCGGCTCGAATATCCGCTACTGCCTTTTTCCCTTGTGAGATTAGCTGATCAAATGCTTGCTGATCATTGAGGAGTCCTTGAAGTTGCAATAGTGCTCGGTCACGTATAGATGCGGCAGTTTTCAACCTGTCAGTGCCTGGTTCAGGCGCAAGAGTAGCAGCTTGCGAAAACATCGAATCAAATTTACCTGATTCGATGGATGTCAGGTTGTGCTGGATGATCTCGCGAACTTTAGCGTTGTCATTGAGTTCGGTCGGCTTGACTGAGAACAGGCGGTAGTTCAGTGTCTTCAGCGAGTCATCATTGCGAATGGAATCAGCAACTACTTTTGGGGTGCCGTCCAACAGGACAACAACGTCATCTGGCGCAAGAATATCGCTTTGAAGTGACTTAGGTTCCTGATCCACAAAGCAAACGGCAAATTATTAATAAGGCCACCACTATAGCGCAGTATGCATCACCAACCAAATGACAGTTGCGTTACAGAGTAAATGCCTTGTCATTCAGATGGTTGCCTCGTTCGGCGTGTTCGCATCTGAATGCGTCGCCACAATTTCCAGTGATTCTGCAAGCCATTGAACTTCCAGCGAAACGCAACCCTCGTGCCTTCATCCACCCCGATAAATCGGTAGAATAGGTGCGGCGTTGGTGCAGTTCGATGTGGTTTAGTCTTCGGGGTCGTCGTCATGAAACGTTTTGTCGCACTTGCACGGGTCAGCAGCAGGGAACAGGAACGCGAAGGCTTTAGTCTCGAAATTCAGGAAGACGCCCTGCGGCGGTACGCAACGCAGTCGGGCGGTGAAATCGCCAAACTGTTCCGCATTGCGGAGACGGCCAGCAAAGGCGATGAACGCAAAACATTTCGCGAGCTGGTCAATTACGCCAAGAAGAACGCGGGCGTTCTCGATGGTCTGCTCTTCTACAAGGTAGACCGTGCTGCCCGCAACCTCTTCGACTATGTCGAACTCGAACGGCTAGAGTCGGAATACGACTTGCCGTTCATCTCTGTTTCGCAGCCCACTGAGAACACGCCCGCCGGTCGCATGATGCGACGAACGCTGGCCAATATGGCCAGCTTCTACTCCGAGCAACAATCCGTGGATGTTTGCGAAGGGCTTGCCCGCCGCGTACAAGAGGGGTGGTTTGTATCGCGTGGGCCGTATGGCTATCGCAATATCCGCAAGGATGGTCGCGGCATGGTCGAGATTGATCCGATCCCTGGGGATAACGTCAAGCGGATTTTCCACCTGTTCGCTTACGAAAACCATACGCTGGATACACTCGTTCAAAAGCTTTCCGATGAAAGCCGAGTGTTCCGAACCTCGGCACCAAAGTTTCCTCGTAGCTCCGTTCACAATATCCTGAAAGACCGTGCCTATATCGGTGAGATAGAGTTCCGTGGCGAGTGGTATCCCGGAAAGCATGAACCACTCATCGACCGTGCTACATGGGACCGCGTGCAATCTCTGCTTGGCGGGCATATCTACCATTCCCTTTCGATAACGTATGCTGGCGAACTGATCCAGTGCGGACACTGCGGTCATCCAATCACCGGTGAGCGGGTAACGAAGAAAACGAAGCATGGCGAGCGGTATTACACTTATTACCGTTGCACCTATTACACGAAGCCTGGGCATCCGCGTATTCGCCTGCCCGAACCAAAACTCGAAGCTCAAGTCATGGCCATCTTTGGCAAGATGCGAGTGCAGGATGAGGGAGTGAAGGATTGGTTCCGAATGGTACTGGCATCGCAGACCCGCGATGCTCAATCCGAAGCCCGCGCCCAACGGCAAGAGCTTCAAAGGCAGGAAACGCTAATAATTGCTCAGCAGGATCGCTTGCTTAATCTGCGGCTGGCCGATGATATCGACCAAGAAACCTTTGCACGCAAGCACACGGAAATGCGGGATCGACTCGCGGCCATGAAGCTACAACTTGACGTTCTGGACCGCTCGCACGATGAAACATCCGATTTGGCCACGAAAGTTTTTGAACTTTCGCAAACCTTGAAGCAGCAATGGCTTACCGCTGATTACGCTGCAAAGCGTCGTTTGCTCGAAATCGTGTTTTTGAACTGCCGTCTCGATGACGTAACTCTAGTCCCCACAATGAGAAAGCCCTTCGACGCACTCGTCGAAGGGCTTATTTCTGAAAAAAGTCGGGGTGAGAGGATTCGAACCTCCGACCCTCTGGTCCCAAACCAGATGCGCTAGCCAGGCTGCGCTACACCCCGATCTGATGACATTCCCACTGTTGTCGAGTGGCAGTTGCCGTCACATGGACGAATTTTTACTCTACACGATCATTGTTCGCTAGACCACTTTGCTCCAATTTCGTCCCGTTCCAACCCAAAAAATCCATTTCTCTCGGTTTTTAGGACTGTAACGGAATTCGCTCAGGATAACGACATCCCCAATCCTTGAAATGTTCAGGCCATCCCACAGAAAACGATCGAAGACACCTCCAAAATTCCTTTCTGGATTTCTTTTTTTCGAGCTCTTTCGTTTTTTTCGGCCATCGGAAACTACGGTTTCCCCAACGCTTTGTAGTACGCTTGAATCGCACGATTGAATTCAGGGTCAAATTCATCTCGTTGCCCCTCTAACGCGTCTTCAGCTCGCTGGTCACGTAATTTACCCCAATCGCGATTCTGTGCTCGACTCGCCCCGGGCAACGTAAAATCGGCGCTCTTCTCATTCGGGAATCGACTGTTTCTCGTCTGGTTGCCTTGAGGCCTACTGCCTCTCGATTGATTTCGCGAAGTCGATTGCGATTGATTCTCCGCTCTCTGAGCCAAACGCTCCTGGCCCATCGAATTCGAAAGCTTGTCTGCTGAGTTTTTCACGGAATCTTTGAACGAACTACGGGCTCCATTGCGATCCTCTGAAGCGCCCTCCGGCTTGGCATTGGTTCCCTTGGACTCGGCCTGAGACTTCGAACCGTCCGCATTCGGCTCCTTCTCATTAGAGCCAGCGACGGCCGATTGCTCTGAGTTGTTTTCCCCCGAATTCATCTGGCGATCCAAAACATCCAGCATCCTCGCCATCTCCCGTGCCTGTGTTTGCTGTAATTCACGCAGAACCGATGGCCCAGAATCGGAGTCTGACTGTTTCGTAGAATTGGAAGCCGACTCCTGTGCTGAACTCGACGGCGAACTTCCTTTCATCTCACCAAGCAATTGTCCAATCTGATTCGATTGAGCGGCAAGGTCTTGCGATGACTTATTCAAGCCAGCCTGGGCTGCACTTGACTCCGGTCGGTTGAAGGTGGCTTTCAAATCTTCGTTCTTGGCCGCATCGGACTGATCGCGTTCGGACTTTTCTGTTTCCTTTGCATTCGAACTCAATTGGTCTCGGGCTTGATTCACCGATCCCTTTGCCGTATTAGCCACACTCTCAGCTTGAGCGGCAAGTTTCTTTGCTCCTTGGTCGTTTTGAAGCCGCTCTTCATGCCGGCTACTTCTCTCTAGTTGCCTTGCAACGTCAAATACCTTCTCCTGCGTCTTACCTTGCTCCCGTTCCTCGGCCGTCAACGTCGTAGCAGTCGGTTGTGGCTGCGGCAATTCAGCTATCGACTGCACTGTCGACTTCACCTGCTCCGCAATTTGATCCAACTGCGCCTTTGCCTTCCCGAGCTGCTCCAATGCTAAAGCGGCTTGTGGATTTGGCTTGTCAATGTTCGCATTGCCATCCCGTTCAAACGCTTCCAATTTCTCTTTGGCTTTCCCGTTGAATGCTTCCGCTTGTGCTGCGATCTTTTCCTCGGCAAGCTTCTTTGACAAGGCTTGTTCGGCTCTGTTTGTCGCTTGTCGGAGGGCATCCATCGCGGGCTCGCTAGCGGGCTGTTTATCAAGATTGCCTTTGGCGCCTTGACGCTGCTTGTTGAGATTGTCGAATTCGGCTTGGCTCTGTTGCACTCGCTTCTTAGCTTGGTCGCTCAAGCGTTGTGATTGAGCCAAGTGTTCTTTGGCCTGATGAAGCAGTTCGTTGCGGTTTTGGGTTTGAATCTTCTGAGTTTCGTTTCGAACGTTCTGCCGACGACCTTCGTCCTTCTCGACAGCCTGATCTACGGATGGCTGAATGGCTTGGCTTGCAGCTTCGACTTGTTTGATCGCTTCTCCGGTCCTCTCCAGCAATTTCTGCGATGCGGACTCCAAGTCATTACGAGGTGTTTGTTCGTTTAGATTTCGAGCAGCTTGGGCAGCTGCCCTCAAGTCGGCTGCAGCCTTCTGCACAGTGGGAGTCTGGGTTTTCAAGCCAGATCGTTGGGCAGCTCGCTCCGCATTGTCCAACAATCTTGCCGCAAATCGATCCGCCTGTTCTGCGGCCGACTGGAGTTCATCCAGCTTCAATCGCTTTTCTCCCACTAGTTTCGCATCCGCGTTCTCGAGTTGCCTTGCAAGCGTGTCCTCGGTCACCGAAGCGTTTTTCAACTCGTTGGCAAGCGACTGTGCGTTCTCTTTGGAAATCTGAGATAGCTCCTGCTGCATCGTCGGGTTCTTCTTCAGCTCACTCTCCAATCTCTTGAGCAGCGTATCCGGGTCGCTATTGGCTAGCTCCTCAAGTTGCTCCGCCCGCTTGTAGTTTTCGGATTGGTCCACAAGTGGCATCATTTCGGGCGTCGTCGCAAGTTCACGAATCGACTCCTCCATCATTTTGTTCAGCTCCGCCCTCGATTTTTCAAGGTCGGGATTTGTGGCACTGTCTTCTGACTGCGTCGCCAACAATGCGAAGTGATCTGCGATCTTGTCCATCGCGGCAACCGCTTTCGACTCTTGTTTGACCGCCTCAGTTACTTTTTCAGCTTTGTCCGCAGCGCTGTTGCTAGTCGCTTCAATGGCCTCGTTCAGTGCTTCATTCATCATCGGTACTACGGCATCCAACAGCTTAAGCGAATGATCGCTGTCGCGAGCAGTATCCAGCTCCGCTTTGTCCAGCAAGTCTTGTTTGTTCGCCATTTCGATCAACGCGTCCTGCAATTGCGATATCTTGCTTTCACTCACTTCGCGCTCTCGCTGGATTTGTTTTTGTGTCGGAATCGCAGTTGAAGTTGACTGCTCGGTTTTTTCGGGCGTTTTGTTGGCTTGCGTATCGTTGGCTTGCGTATCGTCGACCTGAGAGTCCGCCTTTTTACCATTTTCTTTTTGTCGCTCTTTCTGTTCCTCCGACTTCTTAGGATTCATCTGCTTTGTCAATTCCTCTAGCTTCTGCGTGGCCTTCGATGCTTGTTTTGCTAACTCGGTGACGGATGGTGAGAATTTGGCCAAGGTTGCTCGTGCCTGATCCAAGGTCGGTTTTGCAGCCAAGTCAGCTTCGGCCCATAGGACCAGTAGTGCGCGAAGCTCCTCAGCGCTCGAGACGAGATTTTCGTGATTGGCGTCCCGCCGCGGATTCAATTTCTTGTTGATGTTTTGAGCGGGCTCAGTCCAACGCAACCCATTGAACTTGTCCGCTACCCCTCCAGGAAAACCAGCTTCTCGCATCCATTGCTGAGCAAGTTCCAATCGTAGATTGACGCTATCCCACTGCTTAGGATTGTAGAGACGCCCCTCCTGAGTTTTCCATTCGTACTGCTCAATAGGCAAAAGGGACTGAACAACTAGTCTCGCTTCCACGCTTTCGTGAAATGCCTCCAACACTCGGAACGCTTTCGCGATTGCCTGGGCATCTGCAAATGATTCCGTTAATTGTGCAGGCTCTAAAACCCAGCGTTCTAGAACACTCGTCCAGGCTCGATATGCCATTCCCATATCACTGGCATACAATGGATCCGACAACGCTCTTCGCTGATGAATGTCACGGCGCTCAAGCATTTGATTGATTGCGGAAAGAATCGGGCCTGTCGCTTCCTGTGTCAATTTCTCGTTGCGAGCCAGAAGCTCCAGCGTATCGATTGACTTGTCATTGTTTGCCTCAACTCGACGGTTGTGTCGATCGTAGAAGCGTTCGATGCTTTGCCAAAGCGACCCGCTTCGATTCAACAGTTCCTTGCGACAGTTCACAACATCCCAAATCAAGTTCCCTTGCAGATTGAATACCCAACGGACATTCTGCAATTCTGCGACGCTTCGTTCGATTCGGGCTCTCAAACCCTTGGTCGCTTGGTCGCTTGGAGCTTGTTGGGTTAAGTCCTGCATTTCCGTTCGCGTTTGTTCGAGCCAACGGTAAAGCTCCGGCAGCCTATTCCTGAAGTCTTGATTGAGCTTGGGCTCCATTTCGAAAGCGAGTTTCGTGATCGCGTCTACATAATGCTCGGCAATTTGCTGGGACCTACACAAACTTGTGAATTCATCCGTGGAATTGCGATCCAGCGAGCTTCTTTGATGGTCCCGCAGATGTGATAGGTCGGAAGTCAACGCCGCTTGAAGTTCGAGACCGATAAATTGGCGATAGATGTCGAGCGTCCGTCGCGTGTTGTCAAATGACGAATCATAAGCCTGCAACAATCGAACCGTACTTTGCTCCAGCTCTCTTTTACGCCACTCAGCGGACTTGGCGTCTGGATTGATGGCGGCATCGAAGGACAATTCAACTTGATCGGCACCATAACTCATCGATGCCAACCACTCTTTTTCGATACGAGAGATAACTCGAACAGTCAGCTCGACCTCACCTTGATCGACACAACGCCCAATATCCTTGATCACAACGTCCGCTGAAGATAGGAACGCTCGTGCGGCGCTGGCACTCGCCTCAATCACCAGTCGCAGGTCGGCAATCGTTTGTCGACGTTCCTCGACTGGTGTATTGTTATCCCGAAGTTTTTCGATACGAGGTCGCAACTGCTCTCGCGGTTTGCTCAGAGTGTTTGAGAGGGGCTCTAATAAAGGCACCAACTGGCTTCGCTTCATCATGGCTTTATGTCGATCCCAATCGAAGCCAACTGCAGCAAGGCTGAATTGCAGAGTCGACGAAGAGGCCTTATTTCCTTTTCGATCCATTGCCGTGACACGAGTCGTGACTGAGTCACCACTGCTCGCCGCAAGGCCAACGAGATCCCAAGTCCAATTCGACTGTTCACGCGATGCTTTTGAAAGATTGGATTCGGAGCGTTCGTCCGGTATCTCGTCCGCGGGAACGCTTGTCCGAGTCAGTTTTTCGTGGACTGTGATCCAAGGGCCGCGATTGACCGACGCCTCGTGAAAAAAAGACTCGACAGGTAGATTATCCGACACAACCGCAGAAAGCCCAATCAGCTCGTCCGGGGCAACGATAAACACTTGGTTTGGTTTCGGCGGCTGCGCGCCCCAGATCGCCTTGGTGTTCGCACTCCATTCCATCGTCGGCGAGGCATCCTCAATCGCATCGATGCGATAGCGAGGGCTGTACGTGTTCTCAATGTGTTTCCCTTGGTAAGCGGACTCGGAAACCAATCGCACTTGATATGTTGCGTCCCTGTCGATCTCTAGTTCGGCCGTGTATCGCTGTTTTGCTCCGGGCGCCAATGCAATTTGGCCGGCAACCTTCTCTCGCCGTAAGGCAACAGTCTCACGTTTTCCGGAATCCGGGAACTCCAGTTCCATACTAGCATCGGAAAGTGGCTGGTTGACATCGATATCGATTTTGACGCGACTACCCTTCAAAACACGCAGGTCGCCACGCGGGTTGGACACAGACTCCTTTGGCATTTGGGCGTAGGCAGGTGGATCGACCTCACTTTGAAACGCGATCGCTTTAGGTCTCTGCATAGGCGTTATGGTTCTCCAAACCGTCTCGGCGTCTCCGGACTGAAACCGAAAGCTCATGCTTCGATCGGAAATTGGCGTGGTCACCGCAAATCGCAACGGAAAGTCGCTGGATCGACTCATCTTTAGCGATTGCAGCTTGTCCAGTGCGTTGGGGTTATCGCCTGAGTTGAGATTCGGACCAAATTCAATGATCTCCAACAACGCGTCGGATGGTGAGCCACCGGTAACCGCGATTGCGAAAGAAAGGATCTGGTCGGATGGAACGGAAAGGGCTGAAAGGTTCGGTTCGAGAATCGCAATCTGAACCGTTGAGGGGCGAGCAAAGGAGACAAACGGTAGCATTGCCCTGGCTAAACGTTCTGGAAACTTTGCACTAGGAATACAGCAAGCCAACAAAACCAAGGCAATCGCCACAATCGCGGACAACAAATGTTTCGAAATGGCCCCCCAAGGCAAGATCGTATCAATCGCAATTCCTTTGATCTCGTGGGCAACTTTTTGTTCAATCGCATCCACGAACGCTCGGGAGCCAGGGTTGACCGATCCGCTGGGGCGTTGCAGACCAACGGACGCAACAAGGCTTTCATGGAAAACCGGACTGGATTCTTCGACAGACCAAGCTATCGCCTCAGTTGTAGGTGGCAGAAAAACTCGCTTCAGTCCGAATAACCAACCGGCCACGAACGAAACTCCGTAGACAATACAACTCGTCAACCACCGCACCGATTCAGGAACAACAATTGCCCAGTCGATTGCGATGACGATGCAGATGCCGCACACCAATGCAACCACGGCGATAGCGCATCCGCGAATGGTCTGCAACAAAGACTGTCGACTCGAAAAGCTTGCCAAGAATTGCGAAATCGCTTGGCTGTGTGACTGGCGCGGCGAATCCAAATTGGAAAGGGTCGTTGGTAAAGACTGGCTCATCAGATAAGTCCTGCTCGTTTCCTTAGATACCACTCTGCCGCGAGAAGTCCGATTATTGTCGCAAACCACGGATAACTTTGCCATAGCAGCGTCTGGGTTTCGACAATTTTGCCCTGCCGAAACTGCTTCAATTTGTCTGTGATTGCATCGGCTGATTCAAAAAAGGCAAACTCCCCGCCCGTCAACGTCGCCGCTTGCCGAAGCGTTTCGGCATTGCACGCTAACAATTGCATCTCCAAATCGACCGGTGGCTGGACAATAAATTGTGTCGACAAGCTCAAGGCATCGCTCGGAATACCGGATACCTCCAAACGTACGCGGTATTCCCCTTGGGGCAGTGGTCCAAACGTGGTCCGATAAAAACCTCTGGCGTCTACCTCGGATGCGAGAGGAAAAGCAGCATAGCGCTCGCCGTCTCGCTCCACGATCGTTTGGACGGACGCGTTCTCTAAAGGTTGTGCGTCGTTTTGCTTGAGTTTAGCTCGGACCGTAATGGAGCTTGAAGAAGTGTAAAGTCGCGATCCCGAATCCAACGAGGCAAACGCATCGCTTACAGCAAACGGGGCACGCATGCACCAAGTTGCAATTTGATTCCAAAAGCGCTGATGGTATAAGTCAGCCACGTTCATTCGCCAACGCCAAGATTCATCGGCCGCGAAATAAATGACCCGCCCCTGCCCGAACAGTTTCGTTGCGACCAGAGGTTGTAGCGCTTTGTTGCTAACAGTATTCATCAACTCGATCATCGCTTCCGCCCCCGGAGTCAGCGTGACAGCCCGAACCGATTTGGGAGCCGGCAACTCCAACCAAGTTGCGTCGTTTTGCGATTCGCTTGCTCCCAACTGAAAGGCAGCCTGATTCTTAGCGGACGGAGTCAGTCGAAGAGATGAGCTGGAAGTCTCAATCGGCTGATCGACCATTGTTACAGGTAGTAGGCTGGAGAGTTGAAAATCATCAGGTAATGCGCCTCGTTCTCGCTTGCTGTCCAGAAAGACCAAACCGCCGCCACTTACGCTAACGAAATCCGCAAGCCAAGCTTGCTGCTCCTCTGTAAGTTCCCGAGCGGTATCGAGCGTTGTCACGATCAAGTCGTGCTCAAACAACTCCACTCGCGTTTTAGGAAAGGACTCCTGCGATGCAGTGCTCCGACCTACAGCAACCGTGGATTCCCATGCGGAATCTCTTTCCATTGCGTTCTTGATGTATCGCAGTTCCCAGCCGCCTCGTCGATCCAAAACGAGGACTTTGTTCCTTCGATTTACGCCCCAAAACGATGAGCTGTACACATTGTTTTCAAGAGTGATCTCTTGCTCCCCACACTCAAGGGCAAATTGCAGATCGATCGGTACCGTCGAGTACTCCGAGCCAGCGGGCAAGTTCTCCTTGGCACGATCGACAAGCTGTTCGCCAGGAATGTCAAACTCAATACGTCGGCCTCCAGCATCCAACGAAAACAATGACTTTGAAAATATGAGCTTGTCGAGATGTGTGATGGCCAATCGGTACGGAGTCCCAGCGGACATTCGCTCTTTGAGCGTCACGGTGCCCCGCAACCGATCTGTACGATAAACTCGCTGCGAATGCTCGACTGTGACGATACCAAGATCCACCGGCTCCTTTTCATTGCCAACTCCGACTGCGAATATGGGTGTTTTCTCAAGTGCGTATTGTTGCGCGGCGTCAGCGATACTCACTCCAGAGTTACTCTGCCCATCCGATATCAATATAACAGCGGCAATTGCGTCATCACTGCTCGGATCGGAGGAGTTAGAGTCTTTTTGACCATCATTGGAGGGTGATGCTCTCTTAGGTAATGCTGCCGTCAAAAATTCTCCAAGAGGCGAATTTTGTCCCAGTTCAACAAAACTGTCACTCTTGGGTAGCGGCCCATTCATCCGAGAATCCCAAAGTATTTGCTCGCCAACTTCGCTGGACGATGACATTAGCTCAACTCGATGGTGCTGGCTCAACGCTTTGAGCCAACCTCCTTTTGACTCGGCTATTTTCTCATTACCGATCAGCCAATTCGCAACGCGAGCCAATCTCGATTCGGAGCCACCTTTTGCATCACCATCATCCACCGTCCCCATGCTAGACGAAGTATCGAGCAAGATGCGAACGCGACTGAGACGGCCCTCGATCCGCTGGTGGTAAAGCGTGGGGCCAGCAAGCATAAACAATATCAAGAAAAAAGCAGTTGCCCGAAGCGACGGCAGCAACCAACGCGTCGGGTTACTAACATGTCGCGATTCTCGCCAAACCCAACGCGCAATCCAAATCGCCCCCAAGATGCCGAGGATCAGGACAAGCCACCATGGCCATACGCCAGAAAATCGAATGGCTGTCATGCTGCGGTCCCGCGAAGTGAGGATGATGCAGCTATCTTCGACGTGGAGTTCACCCTTGGAGAAAGACTTTGTTCCAAAGCAATTTCAGCCAAGAAACAGAAAAGCAAGGCCATCCAAATCCATGTCCAGATTTCGCGGCCATTCCAATCCGACACGGTATTGGCAAGCAAACCTGAGGCACTAGTTGCCACAGAGGCTTTGCACGAACCAGCAAGATTGGTCAGCTCTTCAGCCGTTAAATAGGTCAACATCGATTCTTTAGCCGAGCGGTACTCTTGGCTCGTAACGCATGCCACTAGCGTGTCCTTGGCTCCGTCCATTTTTCCCGTGTAAGTCCCCAACAGTCGCGTATCGGTGAAGCCGAATTGCCCCTCGCTGTTCCATTGCGACTTCACCACTTTCCCATCCGGCTTGGTTATCAAAACATCATTTTTTGAATCCGGCTTAGTTGCAGCGCCGACCATTAACCGTGACCAAGTTTCGCCCGCATTCAAATGCGTTTTCGGCGCATCAGCATTGCACACAAAGGCGGTAAGCTTTTGCATAAGAGGAACGTAGATCGTTCGCGTAGGCAAATTGGAATCATCGTCATCGCACGCACTGCAGACCCAAAGGCATCGCCCCTTTCCGATTCGAGACTCCAAAATCCAAGCTTGATCATCCTCAAATCGCATGGCAGTCGATGCATCGGTGGCATTACTTAACGCTGCGGGATCGAGAACGATCGGACAGCGATATTCAAACCGGACACTCGCTAACGAGTTGAGACTCACGGACGATAGCTCTCGCACAGGAGCGAATTCGATTTGCTGCATCCTGATCCGACCGCTTGGTCCAAGATCCGTTTCTGTCGACGTTGCGTTTGCGGGCGGGGTGTCATTCTCCTTCTTCTTCTCAGGCTCGTTTTTGGTTCGCTTCGAAATGTTCGCGATTCTCAATCCCTTTTGTGCCAAAGTTGGCCACGATTGATAGTGCTCCGTTAGAACTTTGTCGCCCAGGAAAACCATGAGTCCGTTTCCCTTCTCGACGAAGTTGTACAAAGCTTTTTGCTGAACCTCATTCACCTCACGAACGTTGCAAAGGCAAACCGCTCGATAATTAGCAAGTATCGTTTCATTCAGTTCGTTTGGCTGAATCGTTTTCGACAAGAAGATGTCCCCTTTCGCGCCAGTCAGTAATGAGAACGGAGACAAAGCCAAACGCAAGAAGTCCGTTTCGCTTTGCATTTTTTCCCCACGCCGGTCACCATCCACTAGCAAAATTGGAATGGGCTCTTGGACGACGAAGGCTCCTGTTAAGACATTGTCCGCTAACAAATCATCGCCTCGCAGAATTTGAGCTCGGATCAAGTGATCGCCCTTTTGTTGGGGCGACCATCGAGTACGAATAACAGTCGTGGTCGCCGGTGCGATCGCGACCTCCTGCCTTTCAATCTCCGTATCGTTCACCAATACGGAGACCATGACGTTGTCGCACTTCTCTGAACCATGATTTCCAATCGTCGTCGAGATGGTGACGTCCCTTTCGACGGCTAACAGAGATGGAGAAGCGTCCAGCGTATCAACCGATAGATTGGAACCTTTCGCCATGCCATCAACTTCCTTGGGCGAAACACGAACGAATGAAATTTCCGGAGGAACGGATTGTGCCGCAATTTCAGTCGCCAACTGGGACGCTTGGTCACTGCTCCAAGCCGACCATTCATGCTTTTGGCAATCGGAAAGAATAATAATTTGGCGTCGAGGGTTTTGGCTCGTGGCTAACCAAGCGAGCGAATCGCGAATCGACTCTTGCAAACCAAGGTCACCGGCCGGAATGTTTCGGCTCGCTAGCTCTTTGAGCTTGGCTGACAAATCATCTGGGATCTGACCCTCCAACGCCTCAGCTTTGGCGCCACCAAGCAGTACCAAAGAATTACTGCCTGCTGGTAACTTGTTCAAGATCTCAGCCGCCGAGTTGCAGGCGACCGAAAAAAGCGTTTTTGAATTTGGGTCATCAAGATGACTGGTTGCAAACATCGACATAGAATCGTCGATAATGATTGCCAACGAAACTGCCGCTTGACCATTTGCCCCACCGAAGGACTGAAGGAGTGGTCTGGACATGGCCAATGCCAGTAACACCGGAAGTGCGCATCGAAGCAAAAGCAAAAGCAATTGCTGCCACTGGATTCGTCGCGAATTCAGGTTCTTCGACGCTTGGAGCAGATGCATTGCTCCCCACTCGATCGTCTGATAACGACTTCGATGGAGCAAATGAATGATGAGCGGAACCGTAAAGGCTGCTGCTCCAAAGGCCAATAGGCCGTTTAGTAGCGTCATCCGGCACTCCTTCGCGAGGCGATGTAATTGGAGAGCGCCTTGCTAAAGGAATCCGATGTTTTTACGGAAATCAGATCGACACGATTTCGCATGCAGCCTTGTTCTAGCTCTTGTCGAAAGGCCTTCAGGTTTTCAAGATAAACCGATCGAAGCCCGGTTGGGTCGACAAGCATTTGATGCGTTTCAACCTCCAAGGATCGAAACATAGTGCGAGTCTGGAATGGAAAATCGAGTTCGTCATCGTCCCATATTTGAAATACGACTATCTCCTGATGATTGCTTCGTAGCAACGCAAGGGATTTGACGATCGCTTCGGCATCTCCAAAACAATCCGAAAGAATGAAGACGAGACCGCGCCGCTTGCAATGGTTCAATAATCCCTGGAGCACGACGCTAAGATCGGTTTCGCTGCCTGGCTTGGAGTCAGCCATGGCCTCGAGCAGGGTCTGCAGGTGGTTCGGACGACTTCGGGGCGGAATGTACGTCCGAATTTTGGAGTCGAACGTGGCCAGTCCCACCGCATCCTGCTGATTGACGAGCATGTACGATAGGCATGCGGCTAAACGAATCGCAAACTCATGCTTGGTCATTCCGTTGGAACGCGAACCGGAGTACTTCATCGAACCGCTTTGATCGATTACGACGGTGCAACGGAGATTTGTTTCGTCTTCGTATTGGCGAATGTAAAGGCGATCGGTTTTTCCAAAGAGCTTCCAATCGATTGTTCGCGTCTCGTCTCCAGGGACGTAAGGTCGGTGTTCTTTGAACTCGATGCTTGAACCGACGTGATGCGAGCGGTGCAGTCCGCCACTGACCCCTTCGACAACTCCACGAGCAAGCAATTGCAAATGGGAGACACGCGACAAATCGGGTGGTGATAGCCAACGCAGTAAAGGTGCTTTCACTTTGACGCGATCTATGCAGAGACGGTTTTAGGGGAGCTGGCTTTCCGTCGTGGAAGCTCTTTCAGCAGGCGTGCGATAATTGTATCGGCATCGATTCCTTCCGCTTGGGCACTGAATGTAGGCACGATACGATGTCGAAGTACTGGGGCCGCAAGTGCCTCGATGTCCTCTGTCGTAACATGCAAGCGACCAAGTAACAGAGCCCTGGCTTTGCTGGCCATGACAATTTGTTGACAAGCGCGAGGTCCTGGTCCCCATTGTACCAATTGCGGAACCCACTTAAGCGCGTCCGATTCTTTTGGCCTAAGGGCACGAACCACGTCGAGCACGAATTGCTTGACGTGGTCGGGCAATGGCACCAAGCGGACGAGTTGCTGGAATCGAACGATTTCAGGCCCCGAAACAACTGGTGCAATTTTGCCTACCCCGGCCCCAGTCGTGCGTTCAATGATTTCACCTTCTTGATCGCGAGTCGGATAGTCGACGATCGTTTGGAAAACAAATCGGTCGCGTTGGGCTTCAGGGAGGGCATAAGTTCCTTCCTGTTCGATTGGGTTTTGGGTTGCGAGGACGAAGAAGGGCTCTGAAAGTTTGTACGTTTTGCCACCGACGGTTACCGAATGCTCTTGCATGGCTTCCAGCAACGCGGCCTGCGTTTTCGGCGGAGTTCGGTTGATTTCGTCCGCCAAAAGGATTTGTGTGAAGACGGGGCCCTTTGCAAAGGCAAGCTGTCGGCTGCCGGTTTCCGACTGTTGAATGATATCGGTGCCAGTGATGTCGGCTGGCATCAAATCCGGAGTGAACTGGATACGATGAAACTGCAAATCCATAGACTCAGCCAGCGACCGAACCATGAGCGTTTTGGCCAGTCCGGGTACCCCTTCGAGCAGACAGTGCCCGCCCGCCAAAATCGCAATCAAGAGCTGTTCGATCGTTTTGTCTTGACCGACAATCACTTGGCCGATTTGAAAACGAATTTTTTGAAAGGTTTCTTGCAGTTTTTTGGCTTGCAGCAAGTCATCTTGACTTGGCGGTGGGACAGGCGGGTTCATGTAACCAAACTTGAAAAGGGTGGGAGCAATTCTCTGGATTGGGGCGGCGTCAGGCGGAAAACCATCCGAGCACGACGCGCAAGTGAATTGGTAATGGTTTCACTAGCTTGCGCGTCGTGCTAGGTAAATCGCACCTTCCGCCCAACAAAGGGTATAACCACTGCTCATTGTACTCATGAAGCGTCGCATCCTGGTCTCGATCCGCCACCCACGTGAGAAATTTCCAAGATCGGTCGGCTTTCAGCGAAAACAACTCAACGTGTTTTCCTCCCCCTCGCCCCGTTTAGGGGAGAGGGGCCGGGGGGTGAGGGGTAGGATCGCTAGTTGCAAGACGTCTGTTTGGGCGTGCAATACGCGGCAAAGTCAAATGTTGTGAGAACGAAGGTCGCAAGCGTATTTCGTTTTTTGGTAGCTCATACAGGAACATTTAAGATGAATGGCCAAGGGTCGACGGGGAACGTAATTTCAGCGATCGCAAGCTTCATGTACCCTGGCCTTGGACAGCTTTGCCAAGGTCGCATCATGGCTGCGGCGATTTTCTTTTTCACTGCCACCGTACTTTGGTGCGTCCTGTTGGGCTGGATCATGCACATTTGGGCGACCGTGGACGCGGCGCGATTTCGCCCTTCGTATTATGCTTAGTCCATTGCCCTCGCCGACACGAAGTGAGGGCGATTAAACATCTTCCACTCCAAATATCTTTTCAATGCCAGCTCCCTTAAGAGCATTCGGGAGAGCGAGGCTCCTGCCGAGCTTTGGACGCTACGGTTCGGCAGGAGCCTCACCCTCCCCTTTTAAAGAATGCGTTGGGTAGACTCGCTGGAAAAATGTGTACTAAGGTGTGGTACTTCTCCCTTTTTTCGCAATTCTGTGAAGCATTCTTTTGGCGAGCCTATGTAGCTGGTTTCGTGAGAAATCAGCGTTATACGATTCGCACTGCACAGCAACAATTGAGGACAATTGTGCGACACTGTTTCGCTCTGCAGCCTTAACTGTAGAGCAGTAGCCACCTTTTCAGCCAAAGAACATTCGCAAGAAATAGTAAGCCGTAAGTGACAGCCCAATTGCAACGACTCCATAACGCACCACATTCTTGTTCATGCGGCGCGCTAGACTGGCGCCGGCAATTCCGCCAGCAATCGAAGCGACCGCCATCGGGATCGCCAAGCTCCAGTTTACTTTGCCAAGATAAATGAACATCACGACCGAAACGCCATTGATGGTCGACGCCAAGGCTGTTTTGATTCCATTCATTTGATGAATATCGGAAATTCCCATTAGAGCCAGGGCGGACAGCATCAATATTCCAATGCCAGCCCCAAAGTAACCGCCGTACACGGCGATCAGGAATTGAAACCCAATGATCGCCATCTGAGAAGTTCGTGAAGGAACGGAATGAGCTTTTCCAATCCCCGTCCAACGCGTAATGCTGGGTTGCAAGAGAAACAGGGTCGTGGCGATCAAGATCAGCCACGGCACAAGCACTTGAAACTCGCGAGGCTCTCTCTTTGCGACAAGCCAAGTTCCGATGGCCGCTCCTAGCAGAGATGGGACGACTAATGGAACGAGCCATTTTTTCGCACCAGCTAATTCTCGACGATAACCCCATACCCCTGCCACCGAACCCGGAAGCAACGCAACCGTGCTGGTAGCGTTTGCGACGACGCTTGCCGCTGGCGAAGCACCCAGGACCAACAGCAAAGCAGGAAAGGTCAACAGCGTTCCGCCACCGGCGACGGAGTTGACTGCACCGCCAAGAGCTGCAGCAACACAAAGGATCGTGAGCTGAACGGCGTCGGTCATGTTGCGTGCTTATATGCGGAGTTTCGAATAGATTACGTTATAAGAGCGATAAATCACCTCTTTGCCAAGTAGGCCTCGACCTCTCGTTTAACAGTCAGCCGTAGGCGTACTTGCCATACTAAATGCATATCCATGCGTTTTATCGTTCCATTAGCCGACGGGCGATAGCCCCGGTTTTCCATTTGCTCGACATTCGTCGAGAACCGGGGCTATCACCCGACGGCTAAATGACTCTACTCCGCCAGAAACGCATACACTCAATCATTGTGGGTTACAATTCTAGGATGAACGCTCACTCATCATTCCTCTATCTCTTCCTCTGTCACTTTGCCGTTGCATTGTTTTGCTCCAACGCGATCAGCCAGGGACCAAGCAGCAACAGTACGACAAATTGGCCAACCATTCGCGGAACCGCGTTTAACGGGCACTCGCCAGAGAAGGATATTGCCGATCAGTGGCCAGCAGAAGGCCCTCCCGTCCTCTGGAGTAGGGAGCTTGGGCAAGGCTACTCGGCATTTATCGCGTGGGACCAATGCATTGCGACACAATATCAACAACTTAGCGGCCAATATCTCATCTGCATGGCTGCAGATAGTGGAAAGACGAAATGGGAATACCGTTATGATTGGCCCTATGATCCCGCTGGCGTCTATCCAGGACCGCGATCTACTCCAACGTTTGACAGTGGCTTCGTTTACTTCACAAGTCCCTCCGGTCTCGTTGTTTGTTTGAATGCAGATACGGGAGTCAAAATATGGGCGATTGAACTGGAGCTGAGGTTTGGTATCAAAGCCCCAGGCTTCGGTTACGCTTGTTCGCCCATTGTGGCCGGGGATAGTATCGTGTTGCCCGTCGGAGCACGTAATGCAAGCGTTGTTGCTCTGGACAAAAAGACCGGGGAAACAAAGTGGAAAGCCGTTGACACTAAGCCAATCGCCCCATCATCCAAGTCCACGAGCAAGGAATCCGAAGCGAGTTATTGCTCAGCGTACCCAATCGTGTTTCAAGGCCGAAGCTTCATTGTATGCTACTTGCAAAATGCCATCGTGTGTCACGATAGCGAATCGGGCGAACAACTCTGGCGAACCAGTTTATCAAGCGGGTACGACGAACATTCCGCTTGGCCGATCTATGATGAACCCTTTCTCTGGATATCCGGAGCCTTTCAACGCGGCTCTGAGCTGCTTGAAATAACGGGCAATTCTGAGTTGCCAATCCGACTCGTTCGGCAGAGCAAATTGATGTCGAACGACATTTTTTCGAGTGTATTGCACGATGGAGCCCTCTTCGGGTTTGACCTCCACGAGGCGCAGGCCAAGACGCACCGAACGAGCCGTGGAATTTTTCGATGTATTGACTTTCGTTCAGGCGAGGAACTATGGTCTATCGGAACCGGCCGACTTCAGAGAAATTCGATCAATGCGTCAGGCGATGCTGGAATGATTTCCAGTTCTCAATCTGGCGAGAAGAACATTGGACATGCAACGGTACTCGTTGCGGATAACAAACTTGTCTTGATGAATGATTTGGGTGAGTTGATCTTGGCGAAGGCGAGTCGCGAGAAGTACGAAGAGCTTGCTCGGACAACGCTGCTCGGCGGCGAAATCTGTTGGACACAGCCTGCGATTTCACAAAAGCGGCTGTTCGTTCGCAACCACAGCCGAGCCGTTTGCGTCTATTTGGGTTCTGCCGAATCCCTTGATCCACAACTTAAAGCCAAAGCGATATTGCCAAGCCAGATCCCACAAGGACAGGTTCAAGACCTTGCCAGCATTCTGATCGGAATCGAACCTGAGTACCTTTTTGACCTGCCAACTAAGAATTGGCTTTGGCGATGGTACTGGGTGAGCCTTTTGATTATCGGAGTATCTTTCGTTTTCGCCGAGACAATAAACCAAGGTTTGCAATTCGCGATTTTAAGAAATGGAAGCCGTGCGACAACTCCATTGCAACAGCGATCTGGTATCGGTTCAACATTCTTATGTACCCTGATATTCCTGGCCGGGGCGATTGGGACAACCATACTAAGTCGATGGACTGAGGAATTCATTTTCACGTGGCAGCTATGCCTCTATGTCGCATGGCACGTTGCGGTAGCCAACTTGAGCAAACGATCGGTGAAACTAAGTAGAACGCAACGCGTCCAGTCATGGCTAGCGGTGTTGTTCTTGCTCGCGACTTGTGTTATTTACTTCCTACTCTGCCGCAGGCTTAGTTTGGTTTTTGAATGGGTATTCCTTTCTGGTTTCCTTGCAGCGTTGCCATTCAGTTTGGCGGGCAAAGCCTCGTTTGCAAACCGAAGCTGGAAGAGCGTTTGGCGATTCACCATGACTTGCCTAGGCTTTTCAGCTTATTACTGGGCGTCCGTCGCAATTCTTTTTTTGCGATCAGGTTGAGAACTCGTAAGCGATAGGCGAAGCAGTGTCGCACAATTGTCCTCAATTGTTGCTGCGCTGAAGAACTGAAATCCAAGTTGATTCACAACCAATTCGCTTCCAATTTTGTATCACCAAAACGGACCTAGAGTGCCTGCTAAGCGATTGAGGACAATGAATCCTGTAAAGCCGTCATTCCATCGGTGCGTATGATGAAAAGGGTAACCTTTCCATCGCACGAGGAGACTGGCAATGATAGCAAAAATCGTAGGGCAGTTCGCAAAACAAGCGCCCGCAGCG
>JANPHB010000175.1:0-4049 GCA_031424235.1 Pirellula sp.
GATCTCGATCACAATCAGGCTCCCGAAGCGTGGAGTGCGGGAGAATCTATATTGATATCTTGCTGTTGCTACAAATAAAAATCATGTCATCAGTCTATGAACGCTAAAAAAGATCAGAAACCTGTTCCAAAGGAACAAGTCAACAACACCCTCGGTATCGATGGCTTGTCGACTCATCCCAATGTACCTGGCAAACGCACAAACACCGAATTGCCAATCGAGTTTGGTCGCTATCGGTTGCTCAAGGTGCTCGGTGAAGGGGGAATGGGGGCCGTGTATCTTGCTCATGATACGGAACTGGATCGCAAAGTTGCATTGAAGCTACCGCACTTCGTCGGCGGCAAGTCCAAGGATCAGGGCGAACGGTTTCGACGTGAAGCCCGTTTAGCCGCCAACCTCAGCCATCCCAACATTTGTCGCATTCATGATATCGGCGAACAGGACGGACGTTTGTTCCTGACCATGGAATACGTCGAGGGAAAGACGCTCAACGATATCATCAAGGCTAAAGGAGCCATTGAACCTCGTACCGCAGTGAATCTAGTCAAGCGGATCGCGAGTGCCGTTCATGTCGCACACGCCCAGCGTATCATTCACCGCGACTTGAAGCCCGCCAACATCATGATTAAGAAGGATCGCGACTTTGTGATCATGGACTTCGGTTTAGCTCGCCGAGTGGAGCAAGAAGAAGTGCAACTTACAGCCACCGGCGCCGTGCTGGGGACTCCAGCTTACATGGCCCCGGAACAATTGCGTGGCGAGAATAATGCCGTCGGCCCTCAATCCGACGTATACAGCTTGGGAATAATTCTCTTCGAACTACTGACAGGCCAACGGCCATTCCAAGGGACGCTGCCACAGATCTATGCGCAGGTGCTTAGTACCGATTCGGTGTTTCCTTCGTCGGTAAATACTGCACTGGATTCAGCTCTTGATGAGATTTGCCGAAAAGCAACCTCTTCGGACACCAAAGCGCGCTATCGGACTGCCGAGGAGCTCTCGAAAGCGCTCGGCGGCTATCTTTCAGGACAATCGCAGGCCCCCGCCGATGCGCTCGCGTCAATCCCGGCGATAGCAGAGATCCATGCGCCGTTCGCAAGTTATCACCGGACCATCAAAAAGCCAACATCAGCATTTGCGACTTATCAAAAACCGATTGCAATTGGGGCCATCGCCGGAATTGCCGTCTTGCTGGTACTAGGTGCGTTCTTTTACCTGCAATCAAAAACTCGGTCAGTTGATGCTCCGCTTGCCAAAACCGAATCAACGCCAACTGTCTCGACAACGCCAACAAAGCCACCAACACCAACAACGCGAAACATATCGCGCCCGGATGGCTTCACGGCGTTGTTTAACGGTTCCGACTTAAGTGGTTGGTATGGGTGGACCACTCGCGATCCAAGCATTTTGTGGGCCATGTCCCCAGCGGAAAAAGCGAAGTTCAAGAAGCAGTCGATAGAAGGGGGCGCGGTCGATGAAAAAGGGAAGCCCACCAACGAACACCTGAATGCGCACTGGAAAGTTGAAAATCAAGAGCTCGTCAACGACGGACTCGGCGACTATCTGACAACGGACAAAGACTACGGCGACTTTGAGCTTCATCTGGAGTACAAGGCTTTGCCTAAGGGAGACAGTGGAGTCTATCTGCGGGGGATTCCCCAAGTTCAAATTTGGGAAACAACAGAAGGCGATCCTCGTGGGCTTGGTCAAGACAAAGGCTCGGGCGGTCTCTGGAACAACCGCAACGGTTCGCCCGGCAAGGACCCGTCAAAAAAAATGGACAAGCCGTTTGGCGAGTGGAATGCACTCAAGATCACCATGATCGGTGAACGCGTGACGGTTGTATTCAAAAGTGAGAAAGTCGTCGACCATGCTGTGCTTGAGAACTTCTTTGCCAACCCCAAAAGTGGCACGCTGGCTTATGGCAAACCAGACCCCAAAAAGAATGACGAAAAAACCAGGACGCCAAACCTCAGCATGCTGGATCCCGCATTTCCAAAAGGGCCGATTCAGTTGCAAACGCACGGCAGTGAGATCCGGTGGCGCAATATCTTTATTCGCGAGATCGGCCCCGAGGAAGCTAACAAGATTCTTGCGGCCCGCGATTCCGATGGTTTTGTCGAACTCATCAATGGCAAGGACTTGAGCAATTGGGTCGGAGCCGTTGACAGTTACGAAGTCAAAGAGGGGGCCATCGTTTGCAAGCAAGGTAAGACTGGCGATTTGCTCACGAAGGAAGAGTACGAGAACTTCACACTGCGGTTTGAATACAAATTGCCGCCAGCGGGAAACAACGGTATCGCGTTTCGAAGACCGCTGCGAGGAAATTCTATGTCCGACGCGCTTGAGGTTCAAATCATGGATAGCGATGGCTACAACGCCCTTCATCCGAAAGAGCCACTTTTGCCGCACCAATGCGATGGGTCTCTCTATTTTTGTGTCGGTGCTAAGCAGGGTTTTTTAAGACCGGTCGGACAATGGAATTACGAAGAAATTGAAGTTCAAGGCCAGAATATCAAAGTCACGTTGAATGGAACGAAGATCCTCGATGTGAACCTCGACGAACTCGATCGAAGTCAATTCGCGTTATTGTCAAAAGGGCTGGACAACCGCAAGGGTCACATTGGTTTTGCTGGCCACCGCGACCCCGTCGCTTTTCGGAGTTTTAAGATTAGGAGAGCCAATTAGGTTTGTTTCGTCGTAGCAGAACCCGTCAAGGGTTTCGGATGCCATTTCCTGGCCCATCGAAATGCTTGACGCATTCCGCTACCAACGAAAAGCTTAATCAAAAGTGAGAGGCATCATTGGGTTATTGGGATTCCTGCTCTGAGGAGTATTACTCCCCGTCATGCTGTCGCCAAAAAATGGCTTTCGAAATTCGGCGACTTATTTCTTCGGCAAAGGAATCGTTCATTTTGATGGATTGCCAACAATGGATTCCGATTGGTCCCGCAATTTTTATTTCCTTGGTTTTTCCGGAGGCGTGTCCGTTTGTGTAAGTAGGTGGATCCCACGTCTGCTGACGGAAAGAACATCGACTCGCCCGTCGCCATTTGCATCACGAGCTACGACCTGAGTCCCTGCTCCAGAATTTTCATCAATAATGTTCGGCACAAACGGCAATCCTTTAGGGAGTTTTATCGATCAATTTGAATTTGGCAGCAAATGATTGTCATCGAATATGAAAGTGCAATGGATTGCAAGACCTTGCAGGGGTAACTAGGAATTGTTCGGCCCGGCGCCGGTTAACCCATTCTCAATGTACTCCATCTGGCCCGTTGAATGGCCAAGAGGGCTATTCGGATTCGAATCTTTGGCTTGTAGCCGAGCAAACACCGACGCACCGGCGTGTCAAACCGGTGCGAGTTGAGGCCTAGCTAGCTACGCGGCGTGTTAGGAAGCCGGCGAAATCCGGATCATTGTTCGGACGGATTTTGTTGTTTTTTCAGCCACGGTTCCATTTCAACTGCAGCATCTGCAGGAAGTAAATCTAGTCCACACCAGCCGTCTTTCGAAGCAGGAATCCACCACCGAACGTAGTTCATTGTAGCGTCATTAATGCGTGAATTCCTCGTTGCTAGCCATGTTGGGAGAAAAACTGATTTTTCCATTGCGTCGGCAACTGGAATCGGTATCCGTATTTTGGAATTCAGGAACGCAATGGGGCCAATCAGTAACTGAAATAAAATCCAACAGGCGAAAATCGCCCCAAGACGCCTCGTAACAATTGACGTTTTCTTGTCGGGCATCATCGTCGTATACCATCCTTGATTTGACGAACTAGTAATTGTCCGGCGCTGCACCGGTAACCACACCCTCAATGTACCCATCTCGCAGGCGGAATGGCAGGCGGAATGGCAGGGGAGTTGCTCAGAAGTGAATTTTGGCTCAGAGTAAAGTGAACACCGACGCTCCGGCGTGTCAAACCGGAGACATCTGAGCGATCGAGTCAAGGGTTGTAATTGATTTTTCTTTTCGTTTTTATCGCTTTATCAACTTGAGTACAGACATATTTTCCACGACCAATTCGTCTCGTTGGAATGATTGTT
>JANPHB010000176.1:0-16910 GCA_031424235.1 Pirellula sp.
CTCCTGGTAAAGCAAATTGAAGTTCACGTGGATGAAATCCGAATTGTATATAAGGTACCCCCAAACCCTTTTCTCCTTCCCCCCGCTAACCGGGGGGGGCTGCGCCATTGTTCGTCGCGTCAAGCCCGAACCGGACAAAACTTGCGATGCTAAAGACTGGCTTTTGCATAGCGAAAGTCCTTTCGGCTGCATCGCCTAAACGACCGAAACTCTTGACGAGTTTCGCTACGAAATGATTCGATGGTTAAACACTTGGAGATTTGCTTCGTTACTTCAAGTCTTTTTCAACCTACGTTACTAGCCAATCACCTTCGTTACAGGTTTGTCTGCTAGGTTTAAGTTACCTGCTACCCCAAGGAGTTGGACTAGCTGATTCCTGACTCCGTCGCTACCACCGCTTGAAAGCAGCTTGGCGATCAAGGCGGCAACGCTCAGGTCCTTGATGTCTCCTGAATCCAAGTGGAACTGTTCGAGTAGCCCACCTAATCGTTCCTTGAACTGTTCTGGGTTTCCCGAAAAGAACGTGTCCTTGATGTCGGTCGCAACCTTCGAACTCAGGACAAATCGATCGATTGCCTTGCCACCTTGCACTGCTGAGCTGATTTGATCGAAGAATTGGCCATCTCCGCCGATGATATCGATTTTGGCTGATCGCAGAGCTTCGCTTAACACCAACGCTTGACTTTCGGAGATCGACTTTTGCGCCGAGATGGCAGCGATTTCGATTTGCTTATCCTTTTCCAGTCGCAGTTTAAACTCCTCGTGGTCTTTGCCAACGGTATCGAGAATCTTCATTGCATTTGCCTTCTCGGTGATACCCTGGGCTTCTGCATTGTACTTTTCCTTGAGCACACGCGCCTCAGCCAAACCTTGATCTTGTGTCGCATTAGCCTTGGCCTGCATGACTTCGGCTTCGGCTAGCCCTTTTGCCGCGAAGTCGGCACGCGAAGCGTCCGCCATCAGCTTCATGCCTTCTGATTTCTTTTCTGCTTGGTCGCGACCAGCTTCGGCCTCGAGACGGATCTGTGCTGTCTGACTTTCTGCCGACTTGAGGGCTGCCTCAGCAGCTTTGATCTCTTTGACAAGCGACTGTTCGGCGGCCATCTCCGCTGCGGTCACCTCAACGCGTTTGGTTCGGTCGGCAGCGGCAAATGCTTCGGTGTCCAAGATTTTCTGTTTCTCTTCGACCACGGATCGCTCAACCATGACGCGTTCTCGAATCACTTCCTGAATATTGCGTCGTTCGGTTTCGAGGGCTTTGTCTTTTTCGACAGTCGCTAGGCCAACAACTCGTTCACGTTCCGTCACCTCCAATTGCCGATCTCGTTGTATACGTTCCAATTCGATTCCATCGGTTCGCTCTTTATTCCTTTGGGCGACCAGAATGGTTCGATCTTTGTTCTGGGTTGCGATTCCGATTTCTTCTTCGGTATTGATTCGAGCGCGTTCCCCTTCCAAACGATTTTCTTCGCGAGATTTCGTTGCACTGGCGTTTTCTCGTGCTTGGATTTCGGCCACTTCTCTCTTCTGACGTTCGGTGGCCTCAATGCGTTGGCGTTCCAATTCGAGAATCGCTTCTTGTGCTTCCACGTCCTGCTTCTTGAGGGTCTTTTCTCGTTCACGGGTGAAATGGTTCTCTTTGATTTTTTCTTGGGAGGTCAACTCCGTAATCTTCTTGATACCTTCGGCATCTAAGATATTGTTCGGATTGAGCAGTTCTAGACGAGTCTGTTCGAGATAATCGATCGCGCAGTCATCCAGGCGGTAGCCGTTGAGGTCAGTTCCGATGACTTTCAAGATTTCATTCTTGAATTTATCCCGTTTGTCGTACAGCTCGACGAATTCAAACTGCTTCCCTACTGTTTTGAGCGCTTCGGAGAATTTGGCATCGAAGAGTTCACGCATGGTTTCGATTTGAGATGCCCGTTTGCAGCCGATGGATTGCGCTACCTCTTTGATTTCATCGGCCGTTTTGTCCACACGAATGAAGAATGCGGTTTTGATATCAGCTCGGATATTGTCTTTGCAGATGAGTCCCTCAGCTCCTTCTCTAGCGATTTCGAAACTCTTCAATGTCAGGTCCATCTTTTCGTAGCGATGGATCACGGGCCAGATAAGCGCCCCGCCATCGATGACGACTTTCAATCCTCCCATGCCCGTCTTTACGATTGCCTCATCCGGGCCGACCTTGACGTAGAACTTACCTGCGATGATGGCAAGTGCGACGATCAAAAGTAACCCGACGAAAACGATAGCGAGAACCGTTACGATAATTGTCATGTCTTAGATCCGGTGGAGGTAGTATTCGAGGTGGTCGTTGTCGCAGATACAATGTAGATACGTTTTTTGGGGTCGTAGTGGGTCAGCCAGACACGAGTCCCTTTGGGAACATGCGGTCCGTCGGTTCGCACATTGAGCAGCAAAGGCGCACCATCCGTCTTGAATTTCGCTTGACCATTTTCAGGTGTCGCGTCAAAGGAACTTATCTCAGCTTCTTGTCCGACGAGAGAGACAGAGGTCAATTCCGTGGTGTCAAACCAACCTCGCATAGGTTGTGTAATGGCCTTGGTCGCCAACAAACCCAAGAGCAAATTCCTTAAGATCATCAGGGAAATGAGCAGTGGACCAGGCTCCTTCACGAACGCGGTATCTATTGCGACCCAAATCAAGATTGAGACAGACCACCAGCTGATCGTGAATATTCCAGCCCACAATACAAGAGGCAGTTGTTTCAGGTTCAGCCACTTCATAGGAACCATTACGATTGAACCCATGGCATCACCGAGGGTATTGGCAACCGAGTGTCCTATCCCGTCTGCGCCCACATGGCCACCGCCGGATAGCGGCCCCGCGTCCGAAAATGGATTGTGAAAATGCCATGACGCGGCGAGGTGACTGTCGAGCCCGCCGATCACTATGGTCATCAAACTCCATGCCACAAGCACAACGAGCAGGATCGTCGCTGGGAGAACCGGGGCAGCTACTAAGGAATAAAAGAATTCAAACACAATTGGTTTCGATGGGAAGTAATCCGCACTGGATTTCAAGCAGAATTTTCAGCTTCAGTATCATCCAAGACGCAAATTGTTCAATCCTGAAAGGGATCGCACGCTAGTGGAATTCACCGTTGTTTCCGTAATTGGCCCTTGAATCTCAGAATTAGGGCGCTTTTCCTGATCTAGATTTTGTTCGCGTTTTTCTCTAAAAGCGATCGTATGCAGGAATTCACCATACAACGAAGCTCGCGCAAATCCCACAAAGGAGACCGCCCGTTCGAACCCGGCGAGCGGTACTACTCCGTCGTGCTCGAACGAGGCAGCGAGCTTGTTCGGCAGGATTTTAGCAAAGAGCATTGGCATGGACCTCCTGAAAAAACGGTCGGTTGGTGGGTTAGTCAAATGCCAGCCAAACGAACTGGAAAACTGACCCTGGCGCCAACTCTAGTTCTGCTCGATGCCTTAGAAAAATTGTGCGAACAACCAGACGATGGCGATCTTGCTTACCTACTGGCGGTCCTGTTGATTCGACGACGCTTGCTCACTGAGTTGCCGAGCGATTGCTCCGAAGAGGAGCCTTCGCATTTGCAATTGACTTATCCGACCAATGGGCGCGAGTTTCTTGTACCGGCCCAAACACCAACTTCCGATCGCGTTCCACACTTGCACCAGAAACTGATCGACTTGCTTTACTGTGAAACCTAATTCGCCCGGCATCTCTTTCGGACCGAAGGAGTCAAAATCCTTGAGAGCCTTGCAGTGCTTGGCTATCGTTCTTTTGACGTTCGTTACCGGTGGTGCCACTTGCATGCCTCGGCGATCGATTCCGGAGTTTCAGCCAAAGCCGTTGTTCACGAGTCCTCCGACGTTGTTCCAGCTCACCGAAGCGATCAATCGCTCGCGCAATGTACAGTCGCTCCAGTCCAATTCGGTTACGGTGAATGTCAACAACGAACGCACCATCAATACCAACTTGACCTGGGCTCGCGAAAAGCGGTTCCGAATGACGGCCAGTGTTGCGGGGGTTGCGGGGGTAGATATTGGCAGCAACGACGATGAATTTTGGATGACCATCCGCGCGGGACTAACGAAAGAAATGTACTATGCCAAGCATGTCGAGTTTGACGCTCAGCCGAATCGTCCCGTGTTGCCGGTTTCGCCTGTTTGGCTGATCCAGGCGATGGGAGTTTGCGATATCGATTTGAATAAATTGCCCGCCGACGGTCAGTTCACCCGGGCGGACGGCATGGTCGAACTGACAACGCCCGAACCCTCGCCCATTGGGACTTTCACTCGCACGTTAGTTGTTGACCCTAAATTCGGCTATAGCCGCCAAGTATTCTTGCGAGATCCAACAGGTCGTTTGGTCGCCAATGCAACTCAGGCCAAACACGAATACTATTCCTCCATTCAATCTTGCCTGCCGCATCAAGTCAAAGTTCAATTGATACCTGCCGGAAGCGAACCGTTGGAGCTTGAGATCTCCATTGCATCCTATGTCGTTAACGGTTTGGCGCCTGACAACATGACGCAGTTCCAGTTGCCCAGTTCGCACGGTTATACATTGAGAGATTTGGGACGGACGGGACCGCAGGCCATTACGCCGCAACAAGTGGCACCGCCTCTGCCAAATTATCCACAAAATTCATTTCGAGGCGTCTCGCAGGAAGGATTCGCTCGCTGATGAAATGTGACAAACCGATCCGTAGGAGTATGGTTGTTGACTTGGTCGTTTAACGGTCAGCCGAAGGCGTACTCGGTACCTTCACCTTCCGCGAAGAGCAACCACAAACTCCCCGCTTACGCATCGGGTTACCAACCCCGTAAGTAATCTGAAACAATGGACAGGAACTATGGGCATACATTGGATTTCTAGATCGAAGATTCGCAAGAAATTGCTGGTTTCGATGGTTGTGCTCGGACTTGTCATCGCTGTTCTTGGCTACAGTAGCTTTCGCGGCGTATACGCCTATCGCGATCTAGCAACCACGTTGAGCAGTCGCGCTTCGGAGATGCCTTTTACTGCCGAGCTGACACGATCCATCGACGATTTGCGGCTCTCGTTTCAGCAGATGGATTTGCGGGACCCCTCGGATTTTCCCGTATCCCCCAAAGAATTGGACTTTGGGATTCATTCGATCGAAGCATTGCAGTGCCAACGCGAATTCAGTGAGAAATTGCATCACGTTCGCGTCGTCCTTGCACGATACAAGTCACGTTTGGAGCAATCGGACATCGATGACCCGTTTTTGTCCGACTTGACTGAGGAATTTGCGACATCGGCTGAGCTAACGGAGATACTCAACTCGATCTCGCTTCGCCACTTGATTCTGCTCGAATCGCATAAGATCGAAAAAGCCCTGCAGCAAATGCAAGATCTCGAACGACTCTCTAAGCTAGCACACAAATTACCGACCTTCTTCGGCGATCGCATGGCTAGTTTCAAAGAAGAGGTCAAATCTCGTTATCGGACTTGGATCATATTGGCTTGGAGCAGCGCTTCCTTGGCCACTTTTTTACTGGTCGGACTATTGCTGTATGCACGAATCGCAGTCATCAGGCCGTTCAAAGAGCTGTTGGCCGGTTCGCGGCGTGTTGCCTCGGGCGACTTTGCACATCGCATTCATATCGACAGCAAAGACGAACTGTCGGAGCTGGCGGACGCAATCAATTTAGGCGCTGCGAGTTTCCTCAGCATTCAGCGCGATCTTAATGATCAAGTGCGCGAGCGATCTCAGGAAGTGATTCGCAACGAACAGCTTGCTAGCGTCGGCTTCTTGGCGGCTGGTGTCGCTCATGAAATCAACAACCCACTTGCGTCGATCGCTTGGAGTGCCGAGGCACTCGAGTCACGGCTCCATCGAATCCTTCACCCAGTTGCAACTGAAGATGAAAACGCCAGCGAAACACCATCCTCAGGTTTTGATCTGGATACGCTCCGCACCTACCTGCGTCGAATTCAAGACGAGGCCTTCCGTTGCAAAGGAATTACCGAAAAGCTGCTCGACTTTTCTCGACTGGGAACCGACCAACGCAAGCATTCGATCGACATGAATGAGATTGTGGGCGATGTGGTAGATATGGTACGACACCTTGGGCAATTCCGAACCCGAAGAATCGAATTCCAACCTCGTCCGATGCCGATGATTGCATGGGCTAGTCCTCAAGAAATGAAACAAGTGGTACTAAACCTGCTCACAAACTCGCTGGAATCATTGGATCCGGGCAGGAATGACGGGTTCGTTTCCATCACGCTTGAAGCTCTGCATAACTCGGTCCGATTGGTGATCGAAGACAATGGGTGCGGGATGACCGAGGAAGTTTTACAGCATCTTTTCGAGCCGTTCTTCACGCGACGCCGGGACGGTCGAGGAACGGGGCTAGGATTGCCAATCACCAGCCGAATCATCGCGGACCACGGCGGCCGAATTACGCCCAAAAGCCAAGGGCCGAATTGCGGCACTCGATTTGAAGTGATTTTGCCTAATGAACCTGCCAACAATCAAAGTTATGACAATACCCATGAAAAAATCGCAGCCTAGCCAGCTCTCCATTTTGTTTGCCGATGACGAACCATCGCTGCAAGAGTTGATGCGCATGGAGTTGCCGCATTTGGGCCATCGTGTCACAGTTTGCCCCGATGGCTACACGGCTGTCGCTGCGCTCGAACGAGAAACCTTTGACTGTCTGATCGTGGACTTGGACATGCCTGGAATGAATGGCATTCAAGTGATCGAGCGGGCTGCAACCCTTTCGCCAAAAACCGAAGCGATCGTCCTCACTGGCAAGCAGTCGCTCGAATCCGCGGTGTCGGCACTACGGTTCGGTGTGATCGACTACTTGAGCAAACCTTGTCGGTTGTCCGAACTGCAATCGTTGTTGCAACGGGTTGCGGCGCGACGTGAGCTCAAACGCAACTCAGCCGCACTAGACAAGCAATCCGAGTTCTCGCCATCGGGTTCCGCCAAACTGATTGGCAGTTCGAGTGCGATGCAAGAAGTTTTAACTTTGATACGCAAAGTTGCACGCACGCAAAGCACCGTTCTCATTCGTGGCGAGACAGGTTGCGGCAAAGAGTTAGTGGCTCGCGCTCTCCATGACCAGAGCTCGAGAAGCGGAAATGCTTTTGTCGCTGTTAACTGTGGTGCGTTGCCCGAGAATTTGATCGAAAGCGAACTCTTTGGCCACAAGAAGGGTGCCTTCACTGGGGCTGATGCGCAGCGCGAAGGGCTCTTCGAGGTCGCTAGCGGTGGTACGATTTTCTTGGACGAGATTGGCGAGTTGCCGCTGGCAATGCAAGCCAAATTGCTTCGTGTTTTGGAGAGTGGCGACATCCGTCGAGTCGGCGACAATCAGACTTTTCATGTGGATGTTCGAGTCGTTTGCGCCACACACCGCGACGTGGAAACCATGGTGGAGTCTGGCGAGTTTCGCGAAGACTTGATGTTTCGAATCAATGCATTTGAGATCAACGTTCCGTCCTTGCGCGATCGGATGGAAGATGTGATGCCGCTCGCTCGACATCTGTATTTGCGTCATCGACCAGAACACGCCTCGATTGAAAACATCTTTTCCGCAGAGACTATTGCCGTTTTCAAGCAGCATCCTTGGCCAGGTAATGTCCGAGAATTGGCCAATGTAGTCGAGCACGCGACCATTCTGTGCGATCAGCCGCCGATCTTGCCAGAACATTTGCCGCGTCACTTCGGAGATAAACGATCGAAACGGGAGATCAAGGCAACGAGCTTGCCGTCGAATCCACTGAGTCTTCGAGAAATGGAGTCGCTTGCCGTTCAAGAAGCGATCCACCGTCACCAAGGCAATAAACCGGCCGCCGCCGAGGAATTGGGGATCAGCCTTAAGACGCTTTACAACAAACTCAATCAAAGCGACTTGGCTAACAAAAAAGCGGGATGAGTTCGCTGTCGACGACGGATTATTGAATTTGGATACGTTGCTCTCACTTCAAGGGCACACCCGGCAGGTGTGCCCCACGGTGGGTCACTCTTGCCGAGAGTGACCTTTACCTTGAATTACCGACGATAATTGTCCCTATTTGTCCTGGAAAGCATGGCTTATACTTAGCGTTTAGGCCTTTCTGCAGCTCAGGCCCGTCCATCGCAAACCCGTTCCCGGAAAAACCTTATGACGTCACAGCCTGTTTTTTCGGCTTCCGAAGCCGTGCATCCGCTCTACTTGGGAATCGACGTTGGCGGAACCGGGATGAAAGTGGGCGTCGTCGATGACAATGGCAAAACGCTCGGGTTTACGTCCATACCTACCGAGGAACCTCGTGGGCCAGTAGATGCCATGAAACGTATTGCCTCGTGCTCGGCAGAACTCCTGGCTTCGATTGGGCTGTCCAAGAAAGACATCGTGCGAGTCGGTTTGGGAACTCCTGGCAGTCAGGATATCCCCAAAGGAATGCTCATCGAGCCACCCAACCACCCTCACTGGCACCATTTTCCAATTGTGAAATGTTTGGAGGATGCAATCGGACTGCCGGTTTCGTTCGCAAACGATGCCAATGCGGCCGCGTTTGGGGAATTTTGGGTCGGCACAGGTGCTGTATACAGTAGTATGGTTCTATTGACACTCGGGACAGGCGTTGGCGGCGGCATCATTATCGACAATCAACTGGTGGTAGGACACAACAGTTTCGGCGGTGAATGCGGTCACATGATCATCGACCCCAGCCCAAACGCAAGGCTTTGTGTTTGGGGGGGAGGACGCGGCCATCTGGAAGCGTACACTAGTGCCAGTGCCGTTGTTCAACGAGCCAAAGAAGAACTTGCGTCAGGCGCCTTGAGTTCGCTTTCGTCGGAAGCGGAAACGCTGACAACCAGGAAGATCTATGATGCAGCTGTGACAGGTGACGCATTCAGTTTGAAGATCATTGACGAAACGGCCGACTACTTGGCTCTCGGAATCGCGACGGTCGTACATACTCTTGACCCCGGCTTGATTGTCTTGGGTGGTGCGATGAACTTCGGAGGCTCACAATGCCACATTGGAATGCGGTTTCTAAAACGAATAGCAGAAGCGTTTCGAAAACGCAGCTTCGAGTATGTCGCAAACGGCACCAAGATTGAGTTTGCTTCGTTAGGTGGAGATGCTGGTTACCTCGGAGCGGCAGGTATCGCTCGAATGGAATACAAGAAGCTGGCAACGTGATTGCAAATCCCAGGAAATCGATTAACAGTAAACAAATGAAACAAAGTACTAGGATTTACGCATGAGCACTGGCGGCAAACACGGTGGCCAACAACAGGGTGAAATGCCCACCGCCAAAATCAGAAACTTCTGCATCATCGCGCACATCGATCACGGCAAGAGCACGCTCGCGGACCGACTTCTCGAACGCACTGGAACTGTCGAAACTCGCAAGATGAGAGAGCAGTTGCTCGACGGCATGGATCTGGAGCGATCCCGCGGTATCACCATCAAAGCCAAATCGGTCTCGCTCAACCACTGGCACAAAGGGGAACTTTACGAGCTGAATTTGATCGATACCCCTGGTCACGTTGACTTCCAATACGAAGTCTCACGCGCGTTGACCTGCTGCGAAGGTGCATTGCTCTTGGTCGATTCCTTCCAAGGGGTCGAGGCACAGACGGTTGCCAACGCCTACGCGGCTATGGAGCACGATTTGAAGATCATTCCTGTCATAAACAAGATCGACTTGGTGCATGCTCGTGTCGATGAAGTCACGACGGAGATGGAACAAAGTTTAGGCATCGACCCAACCGAAATCGTCAAGTGTTCAGGCAAAGCTGGCATCGGCATCGATGAACTACTAGAAGCCATCGTCGAACGCATTCCACCACCGGTCGGCGATCGAACCGTTCCTCTCAAAGCCATGGTGTTCGATTCACTTTACGATGACTACCGCGGAGCCATTACTTACGTGCGGGTCATGGAAGGCAAAGTCAAGCGCGGCGACAAGGTACGTTTCCTCGGCGTCGGGGCTAACTACGAAGTGCTTGAGCTTGGTCAGTTTATCCCCCACCGAATGCCGGTCGATTCGCTGCTGGCAGGTGAAGTCGGGTACCTTATCTGCAACATAAAATCGCTCAAAGATGTTCGGATTGGCGATACGGTCGCCATGGCCAACGACGACAAGGCGGTGGCTCTCGCAGGTTACAAGCCACCCAAGCGGATGGTCTACTGCGGACTCTATCCAAGCGACGGCCAAGAGTTTACCGAACTTCGCGATGCCCTCGAAAAACTATCCATCAACGATCCCTCCTTTGACTTTGCGCCTGAGTCCAGCGATGCCCTTGGCTTCGGATTCCGTTGCGGGTTTCTTGGACTGCTGCACATGGAGATCATTCAGCAGCGACTTGAGAATGAGTGCGACGTCGACCTCGTTCAAACTGCCCCGAACGTCACCTACGAAATCGTCAAGCGGGATGGTACGACGCTAGAAATCCACCGTCCGCAGGAAGTGCCTGACTCATGCGATATCGAAGAATTTCGTCAGCCGATTGTCCGCGTTAACTTCGTGTTGCCAATCGAGTACATCGGTGTAGTGATGAAGCTGTCGCAAGATCGACGCGGCATCCTTCGCGGCAATGAATACTTGTCCGGAACTCGTGCGCTGGTCAGCTACGATTTGCCGCTGGCTGAGGTGATTTATGACTTGCACGACAAGCTCAAAAGCGTAACTCGCGGTTACGGCACGATGGACTATGAGATCATCGGCTACGAACCCGCAAACTTGGTGCGAATGGACATTCTCGTGAACGGCAAACGGGTCGATGCGCTCAGCATTATCTGCGACACCGCTGACTCAGAACGTAGAGGCCGAGCCGTTGTGAAGAAGCTCAAAGAAGAAATCGACCGACATATGTTTGAGGTCGCTGTCCAGGCAGCTATTGGCTCTCGCATCATCGCACGCGAAACCGTTGCTGCGATGCGAAAGAATGTGACGGCCAAGTGTTATGGCGGTGACATCTCGCGTAAGAAGAAGCTTTGGGCTAAGCAAAAAGAGGGCAAGAAGCGAATGAAATCGATCGGTTCGGTCGACATTCCGCAGAAAGCATTTATGGCGATCTTGGACACAGGTGCGGAAAAATAGTATGGTTCGAGAACGCAAAATCATCCCAGCTGAGCCCGATGATGACGATGACGGCAAAGGGGATGGCAACAACGAGGGGGATAAAGGATCTGGGAATTCTATTCCACCTTCCAGCCACGTCCCAGGTTCCGGAATCATGGCGCCTGGCGAAAATGATATCGTCCTGCGCCCTAAACGCATCGCGGATATGGTCGGCCAACAGGAAGTCATGGACGTCATTCAAATCGCCATGGACGCAGCCAAGAAACGCAACGAGCCACTGGGGCATATTCTCTTTGACGGCCCGCCTGGACTGGGGAAAACAACCTTTGCCACTTGTATCCCGCGCGAGATGGGGGTCAAAGTGGATATGACTAGCGGGCCGGTTCTCAAAGCCCCCAAGGAAATGATTCCGTATCTGACGAACTTGGAACATGGCTCCGTACTGTTCATCGACGAAATCCATCGTCTGCCCAAGCCGGTCGAAGAGTTTCTCTACACGGCCATGGAAGACTATCGTATCGATATCATTTTGGGTGAAGGGGTCAACGCGAGAACGCTCAATTTGCAGTTACAACCCTTCACGCTCATCGGTGCCACCACGCGCGCTGGCATGCTCAGCGCGCCGCTTCGAGATCGGTTTCTGATCCGACAGCATTTAGGCTATTACTCCGTCGACGAGTTGATTGAAATCCTTTCTCGCAATGCGAAGAAGCTTAACGTCACGCTGAATTCCGACGCGGCCGTTGAGATTGCAAAACGAGCTAGGGGAACTCCACGCATTGCTAACAACCGATTCCTCTGGGTTCGTGACTTTGCGATGAGCAAGGCGGATGGCAAGGTCAATCTCGACATAGCCAAGCGAGCGCTGGACATGATGGGAATCGACGAGATTGGCCTCGATCGACAAGACCGTCGTTATCTGGAAACCCTCATCCGTGTCTTCAACGGTGGCCCGGCCGGCGTGGAAGCCATCGCACACACCATGAGTGTTTCGGCCGATACGCTCGAGGACGAGGTGGAACCGTTTTTGCTGCGAAGCGAATACGTGATTCGAACCCAGCGAGGACGCTGTGCAACCGCTAAAGCTTATGAAATGCTCAAACTTTTCAATCCCAATAAAGATGCGTGAGCGTCGAGTGTCGAACAATTTCCCCAATTGTCCCTTTGCAACAAATACAATAGTCTCAATTGTCCCCAGGCAATAAAGCCGTTATCGCGAGCCTTTTTTCGACGTTCCAAGCGAGCAATAATTAGCGAATCCCACAGGAGAATTGAATGCTAAACAACGCTTCGCTGACAACTCATTGGTCCGATTTTTTTGCCGATATTGGCAATTGCAGTTGAGGCATATTACTTGCGCATTTCAAGTTTCTCAGCGGCAATGAACTCGGCAAGCTTAGTCAAATTCCGAGAAAAGACTTCACTTTGGATGAGCGAGGATCGCGGGTCACGTTTTGCGGACTCCGATAGGGAGTTGCCTTTTTCGTCGGTAACCCATCTGCCTTGTGAATCCAATTCTGCGCAGATTCGTGTCGCATCTTGACGCAGCGTCTTGAGATTGCTTCCCCTCGATGGGATAGGTTCTTCTTTAGCCAGGGATTCGTATTGTTTTTCGAGTACGTGTACTTTGGGTTTGGTTTTGAATCCATAATGTGTAGGCAAATCGGAATCATCGTACGTAATTAGGTATTTCTGTTTCGTGAAATATAGCGGTTTGTTTGTTCCCAACTCATAAAACCGAGCAAGCTTTCCGTCGGGAAGTTCAGAACGTTTCAGCCAAGCTGTTGCCGACGGAATGGGCTGGAGATACTTTCGCTCACCTGTCTTTTCCACAAGATACATCAGCGTTTTGATAACATCTTCGGACTCATGCCCTACCACTGCGGGAGGTTCGAATTTACGAGCCCACATCGGTTGAAGTTGGTGGTTGTACTGCTGAGCCCATGCAGGCTGCGGTTCGGGCAATTGCGCTAGTATCAGGAAGTCACCAAACTTGAGCATGGCTTGTCGATAGCGCTCATCGCGATAGGTTTCGTATGCCAGTTGCAAGGTCGAGGTGACGGTTCCTGCGAGACCATCGTTGAGCGTGGCGTAGTCCCAATAGTTTTTGAATCTCCCCTCGGTTCGCCAGTCGTACTTCGGAAACGATGCTTGTACCACAAGGCCTGGTTCGACGGGCTTCTCCCAACCTTGCGGAAATCCACCGTTGGCGAATTGAGCCTTTAGCAGTGCCTCCAAGCCAAATTGAACACCCTCGTGCACCGAAGTTTCTTTGAATCCATGCGCCCGATCGACTTCGATCAAGCATCGCAGTGCCGCTTGAGATTTGTCATCGTCGAGAGTTGAGTAATTTCGACCCGTTCGCATGCCCTGGTTCTTGCGATAGCGACCTGTGTTTTCCCCGTTGGGATCAAAATCGACGCGATCGGTCCAACAGCCTGATTCGAGTTGTCCGTGTAGCAGTGCGTGCGCGCACTGGGTCGCAGCATCCAAAAACACTTGTTCGCCAGTTGCATCGTAGGCCTTGATGAAAGCAAGGCCTACTGCAGGTGTTCCAGGCGGTTGGACCCACACTTCGGTGGCCGAGGCTTTTCCTTCACCACGCCTGACTTTGAGATCGAGAGTTACGTCGTAAACATATCCGCCATGAACTGCGACTTGAGACGTCATGAAGTCAGTGGCTTTCTTCATCGCTACCAGGGCTTTCGCAGAAGAAAGCAACTTATCGGGAGCGTCATCGCACCATCCGACACGCGACACCGAAACGAATAGGAAAAGCAGGATGGACCAAAACAGTTCAACAGGGCAACAGTGCTTCGCGCCCACCGACGCGCATGAACCGATGAAGTTGTTTCGCATGTTCTTTACCCTTTATCAGACAATTCCATTTCCGGTTGGATTTTATTGCTCCGTCAATATGTATCAGGAAGGATGAGTCTTGGACGTGTCAATTGCGCCATCGTACCCCGTCTGCATTCGCTCATGTCATAGTATACTCGTTCGGACGCGTCAAAGGTCTTCGGAATGGGTGTACCTTTTTCGCGTCCTGCCAAAAGTATCGGGTCCACATCAAATACGAATCGTCGATCAAATGAAAGGAATTGTTTCCTTTCTGAAACGCTTGCATTGGGTAATCCATCTGGCAGGAAATAGTCCCCATTTTCAACCGTTGCAGAGCATTCGAAATCTTGGATCTCAAGTTCCAGTCTAGAGTCGTCGTAAGCGTCGAACAGCTGGATGTCATGAATACTGAATTTAATTTCATCAGACTGTTGGGCCATGCGAAACCTACCAACCGCTTTGAAGTACATCTTCTGACCATCGCCAGCTGCCATCTCTATCACATTTGCTGCGAGCAATCGAACTTCATGTAAATAATCATACGCTGCAGGATTCGCGTAGAGGCTGATTGGTGGCGTAAGTGGTGCTTCCATATTTGGTATTAGTCTATGTTACGACTCGGGATCGAACATGATTTCGCGGACCTCCTGATTGCACTGACAAGCTTTGGCGATACGCACCGCCCAAGCAATCGCCTCCTGCTTGTTGGGTACGTCGATAATTGAGAACCCACCGATAACTGCCTTGATCTCGGGTACGGGACCATCGATGACCGTGCCATCCGGTGCAACGATTCTGGCCTGCTGGCGTACAATCCCACAACCAAAAATCCAAATTCCTGCGGCCTTTGCCTCGCGGACGACAACGCGTGCCGCCTCGCCGACAGCGCCCAAGTCTCCATTAGGAATGTGGTCCATCGATCCGTCGTCGAATGAAATCAGGAATCTTGGCATAGAGATTCTTCTTTTCGTCCAGGGAGGTGAGTTGATTCTTAGCGCGCTTGAGTAACAACAGGGATCGTCTGTGGCAACAAGTACGCTTGCGTTGCCACCAACACGCCAACCATAATCGCGAGGACAATGCTGTGCAGAAAAACGTATCGGAGGATGGTCCCTTCCTGGCCTCGCTGGTTGGTTGCGACGCTGGCAACCACCAGTGATTGGGCATCGATCATTTTGCCCATGACACCGCCCGAGCTGTTGGCCGCAGCAGCTAAAATTGGTGAAATCCCAACTCGCTCCGCCGTAATCTGCTGCAAGTTGCCGAACATGACATTGGAGGACGTGTCGCTACCAGTGAGCGCCACTCCCAGCCAACCCAGCAATGGCGAAAAGAACGGAAACAGCACTCCAGTACTTGCGAATGCCAAGCCCATTGAAGCGTCCAAGCCACTGTACTTGGTCGTGTAACCGAGCGCCAGCATCACCGCGATCGTCACGAGCGAAATCATCGTTCGCCTGAGTGTTCCTAAAAAAATCGACGCCATGGTCGCTGGTGATAGTCCCAGCAACGTTCCAGAAAGGGCCGCAGCCAGGAAGAGCGCCGTACCGGTAGCGGACAGCCAGTTGAGTTCGTAAGTCGCTTTTTCGGGAGTGGGAAAAGCGACAATGGGTTGGTCGCGTACAACCATGAAATGCAAGCCAGGCACTTCTAGCTCAAGCCCTTTTTCGCTAACGTGTTGAGCTTGAGGTTTTAATTTCGACCAAGCGTTGAGTTGGCTTTTGGCTTGCGGTAGCCCCCAGAGGAAGACCGTCACTGAAAGAACAAGCCAAGGGAGCCACGCGATGCATGTTTCACGAAGCGTTGGCGGAACTTCGTCGATGGCTGCCGGCTCGTCCGCAAATCGCCAAGTGGTTTTTGGTTGCCAAACTTGCAGTAAGCCAACGAGAGTTGCAATCGAGACGATAGCGCTAATCACGTCCACCAGCCAAGGCCCGTGGTAGTTGCTCACGAGGAATTGCATGATTCCAAAGCTGAGGCCTGCAGCCAAGCAAGCTGGCCATACTTCGACCATTCCACGCCAACCCGCCATCACCCATATCAACCAAAACGGGATCAGCAGGGAGAACACGGGCAATTGGCGTCCCACCATCATGCTGAGCGAATCGAGCGGCAGTTCCGTCACCTTGGCCAAGACAATAATCGGCGAGCCAAGGGCACCAAATGCGACGGGCGCAGTGTTGCCGATGAGCGACAGTCCAGCCGCTGGAAGCGGTTTGAAGCCAAGTCCGATCAGCATCGCCGCGGAAATGGCAACGGGTGTACCAAAGCCAGCGGCCCCCTCGATGAAAGCACCGAAGCTAAACGCGATCAGTAGTACTTGGATGCGTCGATCGTCAGCGAGACCTGCGATCGAACGTTTCAGGATTTCGAATTTGCCTGTCGCTACCGAAATGTCATAAGTAAAGATGGCCGTCAACACAATCCAGCCGATGGGGAACATGCCGTAGGCAGCGCCGTTTGCTGCGGCAGTTAGCGCAAGCATCGTCGGCATCTTGAACAACCCGACAGCAACCACCAAAGAAACAACCAAGCCAGCAAGTGCGGCGTAGTGAGCTTTCACATGAAAACCAGCCAGAAGTCCCAGAAGCACAAAGATGGGCAATGCGGCAAAAACGGCGGAAAGAAAGATGTTCCCAAACGGGTCGTACTGCTGAGTCCAAGGGGTCATGTCGGAAGTGGGTGGGAGGAATTGAGCTGGGCAAGCGATTGAGTATAGGTTTTTAGGGAGCGGAGAGTTCCAATATACCTAGCACGACGCGCAAGCTAGTGAATCCACCATTTATTTCACTAGCCCTCAATCAAGCGAAGCTTGTTTGAGGTTTCTTGACGATTTCATAAAAAAACCTGAAACCTCCTGGTGTTTTTGTGGTTTAACGTAGTAACAACACAAACGTTTTATCGCTAGCACGGAGGATTTCAGGTGAAGACCAGTTTCGCAAAACGTATCGATGCACGCAAGAAGCAAATTCTAAAAAGACTCGCGATCGCAAGAGCAAATCGATTCTCTC